>CP013614.1:2400000-3000000 GCA_001465115.1 Enterococcus silesiacus | reverse complement strand
TTCAAGATATTCTTTACCAGCCAACAATCAGCTTTAAGGAGTATTTGCCTTCTATTACATCACAGTCAAAAAATGCATTAGAAACAAACAATCTTTTAACTGATACATTGACTAATTATACGAAAAGTACTGAATCGCTAGTATCTAGCCATGGTGATCAGGCAACAACACTCGAAGAATTATTAAAACAACGAGCGGATGGCAAAATTACCTATGAAGAATTTTTGGCTATTTTAGTGGCCATGGATGACAGTATCTTAAGTTCAGAAACAGACGAACTATATCGAACGATCAAAAGTGTCAATGATGCTATGCAAAACGACTTCGGTGCTGTTGGAGCAGATGGAGAATATGTTCAAAAAACCAAAGAATTACAAGAACAGTTAGCCGCTTCACAAGAAGAAGTTGATGCTCAGCTGGAGAATTTAAAACAAATCAATTTAAATTATTTTAAAACGTATAAAGAATATTTTTATTCCTATTTTGGCTATCGAAACCTTGAAGAAGATGACTATCCTGAAATTAGTTTAAGTGATGCTTTAAAGAAAAAAGGAAATGAGCATTTAGCAAGTGTTAAAAATATTGAAACATTCAACAAAAATCATTTAAAAATAATGCAAAAACGACTAGGTTCATTACCTTATACAGGGATTTCTCTAAATTTAGATCCAATCTATACTTACCCTAGAGTCCCTTATGGTGATCAACAACCTTTGGATCAAATCATCGCAATGCAGACGGGGATTTCTGAAAAAGTAGATGCTATTAACGAAACAATTAATGAAATCAACCAAAGAAATCAATACCCTGAAGGGCAAGAAATCAAAACATTGAATTTCGTAGATGAGCCTACCAACGGTTACTATAGAGACTTAAAATATGCCTATGATCGTCTGGAAAACGAATGGGATAGACTTCCAAGAAGAGGAGAGTTCACAATATCCTTTACTGAAATGGAAGAAGGTCAATTAGCAGTTACCATTCCAGAGTATGTTGAAGTAACGTCAATCTATGGAGTAAAAGATGGCGGTAGATTTGATTCACCTCTTCAAACAGGTACGTACACTTTTAATCTAACAAAATATCAAAAAGATATCACAATATCTTACAACATCAAAGAAGATTATGACGAGACAACCAATGGAAGTCCGCAGTTTGATCTACAGATTAGTAAAGTGATGGACATCAACCGGATGCTTCCAGCAACTACAACTACAAAAATCGTTAAAGAAGAAACAGTCGATGAAGAAAAACAAGAAACGACCGAATCGAGTACACCTGAAAAGAGAGAAGCCGACGATACTGACGTCCCTCTAGTTCCTATAGAACCAGAGACACCTACTACAGGCACAGCAGTTAGCGTAACATTCCCTTATAAAGTCGATGTATCTGGTTTCCTCAATCAAGACTATCAAGGAGCAAAACGAAAATACTCTGAAGAAGTCGGTAAAGTTTTAGAATTATACAAATCAGTTGATGCCGAATTAAAAGAATTTCAAGATTATCCTTTTGAAGAATTTCATGATTTACTGTCAATGCCGCTAACAGATGTGCTGCAAGGATTAATCAATGAAACCTTTGATCGCGGTCATTACAGGAAACAATCAGAAGAACTGATAGACTTACAACGAAAAGCAACTGATATGGAAAGACAAGCAGAAGATGCTAGTACTAGATTAGGAAAAATTCAAGAAAACAGTCTCACATTAAATGAAACCGTCGCAGGTCAATTAGTGAAAATGGAGGACTGGCGTAAAACGTCTCAGGAAATGACAGCCGGAGAAAAACTCGTTGACTCTACTAATAAAGAGACTGATTCACGAATAGAGAGTCTTAAAGCTTCTTTAGAGGCTTTAAATGAACAAACTAAAATGGTAAAAGACGCTTCCGAAACGAATGTAAAAGAAGCTTCTGATGTACGTAATGTGTTTGATTCATTTGATAAAGACGTACAAACTGCTCAAAAAAATGGTGAGGACCTATCTGCAAATGCGGATGTCATCATGGATAACCTAAATACAGAACTCGCAAACAACAATGATTTCGTCTCAGCGTTCATCAAAGTGTTGAACAATGCGCATAAAGATGGCGTACCAAATAACACCTTACTACAATTTATCGCAAACCCGGTTAACGGAAAATCAGAAGCAACAATCAAAACGACTGAAATCAATGAACCATTTACTTGGATTTTGATCATGTATACCTTGAGCTTATTTATCGCTTACCTGTTTGCAACGCAACCTGTCGCAAGAAAAGTCAAAAACAAGTTCAAACGAGAAAAAGTATGGCTGAAAGACAACATGCTAGAAACACTACTTCTCAGTCTTAGCGCAATCGGCATTGGTTTGATTTTAGGAATTCTAAGCATCAGTGAATTAGGCATCGTGAAAGAGTCTCAAATCGTTTGGGTCATGATGATCGTACTGTTTATGCTGATCTTCTCATTATTAAATCACTATGCATTGAAGCAATTCCATATCGCTGGTTTTGCCTTAAGTCTCTTCCTATTTATCAGCTACGTCTTTGTCACCAATGCGATCGGTAAAACCAAAGGCAATAATCCAATGGTCGACCTGATTCGCTCGGTCAATCCATTGTCGATCGGTGAAAATAACTTAGCAGATATTCTGGCAAAAAATGCATTGAATATTGTTCAGATCATTTTATATCTGTTGGCCATCGCAGCCTTGATTGCATGTAATATTTTCATTTGGAAACCAAAACGCAAAGCAAAGGAAGTGACTCCGAAATGAAAAAGCTGATGTTCTTACTTTTACTAGGAATATGTCTCTTTTCCTTTTCAGACACAGCCAAAGCTGATGAAACCTTACTTGATAACAACCTAGAATTAAAAACAGATCGTTTGAATAAAGAACAAGTCGATGATGGGAAAACTAAAAGCTTTGTCGCTGAAGACCGTTTATTCGAAGATGAAATGATCCAAAAAACAGCCAATGCTAAAGCGTTGGCAGAAAAACAAAAACAAGAAGACATGTCTAACCTATTCCTAACCAAAGCTGCAAAAGTAAAAGAATTAGATGCTACTCAGCTATTTGCAGCAAATGAAAATAATCACGCAGCAGTAAAAAGAGAAGAAACTAGCTCCACAGTTTCTTCTCCTCCTGCGTTATTCCCATTAATTTTAGGTTTAGCACTAGTGACAGTTGTTACCTTATTTTTGTATCACAACAGAAAACGAGGACAAAATCATGGCAGATAATACAGAACATATCAATGTCACCTTACTATATCAAAAAAACAAAGAAAAAATGGTCGATTTACGAATCCCAAACAACATTACTGTTTTTCGGTTTATTCGGGAATTAAACCAAATTTTCGGCAAAGAAAAAGACGTTAAAAAATACCAAATCAAAGTGTTGAATAAAGGAATTCTTTTAGATGAAGAACAAAAACTAAAAGATTTTCCAATTGCTGATGGCGATATAATCGAAGTGTTGGGGGAGTAAATGATGGAAAATATAAAAGAAACCACTGTAGCAGTCATAATTGAAAAACATACGTATGAGTTTAAGAAAACGGTAGAAAACTGGCAGCTTGCCTTAAGAAAATCAGAAGTCCAAGTTAGCGAGGAAAAGGATTTAGCTTTATTGAAAGTCGCACATCCTCTATTGATGGATACAAGCATCCACTGGGAAGAAGATGCGGTGACCTTCACTTATGAATTACCGAAAGAACGGATCACGTTTGGTGAATTAAAAGCTGGCTCAAAAGAAGATAAATTACGGGCGATGGCCAATATGGCTGCCGTTGAGCAATTATTAGATTTACCTCTTACCTTCTTTATCCATCCCGAAAATTTATTGTTTGATTACAACTTACAGCCAAAAATCGCTTATCGCGGACTTACTGGAAAAATGCCGCCTAAAGTGACAAACAATGACCTACTATTAAGACAATACAAAAGCTTGATCATCGCCTTATTTGAAAAGAAAGACGATTTTACCAAATTATACGAAGGCCAATTAGAAATCAAAAAAGGCTCAGAATTTGTCCAAACAATCTTGAAAAAAGAAAGCTTTGAAGACATCAGACAATACTTGGTGCAAATGTACGACCAAACAGTCGAGCACGCTGCAAAAACAACCAAAAAAGTCAGCAAAACGAAATTCCAAGTGATGAAACAATTATCAATTTGGATGACTGTACTTTCTGCTATCTTAGTGATCCCTCTAGTTTACTTACTATTTTTCCGTTTACCATTTTTGGATCGCATGCAAGACACAGATACAGCTTTCTTGAAAAATGACTATGAAGCTGTGATCACAACCTTAGAACCAGTTAAAACAACGAGCATTCCATTTACACAAAAATATGAATTAGCCTTTAGCTTTATTCAAGGTGAAGCCTTACAAGAGCAACAGAAAAAAGTCATCTTAAACAACGTAACCTTACGTTCTGATGAAAACTATCTAGACTACTGGATCGAAAATGGCCGTGGAAATCTGGACGAAGCGCTAGATGTAGCGAAAAACTTAGAAGATTCTGATTTGATTTTATATGGGATCACCCAAAAAATCGAACAAGTGAGAAAAGACACGAAAATGACTGGTACCGAAAAAGAAGAAACCATTGGCAAATTAGAAGCCGACTACAAAAAATACAAAGAAAAACGTGACGAAAGTGTGAACGCTGCTGAAGAAGCTGAACAAACACAAGGATCGACTGTTCAGGAGGGAAATTAGATGACCAAGACACAAGCCATCATCTACCTTCAAGGCTATCGCTATCAATTGATCCTTGATGAAGAGAAAACACAACAGATCGGTTCAGACAATCAAGCCGCTCTTCACTTACCATTATTAACAGAAGCAGATGAACTAACCATCGAAAAGCAAGACGAGTGGGTAGTGACACACCAAGGCCAAGAGCATGTTTTATCCCTTGGCTCGCCCCTTACCTTTTCATTATCAGATGACCAAGAAGCAACAGTTATTTTAGCACCTGTGACGAAATTACATGTATTCGATTTATTAGACAAAAAAGAAATCATCTTAAGTACGGACAAAGGCGCAACACTTGAATTGTCAAATGACAAAATAGCCGAGCCACTTTCCGCTATTTTGAAAAAACAAGACGAGCAATGGTTGTTAACGGTGCTTTCTGGTGAATTGATGATCAATAATCAGCTCTTTACTGGCACCGACTATTTACTTGGTAAAGGAGACGAACTGTCTTTCCTACACCACACCTTGAAAGTCTTTACGCATGAAATCCATGCTACAGAAGGCACGATCGTCAAATCTGACTTATGTGAAATTTATACGTCTCGTTATGATGTCTATGAAGATTACCCAGATTTCCACCGTTCACCACGAATCATTTACCGTGAACCAGAAGAAAAAATGATGATCAATGCACCAAGTGAACCAAACAGTAAACAACAAGACCAACTGATCAAAACGATCTTACCACCGATCGTGATGTTGATGGTAACTGTAGCAATGGCCTTTTTCAGACCGAATGGCTTATTCGTCTTAGCCAGTGCTGCAACGACCTTGATCACAATTATTTTCTCGATCACGAATTACTTTAAAACGAAAAAAGAACACAAACAAAGCTTGATCGACCGCACTGTCAGCTATAAGAAATACTTAGTGGATAAATCGGTAGAGTTACATCAACTGAATCAAGAACAAAAACAAGGACAACTCTACCACTATCCAAACGTTTCAGAATTATTGGATATGACGAAAACATACAGCCCAAGAATTTATGAAAAAACGCCGTTGCACTTTGACTTCCTGTTCTATCGTTTAGGATTGGGAACACTGCAATCATCAAGTGAAATTACCTATTCTAACAAAGAACGTGGCAAAGAAACGGATGATTTAGAAAAAAGTGGTTATGAGCTTTATACGAAGAGCTTAGAGCTTGAGGATATGCCAATCGTGGCGAATTTAGTCAATGGACCTGTTGGGTATATTGGACCTAGAAACTTAGTGCTAGAACAGCTTCATTTACTGGTTAATCAGTTATCAGTGTTCCATAGTTACCATGATTTACAATTTATCTCGATTTTCCCAGAAGCGGAAAAAGACCTGTGGGAATGGATGCGTTGGTTGCCTCATGCAACGATGCAGGATGTGAACGTGCGTGGGTTTGTCTATAACCAACGGAGCCGAGATCAAGTGTTAAATAGCTTGAATCAAATTTTGAAAAACCGTAAAAATTCGATGGAAGAAAACCGCAATAGTCGGGATAGTACGATCTTCTCCCCTCATTATGTGGTAATGATCACCGATGAAAAGTTGATTTTGGATCATGTCATTATGGAATTCTTCAATGAAGATCCGAGTGAGCTTGGTTGTAGCGTGATTTTCGTGGAAGATGTCATGAGTAGTTTATCGGATAATATCAAAACTGTTATCGATATCCGTGACCGTAACACAGGGGTTCTTTTATTAGAAGAAGGCAAATTGATGAACAAATCGTTCCAATTGGATCACTTCCCTGCAGCATTTAATAAAGAACAATTGCCAAGACTGCTTGCGCCATTGAATCACCTACAAAACTTGAAATCAAGTATTCCAGAAGCCGTGACGTTCTTAGAAATGTACGGTATCGAGAAATTTGATGAGTTTAATGTGACCCAACGTTGGGCGGAACATTCGCCACATAAAACCTTAGCTGTACCGCTTGGTTTACGTGGAAAAGACGATATTGTCTACTTGAACTTACATGAAAAAGCCCACGGACCTCATGGGTTAGTCGCTGGGACAACAGGTTCTGGTAAATCCGAAATCGTACAGAGTTATATCTTGAGTTTAGCCGTGAATTTCCATCCTTACGACGTAGCTTTCCTACTGATTGACTACAAAGGTGGGGGAATGGCAAACTTGTTCCGTAACCTCCCTCACTTATTAGGGAGTATTACCAACCTAGATGGCGCTCAAAGTATGCGCGCCTTAATCTCTATAAACGCCGAGCTAAAACGCCGTCAGCGCCTTTTCTCGGAGAATAACGTGAATCATATCAATCAGTATCAAAAATTATATAAAAGTGGCGATGTTGACGAGCCGATGCCTCACCTCTTCCTGATCAGTGATGAGTTTGCGGAGTTAAAATCAGAACAGCCTGAGTTTATGAAAGAACTTGTTTCTACTGCTCGTATTGGGCGTTCGTTAGGGATTCACTTGATTCTTGCGACACAAAAACCAAGTGGTGTGGTCAATGACCAAATCTGGAGTAACTCGAAATTTAAATTAGCATTGAAAGTGGCGGATAAAGCCGATTCAATGGAAATGTTGAAAACACCAGATGCGGCGGAAATCACCCAAGCTGGGCGTGCCTACTTGCAAGTTGGGAATAATGAGATTTATGAATTGTTCCAAAGTGCTTGGAGTGGTGCGGATTATCAGCCTGAGAAAGATGACCAACAGATTGAAGATCATACGATTTACTTGGTTAACGACCTTGGTCAGTATGAGATTTTGAGTGAAGATTTAAGTGGCTTGGAAAATGCGGATGATGTGAAGCAGATTCCGACAGAACTCGATGCCATTATTGATGGGATTCATGAAGTGGCGGAACGGGAAAACATTACCCCACTTCCTCGTCCTTGGTTACCGCCGTTGGAAGAACGGATTGCTTCTTCTACCCTTCATCCTGTGGACTTTAGAGAAGAATGGTTGACAGAGAAACAGCCGCTTGAGCCTGTTTTGGGTGTGGTGGATGTGCCGAGTATGCAGGCGCAGAATACCTTGCGTTTGAATATGACGCAAGAAGGTCATATGACCGTGTTTAGTAGTCCTGGGTATGGGAAAAGTACGTTTATGCAGACGGTTGTGATGGATTTAGCACGTGTGCATAGTCCAGAAAGACTAAATGTGTATCTATTGGACTTTGGGACAAATGGACTTCTGCCGTTGAAGAAATTACCGCATGTCGCAGATACGATGAGTATTGATGAAGAAGAGAAAATTGAGAAGTTTGCGAGACGGATTAATGATGAATTGAAACGACGTAAGAAGTTATTGAGTGAGTTTTCTGTGGCAAGTTTGGATATGTATGAACGAGCTAGTGGGAAAGAAGAACCGATTATCCTTATCTTGTTAGATGGTTTTGAAGGAATGAAGGATACAAAATTCAACGATATCCTTGAAAAAGTCATTACACAAGTGGCGCGTGAAGGTGCTGGTGTTGGACTTCATCTACTTCTATCTGCAGGTAGACAAAACTCTATCAGAGCAACACTTTCAAGTAATATCAAGACGCAAATTGTGTTGAAAATGATTGACGATTCAGAACCTAGAGCCATAGTTGGACGTACAACATTGACGATTGATGACTTGCCTGGTCGTGGCTTGATTAAGTTAGAAGAACCTGAATTATTCCAAGCAGCATTACCAGCTGATGGCGAAGATACGTTACAAATCATTGAAGCGATTCAAGAAGAAGTAGCGCAGATGGATGAACATTGGACTGGTGAAAGACCTGAACCGATTCCGATGGTTCCTGATATCCTTGATTTTGAAAGCTTCAAGCGGAAAAAATCAGTTCAATATGCTATGAATAATCAGCTAATCCCTCTAGGCGTTGATTATGAAGAAGTTGAAGCTGTCCCAATTGACCTAGCTAAAATGAAACATCTTGTAGCTTTCAGTGATCGTGAAGAAGTTCTAACATTATTGCAAAAACAAATGATCTCTACTGTTAGTCAAATGGATAATGTAAAATTATTAGCCATTGATACAGAAGGTGCATTAAATCAATATCAAGAACGCATTTCAACATATGTTTCTGGTGAACAAGTTGGACAATTCTCAGAAATGTTACTTGCTGAAATCGAGCGTAGACAAGAAAGTGGCAATACGGATGCATGGGTCGTCTTAATTGATAATATGGCGAATTTCGTGAAAGAGTCAGGGATTAAAGACGATGAATTTATTGCTATTTACGAACGTGCACCAAAAGTTGGTATTCACTTAGTGATGTACTCTTACTTGAATTTCTTAAGTGGTTACGAAGCAATTCCAAAATATATCAAAACAAATACCAAACAAGCAATTTTAGGATTAAGAAAAGCCGATCAAACAATCTTTGAAAAACCATATCAAGCGAATGAACCTTTGCTTGAAGTAGATGAAGCTTATTTCTATACCAATAATGTTTACTACAAAATGAAATGTTGTCGATGATATAAATAAGAAAATAGGAACCAAAATTACTTATTTTGGTTCCTGCTTAAAATAAAAATAAGGAGTTTTACTATGGCATTTCAAACTGGATTCTATAAAGAACAACGAGATAATTATAAAAAATTAGCATCAGAATTAAAATCACTTTTATCTGATCATCAAAAAAAATCTAAAAGTACTTCTACTATACTAACAACCTACAAATCCCAAGCGCCTGAAATGTCAGCAAGTGATTTACCGTCTAAACATTACGTGACTTCAGCAAAGTCGATCGCTGCAAACTTACAATCTTATATCAATAAGGTCAAACAAAACCAAGAAAGTCTAACTCAGGCTCAACAAAGAGCAAGCGAAGTCGCACAAGAGTATGCAGAAAAATACGAAGCTGAAAAACAGAGGGAAAAAGAACACAACGACGCTGTCAGAGCAGAAAAGAAACGAAAAGAGGATGAAGAACGTGAGCGACGTAAAAATAGATGATACAAAATTAGCAGATGCAATTACAAAAGCAACATTGATTCAAGAAAAAGTAGGTGATGCTTTGCAGAAAGCGCAACTTGTAAATAACAAATTACACGGTGGCGCTGTTTGGTCAGGTGAAGCAAAAGATTCTTGTGCCGCCTATTTGGATATTGTTGTTAAATATCACAAAGATATTGAAAAAGGACTTAAAAAACACGAAAAAGTATTAAAAGACTTGAAAAAAAATATCAAAAAATTTGAGGCTTCCGGAGAAGTTCAAGCAGTTAAAGGACTTTGATAATTATGACAATAAAAGAAAGCTTTACACCCGAAGAACTATTCATTTTACTCCAATCCATAGACAAAAGACTCTTAGTTGGATGTCCTGAAATTCAAGACTGCTCTTTATCCCCTACTGAATCCAGTAAAAAAGCAGAACAATCACTTAAAAAGAAAGAAATTATTGATGCACAAAATAATTTGACGAAACATGGCGCTGATGTCATCCGTTTTTTAGAATTATACAGCAAAAATCAAAAGTACATTTTCGTTAATAATTGCTTTATGACATTTTATGATACTAAAGGGATAGGAATTATTAAAGGAGAAGATGGCTATCTCTTCACCCAATTTACGAGACAACAATTTTTAGAAGAAGTCTATCTGACAAATGAACTTTTAAGAGGTGAATCAGGAAAAAATCCAGTTGTTCATAACGAAATAATCAACAACAAAGAAAAAGAAACACTTTTGGAAGCAGTGGATTCACAGCTCCTTTCAATCGGTGAAATAAAAGTTCATGATGCTAAAATCAGTACCGTAAAAGAATGGTTGTTTTTCATAAAAGAAGAAAAATTGATTGAAATAGATGTAACAACTAAGAAAATTTATCATACAAGTCAAGAATTATTGAATAAACGAGTGGTTGATACATTAGGTATCGAATATGAGAAAGGAGGAGGTTGGTTTGACTAAAACACAGGTTAGTGCAGACGAGATGTCTGACTTAGTATCGTTACTCCGTTCTACAAGTTCTATATTAAATGAAGCTGTAACAGCAGCCACAGAACTTCAACAAACTGGATTCTATGAATCAGGAATGGCATTAGACAAATTTGCGATATATCCTATGGCATTTGTAAAAATTAGTGATTTAGTTCAGCATTATGAAAGAATGGCTTCACTAGTAGAGTTTACAGCCAACGAATTTAAAGACACAGATAATTATATCGCAAGTAAAGTTGCTGAAAATGCTCAGAACAGTGCTAAAGTGAAAGGAGGGACGATTTATTAATGAGTAAAGTAAATTGTATTCAAGCAGATTGGCAACAGGACGTTAGTGCTATTGCTGGATTAAACGCTGGTGGTGGAGCAGCTGATTCTATCGCGACTTTAATCAAAGATAGTTTTGATATCATCACAGATGCAGAAGACACTATCAGTAGATATGATAGTGATGGAGAAATCAATTCTGTTTTTGATACGGATTCTGTAGGAAAATATCAATTAGCTTCTTTTCCTACTTTAACTGAAACACTTCACAAATATTCAAAAAATGCTCCTATATCTATTCAAAACGATATCGATCTCCCTTTCAATATGAAATTAGATGACTTTTTAGGTGCAATGAGTAACGTTGATATCAAAGGGTATAGTACAGCAGCTACTGGGTCTTTAGCAAAATCAGGTAATTTCTCTACTGGTCAATCGGGTATTGTGACACTAAAAGATTTACTAGAACCTGCAACTCCGTTAGGAAAACAGTTAAAGAGAGAATATATTGAGTTCAAAAAACAGATTGGTGATGATTTCACCTATGAAGAATACCAAATGATGGCGATGAATCTTGCTAGTTACGATTATGATTCCTTTTTAGAAGCATTAGCTAAAGGAACTGCCGCTTTTGCATTGACTGTAGCTGTAACAAGTATCCCTGTTATTGGACCGATTATTTCACTAGGTATGTCGGGTGTAGGTGCATTAGAAGGATTTTGGGGCGCTGCAACTGGTAACAGTCTTTTAACTGGAAGAAAGTTGTCAGGTGAAGAAAAGGTATTATCTGGATTATTTGGTGCAATGAACCTAGCTTTTGCTGGACTTACCGCTTATAATAGTTTCTTTAAGGGGAAAGTTAAAATTCCTTCTAAGAAGCCTAAAGAAGTTGGAACTAAATATTATCCAGGAAAAGCAGGTCCATTGGATGACGGTGTAGCCGATACTTTTACGGGTGGGACGTATACAGAAACAGTATTAACAACAGATACCACTATGTATAGGACTTCAGGAGGTTCTGCAGGTGAAGTAGGCAGATACATATCTAGAACTCCTCAAAATGGTGGATTACAGTCACAATTGGATTCTGCTTTGAATCCACAATGGGGGAACACGGCAACTACTGTTACTGAAGTGACAGTACCAAAGGGAACAGTTATCTACGAAGGAACTGCAGGACCTCAAATAATAAAGGATAGCCTTGGTAACAGAGTAGGTACATTACCCGGTGGGGGAAATCAAATATACATTCCGGAGGTGGATGCAAGTTGGTTCGGAAAATAAAATGTGATTGCAGTGAAAGAACTGGAACAAAGATAACATCACTTGATTGTTTTAATGAAATAAAGTCTTTTTTCTTAACACAAACTAAAAATAAAATATTCACATCAAAAAAAGTTACTCATCCATATTATGTTGGAGTAGGACAAAATGAAGTTATAGAATGGTTTGCTGATAAATGGTATGTTTGTAATTGTTGTGGTACTCTGTGGGAAGTAAATTATCCAGATTTTCCTGCACCAGGTTTTGTTAGAAAGTTTTCTGATGGAAAATATTATGCGAAAGATGAGAATGAATTATGAATATAAATGAACCTTTAAAAAATGAAAAGTTAAATAGTATTATTGAACAGTTAAAAGCTACAAATACTGACAAATCAGAAACTAATTTTTTTAAATATTTAAAGAAAAGTACTTTATTGATACCTATTGTTAAAGACAACAATGATGAAAATATCAAAATAAGCATCCTAGATCTACAACAAACAAATGGAGAAAAATATATCCCCTTATTTACAGAATGGGTAGACTTAAAAAGTTTTCCAAACTTTGAACATGTTGATGGCTGGCTAGTAAATTGGGAAGACTATCAAAAGTTACTACTCAGTAACCCTGTATGGAATGGAGTAGTGATTAATCCAAATTCGTATAATATCGTTTTGAACCGAGAACAGATGGGAATCGTTGAAAGTGATCAATTAAAAAAAGGTGAGAAAGTATATACTGGTATTCCAAAAGAAACCCCTACAGACTTAATAAAAAAATTAATTAAAGTATTCAAACGTCATCAATATATAAAAAAGGCCTATATTCTTCAAATTGTTCGTGAAAATGAATTGCCCAATTTGTTATTAATAATTGAATCAGATGTTGGAATAAATGTGTTTATAAATGATATAAATAGTGTTGTAAAAAAATATTTAGCCAAAGATATGGTTCTAGATATCATGCCCTTGGAAGATGATTTTAGTAAACAAGCTACACATGATGTATCTCCTTTCTATATAAAAAACAAGATATAAATAACTTTTGAAAATTAAAACCAATCATATTAAACACATTTTTTATAATAAAGTAGTTAAAGATTACAGACTTAAAAATAACAAATATTCAAATTATAGATAAAAAGTTAGATGTAAGCATAGTACAAATTAAGAGTGCAACATCTAAAAAATGACAAAAGAACAGAACTGACACTATCTCAAGTCAGTTCTGTTCTTTTTAAACTCTATCTGAAACAAATTTAGTTTCTAAATGCTTCTCTCTAGCAATTTCTAACTTTGTTTTCTGTTTCAATAAAATAAGTTCATACAATTTTTTGTTACTTAGATTGTCTATATCTAATTTCGAAAGAAGAAGTTTCCTCTCCAGGAAATGAAAAAAATGGGTTAAGACAATGGTTTACATCGAAATCACCGGAGTCAGTTGCAAAAGTGCGTATTGATACAGCTGTTAAACCGCAGTGGATTAATCCAAAAACTGGAGCTTTAGAAGGACAGTCTGTTGTTAATGCAATGTATAAAGTTAAAATTCCAAAAGGTACAGTAATCTATGAAGGTCCGGTAGGATTACAGGATGGTCTTTATGCTGGTGGTTTAGAGCAAACTCAAATTTTTGTATCTGAACCATGGAAAATTAAAGGTGTAGAGGTTATTAGTGAATCTATATTAAAATAAAAGAGGTTAATAAAAATGGAAAAAATCAGTATTTTAAAAACGCAGTATCATATACTCCTAGAAAGCTTAATTCTCTATGGAGATTATTCGAATACTCCACAAATATCAACTATTAGATTAATTTTAGACAAACTAGATAAATGTAAAAATATTGATGATCTAGAAGAAATACGTAAAATCAATGATTCTTTATATCCACCTAGAGGAGGATTAGGAGAATTTTATATTTGGGACAATGATTACGATAAAAGAATGTTATTAAACGAACCTATTGATAAAGCAAAAGACATAACATGGAATATTTTAAATACAGATTTATAAAGAAACGTAGTCTGATTTTTTGTTGCTTGACCTATTCAAAAAAATTAAGAAACATGCCAAATGAAGAAAAATGATACAAAAGCAGAACTGACATTATTTCAAATCAGTTCTGCTTTTATTTTTAAAAGCTTATTTCTTTTCTAAAACAAATTCCACGATGTCCCTTGCCTGACAATCAAGGGTTACACAAATCCTATCGATAACATCTGTTAAGGCTTGATTTACTAGAACCTGTAACTCCCTTAGGAAAACAGTTAAAAATGGAATACATTGAGTTCAAAAAACAGATTGGCGATGATTTCACCTACGATATGAAAAAATACAAGAGAAAAGAGATACTAACTTAGGGTGGTATAATAAACAAATCATGCGAATAGATTTTTGTGTGGAAGAGAATATTTTTAACGAAAAACTTACAGTATTAAATATAGATACTAAAATTGCTAACACGACAAATAATCAAATTTTTCTAGAAAAATTAAAATTTGTAAACGTAAGAAACTTATCTTTGAAAGAAATTAACTATTCTCCTATTAATAATTTAATTGTAGAGGATATGAAAGATGTAAGCAATGACTACTCTGAGGATATGCGATTCCACGTACACGATGATAGCGGGTATGGAGAAAAAGATGGATATAAATATATTAGTTTTTATTGTGAAAATATCGAAGCAATTGATTTAGAAGAATTTCCCTATTCAGATTTCTAACTGAGATATATTGATATTCCTGACTCAAAATTTTTTCTATCAGATACTAATCTTTATAAAATTAAGCCATGAAGCATTTTCTTGAAATGAGATAGCTTCATGGCTTATTAAAAATTTTTAACATTTATTCTTTTTCAGGAACAAATTTCAGAGTATCCATGGGTACTTTTCATTTGCAGAAAGTTTAGCTATACTAATTTTAAAATCCCAGATTTAAAAGGAAATATGGTAGAAGCAAATGTAGACAATCTTTTAAAATACGGTTATATTGTACCAATTAAATAAGGAGGTAACTGAATGTTATCACATGGAAATATTATAAAGCTACTAGCTGAGAAAGATATTTTAGTTGTTGAAGAAGATAATAAACTGTATGTTGATGATCGAAAAGATAAATCTATACCGTTAGAAAATCATTATGGAATTTCTATTGAACACGGAAAATGGAGTTATTTTCTTTATAAATTAGAAAAAAGAAATACAGCTGAAATAGAAGTTCTAAAACAGTTTGAGAATAAAGAAATTGCCGAAAATTATTTATTCTTTAAAGAACTTAATAACTATTTCTTATTTGAAATAGTTATACCAAACAGAAATTATGATATAGATAATTGGACTATTGAGACAGTTAAAGAAGATATGGCTAGACTAAAAATCCCACAATCTTACTTTTCCTATGTAAATAAAATAAATAGTAATTCTATTTATTTTTTTGAAGAGCACGGATTCTGGTACCAAGGATATATCAATAATGACAGAAAACTAATTTTTAAAACGGAGCCTGGTACAAGTGACTCAGAATGGCTGTTATCACTATATGCTAATGAAGTATACGTGTTGTATCTAGTTGACTTATATGAAAAAGAGCTTTTAGAAAGAAAGATTATTAGTGATCCATTTACAGATACAGAAAAATTAATTGTATTAGACTACAAATAATTCTTTGTATATGGATTAATATTATTTGTTGAACTCTATCCGTATTGCAATTGTGCTCAAATAGGTGGTATTAATTCAGATTCAAAAAATAGATATTCTAAAATAAACTAAACTTATAAAATAAATATTCCTTTTAGATAATAAAGGAGAAATTTATAATGGAAAATTTAATATACAGTAGTGAACTCATCTCTTGGACTTTTAACGAAGAAAAAATTGAAATTAAACTAAATAACGTATTCTTTGCCTCTTATAATGAAGAATCTAAATTAATTTATGCCGAAGTAGGTAAAAATTTTATAAAAACCTCTGTACATTACTTTGAGTTAGATGGAACTTGTAGAATGATATACAATCTTGAAACTGGAGAAATCAAATGGTTACACCAAGGGATTTCCAAATTTCTTAAGTTTGACGAACTAGTTCAAGTTGGCTATTTTCCTTTTAAAAATTTACTTTTAGTGATGTTAAATAAGTTAAGAAAAGATGTAATTGCATTAGATTTAGATGGTGAATTCCTATATGAAGTAGAAAAACCACTTGGCTACGAAATATTATATTTTCAAGAATTTCCCAGCTACATTGCAGTGGTGTGTGAAGGAGATAAAAACCATGAGGATCAATATGGTAGAAGTAGGTTTAATTTCAAGTTAAATTTAACAACTGGGATTTTAGAAAAAGAAGACCTAGCCTACTAACATCTAAAAAGTGACAAAAGAACAGAACTGGCATTATTCCAAGCCAGTTCTGTTCTTTTACCTCTGTATTAAACAAATTTTGTCTCTAAATATTTCTCTTGAGCAGTTTCTAATTCAGATTTCTGTTTCAATAGAATAAGTTGATATAATTTTTTGTTACTTAGATTGTCTATATCTAATTCTGAAAGAAGAAGTTTCCTCTCCTTCTCTAAATTTACTTTATCAAATTCATCGTCTTTACTGTCTTCCAAAATATTTCTATGTAGTTCATTAAATGAGGCTTGTTTCCTCAAAACATCCAAAACTATATTTTCAGAAGTCTGACTAAGCTCAATATTCTCACTAAAAAGAGTCTCAACAGTCGTGCCTAATGAAGATGCAATCGCGTAAAGAGTCGTACTCAGAGGAATTGTTTCTCCTTTTTCGATCTTTAAAATACTTTGCTTCGTTGTTTTAGCATTTTCTGCCAGTTCTTCCTGTGTCATACCTCTGACTTTACGTAATTTCCTAATATTGATTCCTAATTGCTCCAAAATAACACCTTCTTTCATGTATTACTATACTAGGTTTTACAATATTTTTCAAAAAAGTATTTAAATGTTTACTTCAACGCTTGATAAAGTAAATAGAAATATGTATAATGAGAGTGTAAAGTTAATAGAAACATTCTTTTGTATAGGAATAATTATTATCTTATATCCTAGACGTCTAAAAATACAGAAGGCTCTATTTAAAGGAGGTGATCTAACATGAACCTAAGTAAACAAGTTTATTTATTTTGAATTCATGAATTATTAAAACAAAAAGCAGAGCTCTAAAAATAAGAAACGAATTTCTTAAATTAAAACTCCACCATAGACAAGTTGAGTATATCATACATTTAAGAAATTCTCCAAAAAAATTTGAAGGAGAATCACAATGAATACAATAAAGCAGTTAACTATTAAAAATGACAGAAATCAACCAATTAAAAGTATCAGCCATCAAGATATCTACTCATTACATGACCTTTTAGAACAACTCAATTCTTGGCAAAATGCACTGAATCTACTAAATAATTTTTTTAGTGATAAACAAAGACCAGTAAACAAGAAAAAAATTGCAAGTAATTACTATGCATGCTCTCAAATTTTCTGTACATTTCATAAAGACTTTTCACAAGCATTGCAGGAAATGGAGAAACAAATTACAGAGTTGAGACAAAAAGAAAAAGTTAAATATTGAGTCATCCTTAAAGTAAAAAATTACTATTTTCAGTAGTTTTTTACTTTTTTCTTTTATCCACCTAATATTATTCTCTATTTTGTTAATATTAAACAGAATACAGCTAATAAAACCTTAGCTGTGCCGCTTGGTTTACGTGGAAAAGACGATATTGTCTACTTGAACTTACATAAAAAAGCCCACGGTCCCCATGGATTAAAATTATTAAAAGAAGATTTCACTAAAAATGCTGATAAAGAGACGTCAGCCATTTCAGAAACAAAGTCTGGATTGAGTATAATTAAAGATATGAGTTCATTTAAAGGCGATGGAGCGAAAGCTACAAAAAATTATATTTCACATACACATGACAATTTGATTGAAGTTTATGATAATATAATAGAAGACTTAAAGTCTAATTTTACCTACTCAATGGATCAATTTAGTAGTTTAGTAGACAATGATGCAAGTTGTATTATTGATAGTAGCTATAAGAGAGAAGTAACCAGTGCCACAAAAAGCATTTATTTCCTCTTCTAGTAATGAGGTATCACAGTCTAAGGAGTTTATTGGCACATTAAACTCTATGCAGAATCGTGTTTAGACGATATCAAAAAAATCAAAAATGGTGTGAATAATATTAAAAATAAAATTGGTAATGTAATGAATCCTGGAAATTGGTCTTTTGGTTAATGAGGAGGAAATGGTAAATACATGAATGCAAACAAAAAAAAATTAACAGGTGATGATTTTTTTTATTTTTCATTGACACTTAATTCTTCAGCTATAGATTTAAAATCTATGAAGTTCTTTTTATGGGTAGCTGTGTGTCAAATAATTGTGGTACCTGTCTATGTTATAAGCTATGGACAAGAAGTATTACCACAAACAGGTCCATTATTGTTAACGTACCTATTTTTAAGCTTTATCAGTCTCTTTTCTCTCTTGAATCTATTACTTTTTAAAACAAAAGTATATGAACCTATGGCTTATTTCATGGCTGGTCTGCTTTTCTTAGGAATTGCTTTTTTACTTATCATTGTAGGTTATACTGAGTTCTTTATGAATCATAATGATATGGAAGTATTTAATACACTAAATTTATCAATAATTGAGCATGAAAAAATTATACTTATTAATCGACTGATACTTATACCACCAATCAGTTTTATCCTTAGCTCATGTTTCCATCTATATGCGATCAAAACGGGAAAAACAAGTAGAAATCATAAAAAAGCAAAAAAATATGAACAAAACAGTCGGAATTTCAGTAAAATTTTACCGTTATTCTTTCCCTTGATACTCATGTTTGTTTTTTTAAATAATACTTTAAATATTATCCAAGGAAACTTAATGATCTTGTTATTCACACTTAGTTCTGTTATTTTGTCAGTTTTTGCACCTTCACTTATCGTAATTTCATACATGAAAAAAAAGTTTCCAACAATATATTGGGAAAAGAATATGAGAGAAGAGGGAAAAATTAATATATGAAAACTTTGCTTGAACTCTCAAAACATGAGGTGCTCTTTCACAACTATTATTTCATTATGGTAAGCACCACTCTGATCTATAACATAGCATAAGGAGAGAACTATGAGAAAAAGAATCACTTTTTTATTATTAGGAGTATGTATCCTTAATTTACAAGGATGCATTAGTTTCGGTGACAACGAAGGAAATAACACAACCCGAATTGAGCGAGTTACTGAAGGTGATCCTGATTTCAACGAAGAAGACCACATTAAAGCTTACTATCCAACTATCGCAGAAGCTATCAAAAATAATACTTTTTCAGAGGGAAAACCCGCAGACTTTACATGGGTAAAAACGCTTAAGCTTGTGGAAGATAATGATAGTTGCGTTTTTTATGGTATTATTCTTCAACCAGGTGGGGAAGAAATTTTTGCTCAGATGCGCTTCAGAACACAAAACAAAGATGGAAGAAAAGAATACTCTAATCTCTTATCATACGGACCAGTACCCGGCGATTTTATAAATAGTAGATTACATAAAAATAGTAGTGTTACCGAAGAGCAAGATCTGTCTCTAAATCTATACAGCAATACTTATGCTACAAAATCTCTTAAAAACCATCCTAACTTTGCGTGGTCATTATCCGTAAAAAAAGAAGTCAAAAAAATTAAAGTAAATAATCAAAAACCGACTGAAATCATTCCATTTAAATTAGGAAAAGAAGAATTTTATTTTTATTACTTTGATAACCTAGAAAACAACGACGAAAATGAGGAACTTGTTATAACAACACAATAATACTTATTTTTTAAACAATAAGGAGAAACAAGTGAAAAAAACAGCAGACGATTATTATTTTTTTATCGCACCAATAAAATACAGATTAGAATTTGCCGGAATCAAGGCTTCAAGAATGATAAGTCTTATTGCTGTGGCTTGCTTTCCAATCATGTATCTCTACATTGATAGTTTTGAGTACGAAGGGATTTACTTTCCTAACACAATGTTATTCCAAGTAATTGTGTTATTCTTTTTGGTTATAAATGTGTTGATTCTATTCTCACTATTACTAATAAAAACGAAAATATATGATCCAATTATCCATTTTCTAGTCAGTTGGGGATTTTTAGAAATTAGCTATGTTCTACTTATCGTTGAATATAGAAATTTTTTATCAAATTCTATCTCTAAAGAATACCAAGATCTCGCATTCGATATTCTATTGTTCCTACCTTTTGTATTTATACTTATCTCAATAGTATGGTACCTTTGGATGATTCTAACCGGAAAAACTCATAAAAAATACCCAAAAGTAATTGAGATGGAGAAAAAAGTCAAAGGTGATAGCGATGTAGATAGTGCAATTACTAAGAGTCAAGGGATTCTTTTGATTGGAACATCCGCTGGAATCGGGATAGGCGGACTTATGGAAGGTTCATTTGTATTATTTATACTACTAACTGCTCTCGCTTATTTTATAGCCTTTGTAGTAGGCAAATCCTTGTTTCTATCATTCGCCAAATTTAAATTTCCGAAACACTATTCCGAAAAAGCTTTAGAAGTAACATTAAAAAGAGACGGTTGGGAAAATTAATGAGAATAATACATTATCCTAAAAAAAATGCTATAACTTATCACTATTTAGAACGAAAAAACTTATCTGTTTACTAAATTAATGACTGAGAGTCTCAAAGTAATTGAATCCGTTTTGGCAGTTCTTTTTATAGCACCGATCGTATACTAGATATTTTCAAATGAACTGTCTGATCAAACACCTAAACTACAACAACACAATCAAAAGGAGCAACATGAACTCAAATCACACACATAAAAAACACACACACTTTACCAAACCAAACTTTTTTAAAACAATCCTTTTTCTCACCACAATCTTCCTCTTCACTCTCTCCACCCCTCAAACTAGCTCAGCCGAAAGTTTCTTCGTCGACGATCAAGCTGGTCTATTAAGCGAGGAAACAAAACAAGCCATCATCCAAGCAAACGAATCTGATTTCAAACAACTACCTGGCAGCCCGCAATTCGTTCTAAAAACCATCAAAAAATTACCCAAAAACGAAACGATCGAAACCTACGCCAATGAAACTTTCCAAACGTTAGGCATCGGCGATAAAGATCTAAACAACGGCTTTCTATTTGTTATTGCAGTCTCTGACCGAAAGTATCGTTTAGAAGTTGGCTATGGTGTAGAAGACGTGATTACAGATAGTATGAAGCGTGACATTGTGCCTACAAGTGTGGAACAGTTGTTTCGTGAGGAGAAGTATGATCAAGGCTTGACTATCATCAGCCACAACATCATATCGATAGTGAATGAACGTTACGGCAATTACGAAGCAGCGAAAAAAGAAGTTCAGGATCTAGAACAAGCAAGTAACGCTTATGATGACTCTCAATACCACTATGTAGAACCGAAAAAGAATTTTTGGGACTATCTTTGGATTGTTTTAGCTTTTATCATGGATCATTTTATCCTATCAATGTTCGTTGCTCTGGGTCTTTTTGTTGGCTCCTTTTACTTTAGGAGTTTCTTAGAAAAACGGATTTTAAAGATGCCTCTGTTTGATTCTATCCAAGAGTTACAGGTACGTTGGCTAGGTAAAGTAGCTGTGAGAGAAAGATCGATTACGATTTATTTTAGAGAAGCACCTATCTGGAGATTGATTCTAGCTAATTTTGGCAAGTATACATTTTTGCGTCGTTATTTATCCAAAATTTTATTTACAAGTGATGTCATAGATCATACAACACAACTGGGTAAATATCGTATGCATCACCTGACCGAAGCTAACAAGCTAACGTATTGCACCTTATGCTTGGAAATCAGTGAGCGCTACTATGAAGAGTATGCCCAAAGTTTAGGCGATTTCCTCACAGAGCCACAGAACATCACTCAAGCAACAAAACAACTACAAGCAAAACTGAAGCAATCAGATAATGACTACTTAGAAATTTTACAAAAAATCATTCAAGCTAGAGTTGCGTTCATGCAAACGAGAAATATTGTGCAAGTCTATGTAAAAGAGCATGTAGCAAAATCATTTTACACAAAACAAAAAGAAAAATTACTGGTTTTACTCGTTTCCTATCACCTGCTAAAAGGTCAAGATACCAGTAAAGAAGATTTTTTTAAAGAAGCTGGTAACTTTGAAAGCGAATTGCCTAAAGCTTTTAAAAAAGGTGAGAAGGATTTTAAAAAAATTGAATCGGACTATTATCAAAAAGCCATCATGGATCTTGATAAATGTTTATTTTTAGGAGCAATACCAGGAATCCATTTTGCTAGATATCAAACGTTACAGCATTTCAGTACCTCAAGCTATCACAGTAGCGATTCCGGTGGTTCATCCAGTGGCGGAGGAGGAAGTTCTGGTGGCGGTGGTTCATCAGGCGGTGGCGGTTTTTCTGGCGGTTGGTGAATACAGTTTATAGAAAAAGAGCGATACCCACATCTTAGCAGTGGTTATCGCTCTTTTTATGCCGCTCACAAATCATACTCCCGTTCATGCTTCAACAACCACTTCTTCCGTTCCACACCGCCGCCATAGCCGCCCAGACTACCATCTGTCTGAATCACTCGATGGCATGGAATAATGATCGCCAATTGATTCGCGCCATTCGCATTCCCAACTGCTCGCATCCCCTTCGGATTTCCGATTGCTTGCGCTAATGCTTTATAGGAAGAAGTTTCACCACGCTTGATTTCCGTCAACGCTTGCCAAACGCTTTTCTGAAAATCAGAACCTAAACACAGATACGGTGTTCTAAATTCATCCAGTTTCTTCTCAAAATACAAATCCAGCTCCTCTTTGATCTGCTCGTTGATCTTGGTTTTTCCTGGAACGATCGAAGCGTTCATTCGATTCCGTAATCGCTCAATTTCTCTTTCCAAGCCACGCCGATCGACAAATTCTAATAAATATAAATAGTCGTCATCCGCAATACTCATCATCGGTCCTAAAATCGTATCAATCCAATCTGCCGATAATATTTTGATCTCTTTTGACTGCTTCGGATTTCTCCCCATGATTTTTGAAAAGGCATCATAGAATCCACTGGGTGAATCGTAGCCGACATCTAGCTGGGTATCGATTCGCTTTTCCCCATTTTTGATTGATTTCAAGGCCATCCCCATCCTTCTTGAGCGCGCATATTGAACAAACGTCATACCATAGACTTTTTTAAATTGTCTTCTGGCAGTCATCGAGTGAATGCCCAATTCAGCGAAATCTTGGTCTTTCCAACGCTTTTCAGGATTTTCTTCTACTAACTCCACCATTTTTTGAACGAGTGGCGGGATTTCTCTTGGAAAAGATAATGGTTTGCATCGTTTGCATGGTCTATAGCCAGATAAAAGGGCTTCTTCTGCTGTTTCGTAAAAGGTGCAGTTTTCATACTTTGGTTTTCTTGCCGGACATGTAGCATGACAAAAAACACCGGTTGATTTGATGCCAACAAAGAAAATTCCGTCATAGGTGGAATCTTTTGCAAGCAGTGCTTGGTAGTAGTGCTTTTTTTCCTTTTCACCGATCATTGGGCATTCCCCTCTCTACTTTATTCTGAATAATTCTATACGCTCTTGTTTCTCATATTGAGCTAGATCTGCTAGTAAGGACGTATAAAATTCATCTAAATCGTTATTTTCACTTTCATTATAAAGCATATAGGTCGAAGGACCAAAGCTGATTCTTGAAATCCCAGTATGTAGATAGTCTGAGATTGAATCTTTTTGAATATCTAGCATTATATTGATCGGTAAATTGGTTTGTGCAGCTATTTGCTGGAGATGTTCTTGGTTTTTCAAACCTGGAATAAAAATACCATCAATCCCAGTTTTTTCATAGGCTTTGATTCGAGCAATGGTTTGATTTAACACTTGTTCATCTTGGTTATTTGCGGTGACATCTCCAACAAAATAAGTGTCCGTTCTTATATTGATAAATAGATCCTTTTTCATAGTGTTACATGTTTGTTTGATACACAATAGCCGCTCATTTTGTTCTTCTATAGAATACAAGGTCTCGGTATTTGGTTGTCTATCTTCAATATTGATACCGATGACACCACTGTCTATGAGCGCTTCAATATTCTTTGCTAGGTCTGCTGTATTTGCAGCATAGCCGGATTCGATATCTGCGGTGATATAGTTGGTTTTTGCGTCCATTTGTTTTATGTAATCTAACAGTTCATCGAAAGGCATATTTTCACCATCTTGATAGCCATAATAATCAGACATTGCGTAACTGCCAGTCGGAATCAAATTGATTTTTTTCCTTGTCAGTTCCTCTGCGCTAGCTACATCCCAAATATTTAGTAAAATAAGTGGCTTATCCTTTCGGTGAGCCTTTCTAAAATACGCTGTTTTAGTTTCATTCATTGATCATCAATCCCTTCATCTTGTTTCTTTAGTGTACTGCGGATTGACAGAAGGTTCTTTCGAAAAATGAACATCAATTTTTTATTTTTGATAGGTTGACCTGTGCTTCTATTACTTTTTTAGGTTTTGTCTTCTGGTAAGTCACTAGTTAAAGGTACCTCTCTTGCTGCACACGGCCTTGTATTGTTCATCATCTACTCTGGCTGAGCCAGTCATGGCCCTTCAATTCTTAGTGCTTCAGCACTTAGAAAATAAAGGAAGCAATGTGTCTTTCAGACACGTTGTATTGTGCATCATCGAATCACTTTGTTCTTCGTGATTTACAACAATGAGATCGGAATGAAGTGGCGTGGACTGTTATCTTCGTTTGATTAATACCTGTTGCTTTTCATTATTACTATACTACTTTTTTTGGCCTTGGGCGTTTGGTGATTCACTAGTAAGGTAACTTCTCTCCTTTCAGTCGCCAAGTATTGTTCATCATCTACTCTGGCAGAGCCAGTCGTAGTCCTTCAATTCTTAGTGCTTCAGCACTTAGAGTTTGATGAGATCGAAACGAAGTGGAGTGATTCACTAGTAAGGTAACTTCTCTCCCTTCGGTCGCCAAGTATTGTTCATCATCCACTCTGGCAAAGCCAGTCGTGGTGATTCACAACAAATAACCCACTCTTTGGGGAAGAGTGGGAAAAGGAGTTAAAAAATGAAAAAGTGTTTTGTTAGGGTTGTTTGTTTGGTATGAATATATAATAACCCGAAAGTGTGACTTTTTTATGTTGAAAGATTGGCTTCTTTATTATGATTGTTTGGCGAAAATCCGAAGTTTTCGTTTCATTTATGTATTATGCTAACAGTCAGATTACTGTTTTTTCATATTCCTACTTTTAGTTTATTTTTTCTTGATTGTCAGTAAAACTATAAAATCTAATAGTGTAGATACAACCGATCTTCACCATTCACTCTATGAAATTCATATTTCGTATAATTTTTCTATTTCCCTACTAATGTATACATTTTATTCCAATGAATCTTTTTTAATAAACAGTTTTATTTATTATTATCCAAATATGATTATCAAAAAATTGTAACCACATAGAAAAACATGATAAATAACTAACTTGAAAATATTGTATACTTACATTTATATAAATATAAATTCCTTAAAGATTTTATATTTTTACTATATTGATATTATTACAAAAAAAGGAAGGTAAGTGTTCTTTAATGAATGACTCATGGAGAAAAGGTTCGTTTAAATTTTTATTGTTTTCAAGTGTATTTCTGGTAGGATCTGGTAGTCCTATACAAGTATTAGCTACAACCGTAGCGCAGATAAACCAACCAACTAAAGAAACGTCAGCAAAAGATTATACGAGTATATTAGAGGAATATACAACAGCTAAAACAGAGTACGACGAGACTACAAAAAAATACAATGCTGCTTTAGAAGACTACAATACCTCCAAAAGTGACGCGGATAAATCCTATGAAACTGCGGATAAACTTAAAACAACTTTAGAGGGATTAAAAGAAACCTATCAAAAACAATCAACCCTTTTTGATGAAGCGACTAAAACGTATAACACACATAAAGCTACATATGAAACAAATAAGTCTAACTACGAAGCACATATTGAAACTTACAATGAAACCAAAGCGGCTTACGAAGCAGAACAAACTCTTTACAATGATACAGAATCAACTTTTATAGAGATGCAGACGAAGTATTTAAACGCTCAAGCGAAATATGAAACCTTGAACAAAGATGCGGAAGAAAAAAGAACACTCTACGAAAACTTAAGAATAGAGTACGAAAAAAATCGAAAAATTTATGAAGATGCCGCAACAGCATATAGAATCGCTCAAACAGCCTACAACGAAGCTAAAAGTAAATACAATACCCAATTGACGGACTATCATTCACAAAAACTTGCTTACGAAACTCTACTTAACAATTATAATACAAAAAAAACAGCGTATGATACGAAAGCTACAGCATTCAATCTGGCTACTGAGTCATACAATACCTTAAAAACTGAACTTGAAACAGCAAAAATTAGCTACACTGAAGTGAAATCAGACTATGATAAAGCACTTGAAGAATATAACGTACTGTTAACTGAGTATAACGAAGCTAAAGTAAGTTATGTAACTGATAAAACAACCTATGAAAAACGTTTATCAGAGTTGACAGTATCAATAACCGATTATGCGCATAAACTTGCTGAGTATAATAAAATCAAAGAAGATTATATCACTACCAAACAAGCGTATGATGAAGCAAAAACAACCTATGATACGCTATCAAGTCAATTAAATGAATTTGCAACTCAATATGAAACGGAACGTACAACCTACGAAACTGAAAAAACGGCCTTTGACCTGAAAACTAAAGCATATGAAACAGATAAAACAGCCTATGATCAACAAAAAGCTGAATACGATACTAAACTTACTGCTTATGAAACAGATTTAAATGCCTATAATGAAAAAAGAACCGCCGCGGAAATGATTCTAAAGCAGTATGAAGAAGGTACTGTAGAATATTCAACAGCTTTAGCTGCCTACAATGAAAATAATGATCGCTATAACGAAGTAAACAAAGAATATCAACAAGTAAAAGAGCAGACAGATTTACTCACCACAACGTTTAAGGAGGTTCAAACCGCATATGAAACTGCAACAGTTGATTATCAAAAAATGGTTACCTCCTATCAGTCTGTCAAACAACAATACGACTCTCTTGTTGCACAATATGAGCAAGCGAAAAGTGATTTCCTACAATTGGAGATAGATTATCAAACTATCAGCACCAACTATACTCAAGTCATGAAGCTCTACGCAGAAACAGAAACCGCTCATCAAGCAGCAATCACAGAGTCTGCTGAAGTAAAAATCCAGTATGACCTGTTAAAAGAATCCTATGACGCTGTATCTGCGAAATTTACAAGCGGATCCGAAGCCTTTGATATCATAGATGCGAAATATATCGAGGCAAACAAAACATACGAGGCTGCTAACCAAAAATATGAAAAAGCGCGTATCGAATATGACCGTCTTTTACCGGAATATCAAGTACTGGCAGAGGAATTAACAAAGCTAAAATCTGAATTGGCTACAGCTGAAACATCCTTTACTAAATTAGGCGAAACATTAGAGGGAACCAAAAAACAATACACAGCTTTAGAAACACAATATGCTGAAACAAAAGTAAATTATGATAAAATAACGAAACAATTTGCTGATTTAGATGCCGAATATATTATCGCCGAAACAGCGTATACAACAGCAGCAACAGCCATCTCCAATGCGAAAGAAACTTTTGTACTTCGCGAGAAAGAATATACTGATTTAGCGGCTTACTATGTTGGTCTAAAAACGAAATATGACGAAACCTTGAAACTATATAATACGACTTCGACTAAATTAGGCGAAGTGACAGCTGAGCAAAACACTCATGAAGCAGAGTTCGCAGCTGTTTCAAAAGAATACACAGACATAACAGACTCCTTTAAAAAGCTTCACGGACAGTATAAGGACATTGACAAAGCATATACCGCTGCAAACGATGCGTGGAAAGCGGCGGACACTGACTATCAAAAGGCAAACGAAAAATTAAAAATTCTTACCGTCGACCATGATAAAGTACTTGTTCTCTTTACCGATCTAAAAACTAAGTACGATCTTGCAACAGAAAGTTTCGCTACTGCTGGAAAACCATATGAAGATGCAGTTGCTGCTTATGAGAAGGCGGTTGTTGCTGAAAGTGAAATCAATACTGCTATTACTGGTATGAATAACATTCTTACTGAATTTCCAAATGATAAAATCACAGAAGCAAATCTTGAAAATATTCTAGCTGACTTAGCAGCATGGCAAATAAAATATGATGTTGCTAAGTCAAATTTAGACACGTCCCTAACAACATCATGGCCAATCATTGAAGAATATCAGGCCAAGAACGATGCTTATAATAGTAGTTCAATTGCACCAATTAATAAAGTAGAGGTTGTCTACGATCCAGCAAATTTTAAAGGTGATATAATTGATTTTAATAAAGAGACGGATGCTACACTAAAACAAAACCTTGTTAAGGCTGCTGCATACCAAGCATATTACAAAAGTTATTCGGATTATCAAGTGGCTTTTGAAAAATATACAGCTGAATGGGATTATAATAACCCATATCAAAATGAGATGCCAAAATGGGTTGATATTGTAAACGTTCCGGTTGATAAAACTTATGCTCTTATTGGATATACTGATGAAATACTGTTAAATATGGAGGATACTCCAGAAAATCGAAATCTAATTATAGATACTTATAGTAAATTTGGTGAAAAACAACTTGAAAATTTTGAAACCTTGGCTGTATATTTGAATGAAGTAGCTGAAAAGTGGGATCAGGCTAAAGCAGTAATGTCTGAATCTATAAAAGAGTTTAATGAGGCGACTCAAAGTAACGTTACAATGACTGAAGAAACGAATCCACTTCCTATCAATGCAAAGAATATGATGACAAGAGTTAAAAATGCTCTACGCGATAATGTAGATGAATATACAGCCTATATGGCTATTACAAAAAAATCCTCAATCTATGCATGGATAAATTCATTTGGAAATTTTTTAAGATACACAAGATATTTAGCTGGACAAACAGTAGAAGATCCTATTTCTGAACTTCCAGAATTGAAATTTGAAGTCTCCGAACCGAATTTAGGTCAACTAGAACTCAAAAAGATCAATCCGCCAGTTATTCCGTCAGTACCAGATTTGCCAATGATGCCTATAAAACCAGCTGTTCTCAATATCCCTAAAAAGGTTGAAAATATAACAGAACCAACCAATCCGACTCTTGCACCAGCTGCTGCTTCAACAAAAATACTTGATGAAATCACAGGAATCAATCTACCAACGTTAACAGAAGAGCGTGCCTCTACTCCTCCTAATTCAATTGTAGGGTTAGATACTTCTGAAAATGTAACTGATGTGGAATTAGATAGTGAAGAGGTTGAGGAAAGCATTCAACCTAACGCTCCTGTTGAGCTAAACGATTTAGACGATGTTACAGATGTCGACCCTTTAGATCAACCTAAGGAGTTAGAAGAAGCACCAATCGTTGAAGCACCCGTTATTCCTGAAGTTATAGCACCAGAAACAGTTGATCCAGTAACACCACCGGTAGAACAACCGATCGAGCTTACTGCACCAATTGAACCTAATACACTAGACGCGCCTATCGCAGCCAATTTAGCCGAGGCACCAGTAGCATTAGTAGATCCTAAGAAGAAAACAGAAGAAAAAGGAACAGCTGTTGTTACAAGTACCAAAAAAATAAATACAACAACTGATCCTTCGAGCAATAAACTACCAAATACTCGTTCTGAAAGAAGACTTCCTAACACCGGAACAGAAGCTTCTCTATTAGGCCAAGGAATGGGTACATTTATGGCTGGAGCAGCTGGATCACTTCTTTTCTGGAAGAAACGAAAAGGAAAACACCATAAATAAACCCTTGTTTTCTATGCAGCAAGATAAAATTATAAAAAATAAGCTGAAACCACAAAAAAACGGCTCTTTGTCAACTAATGTTGGTAAAGAAAAACCAAAGAATTAAATCGATTAGTATGATTCCTAGAGGAACTTTTCTCTAGGTTTTTTATTTTCTTGAAAAAGAATCGTACCAAAACATAAAGAAATTCTCAACTTGAAATTGTAAAAGTTACGAAAGCCGTATGCATTTCTCTTCAACACTTTAATGGTTTCTTTGATAAGATTTGTATAGGACATCTTGATTTCCCCTTTTGATTGGTTTTCGTCGACTTAATTCTAAAGGATATCAGGGTGTCTTTTCTATTATTTTGCATTAAAAAAGATGCCGGTGATTTCTCACCAACATCAGAAAGTATAGAGCCAAAAAAACATTTTTGTGGTTTCAGCTTATTTTAAAAAGGGGTTTCGGGTTCCTATTTTGATTGGATTTTAACGAAATATAACGATTCTGGTTGTGTAAGGTCTATTTTTTTAGGTTTAGATTTTTGGTGATTCAACTTCTCTCTCTTTGCATGCCTTGTATTGTTCATCATCTACTCACTTTGTTCTTCGTAATTCCGAACGTGCCTGTTATCTTCGTTTGATTAATAACTGTTACTTATCATTATTACTATACTACTTTTTTTGGCGTTAGGCGTTAGGTGATTCACTAGTAAGGTAACTTCTCTCCCTTCGGTCGCCAAGTATTGTTCATCATCTACTCTGGCGGAGCCAGTCGTAGTCCTTCAATTCTTAGTGCTTCAGCACTTAGAGTTTGATGAGATCGAAACGAAGTGGAGTGATGAACAACAAATAACCCACTCTTTGGGGGAGAGTGGGAAAAGGAGTTAAAAAATGAAAAAGTGTTTTGTTAGGGTTGTTTGGTATGAATATATAATAACCCGAAATTGTGACTTTTTTATGTTGAAAAATTGGCTTCTTTATTACAATTATTTGGTAAAAATCTGAACTTCTTTTCGTTTTTTTAAAGTTATCAGCTAGTTAGTTGTTCTTAATAATGCTTGCGTGGTGCAGCGGAAGGAACCGCCAAAGGTCATTGAGACTTCATAGTCTAATGTTTCGACCTTCATTCCATATTTTTCTAATTCTGCTATCAATTTTGTAAATGATTGGTCAGTGATATAGACAGATTCATTCAGTGGCAGGCCATTTGTCATCAATAAAGAAGCTTCTTTTAACGAAACATTGATTTTGTCCCAGTTTTTTAATTCTCGAGGCACACCATCCAAAAATGCTTCCTCGCAGTATATCATCAAACCATCTTTTACCATACTCAGTGCACAGTCCAAATGCAAGATATCTGGATGCAAACGTACAGGTACGACATTGTAATCCCAATGCTCTAAAAGTGATTTCAACCAGCTGATGCCGTTTAAATTACTCGCTAAACCTGAATACCCAACAAATATTGTTTTACCATACACTAAAACATCGCCACCTTCTAGAAACGGCCCTGCTTCACTTGCTGATCCTTGTGAAATATCTGGCTGTGGTGTTGCTACATAAATCGCTTCTGGATGTTTAGATTCCTCAATTAAAATAGCTCGAATTGGTAAGACTTCCAAACGTCGATGAGGAAATCTCAAATTCCCCTCAATGACGAAATGACCGATTGTGAAAAATGGATCTCTTGAAAAGAAATTGGCATAGCCGCGTCCGCTCTGTTTCCCTGATTCTTTTTCAAATTCTGTTAGCATCCGTGGCCGGATAACTTCTACACCATATGAAGTTAATAATTGAGCCATCTGCACTTTTTCATTTTCCCATTTTGTTTGCATATCCGGGTAAAGATCAGCTACATCGCCAACTTTATGATCAAAAAGATCGAGGTTCTTTTCAGATAAAAAACTTGTATCTAATTCATTTTCCTCTTCTGGCAGATAAAATTGTGATTGGGCTAAAACCACTCTTTTTAACGGAGCAAATTCACTTTCTACAAAATTGGTCTTCATTAATTGGCACTCCCTCTAGCATTACTTTTTCATCATTATAGCAAGATTCTGCTGTTTTTTATAGGCAAGACTCTTTCCTTTAATATCTAAATTATCTCTTAGTTGATCAATTAAAAAAACCAGTTCCCCAGGTCGTATCTGTCCGACCATCGTCTGGTCCTACCGCGACATAACGGCGCGCACCACCATGACTGATATAGCTGATCCAAACATAGCCATTACTATGAATATAGTGATCATAGTTGATTGCCATACCAGATAAATAATAATCGAGTGCTGGACTAGTATGATCGTCTGGATCAGTATCCCGACTGACCGCTAGTTTTCGATCTGGATGGAATGTTCCCGTCATGGAAATCAAATTTGATGACTGCTTTTGTGATTCGGGTTGAGGGATGGGCTTGTTTGGCTGCGGTTTCGGCTGATTACTTTCACTTTTTTTATAGCGGTAAATCGTTATCACAGGGCATCCATTTACTCTCCAAATCGTATCATGATCATTGATCGTAATGCTATTATAGCCGTAATTACAATGGATGATTCGATCTTGATCATCTACGAAAATTCCCGTATGACCAGCCGCTCCTCCTGATGCTCCACGATTTCCCCAGATAAAAATATCTCCTTTTTTAGCCGGATAATTTCCAGTTTCATCTGCTTGTATCTGAGTCCAGTCTGCATTTTCTAAATGTAAGAACAGAGTATCTGTATTGCCCATCATCCCACTAGTAAGAAAACCTCCATTAATCAAAGCGAAATAGACTGCACTCGAGCAATCATAGCTGTTAGGTCCTAGCCGAGCATTCATCGAATAGGTAACTTTTTCTTTTCGGTCTGTCATCCATTGAATCATTTTTTCTACATTTTTCATTTTTTAGCTCCTTTAATTTGTTTTTATCAAAGAATCGTCTTGGCTATGTCTTGCACTGTTTTGACGATTTCTTCATCCTCCATCCACTTATCTGATTGAATCCATTTATGGATCAGCTTCATTTTATTTGGTGTTTCTGGATTTTTACTAACCACTTGTTCCAATTCAGATAACTCATAAACAATCGTATTCAAAATATTCATGTCCAATTTATTTTGTATTTGAAGAATATACGTTAGCGGTAGATTCCATCGTTGACTAGTCGCTAATTTAGCTTTGCCACCAACTAGATCTGACCAATTTAGTTCTTTTTTTATTCTTATTTCATCAATTACTTCCCAAAAATCGGTGATGGTTTTTATTGTCCGCACTGTTTTCACTCCTTTGTTTTGATTTTTATTTATACTTCGATCTTACTCTACATTTGTGCTTATTAACTGTTGATTTACTGTTGAAAGTCTCCCTAAAAAGGCTGATTTTAAGTCTGAGAAACACAAAATGTTTCACATGAAACAAAAAAAGACTTGGTATCAAGCCTTTTCGATGTTCGTTTATTGATAAATAGGTGTATCAGAAATATTGTTCAACAAGCAGATGAATACAGAATATTCTTCCAATTATCTAAAAAATAAAAGATTAAAAATCATTTTTAGGATCGGTACAATCTTCAGTCTTCTATTTTATTTCACCTGGAACTTACATCCCCAGTTCTTAAAATTCATATTTTAATAATTCAATCAGCTTTTTTGTTGTCTTTTCTAGATAATCATGTTCTCTCTTTTTTGTAATAATACCGTATATCATTTCTAGCTCACTATCCTCATACTCTAATATTTCAATGTCACCTGTTTTCTCAGTCATATTTGATTTCGTTAATATACCAACATAATTAGCTGGTAAGATATCTGGAATTAACATCGGATTTGAGCAGACATACTGTTTTTTTAACCTATGTAATAATTTATTTTTTTCTAACACCTTCATAAATTTCCGATTACTGATACACGTTTTATCTCCCATGACTAATGGATACTCAAGAATATCTGTTAATGTCAACGTGTCTTTGTTTAACAGTGCATGATCTGCATAGACGACAAATAAAATCCTTTCCTCTGCAAATTTCTTAAACTCCAAATGATAAGCCGACTCAACATCTTCTCCACAAAAAGCCATGTCTACTTTATTGCTTTGAACAAGTTCATACATTCGCTTCGTATTCCCCATATCAAACTCAGCAATCATTTTTGGTCTGTATACCTCCAACCATTCTATGATTTTAGGAATGATTTTTTTAGCCAAAGATTCTGTGATTCCTATTCGAATTTCCCCTATCTGTTCATTCGCTATTTCATCAGAAATAATTAATACACTCTTCCAGTGATCCAACAAGTCATCCACTTCTCTATAAAAAAAGTTCTCCTTGCTTTGTCAAAGATGAAAACCACCCTCTAACAAAGAGTTCAAACCCAACATATTCCTCTATCTTTTTTATATGTTTTGTAATGTTGGGTTGTGAGTAACCTAAAAAATCTGCTGCCGCTGAAAAGCCTTGTTGTTCAACAACCGTTTTGAAAGTTACCAATTCTTTTATATCAATCATGTCCACCTCCATCACTTTTTAGCATAATTATACACCCAAAAATGAATTATCTATAACCCTTCAACACCGATATACTAAAAGAATAGAACAGCAAGGAGGAATTACAATGGCTTTTATAAAAGTTTTTCATGAATTTGATTTTGATGTGCTCACAGTCCAAAAAGTAAACGAAAGTATTCATACGGCGTTGGTAGAATCTTTTGATGTTCCAGAAAATGATTCTTTTCAAATTTGGGTTCCTTTAACTAAGAATACTAGCTTCGTTGATGAAAAGTACCCACTGAATAAAAATAGCAGAACGAATCAGTTCATTTATTTGGAAATATTTTGTTTTCCAGGTAGAACAAGCGAGCAAAAAAAAGTTTCTTATCAAAAAATTGCAGATCGTATAGACGAACAAACGACGATAAAAAAAGAAAATGTATTCATTCTTTTTAATGAAGTTTCTGTAGAAAATTGGTCTTTTGGTGAAGGAATTGCCTATGAGAAAAAAAGTGAGTGACTGTAGTTTCTATTTCATTTAAAGTCGCTTACCATTTATTTAACAGGCCAACGAACCTATATTTTTTTACGTTATAGCTTTTACTAGGCTTAAATAATGGAAAAACTACATTCTCCAAGAAAAATTGAGACTCGGTATTCGAGATCAAAATTTCAAAGAAAATGTAGTTTTTTGTAATTCTGTATTAACAAATGAGAATCAATATCTATATAAATCTTTGGTACATAAACATTCTAAGGCTTAACCTTTGCTATCTTCCCTTGCTCAATATACACCATCAAAATCGACACATCTGCTGGATTCACTCCACTGATCCGACTTGCTTGGGCAATGGTTTCTGGCTGGATTTTTTGCAATTTTTGTTTCGCTTCTGTTGCTAATCCGTTGATTGCTTCATAATCGATATTTTCTGGAATTCGTTTGGCTTCCATGCGTTTTAGTTTATCGACTTTTTCCAAAGCTTTTTTGATGTAGCCTTCATATTTAATTTGAATTTCTACTTGTTCGATGACTTTATCATCCAATTGCGTATCTGCTGCTGGGATAAATTGAGTGACTTCATGATAGGTCAATTCTGGGCGTTTTAAGAAGTCGCTAGCTAAGACCCCATCTTTCAACGGAACAGAGCCTTTCTCTTCTAAAAACGCTTGTACGTCCGTTGTAGGCTTCACTCTGACTGAACTTAAACGGGCAATTTCTGCTTCGACTGCTTTTTTCTTTTCAAGATAAGCTGTATATTGGTCTTCTTTGACTAAACCAATTTCATGCCCTTTTTCAGTTAAACGTAGATCCGCATTATCATGACGTAAAATCAAGCGGTATTCAGCTCTTGATGTTAGTAAACGATACGGTTCATTCGTTCCTTTAGTAACTAAGTCATCGATCATCACACCGATGTAGCCATCACTACGTTTCATTACGAACGGTTCTTTCTCTTGCACTTTAAGTGCGGCATTGATTCCTGCAATCAGACCTTGGCCTGCTGCTTCTTCATAGCCGCTAGTCCCGTTAGTTTGGCCTGCTGTAAATAAGCCGTCGATCACTTTTGTTTCTAAGGTTGGGCGTAATTGATGCGGTACGACGACATCGTACTCAATCGCGTAACCTGTGCGCATCATTTCAGCTTTTTCTAAACCAGCAATTGAATGTAGGATATCTGTTTGGACATCTTCTGGTAATGAAGTAGATAGTCCTTGAACGTATACTTCTTCTGTGTTCAATCCTTCTGGCTCTAAGAATAATTGATGACGAGGTTTGTCAGAGAAACGAACGATTTTATCTTCGATCGATGGGCAATAACGAGCACCTACTCCTTCAACGATTCCTGTAAACATCGGTGCACGATGCAAATTGCCTTGAATGATTTCATGGGTTCCTTCATTTGTATAAGTCAACCAACAAGAGCGTTGATCTAAATTATAAGCACTATCCGGCGTACTGAAACTAAAGTGATTTGGTTGTTCATCACCAGGTTGTTCTTCTGTGACAGAATAATCGATCGTGCTAGACTTCACGCGAGGCGGTGTTCCTGTTTTGAAACGGTCCATTTCAAGGCCTAATTCTTTCAAGTGATCGGCTAAACCAATGGACGGCAATGAATTATTGGGACCTGAAGAATATTTTAATTCACCAATGATGATTTCTCCACGAAGTGCTGTTCCAGCTGTAATAATCACGGCTTTACTTTGGTATTGTGCACCTGTTGTTGTGACGACACCTTTACAAATACCATCTTCTACGATCAAGCGTTCCACGATTCCTTGACGTAAAGCTAAGTTATCGGTACGTTCGATTGTGTGCTTCATTTCAGTAGCATACGCGTGTTTGTCCGCTTGGGCGCGCAAGGCGCGAACGGCCGGACCTTTTCCTGTGTTTAGCATCCGCATTTGGATGTATGTTTTGTCTATATTATGACCCATTTCGCCGCCTAGTGCATCGATTTCTCGCACCACGACGCCTTTAGCTGGACCGCCCACAGATGGGTTACATGGCATAAAGGCCACCATATCTAAATTGATTGTTAGAAGCAGTGTTTTACTGCCCATACGAGCGGATGCTAAGGCTGCTTCTGAACCTGCGTGACCTGCTCCGACTACGATTACATCATAAGATTCTGCTTTAAATTGATTCATCGACTCTTCCTCTCTATTTTCCTAAACAAAATTGACTGAATAATTGGGTGATCAGTTCGTCTTGAACACTATCCCCGACGATTTCACCTAAAAAGTCCCAGCAGCGTGTCATGTCCATTTGAACGAGATCAACTGGCATTCCAGCTTCGATTCCGCGAATCACTTCATCCAGCGCTATTGCTGCCTGATCTAGTAAGGCGATGTGGCGGGTATTGGATACATATGTGGCATCTTTTTCCCCAGTTTGACCACCGAAAAATAAGTCTGCGATTTTTAGTTCTAATTGTTCCATCCCTGTATTGGATAAAACCGATACGGGTAATATTTCTTCATCATTAACGAGCTGTTTTAATGCTTCTCGATCTAATTGAGAAGGTAAATCCATTTTATTTAGTAGAATCACGCGTTTTAATCCGTCTGTCGCTACTAATAATTGGCGATCTTCTTCTGTCAGTGGCTCATTTTGATTCAAAACGAGCAAAATTAAATCGGATTCCGCTAATGCTTTACGGCTACGTTCTACACCGATTCTTTCTACGATATCTTCTGTTTCTCTGATACCAGCTGTATCGATCAATTTCAAAGGCACACCGCGGACATTGACGTATTCTTCAATAACATCACGTGTCGTTCCGGCAATATCTGTTACGATGGCCTTTTCTTCACGTAGTAAATGATTCAGTAGACTGGATTTTCCAACGTTTGGACGACCGATAATTGCTGTGCTTAAGCCTTCACGTAAAATTTTTCCTTGTTTAGCGGTCGTCAATAATCCTTCGATCTGGGCTTTGACAAATCCAGCTTTTTCAAGTAATAATTTCGTCGTTAATTCCTCTACATCATCGTATTCTGGGTAATCGATATTAACTTCGACCTGCGCCAAAGTTTCTAAGATTTCTTGTCTTAATGAGCGGATCAAAGAAGATAAATTCCCATCTAATTGATCTAACGCAACATGCATCGCTCGATCCGTTTTCGCCCGAATCAAGTCCATCACAGCTTCTGCTTGAGATAGATCCATGCGACCATTTAAAAAAGCTCTTTTCGTAAATTCACCAGGCTCAGCCAAACGTGCGCCTTCTCTTAATAATAGCTGCAATAACTGATTAACAACGACGATTCCGCCATGACAGTTGATTTCAACGACATCTTCTCTGGTAAAAGTTTTCGGTGCCCGCATCACAGAAACCATCACTTCATCTAGCAAGCTGTCATCTTTAGGATCAAGGATATGACCATAGTGAATTGTATGGGACGGCACATCTAACAGTTGTTTACTACCGGAACGGTACACTTTATCTGCAATCGCAACTGCTTCATCGCCACTTAGGCGAACAATGCTGATTGCGCCTTCGCCAGGAGGCGTTGAAATTGCGGCAATTGTATCAAATTCTAAGGTTATTTGTTGCATGTTTGACTGACTTCCTTTCGCTAATGGATTAAGCTGTTTTTCGCGTAATAATTATTACGTTAAACAACTTCTATCTTTTTTAACATATGTATAAATGGATTTTTGGCTACAAAAAAAGCGCCCACTCCACCCCTATTTTTTCAGGTTGGATCTAGCACTTTCACTGCATCAATTCCTATTAATTTCTTGACATAGAATAGCATATTTTTATATTTTTCGCAAGATTGTTTATTTACTAAAAGCATTCGTTAACTTTGCATTTCTTCTGCTTTATCTTTAAAATAAATTTATATAAAGCAAGGAGGTTCCTATGATGAAACGAACAAAAAAAGATAAATTCGATGAACAAGAATTAGAAAATCGTTTAAGTGGAATCACATTATCTACAGGAAATGTTAGTAAAAAGTATATCGTTCGGGATATTGTTTTTGCAACAGATCGAATTGAGACAGATCTATTTTCACCTGATGTCAATCCAAATGAAGTCTTCAGTGGTGTGTATCGACAACTAAAAATGATCGCCTTTGAATATGAAGCAGATGCTGTGATCAACTGTCATTTTGAAGAAAAATATGTGGAATATCAAGGAAAATGGGTCGTGGAGATCTTTGCTTATGGAACAGTGGTTCAGTTTACGCAAACAAATATTGGCTAAATAGGATTAACGAGGTTGGGACAGAGTTGCTTTTGCTCCCACCGTTTATCTGGATTTTACGTGGCTAGAATGTGACTCGCAGAGTTATGTCCTAGCCACGTTATTTTTGGTAAAATAAAAAACCTGATTCTAAAAGAACCAGGCTGGAAGAAGCACGAATGCTCCAACTACTTTATCATCGTATTTTGTACGTTGATAAGAATGATTTCGTTTAAAATATACTTTGTTTAACGGCATTTGTCAATCCATTTTTTAATAGAATTGACTTGATCTAAACAATAAATGTCCCTTTAAAAAAATACTTTTTAAAGGGACATTTAAGTCTTTATTAATATTTTTTCACTGGCTCAACAACTAGATAGCGGTAAGGTTCATCGCCTTCTGAATGTGTTTTGATGTGATCGTCTTTACTCAAAGTAAAGTGAATTTGTTTTCTTTCAAATGCAGGCATTGGTTCTAGAAAAACTGGACGACCAGTTTGCTTAACTTTTTCTGCTGTTCTTTCTGCTAAACGTTGTAAGATTGCTTGACGTTTTTCACGATAATCACCAACATTTACCACAACAGATAATTTGTTTTCTGCAACGCGATGAACAAATACTTGAGCTAAATATTGCATAGCATTTAAAACTTTGCCATGTTTCCCGATTAAGATTCCTTGTTTCTCGGTATCTAGATGGAAAATCAACAAGCCATCTTTGCGTTCCAAACGGACTAGAGCTGGCGCGTTCAATTCTTTTGAAATTGTTGTCAAATACAACGCCAATTCAGTGATTGCTTCTTCATCTGCAAGGTTTTCCAAGACTTTTGGTTCAGAAGAATCCGACTTAGTAGCTAGCAATTCTTCAACGGCTGTCTCTACTTTGACTTCCTCATCTGTCACAATGACATCTTCGACTGTCTCTGTAACTGCTTCTGCGATTTGTTCGCTGACAGTAGGTTCGATCGATACTTGAGCTAGCTTTTTACCAAAACCCAAGAAACCTTTTTTAGCGTCTGCAATTACATTGATCTCTACTTCTTCTTTTGACAAATTCAGTGCGTCCAACCCTTTAGTTGTTGCTTCTTCAATTGTGTTTCCCTCATAAACCGGCATCTGGAAAACCTCCTTTTATTTTTTCTTATTTTTTTTCTTAGGATTCATTGCTTTCTTCAATGCTCGTTCGCGCTCTTTCACTTGTCGTTCAGCTTCAGCACGCTCTTTACGGATTTTGAATGGATTATTGATCAATAGGGTTTGACCCACTTGGAAGGCATTAGAAACTACCCAGTAAAGTGACAATCCACTAGCTAAACTCATACCCATTACAAAGATCATAACTGGCATCACAAAGTTCATAATTTTTAATGAAGCATTTGATTCGATTTGACTCATACTAGTCAAATAGCTGCTGGCAAATGTAAAGACTGCCGCTAAAATCGGTAAAATCAGGTATGGATCGGGTTGACCTAAATTAAGCCACATAAAGCTTCCTTGCTTCAATTCAGGTACACGTGAAATCGATTGATACAGCGCCATCATGATCGGCATTTGAATCAATAACGGCAAACACCCAGCATATGGATTCACATTGTTTTCAGCATATAATTTTTGCTGTTCTTCACGGAATAAGCGTTGTGTTTCTGGATCTTTTGATGAATATTGTTTTTGTAGCGCTTTTAATTTTGGTTGTAATTCTTGGGTCTTACGCATGCTTTTCGTTTGGAAATGCATCAATGGTAATAAAATGATTCTAATTACTAATGTAAATAGGATGATCCCAATACCAGTATTTGCTGAAATGGATAAGAATTTAATTGCTTCCGCAAAATAATAGACAATATAGCGGTCCCAAATTCCTGTACTGCTTTCGTTAATCGGGGCGGTTCCACAGGCAGACAATACTAAAACAAGTGTCACTAGTCCTGCCATTAATAATAGGCGTTTATACTTCTTCACAAAACTGTTCCTCTCTTATTTCAAAATTTTTGCAAGCTTTAAAACATGCGTCACATTACTGTGAATTTCTTCAGATGTTAACTTGTCAACACCAGGTCTTGCGATGATAATAAAATCACAAGTTGGATCGATTGATTCTTTTAATTGGTAGATCGACGTACGAACTTTACGCTTTACAGCATTTCTAACAACTGCATTCCCAATTTTTTTCCCTACGGAAATTCCAACCCGGAAATGCTTTTGTTCCGGTTTGTCCAAGACGTAGACAACAAATCTGCGATTCGCACAAGACTGCTTATGTTCAAATACTGCTTGAAATTCTTTCTCTTTTTTTACTCTATAGGATTTCTTCATCTGCATCCCTTTGTTTCTTTCTATCTTTCTTTTTTGCTCACTCTACAATAATAGCATATCTTAGCCAATTTTTTCCAAATTTGATGGAAAATTACCAGAGATTTTGGTGATAATGACTCTAATTTCATATATTATCATTTTTTTGGTTTTTTTTCACTTTATTTTGTAGGATTGAGAGAATTTTGGGGGTAGTTAGCTTATAGAAATTGGTGATGTCGGAACAAAATGAGCGTAATTCTAAAACTGACCGTTTCTTTCAGTTAATTAATATTGCGACTTTCATTGTTGCTATTTTTTAGTAGTTAGATGTTTGGCGATTTATTAATGAGGTAGCTTTTCTCCTTTTGTACGTCTTGTAGTTCTGAAAAATCTTATCTTACTAGTTTTTTGAAGGTACTTCTCTCTATTTTGTTAAGTAGTAACTTGATCGTGATTCACTAGTAAGGTAACTTCTCTCACTTCGTTCGCCAAGTATTGTTCATCATCCACTCTGGCGAAGCCAGTCGTGGTGATTCACAACAAAAGAACCCTTTATTATTTCCACACATACATTGTGAAGATAATAAAGGGTTCTTAGTTTGAACTTAATTCGTTATTTAAAGTCAACATAGATTATGCTGAAATAACTTTTCTGCCTTTACGACGTCTGCTCGCTAATACGTTGCGACCATTTTTTGTGCTCATGCGTTTACGGAAACCGTGAACTTTTTGACGTTTGCGTTTGTTTGGTTGATACGTTCTTTTCATCTCTTGTTCCACCTCCTGAAATTGTAACTATCCATCAATACATAGACATACTTTGATAGTATAACTAGTATTGGGTATATTTGTCAATAAATTTTCAGGAATTATTTTTTCCACCTAACCAAATAAGTTATCCACAAATGAGAAAAAAATAGGGATAGCTTGTGGATAGTTTTTTTAGTCCTCACATTTCATTTTTAATTTTCTTCACACTTTTGCACAAAAAAACAGGGTGTTAAAAAGTTATGCACATATTGTTTTTCAGTTGTGTATAACTCCTCAAAAAACCATTAATATCGAGCTTTGTTTTACAGAACTTGCTGTGGATAAATAAAATAACTTAGATAAATCCACAGTTTATTCCCTCTCTGTGGATAAGTTTATCACCCTCTGTGAATTTTTTTTCCACAATTAACAATTTGCCTGTGGAAAAAGTTTGAAAAAAATGCTAAAATTCTATTTGCTTATCAATTTATATTTGCTCTGCTTTTTTATATAGAAAATTTTGTATTTAGTTCCACGAGCTTATTTCTCAGAAAAAAGACAAAAATATGATTGTGGTAAAAAAATCCCGCCCTCATATTTTCCTATTTTTCTACAGCATTAACTGAATTTTTCCCCTATTAAATTAAGGAGGTCACCATATGCCCGATATGGAAAGTTTCTGGAAAGATCTAGAAGATACTTACCAATCTGTTTTATCTGCACCAAGTTTTGATGCTTGGATAAAAACAACGCAACCGCTAAAGTTGGAGAATAACCAATTATGGTTAGAGGTTCCATCTGCTGTTCATAAAGACTATTGGGAAAAGAATTTAGCCGCAAAAATCGTCGAAACCGGCTTTAAATTAACTGGTGCTGAAGTCATGCCTCATTTTGTTGTTACTGGCGAAAAAGAGACGATGGCGGTTCAAGAAGAAAAAAAAGCCCCTGTAACGCAAGAAAAAATTGCCGAACACGGCAAAAAAGCTTTATTGAATCCAAAGTATTCTTTTGACACATTCGTTATCGGAAAAGGAAATCAAATGGCGCATGCTGCAGCTTTAGTTGTAGCAGAAGATCCTGGTTCTATCTATAATCCGCTATTTTTTTATGGCGGCGTTGGACTTGGTAAAACCCATTTAATGCACGCTATTGGTCATCAAATGCTGCAAAATCGACCGGATGCTAAAGTAAAATACGTCAGCAGTGAAACTTTTACAAATGAATTTATCAATTCGATCCAAACGAAAAATTCAGAACAGTTCCGAAAAGAGTATCGAAATGTTGATTTGCTGTTAGTTGATGATATTCAATTTTTAGCAGAGAAAGAAGCAACCTTGGAAGAATTTTTCCATACGTTTAATGATTTGTATAATGAAAACAAACAAATCGTACTTACAAGTGATCGGCCACCTAATGATATTCCCAAGCTTCCTGAACGCTTGGTTTCTCGTTTTGCTTGGGGGCTATCGGTTGACATCACACCACCAGATTTGGAAACACGAATTGCCATTTTACGGAAAAAAGCCGATGCTGAACGCTTAGAGATTCCTGACGATACACTGAGCTACATCGCAGGCCAAATCGATTCCAATATTCGAGAATTAGAAGGAGCCTTAGTCCGCGTTCAAGCCTTCGCTACGATCAATGGAGAAGATATTACCACTAGTTTGGCAGCTGATGCACTGAAATCTTTAAAATCTGTCGGTAGTCAAAATCATCTATCGATTTTACAAATCCAAGAAGAAGTGGCAAAGTATTACCATATTCAATTAAAAGATTTAAAAGGTAAAAAACGAGTTAAATCAATCGTGGTTCCTAGACAGATCTCGATGTATCTATCTAGAGAGATGACCGAAAATTCTTTACCAAAAATTGGTGCAGAATTTGGCGGAAAAGATCATACTACAGTGATTCATGCGCATGAAAAAATTCAACAACTAATGGAAAAAGATCCCACGATTCAAAAAGAAGTTGGCGAAATCAAAAACTTGCTTAATTCGTAGCCTGTGGATAAAAAAGCGAAAAAGCAAAAAGTTTTCCACAGGTTATACACAGGTGGAAAACTCCTATTTCATTTCATTTCCAGACTTTTCCACAGAATTAACAGGACCTACTACTTTTATTATTTATTTATATATAAATACAAAACTGTTTTCGCAAAATTTATGCGTTTAAATTCAATTAAAAAGGAGTTCAATCATTATGAAATTAACTGTAAAAAGAAGTATATTCTTACAAGAATTACAAACTGTTCAAAGAGCTATCTCTTCAAAAACCACGATCCCCATTTTAACAGGTGTAAAAATTGTTCTAAATGATGAAGGGTTAACATTAACAGGTAGCAATGCCGACATTTCTATTGAAAGTTTTCTAACTAAAGATGATGAAAAAGCTCAAATGACCATTGAATCAACCGGTAGTATCGTTTTACAAGCACGATTCTTTGGAGAAATCATCCGTAAATTACCTGAAGATATGTTTACCTTGGAAGTCTTAGACAATAACCAAGTAGCGATCACCTCAGGCAAAGCTGATTTTACAGTTAATGGATTGGATGCAGATAATTATCCACACCTTCCGGTTATCGATGCTAAAAATCAAATCCAATTACCAGTTCATCTGTTGACAAAAATCATCAACGAGACAGGATTTGCAGTTTCGCTTCATGAAAGCCGACCAATTCTTACAGGAGTTCATTTCATTTTAGAAAATCAAAAATTATTAGCTGTTGCAACAGATTCACATCGTTTAAGTCAACGAATCATTCCAATCGAACAAGCAGCTGAAGATTTTAATATTGTTATACCAGGAAAAAGTTTAACGGAGCTTTCTCGTTCTTTCACAAACGAAGAAGAAATGGTTGAGATCAGCATCATGGAAAATCAAGTATTATTCAAAACACAAAATATGTATTTCTATTCTCGTTTGCTAGAAGGAAATTATCCTGACACGAATCGTTTGATTCCTACAAGCTTTAATACAGAAATCGATTTTTATGTACCAGAATTATTATCAGCCATCGATCGTGCCTCATTATTATCACATGAAGGCCGTAATAACATTGTTCGTTTAGCGATTGCGTCTGATTCAGTTATCCTGTACGGTAATTCTCCAGAAATCGGTAAAGTAGAAGAACCGCTAAATTATGAAAAAGTGACAGGTGACCCCTTAGAAATTTCTTTCAACCCAGATTATATGAAAGATGCACTACGGGCATTTGGAGATATGAGTATTACAGTTAAATTTATTTCTGCGATTCGTCCATTTACGTTAGAACCAACTGAAACAGATTTAGACTTTATTCAGTTGATTACGCCAGTTCGTACGAATTAAAATATCTAAAAAAAGAGTGAGCGAACGACTGAAATTCAGTTGTTCGCTCACTCTTTTTCATATTTTGTAGATAGGAATCTTATCCAGTCTCATATTTCTTTATAAGCTTTTTTGTTTTTGTCCCCATAATTGTAAAGTAGACTGCTCCAAATATGAAAAACATCATTGGCATTATCTGGATGATCAAAAAGAACGTCTGCATAATGATCATTCCAAACAATTGTAGCCCTGTATATGCCCAGATACTAGAAGTTAAGTACCATGAGGATATGTTTTCAAAAGAAGGTTGCAGCATAAAAAAATAAAGAATCATCAATGTCGCCCATATAATAGCTTGATCATATAAACGCTTATAACGTTCATTACTTGATGAAGTATCTGAAAATATATCTAACTCTTGATTTTTACTGTTCAGTGGGGAAAAAAATTGAAATCCACTATTTTTCGTCCCACTGATCTGCTGCCAACCACCATCTTCAAATAAAGTCAGATAAGCAACATAATCAGCTTTCTTTTTGAATGTCTGATAATCAATTCTGTAATTCAGTGTTTTTGGAGCTATTTTTTCAAATGTATAGATTCCCCAAATGCTATATTTTACCAGCGCCCAGCCTTGTTCAGCCATTTCTTTTAAATACTGTTCTTCTTTTTTTATATCAATAAATAATTTTAGTTTTTTCATTGGCTCCTCCTATAATAAATGATCAGCAAGTGTCACTAATTCTTTTAATCGTTCGACTTCAAGGGTTAAAACTTTTTTGCCAGCAGTTGTTAATTTGTATACGCGTCGACGTTTATCTTCTCCGGGAACTTCACAAATCAACTTTTGTTTTAATAGATTTTCCGTTGCGCCATACATTGTGCCAGCTGCAATACGTACTCGTCCGTTACTTATTTCCTCCACTTTTTGCATGACGGCATATCCATGAGAAGGTTCAATTAGGGCCATCATAATATAAAACGTTGTTTCTGTTAGAGGTAAGATCTTATTAATAGTCATTTATCGTACACCTTTTATAGAATTATTATATACAGTTTGACTGTATATGTTGATTGTATATCGTCAGACTGTATAAGTCAATTTTTAGTTCGTTAGATTTTCCTACTGAAAAACAATGAAAAATATTTCAAGAGCCACAACATGCGAATTTCTTCTTAAAATGCATTTTAAGCCTTTTTTAATCATTAGAATATTTTTTGTCGATTGCATTCAAAATTGCTTAGAAACAAAATTAGACGGATAAATTTGTTTTTTGACGTAAAAAAGAGTATAATATAAGAGTAAAAGTGAAAACAAAAAAGAGGGATGCATTTTGAAAAAGACGATTGTTTTAGAAACTGATTACATGACACTCGGTCAAGTCTTAAAAGAAGTCGATGTTATCAGCAGTGGCGGCGCTGCCAAATGGTACTTAGCTGAAAATAGTGTTTTCGTAGATGGGGAACTAGAGAATCGCCGCGGCAGAAAACTATATGCCGGTATGATGCTCGAGATACCTGAAGAAGGTACTTTTTTTATGGTCAAAAAAGGCGAGGTAGTCGATGAGACTGAATGAAATCGAGGTACAGCATTATCGTAATTATGATGGGCTGACCTTAGATTTTCCTAAAACTTTAAATATTTTTCTAGGGGAAAACGCCCAAGGCAAGACGAACCTCTTGGAAAGTATTTATGTTTTAGCAATGACCCGCAGTCACAGAACCAGTAACGAGAAAGAATTGGTTCATTGGGACTCCGATTCAGCAAGAATCAGCGGGGTTATTGAAAAAAAGACAGGAACGGTACCACTAGAAATCATTATTTCTAACAAAGGCCGCAAGACAAAAGTCAATCATATTGAACAAAAGCGTTTAAGTTCATATATTGGGCAACTAAACGTCATTTTGTTTGCGCCGGAAGATTTATCGCTCGTCAAAGGCTCACCACAATTACGTCGTAAGTTTATCGACATGGAATTAGGCCAAGTCAATCCGATTTATTTATATGATTTGGTTCAATATCAGTCTGTCTTAAAACAGCGTAACCAATATTTAAAGCAGTTGGCTGAAAAAAAGCAGTCAGACCTTGTTTATTTAGATATTTTGACCGAGCAATTGGCGGAATTTGGCGGTAAAGTCTTGTTTGCTCGTCTAGAATTTATCAAAAAATTAGAGCACTGGGCCAATTTACTGCATAAAAAAATCAGCCATGAAAAAGAAGAATTAGCGATCGACTATTTTTCAAGTATCCCATTAGACAAAGAAAATTTTTCACTAGAAGAGATCCAAAAGCAACTGCTTCAGAGCCTTCTTGATAGCCGAAAACGGGAGTTGTTTAAGGCAAATACCTTTTTAGGTCCTCATCGAGATGACCTGATTTTTAATGTAAACGGACAAAATGTCCAGACATATGGTTCACAAGGTCAACAAAGAACCACAGCTCTTAGCGTAAAGCTTGCGGAAATTGATTTAATGTATTCAGAAACAGGCGAATATCCTGTGTTGTTATTGGATGATGTCATGAGTGAGTTAGATAATGAACGACAATTGCACCTGCTAGAAACGATTGAAGGAAAGGTTCAGACTTTTTTAACAACAACAAGTTTGGATCATTTAAACAATAAATTAACTGTTGAACCAGACATATTTTATGTTCATCAGGGAGAGATAGAGAGGGAAGCATAATATGACAGAAGAAGAAAAAAACATGAAAGAACGTGCCCAAGAATATGATGCCAGTCAGATTCAGGTATTAGAAGGTCTTGAAGCGGTTCGTAAACGTCCTGGTATGTACATAGGATCGACGAGTTCGGAAGGTTTGCATCACTTAGTTTGGGAGATCGTTGATAATTCGATCGATGAGGCTTTGGCAGGCTTTGCCTCAAGTATCCAAGTAATTATTGAAGAAGACAATAGTATTACTGTTGTCGATGATGGACGTGGAATCCCAATCGGTATTCAAGCCAAAACAGGCCGTCCAGCGGTAGAAACAGTTTTCACCGTGCTCCATGCAGGGGGGAAATTTGGCGGTGGCGGATATAAAGTTTCCGGCGGACTTCACGGGGTAGGTTCCTCTGTTGTTAATGCTCTATCAACAACATTGGACGTAAAAGTTTATAAAGAAGGTAAAATTTATTTCCAAGAATTCCATCAAGGGGCTGTCCGAGATGATTTGAAAGTGATCGGTGACACAGAGCGCCATGGAACGACTGTCCATTTTGTTCCAGATCCGGAAATTTTTACAGAAACAACTGTATTTAACTTTGATAAATTAGCAACACGTGTTAGAGAGTTAGCCTTCTTGAATAAAGGGCTAAAAATTTCTATTGAAGATAAACGTGAAGAAAAAACTGTCTTGAAAGAATTTCATTACGAGGGCGGGATCAAAAGTTACGTAGAGCATTTGAATGCGAATAAAGATGTCTTATTCCCAGAACCTGTTTTTATTGAAGGGGAACAACAAGATATTATCGTTGAAGTATCTATGCAATACACAGATGGTTACCATACTAACTTATTAAGTTTCGCAAATAACATCCATACCTACGAAGGCGGTACTCATGAATCAGGTTTTAAAACGTCATTAACACGTGTTATCAATGATTACGCACGTAAACAAAAGATCATGAAAGAAAATGACGAAAACCTAACAGGGGAAGATGTTCGTGAAGGATTGACAGCCGTTATTTCCATCAAACATCCTGAACCTCAATTTGAAGGACAAACCAAAACAAAATTAGGAAACTCAGAAGTTCGAACTGTTACAGATCGTTTATTCTCTGAGTATTTCAATAAGTTCTTGATGGAAAACCCAACTGTCGGGAAACAAATCGTAGAAAAAGGCTTACTTGCGTCTAAAGCTCGTATGGCTGCTAAACGAGCACGTGAAGTGACGCGTCGTAAAGGCGCACTTGAAATCAGTAATTTACCTGGTAAATTAGCCGATTGTTCAAGTAAAGATCCTGAAAAATGCGAAATTTTCATCGTCGAAGGAGATTCAGCCGGCGGTTCAGCAAAACAAGGACGTAGTCGTGAGTTCCAAGCGATTTTACCGATTCGTGGGAAAATCTTAAACGTTGAAAAAGCCAGCATGGATAAAATTTTAGCCAATGAAGAAATTCGTTCACTATTCACAGCGATGGGAACAGGTTTTGGTGCTGATTTTGATGTATCGAAAGCGCGTTACCACAAATTAGTAATCATGACCGATGCCGATGTCGATGGCGCACATATTCGTACGCTGTTATTGACGTTGTTCTATCGTTTTATGCGTCCAGTTGTTGAAGCGGGTTATGTATATATTGCGCAACCGCCGTTATATGGGGTCAAACAAGGAAAAAATATCACCTACGTTCAACCAGGGAAAAATGCTGAAGAAGAATTGGCTCAAATTTTAGCCACACTACCAGCTAGTCCGAAACCAAGTGTTCAGCGTTACAAAGGTCTTGGAGAAATGGATGATCATCAATTATGGGAAACAACCATGGATCCTGAAAAACGTTTAATGTCACGTGTCAGTGTCGATGATGCGATCGAAGCCGATCAAATTTTTGAAATGTTGATGGGAGACCGTGTTGAACCACGCCGAGCATTTATTGAAGAAAATGCCCATTACGTGAAAAATCTAGATATTTAATTAAGAAGGAGATAGATTCATGAGTGAAGAAATCAAAGAGAACATTCAAGACGTCAATCTGACCAGTGAAATGAAAGAATCCTTCATTGATTATGCAATGAGCGTTATTGTGGCTCGTGCATTACCGGATGTTCGTGATGGGTTAAAACCGGTTCATCGTCGTATTTTATATGGGATGAATGAGTTAGGTGTAACACCTGATAAACCACATAAAAAATCAGCTCGTATCGTTGGGGATGTTATGGGTAAGTACCATCCACATGGTGATTCATCCATTTATGAAGCAATGGTGCGGATGGCTCAACCGTTTAGCTATCGCAGTATGCTAGTTGATGGACACGGAAACTTCGGTTCTGTCGATGGTGATGGTGCTGCTGCTATGCGTTATACCGAAGCTAGAATGAGTAAGATTGCTTTGGAAATGCTGCGTGATATCAATAAAAATACTGTTGATTTTCATGGAAACTATGATGACTCAGAACAAGAACCAGATGTACTACCAGCACGTTTCCCTAACCTTTTAGTGAACGGGACGACAGGGATTGCTGTAGGGATGGCAACGAATATTCCACCACATAATTTAGCGGAAGTAATCGAAGCTGCTAGTCTATTGATGGAAAATCCAGATGCAACAACCAATGAATTGATGGAAGTATTACCTGGACCAGATTTCCCTACAGGTGGTTTAGTGATGGGTAAATCAGGTATTCGCCGCGCCTATGAAACAGGTCGAGGATCGATCACGATTCGTGCGAAAGTTGAGATCGTTGATATGCCGAACGGTAAAGAACGTATCTTAGTATCTGAGCTGCCGTATATGGTCAACAAAGCGCGCTTGATTGAACGAATTTCAGAATTGCATCGTGAAAAACGGATTGAAGGAATCACTGATTTACGTGATGAGTCTTCTCGTGAAGGTATGCGGATCGTCATTGATGTTCGTCGTGATGTGAGTGCTTCTGTTATCTTGAATAATCTGTATAAGATGACAGCATTACAAACCTCTTTTGGTTTTAATATGCTGGCAATCGAAAAAGGGATTCCTAAGATTTTAAGCTTGAAAGAAATTCTTGAAAATTATATCGAGCACCAAAAAGAAGTTATTACACGCCGTACAGAATTTGATAAGAAAAAAGCTGAAGCACGTGCGCATATCTTAGAAGGTTTGCGAATTGCCTTAGATCACATTGATGAGATTATTGCAATTATCCGAAATTCAAAAGCAGATGATGAAGCAAAAGCTTCTTTGATCGAACGCTTTGAATTTTCTGATCGTCAAGCACAAGCGATTTTGGATATGCGTTTACGCCGTTTAACAGGTTTAGAACGTGATAAGATCGAAAATGAATACCAAGAATTATTGAAATTCATTGCTGATTTGAATGATATCTTAGCTCGACCAGAACGTGTCATTGAGATCATCAAAACAGAGTTAGGTGAGATTCATGATAAATATGGCGATGCTCGCCGTACAGAATTATTAGTTGGTGAAGTCCTAAGTTTAGAAGATGAAGACTTGATCGAAGAAGCTGAAGTTGTTATTACACTGACAAACAATGGCTATATTAAACGTTTAGCGAACAGTGAATTTAGAGCACAACGCCGTGGCGGTCGTGGTGTTCAGGGAATGGGCGTTCATGATGATGACTTCGTGAAAAACCTTGTTTCTTGTTCAACTCACGATACCTTATTATTCTTTACGAATAACGGTAAAGTTTATCGTGCTAAAGGCTATGAAATTCCTGAATACGGCAGAACAGCGAAGGGAATCCCTGTGATCAACATGCTAGGTATCGACTCTAGTGAGAAGATCCAAGCAATCATCGCTGTCGAAGGACAAGCCGAAGAAGGGCACTATTTATTCTTTACGACTCGTAAAGGTACTGTTAAACGTACAGCGGTTAAAGCTTTTTCTAACATTAGAAGTAACGGTTTGATCGCAATTGGTTTGAAAGAAGATGACGAATTAGTCAATGTTGTTTTAACCAACGGCGAACAAAACATGATCATCGGAACGCATAATGGTTATTCTGTGACATTTGCTGAAACAGCCGTTCGTGATATGGGCCGTACAGCATCTGGTGTGCGTGGTATTCGTCTAAGAGAAGAAGATTACGTCGTAGGAGCCTCTTTACTGGACGCTGACACGGAAGTTCTAGTGTTGACGGAAAATGGTTACGGTAAACGCACAAAAGCCTCTGAGTACCCTGTGAAGGGTCGTGGCGGTAAAGGGATCAAGACAGCTAATATCACAGCGAAAAATGGTCCGCTAGCAGGACTTACGACTGTTCGTGGGGATGAAGATATTCTAGTGATCACCAATAAAGGGGTCATTATTCGTTTCAACGTCGATTCAGTTTCTCAAACAGGACGCGCGACATTAGGTGTTCGTTTGATGAGAATGGAAGATGATGCAAAAGTTGTGACGATGGCCGTTGTAGAGCCTGAGCCAGCTGAAATCGTTGAAGAAGTTGAAGGTGAGGTAACACCAGTTGTTGAAACTGAAACACCAGATACAGATACAACAATAGAGGAATAAAAGTGCACTAAGAATTTGATGTGATCGAAGCGGAGCGTATTAGCTGCTTTTGTCTCGCCGCTTATTCGGATTTAGAGCCTGAGATAAAACTGATTTTTAGTTTTGTCTCAGGCTCTTCTTCTTATTCTTAAGCTTACAGTAGAGGATGAAGTGAACGAAAAAAGTGGAATCTTTGTCCAACATATATTTTCTATAATTAGTAAAATAAAAAGTAAGTGAATGGTTTCAATAAGTATCGGAAAAGAATCAAGATAGTGGTAGTCATATTTTATGTTTCGTTGTTTTTTTGATGATATTAAAAAATATAAATATAAAAAAAAGAAATAAAAACTTTTTTCTCTAATTTTTTTTTAATAGTTATTGAATATGAATTAATGCTGTGTTAACTTAGGTATTGTTACCTTTTGTAAAGTAAACTGAAAATAATAATGAAGAGGAGGCTCGTGTAAAAAAAAGTTAAATGAGATTTCGGTTAGAATTTTTATTTAGATCGTAGAGATCAAGGCAGTAACTAATTACATAAAAATAGAGTGACTATTTTTTGAAACTAGCAAGAAATATAATATGACTTTTTATGAAGTAGGTAAAAATTATTACTAACGGTTTAATTTGAAATGGGAATTAAAAAACATGAAAAAAATACTATATAAAACAAGTGCTTTCCTCTTTTTTGTTGGCTTAGTATGTCCAAATTATGTTAATGCATTAGAATACCGGGAAGGTACCTTCAATGATGCTCAAGAAGTAGAAGAAAATTTTCCGATACTGGCATCTCCTAATGTAGTTGTGGCGGCAAAAGCAGAGTGTGTTGTAGAAAAAGAAACAGTCATTGATGAAGCATTTATTAAAGAAAAAGTGATTGAACAAATAACAATAGCAGATGATGAAATAGCGAAAGATCAAGTAGATGTTGTTATTTTAAATCGATTCTTTCCTACGGTTAATGAACAAGAAGTTACATATTCATTGTCGGGTGCATTTTCGCAAAATACATGGGATAGTGAAGAATTTGTGATTCAAAAAGATCTGAAAATAACGTTTGAAGAGGTTAAACTCACAGCTAAACCTAATACAGTAACAACTACTTTAGGTACAAAGGACAATGAATATGATTTGTATACATTTGTCCAGGATGTGAAGTTGGGAGAGCAAAATTTAACAGAAGATGAGTATACAGTTGTACTCAAAGATTCTTTACCTACTGATACAACAGGGCAAAAAAGAGTAACTGTTCAAATAGTCCTAAACGCAGATAATTCAAAAATGATAGACGTACAAGTCCCAATAAATGTGCGCTGGGGCAACAGCATTGCGATCAGTGGCGAATGGACAGAAACAAGTACTCGAAGAATCGTATCGGTATTAACGCTTCAAGCAGGTCCGAGTTTATCAATGGAGCCTGGCCAAGGAGCAAGTAGTTTAACCTATGGCTCATTGCCAACATTTGGTAATTCAATTTTTTCTACGGTTTCATTTTATCAGGCAGATGACTTAGGTATTTTGAACTTAAATTTATCTCCTAGTCGCCAGTTTTCTTTAAACTCTAAAGATACACCTACACAAATCAAAGAAGCATGGAACAATGAAATAGGAGAACGTGCGAGTATTGAGGTAGGCGATATTGTTCAAGTCTGGCACGGGCGAAAAACCGGCGAAAAATACGAAAGAGCGTGGCTGTATTTCGTTGGAAATGAGTATTTTTCAGATGACACTAGCGGCTTAAATGACGTCTATTATGAAGTCACTGAAGAAGGGTTAAATTTAATCCAATTGACTACTTTTTCAACGACCGAGATAAGCGTTCCGATCTATACAAGCGAAAGTTATTTTGATGAACATATTGATGACCTTCTTGATTCAAAAGGTCTGTCTAATGTATCGAAGAAATTTGTATCGTATCCTGATGCCACTAGTTTCGGCAAAAAAGAAGCGATAATCAGAGTAGAACAAACAATTAGTTCCGGAAAAAAAATTCAGTATGATTATCCAGTTACTGTACTGGTGGAAGAAGGAGCACTAAATCTATCCGTGCCGCAATCTCTTACTTTTGATGATTTTACACTCCGTCCAGAGAAGCAACTAGTTGGCAGAAATAGTAAAATTAATGATCTTTCGGGATTGTCCATCGAAGATAGCCGTGGCGCTGGTTTGCAAGGAGATTATGCATTAAGTTTAGCTATGGATGATAGCAGCTTATTAAGTCAATACGTCGTCTATAAAGACTCAGATAATGCACAGGAACAATTTTTGAATCATTCCGCGGTGCCAATTTTTAATTCAACGCTTGAAGATGATCCTAACGCACCGTCTGAAACGACTCCCTTGCAGACATGGGACTCAAAAAGTGGCTTATTCTTAAGTATTCCAGCCAATGAACCACTGAAAGCTCAAACATATACAGGAACAATAAAATGGACGTTAACTGCAGGACCATAAATGCTAAACGAACGATGAGAAGATTGGTTTAACAAAATAATTTCTCTTCAAATTATTAGAGGTTTCAATAAAAAGTAAACAACAAATTTATTAAAAATATTTTACTAGCATAAGTGAAATAAAAAGGAGAAGAATATATGAAACGTGTCATAATGAGTGGAGTAACAGGAATTTTGTTAGGAACAATGCTGGTTGCAATGCCAGCACAAGCAGACGTATTAGAAGGTGAAACCGTTGCTAAGACGACTGTCGAAGGTGGCGAATTGTTGATTTCAGCTACAGATGAAATTAACTTTGGTACACTGACATTAGATGGTACAGCGTCGAAAACGATTAAGAAACCTGGTGAAATCACTGTTACTGATTATAGAGGAAGTTATGTAGGGTGGGATGTATCTCTAGCCAAAGCAACTGTTGCAACGTGGGATGATGCAATGACGATTGATATTTCAAGTGTCTCTAACGCAGTAAATACCGCTTCTCAACCTTTTGCGTCACAAGCCAAAGCAGATAGTTATGAATTAGTACAGGATAAATCTTTTGAAGCAACCTTGAATGTTCCAAACAGTGTAAAAGCAGCAACATACAGCACAACACTAAAATGGACATTAACAAGCGGTCCAGAGGGGAATTAAGAAATATGAAACAAAGGGTCTGAGAATAACTCGTCGAGTTATATCTCAGACCCTTAAAATCCGAACAAATGATGCTAAACCTTTCTGTCTCATTCTCTTGAATGATGAAAAATAAAGAGTTCGCTCTCTTTTCTTACTAATTGAATAAATAGCAAAGGAATTTAAAAATATGAAAAAAAAATCGATTCTATTGTTTCTAAGTATACTTTCCATTTTCTTGAGTCTAAGTCCAACTATTGCTAAGGCTGAGGAAAGTATCGATTTTACAGTTAAACCTCAGATAACGGGGAGTCAAATCGGTGATAATAACAGTTATTTTAATCTCCGTACTTCCTCAGAAAAAAAAGAAGAATTGCCTATCAAAATCACGAATTATGCAAATAAAACATCAGAGTACATAGTCAGCGTAAATTCAGCGACAACAAATATGAACGGAATTGTAGATTATAGCCAACCAAGTGTAAAATCAATTGAATCAAAGCAACAATTTTCGGATTTAGTTGAAAAGCGAGAACAGACGATTTCCATTGCAAGTGGGGAAGAAAAAGTCATCTACATAGCATTAACTGCACCAAAAAATTCTTTTGATGGCGTGATTTTAGGCGGCATAACGATTGCTAAAAAGCAAGACGATAAAGACGACTCAAAAAAAATGATTAAAAATGAGTTTCAATATGCCATTGCAGTTCAACTGTCAGAAAACGATCAAGACATCACACCAAATTTGCAAGGTGGTCCAGTCCAATTAACACAAATCAATAAAAGAAATGCCGTTCAAATGCTAGTTAAAAATCCTCAACCGAAAGTAATGAAGCAAGTGGAAGGAACTTTCACTATTACAAAAAAAGGGCAAAAAACAGCTATCGTCCAAGAAAAACGAAACGGTATGAGCTTTGCTCCCAATAGTGAATTTTCTTTATTTACTATGTTGAATGATAAATTTAAATCAGGAGAATATACTTATACAATAAAATTAGTCAATGCTGAGGGAACGTGGACATTTAGCGAAGATTTTTCAATTGATCAAAAAGAAGCGAATACTTTAAACAAAAAATCTGTTGACGAAGCGCCAGAACATTCTTCATGGCTATATATCATTGTGATCATGGGAATTGTTATTTTAATTCTTTTATTGATATTAGGTTATACATTATGGAAGTTTCAGCAAGTAAAAAAAGAACAATAAAATTTATTAAAATCTCCCTAAAAGCCGCACATTGCAGAAAATGTGCGGCTTTTAGTCTAAAGAAACAAAATTATCAAGCGATATTGAGGTGAAAATTACTGAAATTTGACATTATAATTTAAAATATAAAAAAATGAAATATCGTTTTGCTTTGTTTTGGAAAAAAGTATGATTATAATAAAGGGTAATAAGAAGTGAGAGGTAAAAATGATGACACAAGAGAAATTATTACTATCAAAAACTTTTTCAAAGCAATTAAATATTGGAACGGCATTATCAAACTTTCTTGAAAACATACTGGAAATATTCGGAGGAAAAACGACTATTTATGAGCGTAGACCAATCACCTTTTCAGAGTATCTTTATGTCGAGATGATCACCTTTTCAAATGGTTTTCAGATCAGAACAAGTTTGAAAAGAAATCCAGAAACATTTGAAATAGAAGCTTTTGCCTATTCAGAACCGAATCACGTTTACTTATCAAATCTAACCTCAGAAGAATTAAATGTAATGTATTTACTTGTCAAAAAAGAAAGAGAAAAAATCATGAATCAAAAATATTCAGAGGTGGATCAAAGAGAATTAGAGGTAATGACCTCTTTACTAATGAATTTAAAAGTTATTACAGGGGAAATAATCTAGTTTAAGGCTAAATTTTATGTTGAAAAAAGGATGACATTTGTCATGTTGATTCCTGACAAAAGCGTCTATTTTTCTGTTGTAGAATCCGTCATAATAAGTTTATCAACTAATTTAGGAGCGGATGAAATTGACAAACCAAAATGAAAAAATCGAAGCATTGAAATTAGAAAATGAAAACTTGAGATTACGTTTAGCAACAATGAAAGAAGAGAATAAAAATGATTGGAATTCATGGATCTGGGTATTAGTGCCAGTGATGGGAATGCTGATTGGATTAGCAAGAACGATTTTTTAAAAGATAACAAAGAAGGTCTGTGACATCATAACACTTAGCGTTATGATGTCACAGACCTTTAAAATTCGCATAAACGGTGGTTTAAAAAACAGCTCCCTTAGAGACAGGCTTTTGTTCCAACCCCTTGGTTATTACTTCTTTATTTTACGACTCATTAATGTACAACGGCCAACAGCAGTCAATTCCCCAGAAGCATTAAAGATTTTACCTTCCCAAACTTGGATGGCTTGCCCAATGCGATCAGCTGTAGCAACTACAGTCAACGCTCCATCGGCAACACTTTTTAGATGGTTGATTTGAAGATCGATACCAGCTGCATATGAATCCTGATCTAGCTGCTCATTGGCACCTAAACTACAAGCTGTTTCAATCAAAATGCCATTCATTCCTCCATGCAAAACGCCATAAGGTTGTTTATGATAATCTTCTATTTTCATTGTTAAGACAACTTTTTCTTTTGATAGTTCAGTTGTTTCGATTTTTAGATAGTCTAGTAAATGCACTAAAATCGATCCTTTCCTTATCTTTGTTATTTAAGTATACCATAGGTGAATTATGGATCGTATATGCTAGCCGTTTTAATCGTGCAACTAATCATTATTATAAATTATAAATGCGTTCCACCACTTGCATCTATTAGCTGTCCTGTAACCCAGCGACTATCATCAGAAGCTAAAAATGCTGTAATATCAGCAATATCTTCTGGTTCACCCAAACGATTAAAGATGGATAAACTGGATACATATTTTTGTCCTTCGGGATTTTTTAAGGTGTCAGCATTCATTTCAGTATTGATAATACCAGGTTGAATTGCGTTGACTGTAATGGCACGAGATCCTAATTGCTTAGCTAAAAGAAGGGTAAATGTATCAATCGCTCCTTTAGACATACTGTAAGTAAATACGTCCGGAGAAGCTACGCGTGTAACAAAGGACGAAATGTTAATAATGCGTCCTTTATTATTCAATCGAGGTAAAGCTTCTTGTGTAACAAAAAAGGGTGCTTTAACGTTTAACTGCATCACTTCATCGAAAGAGCTCTCAGTGGATTCTTCTAAACCCACTACTTGACCAATTCCAGCATTATTGACAAGAATATCGATTTTTTGCGTATTTTTATTTTTATAAAGTGTTCGATCCAATGTTTCATAAAATGTTTGAATCCCAGCTAGTGTACTAAAATCTGCTCCAATCAGGCAAGCTTCACCACCTTCCTGTTTAATTTGTTGAACAACTGCTTTTGCCTCATCTTCTTTTCTCGCATAGTGAACGATGACAAATGCCCCTTCTTTTGCTAAACGTCGCGCAATGCTACGACCGATCCCTCTACTTGCTCCCGTGACTAAAGCTATTTTGTTCGTTAATTTTTTCATCTTATCCAGCTCCTATTTATCTACAATTCTATTGAATAAAGACTGTGTATTTTTTTATTCAATACAGCTACTTTATCAATAGTTTGCAGGAGAGTCTTTCGAAAAAAGAACAGATAATTTTATGCATAAAGCGAAGGTTTAATTTCTAATTTTGTAGTATAATTTATTTTTATAATGAATTAAGAAGAAAGTAGGAATTAAGAATGGGTTGTCTAGGTAATATTATTTGGTTTATTTTTGGAGGCTTCTTTGGTGGTTTGACATGGCTTTTAGCTGGAATTTTTTGGTGTATTACAATTGTTGGAATTCCGATTGGGTTACAGTGTTTCAAGCTTGCAGGGTTGAGCTTTTGGCCATTTGGAAAAAGAGTTGTATATAGCACGAGTACAACCTCGTTTTTAGTGAATATCCTTTGGCTGGTTTTCAGTGGTTTTTGGTTGGCGGTAGGACATTGCGTCAGCGGAGTTATTTTATGTGTGACAATTATCGGAATACCATTTGGGATGCAATCATTTAAACTAGCTAAGCTAGCATTGATGCCGTTTGGAGCGCAAGTGGTACCTACAAATAGCACTTACATGGAATAAAATAAAAGTAGCTAAGCTGGATCGTAAGCTTAGCTACTTTTATTTTTCATAATAACCTTATTGACTATATTTATCAGAAAACCAAGTGGAGGATTGATTTATGTTATTTTCTTCTACTTGTTGTTCTTTTTCAATTTCGTTTGGAAGTTTATTCTTTTCATATTTACTTAATTGATCGAGCTCCGGGCTATTAGTAAATTCTCCTTCAAACGTATTTGGTGTCAGCCAAGCAGAGAAACTTAAATTCTTTTTTTCATTTATGTAACCATGAACATACGTACTACCAGTTGGCACTTTTTTTGAATCTGTGAATGTTATTGATTCAATATTGTTGTAATTATACCGTACATATTCTTCGATTCTTTTTTTTTGTATATCGATGTCTTTATTTTTCCCCATAAAGAGCCCCCCTGTTATCAAAATTAAAATTATTAAAATTAAAATAGTAATTTTATTCTTTTTCATAGCCACCCCATGTTATACTATTAGTCGATTTAATTATACAGGAGGTCGGGATATGGTACAACTAACAGATGAACAATATTTTGGTTTATCAGAAAAAGCCTACGATAATGAGAGTTTGAAAATTGGAAGTCCTATCAGGTTGTCAGATAATACCATTTGGCGAGTTATAAACTCAGTCGATCATTCAGTAAGTGATCTTCAAGGAATCGCAGTTGTTTCAGATAAAGAATACCAAGACATGCTATCAGGAAAAATAAAGGAGTATACAAATATAACTTTTGTTTCAAGAGGAACAAGTAGTGCAATTGATTGGGAACAAAATCTTTCTACATTGGGAATAGGTTTCAAACCTTCTGAAATTAAAGACGCCAATGACTCACTAGCAAATAGAGTAAGTAATCAATTTCTAGGGTATGAAAACTTTGTTGATGAAACTTTACGGGATAACGAGACAAAAAGTTATGATTTTACAGGTCATAGTCTAGGTGGTGCTTTAGCACAATACATGGCTGTCTTAAAAGATAAACAAGCAGTGACCTATGCTTCTGCAAGAGCTTATCGACTATTACCAAAAGATTATCAAGTGAAAGTTGATACTGGTTACTATGACAATAAAATTGTTGATTACCGTCATTCTTGGGATCCTGTTGGTTATATACCAAAAGGCAAGCGAATTGGGAAATGCTTTTTAGTCGATAGCGAATCATTAGATGTGCTAATTGCTAGTCATATGACGAATACATTTAGAAATATTTTCAGGAAAGATGGTGCAATTAATGTCATGTTTTCCCCAGAATTTATGCGAGATACTGCTGGTATTCACGGATTGATTGGGGAAGAGTACCAAGATATGAAGCGTATTTTGTTGAAATACATAGATTTTGAAGTAGATGAAATAGAACGAATGAGAAGTGAAATTATCGGAAATGAAGAGTTTTCTGAGTTGGAGCATCATGAAATTGAAGATGTCTTAAAATCAATTTTTCCTCATGGAAGCGGAATGAATGTTTCTTTGATAGATGAAAGTATTGCGGAAGAATTATTTCAATCAATCGATACTGTATCTATGAAAATAGAAGAAAAGGCGTAACAATTAATGTCGTCAGCAAAAATAGCGGAAGAAGCTGATGCCTACACGAGAGGTATGTTCGATAAAGTATTTTTTTAGGAGTGTTATGTATGGATGATTTATTAAATTTAGGTGGCGAGTCGTATGGTGATACGATTTCAAACCTGCAACAAAAAATTACGTTTGAATCTGGATTGAAAGAACCAAATACTGCTGTTCTGACGTTGTATAAAATGCAGTTAGCAGATTATCAAAAGAAAGAGAAAAAAAGATTACAGTTAGTTGCATTACGTGCTAAATGCGTGAGTAAGAAGAATGAATTACAGCCAGAATTAGATCAAGTAAAAAGGCAAGCCGTAGAGAAATTTTTTGGTGCAACAGTTCATTTAGAGAAGATTACGGGAAGTGCAGGTAAAATGATTGAAGGTAATGGTGGCAAAATATACTCTCAAGCGATGAGTCAGTTGAGATTAGAGGTTATGCCATTATCTTCTATGGCGGAAAGACTTTAAAGAAGTTAGTTGATTTTATCTTGTTAACATATTGAAGATAATATGTCATAACAAGTGGAATGTTGTAGTTGAGCTTTGCTGTGTTAGAATTAAGATAATTACCATCTAAATAAAATTGCAAGTAATTGAAATTAAAAAATTCAAGTAGTTTCGTTATAATACATTACGAGGAGGTATACTTATGGCTGAATTATCAGATTCTAAATTAGAAAGACAAAATATTTTAAACAATAGATTAGCGATGAAAGAAGCAGAAAAGCAGTTCAATTTATCTGGCATTGAAATGGACGGTATCATTTATTATACAAGACAACAGGTATCGTCTTTTTTTGATGTTGATATAAGAACTATTGAAAGAGTTACAGAAGATAATAGGCAAGAGCTAGAAGGTAATGACCTAAAAATGTTATCTGGGAAAAAACTACAAGAGTTTAAGAAGAACGCTGCTGAAGTGACCGACATTGATGTCGGTCACAAAGTGGTGAACCTAAGCGTGTCAAGCTTTCGAACGTTGCTCAACTATGCAATGCTACTTCAAAATAGTGATCAAGCTAAAGCTGTAAGAAATACAATATTAGATATCGTGATTGACGTGATGAATAAACAAGTTGGTGGGAATACAAAATATATCAATCAACGAGATGAAGATTATATTAAATCCGCTTTTATTAACGAAAATTATCGTAAACAATATACAGATGCATTAAATAATTATTTGGAAATGGGGCCAGTAAAATATGCTGTGTACACAGATAAAATATATCAATCGATATTTAAAGAGCGTGCAAAAGAATACAAGAAGATATTAAAACTTAGTAATAATGATAGGGTAAGAGAGACAATGTACTCGGAGATAATTGATTTAGTCTCATCATATGAAAGTGGCTTAGCAGATTGTATGAAAAGGAAATATTTAGAAAAAGGAAATCAAAAAATTACACCGCAAGAATTGAATGAAATTATAAAAGAATTTAGTAGTATGCCTTTATGGAAACCTCTAATTGCAAAGGCAAGAATGAAGATGGCTAGTAGGGATTTTGTTTTTAGAAATGCAATGCATGAGTCTCTTGAAGATTATATTGTTCCGATTGATGAGGGAGAATATGAACGGTTTATTGGAGAAAAAAGTATGGAACTAAATGAAAGACTAGACAAAATGCAGGATGTCTTCAAGCGCTTGAAGGATAGATGATATGAAAGATTGTTTGTGGTATTTAGATGAGAAGGCAGTTCATGAAATATATAATAATACAATGAAAATCAGTGATAATACATACAATGGGGTTATAAATCCAGGATCGCTCCAAAGTGTATTAGAGCATATACAAAATGATTTATATTATCCAGAATTTGAAGACAAATTAACTCACTTATTTCTAAGTATAGCCAAATTTCATTGTTTTCAAGATGGAAATAAGAGGAGTGCTATTGCTTTATCAACAGCATTTTTAATTTTTAATGGTTATAGTGGAATTGTAGCAGAATTTGTAATAGAAATGGAGCGATTTGTTGTGTTAGTGGCTTCGAATGCTATGTCAGTAGATTTGTGTAAAAAGATAATAGTTAGTATGCTTAATGGTGATTATGGTTCAGATGAGTCGCTAAAGCTAGAGATACTAAAAGCCTATAAGCAACACGAGAAGATCATGAAAAGTTATGAATAAATAGCTAAGACTTAATATTGGATAAGTTATTCATACCTTTTATGTCCGAATTCCGTGTTGTTTGTATGATTTATCGCTTAATTTCTGTATTTTAATTGATAAAAATTCCTTGATACAAGTTAAGTTTTTTACTTGTATCAAGGAATTTTTTTACCGTCTATGTTTCCAACCATCATATCCAGTCAAGATCGTATTTTTTAAAATCTTTGGTTGGATAACTTTCTTTGAAGAGAAAGAATATCCATAAATGAAAGGGACCTCTATTTCATAGTTAGGTAAGAGATTAATTTCAATGTCACATCCATTTACTATTGTTTCCAAGTTAAAAATGACAAGATCTGGCATCCAAATTTCATCGTTTTTATAGTAATTTAAGATTTCTTTATTTAAAGAAAGGAATTCTTTTTTTAATCGTTCTCCTAACGATTCAAATATAACAGGAAAAAGATTATATTTTATTAAATCATATTCTGTAATTAAATCTTGAGAGGGATTGATATTTAAATCTTTAATAAAATTGGAATGTTGTTTTTTCAAAAGTAAAAAGTCAATATCATCCATAATATTAACGGAGAATGTTTGAGGACAATCTGATTTTCTATAATTATTATCTAAACTATCCCAAATTTCTGCTATTTCAGAAAAACGCAAATAGTAAGTACTTAGTGATAAATATAGAATTTTTTTTGCACTTTCTGTGTAAACGGCTAATTTTACGACATAGATAAAAGCTAAATCATCTACATGTTTGAAATTAGGTTCTTTAGAAAAAAATTTTAGAAAGTCATCTTGACTTACTCTTAATAGATGTTCTATCTTAACTTGAAAATTCTCATTAGTAATATCACAAACAAATGTATTAAGAGCTTTAGCGATAGTTTCTAAAGTTCCAACTTTTGTTTTGCTTAATAAAATATCATCTTTGGTTAATGCAGTAAGTGTGGTACGTGATAGTCCTGTTTTATTACTAAGCTCACTAATACTAACATTTTTTTCTTTTAATAAAGTATAGAGTTTATTTTTCATATAGCACCTCCAAATTAAGTATAATGTTCTTTTTAATGAACATCAATAAAAAAAGTTGTTCAATATATAAAAATATGATAAAATGATTTTAGTGAACAAATAATGTTTTTTTTGTTCATTTTTATGGACGTTTGATGTTTGGATACAAAAAAAGTCTTTGCTTCAGTTTGACGACCTAAGCAAAGACTAGCCTGAAATCTACCGATACGAGGCATTGTATCCTCATTATCTCACTAAAGAAGATGAAAATCAACAATCAAGAGAAAAGAGGAGAATAAAATGTTAAAAATGAAAAACCAAAAGTTATCAGAGCAAGAAAGTTGGGCAAGAGCAGAAAGTATCGTAAAAACAATCAAAGGATTTCAGTTCCCTTGTGATGGCAATGTTGAAGAAATTACTTGGAATGAGTATTTATTGGTAGATCATTATGAACAAAAATTTGAAAAGTTAGTGGAAAAAATCGAACATTTAACACTGACTATAGACGAAGAAATCAGTAGTTTATTTTTTGTTGAAGCGTTACTTGAAAGTTTAGAAACTCAATTTAGCAATTCTACAGTAGAAAATCATAGATACTTTCATGATGAAATGTTTGCACGAAAAAAGATGATGCATTTAATTGGTAGAATTCAAAAGGATCAGCAATTTCTAGAAGAAATGTGTACAACAATGGATCAATGGATACAACAGAATTAAAAAAGTTAATACTTATACAATTTGCATTTGGTCTGAATTATGTTTTTATAATAATGTAATCAGACGTATCGGTTATTAAAACACAAACACCCCACGAATTGGAGCCGTGAGGTGTTCTTTTGGGCTAAATGTCGTTGGAACAGCTACTTATTGTTTTGATTTTTAGCCAATGTTCAAATAAAACAACAACAACACCAGCAATTATAGCAACAACAAGGGGAGCAAATAACATGTCGATCATTAAAACACATCCTTCCAGTCACCAAACTGTAAGAAAAGGCGACATGATAAAATACTGCAAATAATTGATTTTTTATGTTCAATTTAAAAAAATTGTAATTACTTCTGATCCTACTTCAGACAATCTTTCACCGCTCTCTAAACCGCCTACCATTTTAAATTTTCTATATTTGTGTATAATAGAAGCATTGAAAACTAAATTAGTTTTGCGGACTAGTTTCTGGGAAGAAGATAAAGAAAAACACCTTAGTTATAATTTCCTAATTTTCTACAGGATTAACCGATTTGTTCCGCTTTTATGCTATCTAGCTGCACAAGCCAGCTCTTCGGAAAAAAGATAAAATATAAATAAGGCAAAAAACACCTTAGTTATATTTTCCTATTTTTCTGTCAGAGCTAAACGGCTTGTTCCGCTTTTATGCTATCTAGCTTCGCAGGCTAACCTCTCGGGAAAAAGATAAATTATGAATGAGGCAAAAAACACCTCAGTCATAATTTCCTATTTTCCTGTCGAGGCTGAATGAGCCTGCTCAGCTTTTAAAATTATAAGGAGGTTTCCTCATGAGAAACTGGACAACGATCAAAGAGTATGAAGAAATTTTATTTGAACAAGAAGGTAAAGTGGCGAAAATCACGATTAATCGACCTCAAGTGCATAATGCTTTTACACCGAAAACTGTTATGGAAATGATCGATGCATTTAACATTAGCCGTGATAAGCAAGATGTCGGTGTGATTATTTTAACTGGTGCAGGCGATAAAGCATTTTGTTCTGGTGGAGATCAGAAGGTTCGCGGACATGGTGGTTATGTAGGTGAGGATAGTGTTCCTCGTTTGAATGTATTAGATTTACAACGCTTGATTCGTGTGATCCCAAAACCAGTTATTGCAATGGTCAAAGGCTATTCGATTGGTGGCGGAAATGTTCTTCAGCTTGTTTGTGATTTGACGATTGCAGCAGACAATGCAAAATTCGGTCAAACAGGACCGAATGTGGGAAGTTTTGATGGTGGGTATGGTTCTGGTTATTTAGCTCGTGTGGTTGGTCATAAAAAAGCTAAAGAAGTGTGGTTCCTATGTAAACAGTATTCAGCAGAAGAAGCATTGGATATGGGCTGGATCAATACGGTTGTACCTTTAACTGAAGTTGAAGATGTAACGATGGAATGGGCAGAAGAAATGTTGAAGAAAAGTCCGCTTGCATTACGTATGATCAAAGCTTCTTTAAATGCCGATACAGACGGATTAGCTGGAATTCAGCAGTTAGCGGGAGACGCAACACTGCTTTATTACACAATGGATGAAGCCAAAGAAGGACGCGATTCATTCAAAGAAAAACGTGATCCTGATTTCGATCAATTTCCTAAATTTCCATAAAGGGTGACAAATATGAGTAGTTGGCTGCAAAAACAAGTAAATGAAAGACCGAATCATCCTGCTTTTTACTGGCAGGATGAAGCATGGTCATTTGCTGACGTTGGACGAGAAGTTAAACATTGGGCAGCAACATTTTCTTCAAAGATTCCATACGAGGAAAAACGAGTGGCTCTATTTAGCCGAAATTCAAAAGAAATGTATTTTTCGATTTTAGCTTTGTGGGAGTTAGGTAAAGAACTAGTTATGCTAAATACACATTTAAGTTTACAAGAACTCCACTACCAATTGACCGATGCTGAGGTGAATCTGGTAGTGGTTTCTACTGAAAGTGTACCTTTTCTGTCAGAATTGACTCAAATCACGAGTATTGAAATGTCAAAATCAAATGGTGTAGAAGAATCGCTAATTGAACCGCATTCGCTTTATCAAGGGGAAGCAACAGCTTCAATCATGTATACATCAGGCACAACAGGTAAACCTAAAGGTGTGATGCAATGTTTTAGCAACCATCTTGCCAGTGCTCTGGCAACGCAAGAAAATATGAATATTTTACCTAGTGACTGCTGGCTTTGTCCAGTTCCACTATTTCATATTAGTGGTCTATCCATTGTAGTTCGGCAGCTAGTCTTAGGATGTAGCTTGCGTTTATATAGTAAATTTGATGCAACGATAGTAACAGAAGATTTAGCTGAAGGACGTGGAACCGTGATTTCTGTTGTCGCAATTATGTTGCAGGAATTACTGGAAAAATATCCAAAGAAAGGCTATAGTTCAAGTTTCAAAGCAATGTTGCTTGGTGGTGGCCCGATCTCACCAAAAGCATTAGAACAATGTGAGCATTATGGAATTCCTGTTATCCAATCATACGGAATGACTGAAACTTGCTCCCAAGTCGTTGCGTTGAGCTTTGAAGATGCTGCGCTAAAGATCGGCTCTGCTGGTAAACCTTTGTTAGGCATGCATGTCAAAATCGTTGATGCTGATCAAAAACAGTTGCAAGAAAATGAAGTCGGGGAAATCCTATTAAAAGGAAAAAATGTTGTTTCACAGTATTTAAATGGCGAGAAGTGGCAAAAAGTGAAATGGACAATAGATGGCTGGTTTAAAACAGGAGATATGGGTTATTTGGATGAAGAGAGATATCTTTATTTAGTCAGTCGCTTAAGTGAATTGATCATTTCAGGCGGCGAAAATATTTATCCTACAGAAATCGAACACGTATTACAAGAGTTTCCTGGTGTAAAAGAAGTAGCGGTAGTTGGTGAAACAGACGAGAAATGGGGAGCTGTTCCGGTCGCTTATATCGTTGGAGATCCGCTGATCACAGTGGAAAAAATAAATACTTTTGCGAAAACTTATTTAGCAAAATATAAACTGCCTAAACGAATTTATTTGTGTCACTCGCTACCCAAAACAGCAAGTGGAAAATTAGCGAAACACCGCTTAACAACAATAGAAAGGGAGGCTTTTTTAAGCAAATGAGCATTCCTAAAGAGTTAGATCAAGCTTATGAACAAGGGTACCGTCAATTTAGCTGGGTCAAAGAAATAAATGAAGAGCCTGATTTTTTGCGTACTTCTTTTGAGAAGGGGCAAAAAAAATTCAAAGGCGAGCGTTTTTATTGGCAGACACCTGAGAAAAATTTTACGCTAGTTGGGTTTGGCAAAGAGCAAGAATTAACATATGATCAAGCATCCTTTGAACAAGTTGATGCTTTTATTTTAGAAGAAAAAGAGAAAATCTATCAAAATAGTTCTATTACAGGTACAGGGGCTATGTTGGTTGGTGGATTTGCCTTTGATAGCAAACACACTGGGCAAAACGATTGGGGTTGCATGGAACAAGGGCTGTTTTATTTGCCGACCTTTCTACTTACAGAAACCGAAGGAAAACAATACCTTTCGATAAATTTCAGTGCTGCAAATAAAGAAATATTACAGCAAAAATGGTTAAAACTTACAGAAGAGTTCGCAGAATTAACGAATGCTGAGCTAATAAATAAAAATGATATCGCGCAAATAACCGCGAAAGAAATCGCAGTGTCAGAGTGGATGGCAGTCGTGGATGACACTGTAGCGAAATTACGAGAAGTAGGACCGCTAGAAAAAGTTGTTTTAGCTAGACGGATGGAAGTTAAGAGCGATCAGCCCTTCCAAGCAGAGGTCATCTTACAAAACTTGCAACAACAGCAAACAAATACTTATTTTTTTGTTTTAGAAGCGAAGGAACAACTCTTTATCGGCGCTACGCCAGAACGCTTATTAAAAGCCTCCAAAGAGACGTTTTCAACGGCTAGTATTGCTGGTTCTGTTTCACGTGGAACAACGGAGATTGAAGACGATGAGCTTGGTAATTATTTATTGAATGATATGAAAAATAAGCAAGAGCACAAAATCGTTGTGGATAGAATCATTAAGGAATTAGAACAGATGACAGGAACGACGATTCAAGCTCGAACACCGAAATTATTAAAAAATCGCGATATTCAGCATCTTTATCTACCGATTGAAGGACAACGTCAAAAAGAGTATCGTTTCTTGAACGGAATCCAGCAGTTACACCCGACACCAGCATTAGGTGGAGAACCAAAAGAGTTGGCTTTGACTTGGCTCAAAGAACATGAGCAGTTAGACCGAGGACTATACGGCGCTCCAATTGGCTGGATCGCTATTAAAGAAGATGTTGGAGAGTTTGCAGTAGGGATTCGTTCAGCAGTATTTTCTGGAAATGTGGGCTACTTATATGCGGGCTGCGGGATCGTTAAAGATTCTCAAGCAGAACAAGAAAGAATCGAGACAAAAATCAAATTTCAACCGATGTTAAGAGGAATAGGTGGGGAAGATCATGACAAATCAAAGTGATATGACAAACTATTTACAAACCTTTGTTGAAGGAATGATCAGCAGTGGAGTAGAGCAGGCTGTGATAAGTCCAGGTTCTCGCTCCACACCACTCGCGTTATTATTACATCGACAAGAGAAAATTGAGACATTTATTGAAGTTGATGAACGTTCAGCAGCTTTCTTTGCTTTAGGACTAAGCAAAGCTAGCAGTAAGCCGGTTGCTTTATTGTGTACATCAGGAACCGCCGCGGCGAATTACTACCCAGCAATTTGTGAAGCGTATGCTAGTCATATTCCGTTAATCGTTTTGACGACTGATCGGCCACATGAATTACGGCAAGTCGGTGCGCCACAAGCAATGGACCAATTTCACTTATTTCAAGGGCATGTAAAAGAATTTATCGAGATGGCAATTCCAGAAGGTACGAAGACGATGTTGGACTATGCTTACTGGCAAGGAATGCGTGCTGCAGATACTGCGTGTCAAACACCTAAAGGTCCTATTCATTTGAATTTTCCACTGCGAGAACCGTTACTACCAAATTTAGATCGAACCTTGACCGCTGAAAAAACAACTGAAATTTTGGTAGGTAAAAAGCAATTATCAGAAGAACAACTGATTAAATGTGTTTGGGACTGGCAAGGAAAAAAAGGTGTTTTAGTTGTAGGTGGAAGTCACACGCCAGCAGAAGCAGAAGTATTTATCAAGTTAGCAGAAACCTTAAATTGGCCGATCATTAGTGATCCACTGGCAAACATCACATCATGCGGCAAAGATAGTCCCTTGATCATGAGTTATGCTGACCTGTTTATCCAAGAAGTTGACATGATCCAACACCCAGAAGTTATAGTTCGCTTTGGCATGCTACCTATTTCTAAAAATACGATGTTCTGGTTGCAATCACTTAATGATCCAACAACAATCTACTTCGTTGATGAAACAGGTCAATGGCAAGATCAGTTAAAACAAACGCAAGTTGCCATTCAAGTAGAAGAACAAACTTTTGCTCAAGCAATCATAGACAAGGTTAAAGTGAAAACGTTAGATACGTGGTGCGGTCAGTGGATCCACTGGCAGGTAACAACTGAACAACTATTAAATGAACTGAGTGAAATGAAGATATTAAATGAAACCTCAGCAAGTGTTCTTGTCCATAAAAAAATGGCGGAAAACGGTCAGTTGTTTGTTTCAAATAGTAATGCGATTCGCTTTTTAGACCGCTTTTCAACAGCTGAAACGACTTACTATCAGCTATTTGGTAATCGTGGAATCAACGGCATTGATGGTATTGTTTCAACGGCTTTAGGGATGTGTGCGACCAATCCGAATCGTCAGAATGTCTTGTTAGTCGGTGATTTAGCGCTGTATCATGATATGAATGGCTTATTATTGGCTAAACGTTACAATTTACCATTAACAATTGTTTTACTAAATAATAATGGTGGCGGTATTTTCTCTTTTCTGTCACAACGTCAGTTAGCAGCCGATGATTTTGAACCAATTTTCGGAACGCCGATCGATTTAGACTTTTCTTTAGTTGCTCAGTTATACAATGCAACATATGTAAAAGCCGAGAGTTTAGAACAGTTAGGGTTATTGCTGGAAGCAACCCAGAAACAACCTAAATTCCAAATAATCGAAGTTGTCGGCGACCGTCAGGACAATGTCAAACTGTACGAAAAAGTAATTGCAGGATTAAAAAAAAAGTTCGAGAAAAATAAATGAATACGACAATAAATGGCGTAAATTATTATTATGAGTGGCTTTCAGCCTATGAACCAAACCGGCCAACATTGGTTTGCTTTCATGGATTTACAGGCACTAGTCAGACATTTTCACCTGTTTTTCAAAAGGAAAGAGAGCTCAATATTTTAGCGATTGATCTGATCGGTCATGGAAGAACTGATTGCTATGTCCATCCGTACCGTTATCAGATGGAGTGTCTATGCCAAGATGTTGCATTGTTGACTGAACGATTGGGCATTTTTGAGTTTTCTTTATTAGGCTATTCAATGGGCGCTAGAGCAGCTTTAGGGTTTGCGTGTCTATTTCCTCAAAAGGTTCGACACTTGATCTTAGAAAGCGGTTCTCCTGGCTTAAAGGGACAGACAGAGCGAATGATGCGTAAACGTTCTGATGAACAATTAGCTGGTTTTATTATGAGTCATCCCATTGAAACCTTTGTTGAAAAATGGGAAAACCTCCCGCTTTTCGAGAGCCAAAAAAGAGTGTCTCATAAGGTTCAGCAGACACTTCGAAAAGAACGGCTCTCACAACGAGGCTTTGGTTTGGCGTGTAGTTTGTGGTTTATGGGGACAGGTGTTCAACCAGATTTCTGGCAAGAATTAGCTAAGGTAAAAGCCACCACGCTATTGATCGTTGGAGAATTAGATGTTAAATTTCAACAAATTGCCAAAAAAATGCAAGAAATGCAGCCTGATTTTTCTATTGAAATTGTTAACGATACAGGTCATTGTATCCATTTAGAAAAACCACAGGTGTTTGAGACAATCGTTGTGTCATTTGTGTGTAGTTAGTTGGCAAAAAGATAAAACCTTAAGGAGGAAATGGCGTTGAAAATTAACCGTATTGACCGCTATCGTGTTCGACTGCCTCTAAGGATTCCATTTGAAACTAGTTATGGGCGTTTGACAGAGAAAGCCTTTGACATTTTATTAGTGACCGATGAACTGGGGAATCAAGGTATGGGAGAGTTGGTTCCTTTTGAACAGCCAGATTATATAGAAGAGACCATTGAGACAGCTCGAGTCATTATTGAAAAACATTTGCTGCCTTTATTGAAAAATGCAGATATTCAACATCCTAAAGAAGTATCGCTTCTCTTTGATGAAGTAAAAGGGAATCAGATGGCTAAATCAAGCCTTGAAACAGCGATTTGGGACTTATATGCTAAACGTAATGGTAAAAGCTTAAAAGCTTACTTTAATAACACGAGAGCACAAATTCCTGTTGGCGTTAGCGTTGGTATACAGACTGATTTAGCCAAGCTATTGGATCAAATTACAGAGTATGTAACGTTAGAATATCAGCGCATTAAATTAAAAATTCGTCCAGGGTATGATCTAAAGCCAATCGACGCTATCCGAAATAAATTTCCTGATATACCTCTGATGGTGGATGCTAACTCGGCTTATACCATTGCGGATATTCCTCATTTGATCCAATTAGATGCGTATAATTTAGCTATGATTGAGCAACCCTTTGCAGCGAATGATTTCCTTGATCACGCACAATTACAAAAAGAATTGAAAACAGATATTTGTCTGGATGAAAATATCCGGACAGTTAAAGATTGTGAGCTAGCCTTTTATTTGGGCAGTTGTCGGAGTATTAATTTGAAAATTCCTAGAGTAGGTGGCATTACAGAAGCAATGAAGATCGTTGATTTTTGTGAAGAAAAGGGATTAATGGTCTGGTTGGGTGGAATGTTTGAATCTGGCGTGGGAAGAGCTTTAAACTTACAATTTGCCTCTCAAAAGATTTTCACTTTTCCAGGAGATATTTCAGCTTCTGACCGTTATTATCATGAGGACATCATTACAGATCCTTTTGAAATTCAAAATGGCGAACTCATTGTGCCTGATGGTTTGGGAATTGGTGTTTCTTTATCGCAAGAAAAGTTAGTGAAATATGGCATTTACGATACTTTATTCATAAAATAAACAGCATCACAAACTAATTTTCATGTTAGTCTGTGGTGCTGTTTTATTTTAGCTGTTTAGTCTTCTTTCAACGATTTTTCAATCTGTAGTCGTTGTACCTTCATCGTAGCTGTACGAGGAATCTCGTCCCAATCCATAATGATTGGTTTATTTAAATGAGGCAAGTCAGTCACTTGTTCCCACCAAGCATCCCAATCCATCCCTTGTTTTGGATCAACTGCTAAGATCGGTTGAGGAGAATTGTCTTTTGCTCTAACGATGATTACTTCTTGAAGAAAATCAAGAGCATCCAATAAATGATCCTCGATGGCTAAATTACTATCAATTTTATCAATCAAATCTACTTGACGATCCTTAAGGAATAAATGCCCGTTTTCATCCATAAAGCCATAATCACCGCTATCCCACCAAGGGCCAAAAACAGTTGCTTGGAAGCGATCATCTTCTTTATAGTAGGTTAACGCGCGTCCTTTAGATAAAAATTGGATGTGTCCATCCGTCATAGCAGGTAGCACATTCCCTTCTTTATCTGCGATTCGTGCTTCAGTTAAGCCTTCTAAACCAACCCCCATATCACGTGCATCCGAAGTTTTAAGCGATTCTAAAGTATGAGCTTTTAAGATCATCGGACCACATTCACTTTGTCCATAAACTTGAAGGAAAATGGGCTCATTTTTTTCTGAAGCGTTTAAGAAGCTCGCCATTGTAGCATTGTTGATAGCATCAAAAGTAGAATGGTAATAACGAACACTTGCAAAAGCTGCTGGCAACCTTTTAGCCAAAGAGGTCCACTGAACAAAATTGTTTGGGTGAGTTTCAAGAGCAATCGGCTCATGCTTTAAGAGCATTCCAGCTACAGAGTCACTATTTGATATCGATAATGGCATCATTGGGAAACCCATTGCCATTAAAGAAGAGATTCCAATATTAAAGCGAGAGTGAACTGGTGAAATATGAAATCCAACCAGTTTTTTCTCAGCAATTTTTGTGAAAATCGTTTTTTGCCACTTTGTACGCCAACCCATAGAATTGGCAGAGTGACAAATTAGTTTAGGAATCCCAGTTGTTCCAGAGGTGTGTGTCATATAAGCAATCATATCTTTAGGTAATTCCACCTGAGGTACCTCATTAGCAGGTGCTTGTAAAAGTCTGGTCACTGAAATTTGCTTTTCTGGTGAACTATTTGTTACGTTAGTTATTTTTTCTGCCGTTTCATCATCAAAAAGAATAAACGGATCTTCTAATCGATCAACAAAAACCTCAATCGTTTCAGCCGGAAAATGATAAGAAATCATCGCCGGAACAGCACCCAAATAAGAAGCAGCAACCGCCAACAAATAAGTATCGAATTTTGAGCTTTTGAATATAATGATTTTATCTTCAGCCTTAACACCCAAGCTAGCTAGTTGATAAGCACGATTTAAAATCGCCTCATGACTTAATTGATATGTGTAACTAGTTCCAAGTTCAGGAAAAGCAGGTAAAGGTTCATCATGGATAATGGCAGTTTCTGGAGTATTACTTGCAGCCTCAAGATAGTTCGTGTACAAGTTAAGTGGTTGGTATTCTAACAATTGATTCAATGTGACAGCATCCTTTCAAACTACTTTAAGTTATTTGTGTAATTTCGAACAAGGGTAAGTATACCATGAAAAATAAATAACCTGAATTATAAGTAAAAAAATGAAACTAGCTGATTTATACGTATATTTAAAGTAAGACCTGAGAGGAAAAATGATTGCTAAAAAAAATGATCAAAAATTGCTAAGAACACTTGATTTTATCAGCTTTTAGCTGTATAATGAAACATTGTGAGTAGTCTATATATTTTAGATAACTCTCCTTGCTCTTAGCAATCTAAGAGCCTAAAGTCCATAGGGAGGTGAAAATCAATGAGTCAAGTTACGAATTATGAAGTTATGTATATTATTCGTCCGAACATTGATGAAGAAGCAAAAACTGCTTTAGTAGAACGTTTCGACACAATCTTAAAAGATAACGGAGCAGAAGTTATCGAATCAAAAGATTGGGAAAAACGCCGCTTAGCATATGAAATGAACGGATTCCGTGAAGGCATCTATCATATCGTTAAAGTATCTTCTCCATCAACTGCAGGAGCAATCAATGAATTTGATCGTCTTGCTAAAATCAATGACGATATTATCCGTCACATGATTATCAAGGAAGAAGCATAACCAAATGTTTCACGTGAAACATTTGGATTGACGAAAGGAGATGTTTAAATGATTAACAACGTTGTATTAGTTGGAAGACTAACAAAAGATCCCGATTTACGATATACATCTAGTGGTTCAGCGGTTGCGACCTTTACCTTAGCGGTAAACCGTAACTTTACGAATGCAAATGGAAATCGTGAAGCAGATTTTATTAACTGTGTGATTTGGCGTAAACCTGCTGAAACAATGGCAAACTATGCGCGTAAAGGTACCTTATTAGGCGTAACTGGTCGTATTCAAACTAGAAATTACGAGAATCAACAAGGTCAACGTGTATACGTGACTGAAGTTGTCTGTGAGAATTTCCAGTTGTTAGAGTCTCGTTCTGCATCAGAACAAAGACAGACAACAGATGGATCAGATTCAACACCAACTTATAATGCTGGTGGCGGAAGTTTCCAACAACCACAGAATAATAATTTTTCAGGACAAAACAATTTTAATCAATCATCCTCTCAGTCTAGCAATAACGGTATGCCTGATTTCGATAGAGATTCTGATCCATTTAGTGGTTCAGGTTCGACTATTGACATTTCAGATGATGATTTACCATTCTAAACGAATTTGATAGGAGGGAATAAGAATGGCACAACAAAGAAGAGGCGGACGTAAACGTCGTAAAGTCGATTATATCGCTGCTAACCATATTGAATATATTGACTATAAAGATATCGAATTACTAAAAAAATTCATTTCTGAACGTGGGAAAATTTTGCCACGTCGTGTAACAGGTACTGGCGCTAAGAATCAACGCAAATTAACAATTGCAATCAAACGTGCACGTATCATGGGCTTATTACCATTTGTTGGTGAAGAGCAATAATATAGCATTTACTTAGAGATCAAAGGATTAGTTCTTTGATCTCTTTTTTGTTTCTTGTTATGAGTAATTATATAGAGGATAAGTTAATGAATTTTAAGCAAGATGAGGAATGATGAGGGTAAGACCAAATCAATAGCTGGTATTATACTCTAGTAGAGCTAATCGTTCAATTTACATATTCAAATGTTTCACGTGAAACATTTTGCTGTTCGCAGAAATAGCTTTTTTATGATAAAATAAACTTATCTGTAGAATAATGGAGGAGCCTTAATAATGAAAAAGATTAGAATGAAACGGATTTTGGATTCTGTATTCGTTCTCTTTTTATTAGAAGTAATACTATTTTTCTTTATATCCAATCAATATATATATATTGCTGGATTACTAATACTTAATCTTATCTTGATTAATCGAATCTTTGATTTAATTAAAAAAATTGAGATATCGAATGCAGAAAAAATTAGAGAAGCAAGCACTATTGCTGAAAAATCATTGGACTATGCTTTCAATGAAGTGTCTGTTGGAATCATAAACTATGATTCTGGTACAAAAGAAGCTAAGTGGTTAAATCCCTTTGCAGAAGCAATTTTTTGTAAAGATGGGCAATCACTTATTAGCCCAGAACTAATAAATAACTATGTAACACTTGCTGAAAAAGGCAAAGATTTTTTTAAAGTCGGCGATCATGTTTTCCGTTTTAATGTTGACACAAATCAGCATACAATCACTTTTAAAGATATCACAGAAGAAAGTAACTTATATCATGAAAAATTAGATATGCAAACAGCCATTGGAATTGTTTCAGTCGATAATTATGATGATATTACAGATAATATGGATGAGAAAGAAATTTCTTACTTGAATAGTTTTATTACCACAATGGTTTCCGATTGGATGGATGAATATCACGTTTTTTATAAAAGGCTAAATGCAGAACGTTACTTTTTCATTGCTCAGTTGGAAGATGTAAAAAAGATGATGGATTCAAAATTTCAAATCTTGGATAAAATTAGAAAAGAATCCAGTAACAGAGAGATAGCGATTACATTAAGTATGGGAATTTCTTACGGCGGGGAAACATTAAGTCAGACAGGTAACACGGCTCAAACCAATTTGGATACAGCATTAGTAAGGGGTGGTGACCAAGTCGTTGTTAAAGAAGCTAAAGATAATGCTAAACCGGTTTTCTATGGTGGTAGAACAGCTTCTGTTGCGAAAAGAACACGCGTTCGGTCTCGTGCAATGAGTACGGCAATCCAAGGGATATTATCTGAGTCTTCGGATGTGTATATCATGGGGCATCGTTTCCCTGATATGGATGCAATTGGTTCGGCATTTGGTATGGCACGTTTAGCTAAATTTCATGGAAAAGAAGCTTGGGTCGTTTTAGATAGGAATGAAAGTATTCCTGATGTTGAACGAGTAATGGCTGAATTAGAGAATTATCCTGAACTGGCAAAACAGATCATCACACCAAAGGAAGCAATGAAAAGAAAAACTGACAGTAGTTTATTGATCATGGTTGATTACCATAAACCGTCACTTTCAATTTCGCAAGAGCTATATGAGCAATTTGATAAAGTCGTGATCATTGACCATCATCGCCGAGGCGATGAATTTCCAGCTAAACCGTTGCTTGCTTATATTGAATCATCAGCGTCATCAGCATCAGAGTTAGTGACAGAATTGATCGAATATCAAAGTAATACACAAAAACAGTTGGACAAGCTTGAAGCAACCTTACTTTTAGCTGGGATCGTCGTGGATACGAAAAGTTTCAGTGTGCGCACAACGGCTCGAACATTTGATGTGGCGAGTTATTTAAGAACTTGTGGTGCCGATGCATCTTTAGTACAATATTTATTAAGCTCTGATTTAACCAGTTATTTGGAAATGAACAGTTTGATTGCCAAAAGCGAGTACGTCACACCAGATACGGTCATTGTTACTGGTAGCGAAGAAAAGGAATACGACAGTGTAACAGCAGCTAAAACAGCGGACACACTATTATCAATGGTAGGAATCAATGCAGCTTTTGTAATAACAAAACGCACAGATAAGCAAATTGGTATCAGTGCGCGTAGTAACGGGTCGATAAATGTCCAACTAATTATGGAAAATTTGGGCGGAGGTGGTCATTTTACCAATGCTGCGGTACAATTAGCTAATGTAACGGTAGCTGAGGTAAAAGAGCAGCTGCTGAAAGTGATCCAGCAAAATATAGATGTAATGTATGATCAAATTCCATAGTTTCGCTTTCAATGAAAATAGAAAAAAATACTACATCTGTTGTTTCTTATTTTCATTCGGAGCTATTAGGCTTATCATGTTTTACTTTGAAGCACGTCAATAAATACGACACATTTCTGTGTTGTTGCTTAAAAGTACGAGTGTTTCAAAAAAGCGATGGATCATTAATTAGTATGAGGAGGAATAATCGTATGAAAGTCATTTTTTTACAAGATGTCAAAGGTAAAGGAAAAAAAGGGGAAATTAAAGAAGTACCTGCAGGTTATGCACAAAATTTCCTAATCAAAAACGGCTACGCTAAAGAAGCCAATAAAGGTAGTATCAGTGCTCTTGCTGGTCAAAAGAAAGCGCAAGATAAGCATGAAGCTGAAATTCTCGCAGAAGCTAAAAAAATGCAGGAGTTCTTGGAAAAAGAAGAAACAGTTGTAGAGCTTAAAGCGAAGGCTGGTGAGGATGGACGTCTCTTTGGATCCATTCCTTCGAAACAAATCGCGGAGGCCTTAAACAAGCAGTATAAGGTCAAATTAGATAAACGTAAATTAGAATTATCGCAACCGATTCGTGCTTTAGGTTTTACAAAAGTTCCGGTGAAATTGCATCATGAAGTAACAGCAACGATTAAAGTTCACGTAGTAGAAGAATAATTGGTAAAAGAGGTTGGGATAGGAGTGTTTAACTCTGAGAAATAAGAGGAAATTCACGAAAATTGTTCTTCAAATTTTTGTGAATTTCAACTTATTTCCGAAAGAGTTGCTCCTGCTTCCGCCGTTTATCCGGATTTTATGTGGCTAGGATGTGACTCGCAGAGTTATGTCCTAGCCACTTTTGCTTATCACTAAGCAGAAATGATACGATATGTCATTGTACATTTCGCTTGTTTCTTGTTAAAATAGAAAGACTGAAAAGCGTAATTTGAGCTATAGGAGAGAAAAAAATGAATGAAGTATGGCAAGATCGAGTACCGCCCCAAAGTATGGAAGCAGAACAGGCCGTTTTAGGGTCGGTTTTTTTAGATGCTGAGGTTATTATCGATGCTTTAGAATACATAGAACCAAAAGATTTTTATCGCCGTAATCATCAATTGATTTTTCAGACTATGCTTACCTTGAATGATCGAAATGAAGCGATTGATGTAATCACGATCAAAGATCGATTGGAGCAGGAAAATTTATTAGAAGACGTGGGTGGCTTAAGCTATCTATCAGATTTAGCTTTAGCTGTACCAACAGCGGCTAATATTGTTTATTATGCGAAAATCGTCGAACAAAAATCATTGCTTCGCAACTTGATTCAAACCGCGACAGAAATTGTTACTAAAGGATTTGAACAAGGTGAAGATGTTGAAACAATTTTAGATGACGCAGAGCGTAGTATATTAGAAGTTTCAGAAAAAAGAAATCGCAGCGGCTTTTTATCGATCGCCGATGTATTGAATACTTCGATCGCTAATATTGATCAGCTTTATCAAAACGACGAAGAAATCACAGGGTTACCCACTGGGTACCCAGCATTAGATAAAATGACAGCTGGACTTCAGGCAGAGGAACTAATTATTCTAGCAGCTCGTCCTGCCGTAGGTAAAACAGCCTTCGCTTTAAATATTGCCCAAAATATCGGAACTAAGACAGATCGTTCGGTCGCGATTTTTAGTTTGGAAATGGGAGCTGAATCGCTTGTAAACCGGATGCTTTGCGCGGAAGGTTCGATTGAGGCGGGGCATTTACGGACAGGTCAGTTATCAGAAGAGGAATGGCAAAATCTTATTATTGCGATGGGTAGCTTATCCAGAGCGCAAATTTATATTGATGATACGCCTGGTATTAAAATTACAGAAATCCGAGCAAAATGTCGTAAACTAGCGCAAGAACGTGGCAATCTAGGCTTGATTTTGATCGATTACCTACAATTGATTGAAGGAACCGGTCGCGAAAGTCGTCAACAGGAAGTATCTGAAATTTCCCGTCAATTGAAGAAACTAGCAAAAGAACTAAAAGTTCCTGTTATCGCCTTGTCTCAGTTATCTCGTGGAGTAGAACAACGTCAGGATAAACGTCCTGTTTTGAGTGATATCCGTGAGTCTGGATCAATCGAGCAAGATGCGGATATCGTAGCTTTTCTTTATCGTGATGATTACTATGATCGTGGTGAGGAAGGTGAAGATGGCGCTCGTGAAGAACCTGAGATTGACAACGTGATTGAAGTTATCATCGAGAAAAACCGTAGTGGTGCTCGTGGAACTGTGGAACTGTTGTTTATTAAAGAGTTTAATAAATTCGCTTCACTATCGCCAAGAGAAGAGTTCTAATTGTAAAAAGATAGCCCAAGTAAGTGACTACTGAAAACTTACTTGGGCTATCTTTTTAGTTAAAATCTGCTTTTAGCAGAGAATATTTATTTAGGTCTCTAAATTCACCATACATAAGAAACTCTGATTTATCCGTTCCAACAAAAGAGAAGCCATTTTTGATCGCAACTGCATTGCTAGGGTTATTTTCAGCATCTGCTCGAATACTTAATTTATTTAAGCCCATGTCTTCAAAAGCAATCGCGCAAACTTTGTTAACAACTTTCGTCATAAAACCTTTATTGGTTTGGGACGAATGAAGCCAATAACCGATCTCAGCTTTTTTATTAGTGGTATCAATAAAATGTAAATCAATACAGCCGATTATTTTCTGATCAAAAGCAATGATAAATAAGCGATCTGTCCCTTTGATATAGCCTTCTAATTTCATCTTGATATATTGCTCTTGCGGTTCAAAAGAGGTTGAAGAATCCACAAAATCAAGGAATCTCCTTAAGTGATCCCGATCTGAGTCAACAACTTCAAAAAGTTCCTGTGCCATCTCAAGTGTTGGCTGGACTAAAGATAAAGATTCGTCAATCGCTAAACAAAAAGAATGTTTCATATCCCGAATGTACCTCCTAGTAAGTTTATAATATATTGTTTATGATTATAACAAAATGAAATCTCTTTACAAGAGAATGAATAAATTTTCGTTTTTTTATCTGTTGTAAAATGATTTTTAAAATAAAGTTCGTGTTTTGCTCCTTTTTCTTATCTTCAAAATAACAATATTCGATTTTTCCTTGAAAGCGTTCTGCTTTCTTGGTACAATGAATCAGGACAAAATAATTTAGAACGAGGTGTTCGAATGTCATCAGTTGTAGTAGTCGGAACGCAGTGGGGCGATGAAGGAAAAGGAAAGATCACAGATTTTTTAAGTGAGAATGCTGAGGTCATCGCACGTTATCAAGGCGGAGATAATGCAGGTCATACCATTAAATTTGATGGTGTTACTTATAAACTACACTTGATTCCTTCAGGTATCTTTTACAAAGACAAAATCAGTGTGATCGGAAATGGCGTTGTAGTCAATCCGAAATCATTAGTAAAAGAACTAGCATATTTAAAAGATAACAATGTCACAACAGATAACTTACGTATTTCTGACCGTGCTCACGTGATTTTACCTTACCATATCCAATTGGATCAATTACAAGAAGATGCTAAAGGTGAGAACAAAATTGGGACAACGATCAAAGGGATCGGTCCTGCATACATGGATAAAGCTGCTCGTGTAGGGATTCGTGTGGCAGATTTATTAGATAAAGAAATCTTTGAAGAACGTTTAAAAATCAATTTAGAAGAAAAGAATCGTCAATTTGTCAAAATGTTTGACAGCGAACCAATTGCATTTGAAGATATTTTTGAAGAATATTATGAATATGGTCAACAAATCAAACAATACGTAACAGACACTTCTGTTATTTTAAATGACGCATTAGACGCTGGCAAACGTGTATTATTTGAAGGCGCCCAAGGCGTTATGCTAGATATCGATCAAGGAACGTATCCATTTGTAACATCATCAAATCCAGTTGCTGGAGGCGTTACGATCGGAAGCGGTGTTGGTCCTTCTAAGATCAATAAGGTCGTGGGTGTTTGTAAAGCCTATACATCACGTGTTGGCGATGGCCCATTCCCTACAGAATTGTTTGACGAAACAGGAGAAACAATTCGCAGAGTTGGGAAAGAATATGGTACAACAACAGGCCGTCCACGCCGTGTGGGTTGGTTTGATACTGTTGTGATGCGTCATTCTAAACGTGTGTCAGGAATTACGAACCTATCATTGAATTCTATCGATGTTTTAAGTGGTTTAGACACAGTGAAAATCTGTACTGCCTATGAATTAGATGGTGAATTGATTTATCATTATCCAGCTAGCTTGAAAGAGTTGAGCCGCTGTAAACCAGTCTATGAAGAGTTACCAGGCTGGTCAGAAGACATTACAGGATGCAAAACATTAGCTGATCTACCAGCAAATGCACGAAACTATGTCCACCGTATTTCTGAATTAGTTGGCGTACGTATTTCAACATTCTCAGTAGGTCCAGACCGTAACCAAACAAATGTATTAGAAAGCGTTTGGGCACAAATTTAAATCTTAAAGTAGGTGAGAGACAACGTAAAAAGTGTCTCTCGCTTTTTTTTCATTTTTCTCCAAATAATAGCTTTTTTTGATTATTTATGCCTTTAATAAAGCATGAGTATCCATCAATTGTGTGTTAAAATAGAAAACAGCTAGGGAGGATTTAAAAATGACATTTAAATTAATGACAGATTCATGCTGTGATTTACCATATACATATTTAGAAGCAAACGATGTTGATTTTATTAGTATGACGATTCAATTAAATGGCAAAGAACTGATTGATGATTTGGGAAAAACCTTTGACTATGATTGGTTTTTACATGAAATAAAAACAGGTGGTATGCCAACGACTTCACAGGTAAATGTTGGGAGTTATATTGAATTTTTCAGACCATGGGTAGAAACTAAAACGCCGATATTGTATTTAGCTTTTTCTTCTGGTTTAAGTGGCTCTTATCAAAGCGCAATACAAGCTGTTGAAATACTGAAGGAAGAATATGGCGATGCAGAAATTTATGTGATTGATACAAAAGCTGCTAGCTTAGGAGAAGGTTTACTAGTTAGTGAAGTGATTCAGTTAAAAGAAGCAGGCCATTCCTTAGACGAGATCTTATTATGGTTATCCGAAAATAAAATGACTGTGCAATCTTGGGTTACGGTTGACGATTTAAAGCATTTAGAACGTGGCGGTCGAATTTCCAAGACAGCCGCTGCAATTGGCGGCTTAATGAATGTTAAACCAATTATTATAGTAGACGAACAGGGAAAACTAAAAAATATCGGAAAAGTTCGTGGTCGCGGCAAAGCATTGAAAAAGCTGTCAGATGAAACGGTTCAAGGCATGGTTGAACCATTAAAACAAACGATATTTATTGCGTATGCTGGTGATTTAGAAAGTGCGGAGAAAGTCAAAGCGTTGATTGAAGAAAAAATTCAAGTCAAAGAGATTCGCTTACATCCATTAGGACCAACGATCACTAGTCACACGGGGAATGGCTGTATTGCGGTATTTTCGAGAGGGAAAAAGCGATAAAATATAAATACTAGTTATTCTACAGCTCAATAAAGTTTATAGTTTATACGGATTACATGTGATTGGGATGTGACTGAAAGAGTCATATCTCAATCACATTTTTTCGTTAGGTTTTCACGGTGGATGATTTATTGTCTAAGTAAGTATTACAATACTTTGAATTTATTGAACGTGATATAATACTATTTATCCGAAAGACTAATGGTATATGGAGGAGTTTCTATTGAATTTTTATGGTATAGACTACTTGGAATCACAGTCAAATTTAAATGATTATATCAAATATTTTTTTATTTTTAGTGCATTGATCGTATTGATTGTTGCGTTCAGTCTGTATATGCGCCACCGGATTCAAACAAAGTATCGTGATTTAAGTATTATTACTTTTTTGCTGCTACTATTTTTACTTGGCGTTCAGTATTCTGATTACACACAAAACCAAAATAAAAATTCGCAATCTTCTCAAATGGTAAATTTTGTGAAGCAAATAGCGAAAGAAAAGGGTGTGGATCAGGAGGAGATTCTTGTAAATTCAACGCAATTAGTTGATGGCACACTTGTAAAAATCGAAGATAGTTATTATAAAACGACTTTAAGCGGGGATCAAACGTCTTATGTTTTAGAAGAAGCACATCTGATGAATCCTGAAATTACCATTACAAAATAAATGAGAATAGAAAGGAAGGTACCATGCAACTGTACAGTCCAATTATCATCAAACTTGGCTTGGGAATTATTTGCTTAATCATTCAAATTAATCTAATGGGAAAAGGTAATCTAGCGCCTTCCTCGGCGATGGATCAAGTTCAAAACTATGTACTTGGTGGTATTATCGGAGGCGTCATCTATAATGATTCGATCAGTGTTTTACAGTTTATTTTAGTTTTGATCATTTGGACTTTGCTGGTATTGACTGTCAAGTTTGCTAAAGAGCATAATCGATATGTGAAGTATATTGTGGATGGTAAACCGGTTACGTTGATCAAAGATGGAAAAGTTGATGTGGGTGAGTGTTTAAGATGCGGCATTTCAGCCAATGAATTAATGTTTAAACTAAGAGCAAATGCTATTTATGAAGTTGAAAATGTAAAAAGAGCTGTTTTAGAACAAAATGGCCAATTAACGATCATAGAATTCGGTGATGAAAATATTAGATATCCGATCATTGTAGATGGGCAAGCTAATTATGACGTGTTGGAATTGATCGATAAGGATATTGATTGGTTATCTGAACAAGTCCAAAGTGAAGCGTATAAAGGAATCAACGAAATTTATTTAGGTGAGTATCTTTCAGGGAAACTAAAGCTATATGGGTATGAGAAGAATTTATAAAAATAAGGTGTGACCAAAGGACTTTTTTCCTTTAGTCGCACCTTATTTAATTATAGATAAAATGATTTATTAATATTCACCAGAAAACAATTCATCCAATTGTTTTTGAACATCTTTATTTTCCAAGAATTCATCATACGTTGTATCCGCACGGTCAACTACACCTTTATCAGATACAGCAATAATGCGGTTCGCTAATGTTTGAATAAATTGGTGGTCATGTGATGCAAATAAAATGGCACCAGTGAAGGCCATCAAGCCATCATTCAAAGCAGTGATCGATTCTAAATCTAAGTGATTTGTAGGATCATCTAACACAAGCACGTTTGATTTAGAAAGCATCAATTTAGAAAGCATTACACGAACTTTTTCGCCTCCAGAAAGCACGTTTACTGATTTCAGTACGTCTTCACCAGAGAATAACATTCTGCCTAAGAAGCCACGTAAGAACGTATTATCATCTTCTTCTTTACTTGCAAATTGACGTAACCAATCTAAAATCGTTAAATCAGTATCAAAGTCCTTGCTGTTATCTTTTGGTAAGTAGGCTTGAGTGGTCGTAACACCCCAACGCACGCTACCTGTATCAGGCGTGATTTCACCCATGATAACTTTGAATAACGTTGTTGTAACGATATCATTATCTGCAATGAAAGCTACTTTATCAACATTATTTAAAGAGAATGAAATATTGTCCAAAATCTTCTTACCATCGATCGTTACAGAAACATTTTCTACGTGGAGTAAATCATTTCCAATTTCTCTTTCAGGTGTAAAGCCAACGAATGGATAACGGCGTGATGATGGTTGAATATCATCTAAAGTAATTTTATCCAACATTTTTTTACGAGAAGTCGCTTGTTTTGATTTCGATGCATTGGCACTGAAACGAGCAATAAAGTCTTGTAATTCTTTGATTTGTTCTTCTTTTTTCGCATTGGCATTTGATTGTAATCTTGATGCTAATTGACTTGATTCTAACCAGAAGTCATAGTTACCGACATATAATTTGATTTTACCAAAATCTAGATCGGCCATGTGTGTACAGACTTTGTTTAAAAAGTGACGGTCATGGGAAACGACGATAACAGTGTTTTCAAAGTTGATCAAGAATTCTTCTAACCAATTGATCGAACGAGTGTCTAAACCATTGGTCGGCTCATCTAGTAGTAAAACATCAGGCTTACCAAATAGAGATTGAGCAAGTAATACTTTGACTTTTTGGCCAGCAGTTAGTTCACTCATTTTTTGGTCATGTAAACTTTCAGGGATGTTCAACCCTTGTAGCAAAACAGCTGCTTCTGGCTCAGCTTCCCAACCATCTAACTCTGCAAATTCTCCTTCAAGTTCAGCCGCTTTGATCCCATCTTCATCAGTAAAATCTTCTTTCATGTAGACAGCATCTTTTTCCTTCATTACTTCGTACAAACGTTTGTGACCCATGATCACCGTTTCTAAAACCGTATTATCTTCAAAGTCAAAATGATTTTGCTTTAAAATCGCCAAACGCTCATCTGGGCCTAATGCGATATTTCCAGTCGTCGGTTGGATATCTCCAGATAAGATCTTTAAGAATGTTGATTTACCAGCGCCATTAGCACCAATCAAACCGTAACAGTTACCAGGCGTGAATTTAATATTTACATCATCAAAAAGTTTGCGGTCTGAAAATAGCAAACTTACATCATTTACAGTAATCAATAGTTTTCCTCACTTCATATATAATAATAGTTAAACCTCTCTGCATTATAGCGAGGAAACCCATATTTTTCAAGGAATTTCAGACTTTTTCAGAAAACAAGTTCTAATGAAGCGAATAAAATTGAGCTGAATAAAGTCAAGTTAACTAAATTATGATAAAGCAACTCACTTTTTTTCAAAAAATTCTGTTAAGCTCATTTTTTTATCGTCATATAAAAAGTAGTTATTTGTAGAGTGTTTTAAGGAAATAAGCGTTGGAACAAATTCTATATTGAGCTCATCTCTTAGTTTTTTGATAGAACTATTTTCTTCTGTTTTCTCAGTATCAATATAATAGATTACTTGTTGTTTTTTTTCGGAAATTTTCCTTAGTTTTGGAGCAAAGGTTCGGCACTCAGGACAAGTAGCTCTGCCAAAATACAGATAAGCCGTGGAATTTTTTTTTAGTAAATCATTGGCTTCAGTCGGTTTGATTTTTCTGAATGTTGCTATTGCATGTTCGTAGGCAGTGCTTTGTTCTTTTGTAATGTTCTGAGATCGCTCACTTTTACAACCTATTATGATCAAAATGATGACCAGCAGTATGAGAAAATACTTTCTGCGATTCATATAAGTTTCTCTTTAGTAGTATGATTAGTTAACAATAAAGAAATGCAAAAAATGAAAGAGGCAAAAATACTAGTACAAACAATACCCATTAATGTTGCTTCAGATGAAAAATTATTCTTTTGAATCATAATTTTTACAAGAGCTTGACCAAAAAGCTGTGGAGTGAAATTAAAGTTTTTTTGTCCTAAAAGCATTAAAATCAGTGGTGTAATAAAAGCAGCTAAAATATAGATTAGATTAAAAATAAGAATATTTGTAATAAGTCGTACAATAGTTTTCAAGATTTAATTCCTCCAATTATATGTAGTATATTTTTACCATCGGGAAAGGCAGGAGATAAATTTACTAAGTTAAAAAAAGAGCATATACAAAGCAAATCAACAAAGTCATTTTTTTTATATAGAAAATACAAAATAAGAGAAAAGAGAAGCGGGCAAAATAAACCAGCTAGTGCTACCAATAAATTATATAGACTTTTCTGGTATTGCTTGTGAACGATTACAATCTCTTTTAAAGAAAAATGAATTTTAAAATTTAGTAAGTGCCTGTTAGATCGAACGTTACAATAAATAACCAATAGAATATGTCCTAGTTCATGTAGAAATAAGGTTGTCAACATTGCTAATATTAGATTAATCATAATGTGACCGATGAGTAAATAGTTTTGTTTTTGAAATAAAAATAAAAAATAAGCTACTTGATACAATGTAGACTATGCTCAAATTTAGCATGAATTTCAGGGCAATTTGGCTCAGAATTAATTCAACAAAAAAGATAATGAAAGTAGACAACAGAAAAAGAGAGGTTTCTTTTGTGAGTACATCAGATATAAATAAGGAAAATAACAGAGCAGATAATATATAGAAGATGATTTTGAATAGTATATGAAAGTCTTTTGTAAGTATGGTCGAAGTAAATATTATATTAGGTAGCTGTAGAATTCCCAAACTGATAAGCCCAATTATCGAATAGACAACTAAATTAATTGTGGTTGATAGTGAGAAAATAAAATAAGAATCTCCTAGAATAAATTTGTTTTTCTTGAAAAACAAAGCATAGGAAATAGGGAATAAAATACAAATGTCTAATAATCCAAATGAAACTAGTAAATTTTCCACAAGAAATTTCAAATCATTTTGTACAAAAAGATGAATGCAAACCAAACTTATTAACAAAATAAGTAATACGATTAAATAGTCCAATAATACTCCATTTCGTAGTAACCGACAGTATTCAAATTGGATATAACGACTAATTTGGTTAGTTGAGAACTGAATGCTTTTATTTTTTCTATTTTTAATTGGAAAAGTAGTAGCATTAAGCATTACATATCTATAAGAAAATTTTTTGGTGGTGTAAGAAGCAATCAAAAATAAAGCGATAAAAGTAAAAAAGATAAAAAAAAGTTGCATATTAAATAGTTTGTTTATAATTAAAAAGAAGCCAATTAAAAGAATGAGGTTAAACGAGAAAGTCCATAGTTCAGACTTTAAAATGGTATATCCAATCATTCTCAAGGCTAGCCAGAGCTTGTAACAGGTAAAACTGATAAAGATAGAAGTGAGTAGAAAGAGAACAGTTTCAAGGAGAGGTATTCCAATTAGGTAAACTGCGAAAACATTAGGCAAAATAAAGAGTAACATTAAAGAAAGAAACATCCTAAGCTGGGGCTGTTCCGCATATTTTAAGATAGTAAAGCTATCAACATTTGAGGTCCAATAAAACTGAGTAAGAGAACGATTTTTAAGATTTTTTCTATTTAATAGAGTAATAAAAAAAACCAGAATATTTGAGATACCAAAGTAAGCATAGGATATATTCTTTAATAGCTGCAAAGAATTAGTGGAATTAAAATTATCTTTCATATTATATAAACTACTAACTGTAATTATAGAATAAGCACAATAAATTAAGCTAAAAAGAAGAATACCTAAAATGAATTTATTGAAATTGTATTTAATAATCTTTTTTAGATTTAGTTTAAATTCAATGATATGTAAATTTTCTAATGAATTAGTATTGAATAGTTTCAATGTATTCACCCACTTTTTCATATAAATCTGAGTTTAATGAGGTATATATTTCTTCTAAATCATGTGTATCATACATCTCGTATATAGAAGATGTTGTATCATTTAAAATACACTCTCCATTTTGGATAATCACAATTTCATCAGACAAATCTTCACAAAATTTTAATTGATGAGTAGAAATTAGCACCCCAATATTTTCTGCTAGCAGCTTATGGATCAGTTTTTTTAAGATGATAATCATGTCTGGATCTAGTCCATTTGTAGGTTCATCAAAAACTATATAGTTTGTTTTCTTCGCCAGTTGAGCAATAATTTGAACTTTTTTCTTGGTCCCGAAAGATAAATCTTCAATTAATGTGTTTCGGTATTTTTGAATTTTGAAAATATCAATTAGAAGCTCGATATATTGGATATCAATTTTGTTAAATGAATTTTTTTGTATTAAGTTGAAGTATTCATCAATAGTCAAAAAATCAAATAACAAAGCTTCATCAGATATATATGCTATTTTAGATTTTAAGCAATCAAAATCAGAATTTTTCTCTTGAATATGTAGGATCCTGTCATCTACCTCTAAAACCCCTTTATACTGCAAGTGCCCTAATAAGCTGTTTAGGATAGTTGTTTTGCCAGAACCATTGTGTCCAATTAATGCAGTGCATTTTCCTTGATGAATCTCTAATGATATATTTTTAATTTCAAAATTATTTTGATATTTTTTATTTTCTAAGTAGAATGTAATCATTTTTTGTACCCCTTAAGTATAAGATGTGACTGAGGTTGGGACAAAAGCATTTAGCTCCGAGAAACAAGTCCTTCAACTCTAAGTGTCTTTGACACTTAGAGTTTGATGAGATCGAACTGGAGGAGCATAGTCTGCTTTTTTACCACTGTCTATTTGGATTTTACTGAGCTGAGATATAAATCGAGGAATTATGACCTAGCCCCAGTCACTTGAAATTTGATTAAACGGCGTGATTAACTAGAAATGATGTATCGTTTAGATGGTCTCGAAAATTGAACCTTCAGAATAAAGTAAAATTGTTGTAAGCATAATAGATACAATAAGTTGATATTACACAAAAATTCACTTTTTTCGTGTCCTTCTTACTGTCTCTGTGTTATAGAAACAAGCATGCTTAAATAAAAATGTACTTTGCTATTTATCCACATTTAATTTTAAATGCAAAACCTATAAATGAAAACTCACCTGTAAACTTCATTTTGAATACTGCACATGCAGCCATAAATGCTGCAATAATCACAACACCAACAATAACTACAATCCAAATACCTGCATTATATTGATCTTGCGAACTATTTGAATTTTTATCTAATTTTTTAATTAGATTTCCCCAAAAGACCTGACTAATAGTAAGGATTTTAAATAATAATCCTTCGTAAAAACTAGCGCTTAATAATTCCATAATGAACCTCCTGTTTTCTCATTTTTAAATCCATAAATATTAACTAAAGTTAGTACCTAAAACTGTTTATGATCCTCATCGAATATTTAACTCGACGGCATACAACAAAAACCTCCTTTTGTTTGATATATGATATATAATACAATATATATGTTACTATTTAAAAAATAATAAATCAAGCGCTTTCATCATTTTAGATAAACACAACTATTATTTCTTTTTTTGAAGTTAGTAAATCAAAAATATTCGTATGTAACTAACTTTCGTGGAAACAACCAAACTTTATGGTATCGATAAACTTGTTCCATGTGAAACATTCTAATAAAAGGTTAATTAATGTACTTTTAAAACGATACACTGTATGATACACATGAAAATAGTGTATCGTTTATTGCAATCTAGCTTCATAAGCTCGTTTAGCTTTTAAATTGAAAGGAGGAGTCATAATGAAACGTATCGAACGAATTTATCTTTATGTAAAAGAACAGACTGAACATTTAACGACTAGCGAAGTTTCTCTAGGTGGTGGAGTGACAACAGGGGATGTTTCAGGAGCATTAGATATCCAAAGAACCAATGCCAGTAAAGACTTGAATCAACTTGTTCGAGAAGGTTTATTAGAGAAAACAGACAGACGTCCAGTCAAATATGTTGATAAAGCGATTTTTAAATATCAGCCTTTGTCTAAACCCGTTATGAGCTATCGTGAACATAGTTTAGTAAACAGTCAAACAGCTAGCTCGGAGCAGTTACATAAACCAACAAAAAAGTTTGCTGGAGAAGATATTTTTAAGGGAATGATTGGTTCTACCGGGAGTATGAGAACACCTGTTGAACAAGCCAAAGCTGCAATTCTCTATCCGCCAAAAGGATTGAATTGTTTAATCACGGGACCAACCGGATCTGGGAAAACGTACTTTGCTCATGCAATGTTTCAATTTGCCTTATTAAATCATGTGATCGACTCAGATAAAAAACTCGTTGTCTTTAATTGTGCGGATTATGCTCACAATCCGGAGTTGTTGATGTCACATCTCTTTGGTTATGCTGAAGGTGCTTTTACAGGGGCGACAAAAGCTAAAGATGGGATCATCCATGAAGCAGACGGGAGTATTTTGTTTCTTGACGAAGTGCATCGCTTACCGCCAGAAGGGCAAGAAATGGTCTTTTATTTCATGGATCATGGCACCTATTCAAGATTAGGCGAAACGGTTAAAAATCGCCGAGCAGATGTGCGGATCATTTGTGCTACAACCGAAAATCCAACGTCGTCTTTATTGAATACGTTTGTACGTAGAATTCCAATCATTATTCAGCTGCCGAATTTTATTGATCGTCCAGCCAAAGAGAAAATCGATTTGCTTAGGGTCATGATTTCAATGGAAGCTTCACGAATCCAACGAAAAATCTCCTTGTCTGAAGATGTAGTCAAGGCTTTGATTGGCAGTGTTTCTTATGGAAATGTTGGTCAGCTGAAATCAAATGTTCAGTTAGTGACTGCTAGAGGTTTTTTAAATCATATAGACCAAGATGAACTGGCGATTACGATCGATGAATTGACAGATAGTATCAAAGAAGGCATGATGCAACTGGCAAGTAATCGAGAGACACTAGCCGAACTATCAAAATATTTGGAACCGCAAATGATTGTTGCACCTAATGAACCTTTAGTAACGATCCAGTCAGATTCTTATGAATTGCCCTATAATTTATATGAAATTATTGGCGATAAAGCGGCTTTGTTAAAGGCAGATGGTTTAGAACAAGAAGTGATCAATAATTTTATTACAACCGATATCAATGTTCATTTAAAATCGTTCTATAAAGACCATGGTTTTACCTTTGATACTGAAAATAAGTTAGCAGAAATCGTCGATCAACGTATCATCGACGTCACAAAAGAAATCTATAATTTTGCCAAACAAAAACTAAACTATAATTTTCAATCAAATTTTATTTACGCTATGAGTTTACACATCAGTTCGTTTTTAAAACGAATCCAAAATGGCGAAGAACGTCAGCATCAATTAAATGAAAATATTAAAAATATGGTGCTGGATTATCCAATAGAATTTGAGACAGCACAAGAAATCAAACGAATTATCGAAATCAATTATCAAATGAAGATCCCTGAATTTGAAACCTATTACCTAGCAGTTCTACTGATTTCACTAAGGGAAAATAAAGATGCAGGACGGATCGGAATCGTAGTTGCTGCTCACGGAAAAAGTACAGCTACAAGTATGGTTCAAGTGGTCTCTCAATTGTTGAATGTTGATAATCTAAGAGCGGTCGATATGCCGCTAGAAATGCAGCCGAAAGAAGCGCTACGTCAAATCGTCAATGTAGTCAAAGAAGTCAATGAAGACAGTGGAGTAATTCTTTTAGTGGATATGGGTTCTTTAGCTACTTTTTCAGATGAAATCACACGGCAAACAGGAATCGAAGTTCGAACGGTCGATATGGTAACAACACCAATTGTTTTAGAAACAGCCAGAAAAACGACCTTGATTGATACGCAGTTGGACACATTGTATGATTCACTTAAAAACTTTCAAGGGTATGCTGAAATCCATCAAGAAAGAGAAATCGATCCTTTGGAAACTTGGAAAAAACGAGTGATCATCGCAATCTGTGCTTCTGGTGAAGGGACAGCCAAACGAATGAAAGAAATGATCGAAGCAGCTGTTCCACCGCAATTAGGCTTAGAACTAGAAGTATTACCGTTGTCTATTATCGATATGAAAGAACAACTTGTTGCGATTCAAGAAGAGTATCGTGTCATTGCTACAACGGGTATTACCAATCCTAAAATTGCCGCACCGTTTATTCCGATGGAAACCTTTTTCTCAGGTGAAGCTGAGTCTGTGATCAATCAGTTATTGATGGACAGCGACATCTATGTAGAAACAGAAGAAATGGATGAACCAACGGCTAAAAAAATCTGTATTGATTATATGGAAGAAAGCTTTACCTTCATCAACCCCAAAAAAGTGATCGATCCTCTATGGGAATTTGCAGACATTATCAGAACTAAGTTCGATCTGCGATTAGATTATTCTTTTTATATTAATTTAGTCATGCATTTAGCAGGTATGTTGGAAAGAATACTACAGCATGATACATTGACGCTAACAGAAGAAGAACTAAGTCAGATTCCAACCGATCCTAGTTTTGAGGTCGTAACGAGCGCAGCAGCTTATCTAAAACAACTAATCAAAATAGAGATACCAATGGAGGAAGTCTATTATATTATTCAGCTGATCAAAAACACTCAGTTGAATCAAATGCAAAATACAGAAGATACACTAGAAGCGACACACAAAGAAGATACACTATTTTAGTGTATCTTCTTTGTGTATTTTCTTAAAAAAAACCTTAGTTTTTCCTTTATTTTGACAATACACTAATTTTGGCACGGAAATTGCTTTAAATAAGTCAGTGGATGAAATCTGTCTATTGTTCAACCAATCCATTGTAATGATTTGGCTGATCTTGCTGGTCGTTATTTTGGCAATAAATGGCTGGGCATAGTATTTTATTAATAATGAATTAAGAATTTGCAGATTTAAACATCCTGAAAAAGGAGAACCATGCACATGATGGATATTCGTTTAGTGCGAATCGATGATCGTTTGATCCATGGACAAGTTGCGACTGTCTGGACCAAAAGCACCAATGTAAACCGAATCTTAGTCATTAGTGATGCAGTTGCACACGATACACTAAGAAAAGCACTGCTTGTACAAGCAGCGCCACCGGGTGTAAAAGTCAATGTCATTACGGTTGAGAAGATGATTGATATTTTTTCAGACGAACGTTTTGACAGCTTAAAAGTAATGTTGTTGTTCACAAATCCAGAAGACGTAAAACGTGTGATAGAAGGTAATGTAGTATTTAATTCTGTCAATATAGGCGGGATGAGTTTTACTAGCGGCAAGCGGATGATCACAAATGCTGTTGCGGTTAACAAAGCGGATATCGCAGCATTCAAGTACTTGTATGATCATGGTATTACGTTGGAGATTCGAAAAGTGGTCGCAGACAACAAAGTAGATTTGATGGAATTGCTGAAAAAAGAACAGTTAGTGTGATTCTTTTTCAGCTTCTATATAAATGGTGTGATGGACCGACTTAATGTTAATTGTCGTATCGTATGCATAGAATTGGAAGGAGTGGTCCGATCGATCAAAGTCAATGCATGGAGTGATCGTTGAGTAATTGGTAGTCATCAAAAATCATCTGACAGATCATAAGAAGTAATTGAAAACACACTGAGTAATGCATTTTTTCTTTTTTATATTTTCTAGGCAGTGTTTTCATCTGTTGGTGATTTAGTGATAAGTAGTTTGAAAAAAATATAGGAGGTATCAAATTATGGTAGGAATTATTATTGCTAGCCATGGGGAATTCGCTCAAGGCATTTTACAATCCGGTTCCATGATTTTTGGTGAACAGGAAAAAGTACAAGCAGTTGTATTGATGCCTAGCGAAGGCCCAGACGATTTAAAAGCAAAATTGAAAGCAGCAATCGCAACGTTTGACGAAGAAGACGAAGTATTATTCTTAGTCGATCTATGGGGAGGAACACCGTTTAACCAAGCGAACAGTCTATTTGAAGAACATAAAGACAAATGGGCGATCGTTAGCGGATTGAACTTACCAATGTTGATCGAAGCATACGCATCTCGTTTCTCAATGAATTCAGCGCAAGAAATCGCAACGCACATTCTTGAAACAGCGAAAGAAGGCGTAAGAATCAAACCAGAAGAACTAGAACCTGCAGAAGCACCAAAAGCTGTTGTAGAAGATGCTCAACCAAAAGGGGCATTACCAGAAGGAACAGTTGTCGGTGACGGCAAAATCAAGTTCGTTTTAGCACGTGTTGATTCTCGTTTATTACATGGTCAAGTAGCGACTGCCTGGACCAAATCGGTTTTACCAAATCGAATTATCGTTGTGTCAGATGCGGTTTCTAAGGATGATCTTCGTAAAAAATTGATCGAACAAGCCGCTCCTCCAGGAGTGAAAGCCAACGTTATCCCAATCAGTAAAATGATTGAGATTTCCAAAGACCCACGTTTCGGTAATACAAAAGCTTTATTGCTATTTGAAAACCCAGAAGATGTGGTAAAAGTAGTCGAAGCTGGCGTAGATATCAAAGAAGTAAACGTTGGTTCCATGGCTCATTCAGTTGGTAAAGTGGTAGTAAGTAAAGTTTTATCAATGGGACCAGAAGATGTTGAAGCTTTTGAGAAGTTAGAAAATTTAGGGGTTAAATTTGACGTTCGTAAAGTGCCAAATGATTCTAGCGCCAACATGGATGAAATCCTTAAAAAAGCAAAACATGAGTTGGCACAAGCTTAATCAAAATAATCAAAAAATTTAAATGAAAATAGGAGGCTTATCATGTCTATTATATCAATTATTCTAGTAATCTTTATTGCCTTTCTAGCTGGTATGGAAGGGATTCTAGATGAATTTCAATTTCATCAACCACTAGTGGCATGTACGTTGATCGGATTAGTTACTGGTCACTTGGAAGCAGGAATCATTTTGGGCGGTACATTACAAATGATCGCACTTGGATGGGCAAATATTGGAGCAGCCGTAGCACCAGATGCAGCACTAGCATCGGTAGCATCAGCAATTATTTTAGTTAAAGCACTAGGCGCACAAAGTATTTCTATCAAAGATGCAGTATCTTCATCAATCGCAATTGCTGTTCCTCTAGCAGTAGCAGGTCTTTTCTTAACGATGATCGTTCGTACATTAGCCGTACCGATCGTTCACATGATGGATTCAGCTGCAGAAAAAGGAGATATCAGAAAAATCGAAGCATTGCATATTTTAGCAGTATGTATGCAAGGTGTTCGTATTGCAATCCCAGCAGCTGCACTTTTATTCATTCCAGCAGAATCTGTACAAGGTGCATTGGAGTCAATGCCGGCATGGTTAACTGAGGGTATGGCTATCGGTGGTGGAATGGTGGTTGCCGTAGGTTACGCTCTAGTAATCAACATGATGGCAACCAAAGAAGTATGGCCATTCTTTGTTATCGGTTTTGTAGTAGCTGCGATTTCTCAATTAACATTGATCGCATTGGGAGCTTTAGGAGTTGCTTTAGCCTTGATCTACTTAAACCTATCTAAAATGGGCGGTTCTTCAAATGGCGGAGGCGGAAGCAATACTGGCGATCCACTCGGCGATATCTTAAACGACTATTAAAACAAGAGGAGGAGAAGAGAAATGGCAGAAAAAATTGAATTAACTAAAAAAGATCGTTTAGCCGTTGCATGGCGCTCTACCTTTATTCAAGGTTCTTGGAACTATGAACGTATGCAAAATGGCGGTTGGGCATTTTCAATGATCCCAGCGATCAAAAAATTATATAAAACAAAAGAAGATCGTTCAGCGGCGTTAAAACGTCACTTAGAGTTCTTCAATACACATCCATACATTGCTTCACCAATTCTTGGTGTAACATTAGCACTTGAAGAAGAACGTGCCAATGGCGCACCTGTTGATGATGTAGCGATTCAAGGGGTTAAAGTTGGGATGATGGGACCTTTGGCTGGTGTAGGTGATCCAGTATTCTGGTTTACTGTTCGTCCGATGTTAGGTGCTTTAGGTGCTTCACTTGCAATGGGTGGAAGCATCTTAGGTCCAATTATTTTCTTCGTTGCATGGAACTTGATTCGTTGGGCTTTTATGTGGTATACACAAGAATTTGGCTATAAAGCTGGTTCTAAAATCACAGAAGACCTTTCAGGCGGCTTGTTACAAGATGTAACAAAAGGTGCATCGATTCTCGGAATGTTCGTTCTGGCAGCCTTAGTACAGCGATGGGTATCGATTAAATTCCTGCCAATCGTTTCTACAGTTAAACTAGACAAAGGTGCTTACATCGAGTGGGATAAACTTCCTGCTGGCGGAGAAGGCATCAAGAGTGCCTTCGAACAAGTTAATCAAGGTCTAGCACTTTCAGCTGACAAAGTTACGACACTTCAAGATAACTTAGATCAATTGATTCCTGGTTTAGCAGCATTATTACTTACATTCTTTTGTATGTGGTTATTGAAGAAAAAAGTTTCTCCAATCATCATCATTCTTGGTTTATTCGTAGTCGGTGTAGCTGGACACTATATTGGCTTGTTATAAGCTACAATAAGTAAAGGTTATTCATTTAGTGCTTGGGATAAAGCCGTTTGGTTTTGTCCCAAGTTTCATTTACATAGCTTAATTTGTTAAAAACACATATAATAAAGAATAGAAATCATGAAAGAAATGGAGCAGATAAAATGGTTCAATCACTGAATACACAAGTAGATTTCATAACGGATGCCACCGCTTTTACGGGACTTACGGATTATGGAAAAATTATGATCGGCGACAAAGGTTTTGAATTTTACAATTCTCGTGATAGCCGAAAATTTGTTCAAATTCCGTGGGAAGAAGTTGATTATGTGATCGCATCGGTCATGTTTAAAGGCAAATGGATTCCGCGCTATGCCATCCAGACAAAGAAAAACGGAACGTTTACTTTCTCTTCTAAGCAACCAAAAAAAGTGCTTAGAGAAATGCAGGAGTATGTAGCACCAGATCATATGGTGCAGTCGTTAGGATTTTTTGATGTAATCAAACGAGCGTTTCGATCGATCGGTAAGAAAAAAGGGTAAGTAAAAAAGGAAGCCTACTTTTATTAAGTAAGTTTCCTTTTTATTTATCCTAGTTTTTTCTAAATTTTTGGTTGTCTCTTAAAACACCAAGGATACTGACAAGAACAATAACTAGCCAAAGAATAATTTGTAAGCCAGTTGAGACAAATACAGGATTGACTATCCCAAGCAAAATAGTACCTTCTAATACTGCGAAAAAGGTTGTGATATAGATACCTGTAGCATTATTCATTTTGAAGCGGAATTGCACGATCAATAAGCAAATGGAAAGAATAAACAAGATGGCTGCAAATGCTTGATGAGAGAACAATATATAGCCGACAATACCATTCATCTTCTTATCGATAATAGGGGTTAAAATACTTGCCATCCATAAGAAGAGAGCGAGAAAAGCGAAAAAATAACTTTTTTTCTTGTCACTTGCAAAGGCTGAGTATTTAATCGAAGTAAGCCCTAATATTGCAGTTACGACTAACAGAATCACAGGTAGTACTGTATTGAACCAATTTATGGAAACGACTGGCTGTAGGAGTAAATCGAATAGATTATATTGTAGAAGAATCAAGAAAAAGACAAATAAAAATTTACTCCAATATTTCTCAGAATCATTCGGTAATTCTGCTAAAATATTATCGCTGATTTCTTTCGGATTTTTCCCGAAAAATGCTTGTGCCGAAGTACTATTTTTTTGTGCATCTAAAATATCCTGCAAGATTTCTAAGAGAATTTCTTCCGTTTTCTGCTCATCTTTATTCATATTTACACGAATATAAACAAGTATTTCCTCATAGTATTTTTTATTTTCTGGATTAAGCTGTTTTCGTAATTCGTTATTTTGTTTGATCAGATCTTTTATGTTCATTTTCAGCCCTCATTTTCCTTTTTCATAATATTATTAACGCCCGTAGCGATCACGGACCATTGCTTTTCAAATTGTTGTAAATAGGCTTTGCCTGTTGGGGTCAACGAGTAGTATTTTCGTTTCGGACCTGCAGAAGAAGGACGCATTTCACCAGTGATCAATTGTTGCTTCTGGAGTTTGAGTAGAATGGGGTAAATGCTACCCTCGCTGACCATATTCAACCCATATTCTGATAACAAGGTAATCATTTCGTAGCCATAAACGGTCTTTTTTTGAATGATTTTTAAGATACACCCTTCTAATACTCCTTTTAACATTTGAGTAGCATCCAAACAGGTCCCTCCTTTTAATTAAGTATCTTGTATTACAATATACCAAAAGACCGCTATGTTGTAAAGCAACATAGCGGTCTTTTGGTATAAGGATAGTTTAATTTAGCAGGACAACTTAGGTTAGAACGTTGTTACTAAGTCATTCCACTTAAGTGTAATAATATTTTTCCCTAAAATATCTTTTGTGTATTCCATAGTCATATGGGTATCTAAAGCTGCTTGGTTATTCCAAACTTCCCAAAGCATAAACTCACCTTTATCGGGGTTACTTGGTACGAAGAAAAATTCGACACTTCCTTCTTCTTTAGCAGTTTCTTCTGCAAAACTTATTAATTGTTGATAAACTTCCATGTAATCATTTCCTGCTGTTGCACTTAAACAAGCGGTATTGTAGACAAAGTTTCTCGCATTTGTAGCATTAACCTTGTTAATTAATTTATTATTCATTTTACATTCCCCCTATATTTATTATCGGCACTGTGTGCTAAAATGAGTATAATTTTAAAAGAACAAATGAACAAGTACGCACTTTTTTGTGCCTTAGAAAGCTGGAGGATTTAAATGGAAGAATATCCTGTAAGATATGTTGATCCGTGTCCTGTAACCGCGGCTTTGAAAATAATTGGAGGTAAATGGCGTATTCCAATTATTTGGAAATTGGCAACGGGGCCTGTCCGGTATAATGAATTAAAAAGACAGATGACTGGCATTACGAATATTATGTTGACGCGCTCCCTAAGAGAATTAGAAGAATACAATTTACTTAAACGAGTTCAGTATTCGGATATACCACCTCATGTTGAGTATTCATTGACAGAAGATGGTTTAAAATTATTACCAGCCCTGATGATCATTAAGGACTGGGGTTTAGAAGTTATTGAAAAAGGTACAAATAAAATGAATTAGAGAGATATTATCGATTGATTTCTTACTCTAAACAGTGGAATGTAAGGCTGCTGTTCATGAAAAGAAATACAATCGATTTTTTCATATTTAACTTCTTAAGTAAATTATATATATAATGAATAATGCGTTAAAATTTTTGTAATAAGAAAATTATTTGTTATTTTTAGAGTCGTTTATTTTGACTATACCAATTTTTAGGAGTACCATAAAATTATAGAGTAAAATAACTCAGGAAGAAGTGGGATAGTATGAATGAAACAAGTAAAAAAGGTATAGACTGGGGATCTTTGATTCTGGGAATTCTATTTGTTTTAACGGCGTTATTGTCATTTCAAGATCCAGCTGGAAACTTGATCGCAATTGTGATGGTGTTTGCTATTTTTGCGATTCTTAAAGGGATTTTTGAAATTTTTGTTCGTAACAGAATGAAGGAATTAACAGGCTATAAAGCTTATGCGCCAATTATTTTAGGTGTAATCGATATTATAATCGGGGTATATTTCCTATTTAACTTAAACATCGGGGTTGCAGCGTTACCCTTTATATTTGCGATTTGGTTTATCTTAGACTCTGTTTTTGGATTATTCGCTTTAGATTTGGCGAAATCAGTTAGTATGGGCTACTTCTGGTTTACATTAGTCGTGGATATTTTGGGAATCATTTTAGGGATTATGTTATTGATGAACCCTTTATCTTCCGCGCTAACATTAAGTTTTCTAGTTGGATTTTATTTTATGCTTTTTGGTATCACGCATATCGTTTACGCATTTAGATAAGACAAGGAGGAACAAGTAATGGCAAATTATGCAGAAAAAGAAGTAAAATTAGTAGAAAAAATCGGTAAAGAAATGGATAAGCTAGACGTGACTCTTGGAAAAATGGAAGACACTGATAGCAAAATCAAACATTTTTATGAACAGGAAAAAGCGTTGCACGAAGTAAAATCAATTATCCGCAAAGAAAATAAGATCGAAAAAGAAGAACAAAAAGCGCATGATAAAGCAGTCGAAAATGCTGAAAACTGGATCAATGATCAAGATTCATTAGTGTATCAAATCAATGCTGAAATCGATAAACTAGATAATACATTAGGCAAAATCGATAGCGACGAAAATAAAGTGAAAAGCTATTTAGAACAAAAGAAGGCAATTCACGAAATTAAAAAAATCGTTAAAAAAACAGATCAATTAGGTTAAAGATTTTATAGAAGTAAGCGGAAGTGAGGATAGGCCAGAAGTGTTTTCTTCTGATCCCAGCCTCGCTTTTTTGGTTTTAGCAATTTTATCAATAAAATAAGTTATAATAGAAAAAAATATGAAGGAATGAGATTATGGATTATCATCGCTTTAAACTACCAAAAGCCTATTGCCCTAAATGCTCAAGAAAAGTAGAGTTGCTTTTTTCAGATGAAACTTCTGATCAGGCCCAATTTTATATTTGTTTTAAATGCAAAACGATTGGGCAATTTGGCATCGGTGTGTTGCCTCAAAATGATGTTTCAGCCTTTTCCAAAGCAAGAAAAAAAGAAATCCAGCAGACTGTTGAATTGATTCCTGACAAATATATTTATAAGGCAAAAGGAAGCCAGTTACGTTTACAGGAAAAAACTGAAACATATACGAGACGTTGGTTAAGCCTTTATGAATATGAAAAAGCGTTTGGAGAAGAACTCGGTTTTGAAACAATCGATTTTAGGGAAGATAAACAACTCTGTAAGTGGTGTAATCAAAAGCTTGAGGGGAGACGAACATCCTTTTGTTCGGATCGATGCAGTCGTAATTATGGAAAAGCAACATTTTTCAAACGAGGAATCTCCACGTTACCATACAGAATAGCTAGTCGGGATCAATTTTATTGTAGAGTAACAGGAGCTGATTTAGCACTTACCAATCGTTTCGGTGTCAGAATTCCAGCAAGTGATCATCAAGTAGAGATCCATCATTTAATTTTTGTCTCAGAAGGCGGAAGTGATCATGAAGCCAACCTTTTAACTGTTTCCAAACAAGTGCACAAAGAGTATCATATGGGGATCGATTATGCTGTTAGTGCTATTGAAAAAATCAAAGAACAGCAATTGTTGCTGTATCGGGACAAAATGTATACGAAATAATGACTATATTTGAAAAAAACAGTTTAAATTCTCAAAAAATTAGAATAACTATAAGAAGATTGAGATAAAGTCCGTTCCTGACTATAGTAAAATAAAAAGGGTGTTCAATAAATGTTAGAAGGAGAATAGAATGAAGAAGTTAGGATTAGTCTTTTTATCAGCGGTTGCGATTATTTCATTAGCAGCATGCGGAGGAACAGGATCGTCTAAAAAAAGTGGAGACGATGGTAAAACAGAAACAAAAGCATCAAAATCTGCAATTGCTGCTCTTTCAATTGATGAAGGAGAATATGTGCTACCAAAAGATGAGGAAGCCGAAGATGGGGAAGGCTTTCTTGCATTAAAAGTAACGATCAAAAATGTCACAGATAAAAGTTTAGATATGAGTGCTACAGATATCATGCTTTATGATGAGGACGACAGTAAAATTGAAGCATTAAGTCTTTATCTAGATGATAGTAAAACACCATTACTTGCGTATGAGAAGATTTCTGCTAAGAAAAGCAAAACGGGTTATATCGTATTTCCTGTAGAAAAAAAGGCAAAATACAAAGTACATTTTGAGCCTAGAATTTATGAAGTAGAAAAAGAGCCGAAGCCGATTATTCTTGATGTCGATGCATCTGATTATAAAGATCATAGTGAAGATGCAACCAAGGTAGCAACAGCCTTCATTGATGAAGTTTTTTTAGCTACTGAAAACAAAGACTACAATAAACTTGTTGCGAATGATCGTGATGAAGCAGTCAAAAATTTTGATGAAAACTTCAATAAAGCAATCAAGAAAAAATTCTATGATTATAAAGTGACGGATGAAGAAGGATTAGCACTTGCAAAAGTATTTAGAGAAGACAATGCGAAAGTAGCAACAGTTGATTATCAAATTGCTTCTTATTTCCCTGATGTAGCGGAAGTAACGATCAATACAGAAGGCTTGTCATTTAAAGAAATGAAAGATGACATGGAAGCTGCTAATAAAGAATATTACGAAGCCCACAGAGATCAAGAGTATGATGAGAGAAGTAAAGCTGCTCAAAAAGCAGAACTAGACAAGTTACCTGAGATCTTCAAAAATACAAAACCTGTAAGCATTGACAATTATGGTGATGGATTTAAGTTAACAATGAAGAAAAAGGAAGACAAATGGGAAATCCAAACAAAAGGTTCAATCAATTATTTTGATAACCTTGAGCAAGCTTTCCGCGGAGATATCAGTAAATAATACAAGTACACTAAGAGTAGTCAGTTAAAATTTCTATGTAAACCACCCATTGATTGTAATTAATAATAACAAAGCCCAAAGTAAAGGTAGCAACGGGTTTCGTTGTTCTTAGGTATTGTTTCTCTGATCTCAACAAGCAAAACCTACAAAAATCAGAAAATTCCTCTGATTGTTGTAGGTTTTTATTTATATAAGAAGCACTATATGCTTAACTAGCTACTAAGCTTAGTAATATCTACGACGATTATTTGATGATCCAGAAATCATACGTACTAACCAAACAGCGATAGCGACTGGGATCATGATTTTAATTGCAAACCATAACAGACCACCTAAAAGTCCGAGTACAATACTTAAAATAATACTTCCTACGAAAAATAACCCGATTACCATTAATATATTCATTACCATTGATCGTTGTCTCATTATGAAAACCTCCATTTTTTGTCTTGTTGTCTATGAATAAAGTATAGCAAGAATCTTTAGTCAAAGAATCCACCTTTAGGCTGATTTTCTGTCCACCTTAAGGCGGGTCTTTTTTATTGCATTTGCCTAAAAAGGACGTAAAATAAAAAAAGAGGAGATGAGAAACATGTCAAAATCAAGAGTCGAAGCTTTTACAGATGCGGTTATTGCAATCGTGATGACTATCTTAGTCTTAGAGTTGCATCAACCAACAACAGATACTTTAGCTGGTCTAGCTGGTGTTGAACGGAAACTATTTATTTATATCGTTAGTTTTGTGATGCTAGCAATTTATTGGAATAATCATCATCATATGTTTCAATTAGTTCAAAAAATTGATGGACGTGTGCTGTGGGCGAATAATTTTTTTATTTTCACCTTGACGCTGGTTCCTTTCGCAACTGCATGGGTAGGCGATTTTATTGATAGCCTAGTACCACAGCTGACTTATGGTGTGATGGCACTGTTAGCAAATATTTCCTATTTAGTACTGACTCGAGAATTAATTCGGGTAAATGGCAGTGATTCTACATTAGGTGAATTATTTCAGCGGTATAATAAATCTTATCTCACGATATTTTTAAATATTTTAGGTATAGGTTTAGGCTGGCTGATTCATCCTTATTTTGTATTAATTGTAAATATTGGTATTTTGGTTATGTGGATCATTCCTGATCGACGAATTGAAAAGCGATACAAAGAGTGAAGGTATCATTGAATGAGAGAAACTGGGGTAAAACTATTTATGTAGTTTTATTCCGGTTTTTATTATTTTTCTCAAATATTTCCTGTATTGCTACATTTTTTGAAAAAACTATTATCGTTTATAAGGTAAAATTAAAAATGATTGTTTAAAAAAGAACGTAATAAACATAGAACTATAAAAAAGATGTAGAGGGGATTGGCACATAAGTGGAGCATATGCTTGTTGCGGCCTAAATCTAAATCACTCGGTGTTGCGGAAGTTACTTCGATAATAAACGGACCCATTCAATCTGATCGGCTTTTGCGAAAAGTCGGTGGTCTTGATTTTCAAAGTGAAACGTTAACGCCAGCCTCTTTAATTATAACAAGAGTGTTTCTAAATAAAAAAGGTAAGGTACAAGTAAAAAAGGGGCCGTTAGTACATATGGAAAAGTTGAATCTTACGAAAAATACTGCAGGGAATAAAAAAGTTTTTTTAAGAAAAGAAATCGAAGCAAGTCGGTTAGGAGAAGAGCTCTATTCGGATGATGTATTGAGTCAATATTCTGTTTATCTATTAAGAAAATTTGAATTAACGACAGATTATGAGCAACCAGAACAATTCGAAGGATTGTTAGCTGATCTTCCAGAGCAATTTAATCATGAATTTGAGGATTGTGTCGCAAAAAATCTTTATGTGCGTGTGACACAAAAAGCTGTGTATGTCACACTACTGCTAGCATTAGCACATCCACTCAGTAAGTTGCAAATAAGTGATCTACGTACTTGGATCAGCAGTTTAGAAGTTCCTGAACTACCATTAGAGCATCTCTCAAGTTTCTCTGAAGATCTACCAATTGAAATGGTTAAAGGCTTACAGGAAACGAATAGTGAAGTCTTACTTTTGACAGAGATGATGAATCAATTTAGCGAAAATCTGAATGACATTTATAAAGAAGTCCAAACTGTTAAGGACAAAAGGACACCGCCTGTTGTTAAAGTAGTACAAAGTAAAGTAGCTGCAAAAGAGGCATTAGAATTTGAAAATGCTAAACAATTAAAAGCAGTCAATGAAAAGATAGCACAATTGGCGGAAGAATTTTCCACATTTAAACTAGCTGTAGACGAAAAATTAGCCAAGATACCAAAACCTAAAACACCGCCAAAATTTAAAATTGTTTTTGGTCCGGACGAAAAAGCGGGTCCAACGATAGAGAATCGTCTAGACGAAACATTAAAAAGGATCGATTTGCTAGTACAAAGAATGAATCGTTCTGATCAACAAGTGGCAGACTTGAATAAAACAATTGAAAAAAATAAACAAGAAAAAAGACCATCGCTTAACTTCTCTACAGCGAGAAAAGCAGCGGATGAACAAAATAGAATAGCAGATAAATTAACATCGACCAGTGATGAAGTCACAACGATCGCACGTCAGATGCAGCAGATCAATGATAAATTGAGTACTGTCGAATCAACTGTTTCAAAGGTAAAACCAGATTCAGCAGCAATAGCAAGGATAGAAAAAGACCACGGTCAATTACAAGAGACAGCGTCGGAAACACTTAAGTTGAACAAAGAGATTGATCTACTGACAAGGAAATTACAAACGGTTGAAGCAGAATTGACCATTGTTAAAAATGAAAAGAAAAAAGTACCTACAGCTAAACTGACTAAAAGTGATTCAGCAAAGAAATTGACTGAGCAACACCAAAAAGATCAGGAGCAATTAAAATCTAATGCGACTGAAATAAAAAAACTAACACAAACTGTTGGTAAAGTAGATGTTCAATTAATCAAAGCACATCAAAAAATAGCCGAGCTAGAACAAAAGATGCGTCAAACGACACAAGCTGCTGCTGTAGCGAAAAAAACAACCGCTACAACGGTTCAGCAAACTCCTGAGACAAGTTTCAATAATACGATAATGGGACCACCAGCGCCGCCGACAAGGCCTGCAGTGTCACAACAGCCAGTTGCACAAGCAACTAGAAGTTTCCCGTCGAAAGAGACTTTTTTACAAGCTAATAGACCAATGAGACCTGTCATAGAGGCAACAGAAGAAAGACCTACAGTGACATTAGCAATCGAAGAAATGCTTGATCGTGTCTCAGAAAAACATCCGCAAACAGCAGAAACAAGGAGTTCCTGGTCATTAGAGGAAGGATACGATAATAATAATAATAACGCCTTAGATCCGCAGGGACCATCTTTGCGCCGTTTGAAAAAATTAGAATGGGATATCCATTCATTTTTCCAACAAGGACGAGGGCTAGGACATAAAGGAATGCTACCTAAAGCTGACTTTTATGCTAATATTCGTAAAATCGAAGTCTTACCGTATTTATGGGCCTCTGTTTATGAGCGGGAAAAGAAAGATATCTTGTTAGGCAACGAATTAAGTACGCAGCAATTAATCAACGATTTGAGTGATTTTTTAGAAGAGATCAGTATATTATCCAAGAAACGAAAAGTCATGGGTAAATGGATTTATTGTCCAAAAGAAGTGGAACAAAAAATGGAAGGCTATAAACTATTAAGTGACTATCTAGAAACGTACTTGGCACGCCAAAATTAGTAAGAATCACTAGCGTAAACTATACAAATAAGCTAAAATCGGGTGAGTTGATTGTCTGTTTTAGCTTATTTTTGTTCGCTCGCAGAATCATTGATTTTCTAAATGTTCATTTACTGGTACAATAAAAGGACTAAAGAAATTAAAGGTGCAGACAAATGACAGGATCATTGATCACAAAAAAGAAAATTGCGAAGGTATTCAAAAAACTTGTTTCAGATAGTGGTTTTGAAAAAGTGACGATCGCAAAAATCATGCAGGAAAGCAATATGCGGCGTCAAACATTTTATGATTATTTTCAGGATAAATATGAATTGGCGGATTGGATTTTTCAACAAGAGGCGATTGAAAAAATTGAAGACAATCTGGCTTATGAAGGTTGGCAGGTCATCGTAGAAAATTTGTTTGTCTATTTTGAGGAGAATCAGTTGTTTTATCGAAAGATCTTGCTTTTTGAGGGACAAAATTCGTTTCAAGAGTATTATACACAGCATCTTGAAGTGTTGATCAGCCAAGTTCTTGTGATCAAGGATCAGTCATCGGGTGAGATGAAAAAATCAGATCGTTTGTTTTTAGAGGAATTTTACGCAAATGCGTTTGTCTCTCTAACAACTAAATGGATCATTGAAGGATGTAAGGTTGATGCTCACCGATTTTCTGAACAAATGAAATTTGCGTTTCTAATAGGCTTTGAGGAAAAATAATGAGTAGCAGAGTGTGGATGAAATGACACTGCTACTCATTATTTTTGCTTAGTTCGTTATTTGCTCAAGGGCTAAACAGCTTCATTGCGCTTTTCTATGCTCTAGCTACATGAACCAGCCCTGTCGTCAAATAGATAACTGCTAGTAAAGATTAAGAGCATCTTTACTAGCAGTTCCTAATTTGCTCAAGGGCTAAACGGTTCATTTCGCTTTTCTTATTTCCAGCCAAAGGCGTCTGTCGGTGTATTTAGATAGGTTAGCCATTTTTCTTCTTTGATTGTTAATAAGGTTAAAGAAAGTCCGTTTGTATTGTAAGCTGTTAAAAAATTTCCCATTCGTTTATAGACCACATTGATATCTTCTATATCTAGTAATTGTTGTACATCGTTCATAAAAATTCCTAGTTCAAGTAATGGCGTACTGCCTAAGCCGTTTATTAAGATGGCAGCTTGGGTCAGGTCTGCTTTTTCATATTGTTGCTTGAGCTTATTGACTAGCTCGATTGCGATGCGTTCTGAGGACCGCATCGTTTCAATGCGGTAGCCAGGTTCTCCGTGGATACCGATTCCGAAGTACATTTCATCTTCTGCAAGTTGATATTGTTGAGGGATGATACCAATCGGCGAAGCGGGAGAAAATGCAACCCCTAATGTCTTAATCCGAGGAATGAGCTGTTCACCTAATGTATGCAGCTCATTTAAAGAATGCCCTTGCGCGGCTGCAGCTCCAAGAATTTTATGGACAAAAACCGTTCCGGCAACTCCTCGTCGTCTCTTTTCAAAGGTGCCGCTTTCAATAGAACAATCATCATCTACGATCACATGAGAGACGAATAATCCCTTTGCTTTCGCCAAGTGCTCGGCTTCTAAAAAACTCGCCAAATCCTTTTCAAAATTTTTGATGATCAATAACGTTCCTTGACCATTATATGTTTTCTCGATAGCTTGAAGAATTTCGCTTGCGGCAGGTGGTTCAAAAATAGCGCCCATCACTGCACAATCCAGCATATTTTCCCCGATATACCCGACATGAGCCGGTTCGTGGCCACAACCGCCCCCACTAATCAGGACAACTTTATTTTCAGCAATCTTTTTTTTAGTGACGATCCCAGTACCTACTTGCCAATCAAGTCTGTCGTTATATGTATAAGTCAGTCCAGCTAGTAACTGCTGGCGCATGTGTCCACTGGAATTGATCAATTGTTTCATTGAGCCTCTGCCCCTTTTCGATAATATCTGTTTCTATTATACGCTGTCTGTCCAGTGAAAACTATAGTTTGAATAAAGAATGAAATGAAAGCGGACACATTTTGTTGTTTGTCCGTTGCAACTTTTTTTATAAGCGAGTATTGTAAACGTATACAATAAATAAAAGCACAATGAGCTCGTCCAACTCTGACAGAAAAATAGGGAAATATGAGGGTGGCACTCTTTGCCACAATCGGATTTTATCTTTTTTCCGAAGAGTTAGCTCATGGAGCTAGATAAAATAAAAGCACAATGAGCTCGTCCAACTCCGACAGAAAAATAGGGACGATCGAATGTGAAAATAGAAAGATGAAAACTAAATGAACACGCTCATCAAACAAAGATAAAATAGGAGGGAATAGTATGAAAAAAATCATCAATCAAGCACAAAATGTAGTTCCAGAAATGGTGCAAGGATTTGTTCGTGCCCATCAGGAAAAAGTGCAACAAGTCCCAGAAACCTTTGTTTTAAAACAAAAAGAAATCAATAAACAGGTAGCTTTGATCAGCGGCGGCGGTAGCGGCCATGAACCAGCCCATGCCGGATTTATTGGATCAGGGATGCTACAGGCTGCCGTTTGCGGACAAGTATTCACATCACCTACGCCTGACCAAATTTTTGAAGGAATCAAAGCTGTTGACCAAGGACAAGGCGTTGTCATGGTCGTGAAAAACTATTCTGGAGATATCATGAATTTTGATATGGCGAAAGATTTAGCAGAGATGGAAGAGATCAAAGTCGGCACAGTTGTTGTGGATGATGATATTGCTGTGGAAGACAGTACGTATACGCAAGGTAAACGTGGTGTGGCTGGCACGGTTTTCGTCCACAAAATTCTAGGAGCAGCAGCACGTAATGGAGCATCAGTGGATGAATTAGTTGCCTTAGGTGAAAAGGTTGTTAAGAATTTGAAAACAATCGGTGTGGCTTTAACAGGTGCAACGGTTCCAGAAGTCGGCAAACCTGGATTTGTTTTAAAGGATGATGAAATTGAATTTGGTGTTGGTATCCATGGAGAGCCTGGTTACAAACGAGAAAAAATCAAAACGTCTAAGGAAATGGCTGAAGAATTAGTTTCAAAACTAAAAGTGGCATTCCAATGGGGTAAAGGTGATAAATTTGCTATTTTGATCAACGGATTAGGCGGCACACCATTGATGGAACAATATATTTTTTATGATGATGCAATGAAATTATTGGATGCAGAAGGTGTAGAAATCTCCTTTTCAAAAGTCGGCAATTATATGACTTCTTTAGAAATGGCAGGGCTTTCTATGACATTGCTGAAAGTGGAAGATGATTGGGTACAGGCCTTGAATGAAGAGGTGGATACGGTGGCTTGGTAAAAATGCCACATAATGAATTAACGTTAGCTACACGTACTAGTCTCTCAGAAAAAAGGTAGGATCTGCCTGTGACCTAAAGAGTCCACAATTTATTTTTCTGTCAGAGCTAAACGAGCCCACTACACTTTTAAATTAGGAGGAATTTAAATGTTTACTGTAGATAATCTAAAGAAAACACTACAATTATTCAAAGAAAAAATCGATCAAAATAAAGACTATTTAAGTGAATTGGATACACCAATCGGGGATGGAGATCATGGGAATAATATGGCTCGTGGGATGGAAGCGGTGAGTGAGAGTCTAGGAAGTAAAGAGACGGAAACAATACAAGATATTTTCAAAGTGACCGCAATGGCTTTGATCAGTAAAGTCGGTGGTGCTTCTGGTCCGTTATATGGAACAGCGATGATGGAAATGGCCAAAGCATCGGCAACAACTGCTGAGGCACTACCTATTTTAGAAGCAGGATTAGCAGGAATTGAAAAACGTGGAAACAGCAAACCAGGTGAAAAAACCATGCTGGATGAATGGGCGCCGGCAATAGACGCAATTAAGAGTGATACGTTAACAGAAGCAACGTTGAAAGCAGCGGTAGAAGCGACAAAAGATATTGCTGCGACAAAAGGACGAGCGTCTTATGTTGGTGAGCGTTCTATTGGTCATATCGACCCTGGGGCAATGTCCAGCATGTATTTCTTTCAATCTTTAATGGAAGCAGGTGTGTTCGATGAGTAATGGTGTAGTGATCGTCTCTCATGTGAAAGAAATCGGTGAAGGTGTGGACCGCTTGATCAAAGAAGTGGCAAAAGATGTACCGATAACTGTTGCAGCTGGCTTAGACCAAGGAGCTGTGGGGACATCATTTGAAAAAATCATGGATGCGTTTGAAAAGAATTCTGCGCAAACATTGCTCGCTTTTTATGATTTAGGCAGCGCTAAAATGAATTTAGAAATGGCCATTGATATGACAGAAAAAGAAGTGTTACTGTTTGATACAGCCTTAGTAGAAAGCGCTTATACGGCAGCGGCCTTGTTGCAAGTAGATACACCGATCGAAACCATAAAGGAGCAATTAGCCCCTTTAAAAATAAAATAAAGATGAGAATAGGAGTTTCCAAACATGAGAAAAGCATTTATTAGTCCAACGAAATATGTTCAAGGGGAAGATGAATTACTAAATTTAGGTTATTTTGTTACGACTTTTGGTAAAAAAGCCTTGTTAATCGCCCATAAAGATGATGTGAACCGAGTAAAAGAGAAACTAGATAAAACGGCTGAAAAATTTGATATTTCCTTTGTTGAAAGTAATTTCCACGGAGAAGCATCCCGTGTAGAAGTGGCTCGGCTACAAAAAGTGGCTAAAGAAAATGATTGTGATTGCGTGATCGGTCTGGGAGGCGGCAAAGCGATCGATACGGCAAAATGTGTGGCTGAAGGTCATAACTTGATTATCGTACCAACCATTGTTGCAACAGACGCACCGACAAGTCATTCGGCAGTTCTTTATACAGAAGATGGTCAGTTTGATGATTATGCATACTTCGTTCAAAGTCCAAGTGTTGTTTTGATCGATACAGTTGTTATCGCAAATGCGCCAACACGTTTCTTAGTATCTGGTATGGGAGATGCCTTATCTACTTATTTTGAAGCAAGAGCTACGCATAATTCTTATTCTAACGTTAATGCTGGTTTGCCTTGCGGCGCCCGTGAAGGTGTCTGTCCGCCAGCTAAAGGAACGAATACAGCGTTGGCATTAGCTAAATTATGCTATGAAACAATTTTAGAAGATGGTCTAAAAGCCAAAGAAGCTTCGGATAATAACGTAGTAACACCAGCTCTTGAAAATATCATTGAAGCAAACATCTTACTTTCCGGCTTAGGGTTTGAGAGTGCAGGACTCGCTGCAATTCATGCAATCCATGATGGGTTGACCGTTTTACATGATGCTCATGGCGCAACACATGGCGAAAAAGTAGCATTCAGTACGATTTGTCAGCTAGTTTTAGAAAATGCGCCAAAAGCTGAGTTATATGAAGTATTGGATTTTGCTTTATCAATCGGTTTACCCGTTTGTTTAGCTGATTTAGGGGTGAAAGAAATTTCAGATGCTGAGCTAACAGAAGTAGCTGAAAAATCATGTATTCCAGAAGAATCCATTCATTCAATGCCATTTCCAATTACAGTAGACCAAGTTAAAGCGGCAATTATTGTGGCTGACAAAATTGGAAGCGAGTATAAGAATAAGAATCACTAAAAAAGTTAGTAGCAAAGAAGAACCTGAGTAATAATCCAAAGTCTGCTGGATTTATTACTCAGGTTTTTTATCAACAGTCGTCTAAGTCATCAATAACGGGATGAGCCCTGTAACATTGACAAATACGTGCAGAATGATTGGAAAAAGTATATTATCTGTTTTTTTGTAAAGAATACCCAAAATAATCCCTGAAAAAAAGTAAGGTATTACGAGTAGCCCTTCATTAAGCGTGCGAGCATCCATGTGTAAGCAAGCGAAGAGAAAGCTGGAAATAAGGATGGCAAACCAGGAAGGAACATATGTAGATAAACTGGAGATCAGCATTTGCCGATAAAATAGTTCTTCTACGATCGGTCCGATTATGCCTAAGACGACAATAATTGTTATTGGTGAAAGTAATTGGCTAACGATCATAATGTCTGAATCATTCTGAAGTGTCTCGGTAATACCAAGGTAATTAATTAAGAAAAAAGCTGGTATGAGGGATAGATTATCTCCTATGTAGCCAAGAACTAAAATGAGCAATGATTTGAGTTTGTTATGAACGATCCAGCTTAAATTCTTTCTAAGAGTCGTATGATACAGGGTAATACCGATAATGAAGAGAAGTACATATACTGCTATACTTAAATTTGTTAAAGTGATCTTTTCTATTAATAAAGTCGGGATCTTAAAAAGAAAAACAGTCACATAAATAACTAGATATAGAATAAATAGTAGTTTTTGTTTATTCAAAAGCACCCTCCTGTGTCAAAGTAATTAGTAAATGGCTTGATGCGATCGCTTTTTCAGAAACGTTAAAGCTGCTTATTAAAAGGACTAATAAGAGAATTATGATAACAATGCCAAGAATAACGACCCACTTTTTATATTGTTGGTCTTTTTTAAATTCCTTGATGATTTCTTCGTCTTCTTTTAATAGTTGGTCGAGAGATAAATCGTATAATTTACTTAACTCAACTAACAATTCAATTGAAGGATAGGTTCTGCCGATCTCCCAACTGGAAATAGTTGAACGTGAAACATGGAGTATTTCAGAAACCTCCTGCTGGGAATAGTGATTAGCGGTTCGGGCTTCTTTTAGACGTTGACCGATTTTCATAGTGATCATCCTTTCGTGATTTATATTGAAAATGATAATATACATAATGGTGAAAAGAAAGTGTAGATCTGTCACAATCCGCTGATACACAACGATGTGTAACTATGTAACGCCCCAAAAAAAACAAGTCGATAGTAGAAGATGAATGGATCGATCTATTTCAAGGAGACGATGACGATTTTACAAGAATAAGAAAAAATCAATAGTGGAAAAATAATCAGTTATAAGCTAACATATAAAAGAAAATAGATGTAAGTGATTTTTTAGAAGTGGTCAAAGAAGGTGGTGAACAAATGAAAAATAAAATAAACCAACTACTCCATTGGATGAAAGCACATAGCTTGTTATTGAAATTGATCTTTCTGGGTTCTGTTTTGATCTTTGTCGCGAATCAAGTGACGCATATTGTGCAGGGAATGACTTGGCAGGATGTCTTTCACACGATGGGACAACAAAATCGCTTTCGGATCATCGGAATGATTCTGGTCGGCTTGATCGGCGTTTTACCGATGTTATTATATGATTTAGTAGTGGTAAAAGTATTAGAAGAGCAAGGGAAGCCGAGAATGAATCGCTGGGAGTGGTTTGTTTCCGCTTGGGTCACAAATACGATCAACAATCTGGCAGGCTTTGGCGGTGTGGTCGGCGCAACATTGCGGGCTAATTTTTATGGCAAGGACGCGCCGCGTAAAAAAGTGGTTGCAACAGTTTCTAAAGTTGCTCTATTTATGATTTCGGGTTTATCTATTTTAGCATTTATTGCGTTCATCGATGTTTTTTTTATTCGTCCAGATAGTTTATTTAGAGAATATTGGGTCTGGCTATTGGCAGGCAGTTTGATTGCGCCAGCCTTGTTGTTATTTACTCAAATTAAAAAATATACTCTGTTCAAAGATTTTTTCCCGAAAGGTATTTTTCTTTTGTTCGGGGCATCACTGGGGCAGTGGTTAGGTGCTATGCTCGCCTTTTTAAGTGTGGGTGCATTGATGTCTGTTGATGTCTCCTTGGTTTCTGTTTATCCAATGTTTGTGATTGCGACATTGATCGGTATGCTGACAATGGTGCCAGGTGGTATGGGAACGTTTGATGTGTTGATGATTTTAGGCTTGGCACAATTAGGAGTGGGGCAATCGACAGCAGTTGTTTGGCTGATTTATTATCGATTATTTTATTATGTTTTACCGTTTATTACTGGAATTATCTTATTTATTCATCAAACAGGTATTAAAATCAATCGTTTTTTGGATAATTTACCCCGAATTTTTTCGCAAAAAGCTGCTCATTTTATTTTAGTTGCAGCACTTTATTTTGCTGGAATCATGATGGTTTTGCTGTCGACGATTACAAACTTATCGAATGTTAGCCGCTTGTTCAAGTTTTTATTGCCATTCTCTTTTGATTTTTTAGATCAAACATTTAATATGTTGATTGGCTTTTTGTTATTGGGTCTGGCGAGAGGGATTTCGATGAAAGTCCGCAAAGCTTACTGGCCAACGATTAGTCTATTGATTTTTGGAATCGTTAATACCATTTCTAGAACGGCTTCATGGCAATTGATTTTAGTTTATCTGGTGATTCTTTCAGCGGTATTTTTGGCGAGAAAAGAGTTTTACCGGGAAAAATTTGTTTACTCGTGGGGTGCGCTGGCAGTCGATGGTGTTTTGTTTAGTTTCTTGTTTATTATTTATGCGGTTGCAGGGTATTATAGCTCTCATCCTGACAAAACAGGACCGCTTCCTCATATGTTTTTACTATTTCCATCAGATGATGTCTGGTTTTCTGGCTTGATTGGCTTAGGGATTTCGATGATCGGCTTGATCACACTGTATCAATACCTAGCAGATACTTCAAAACGTTTAGGTGAAGCGTATCAGGAAGAACGTTTAACGGCCTTGATCGATCGATATGGGGGAACGTCAGGTAGTCATTTACTCTATTTGAAAAATTATACGTATTATTACTATCAGGAAAATGGAAAAGATGAGGTCTTATTCGCCTACCAAATCAAAGGAAACAAATGCTTTATTTTAGCTGATCCGATTGGAAATCAAGAAAAATGGACGCAAGGCACACTGGCATTTATGGATGCAGCCGATTTACTAGGCTATCAAGCCGCGTTTTATCGAATCAGCGAAAAGTATACGATGGTTCTGCATGATTTAGGATTCGATTTTATGAAGGTTGGAGAAGAAGGAATCGTTGATTTTTCTACGATCGATAAAGCCCATGTCTCTCTCTCAACCAATAGTATGGAATTGCAGCATTTGACTAATTCTGGCTATCGCTTTACGTTGTATCATGAACCAGTTTCAGATGAGCTGTTTCAGGAGTTGGCTCGTGTATCTGAAGAATGGTTAGGAACGCAACGAGAACGGAATTTTGTGGGTGGTCATTTTGATAAAGAGTATCTTGAATTAAGCGATATCGGTATTGTGCGGAATGAACGTCATGAAGTGATTGGTTTTATTACCGCTAAGCCAATCGTTCAAAATCGTGAAATGTCGTATGACTTACTACGCTATAGTGAGGCAGCACCACAGCATATGACTGATTTTTTGTTGACTCATTTTATTGTGGCCTACCAAAAACAAGGCTATCATTCGGTTGATTTAGGCACAGCGCCATTGTCAAATGTAGGGGAAACAAAGTATTCGTTTTTAAATGAACGTCTAATCAATATTTTTTATAAATATGGGGATCAGGTCTATAGATTCAAAGATGCAAGAAAAGAGAAAGAGCCTTATGTAACAAATTGGGAAGCTAGATATTTTGCTTATTCAAAACAAAGTAATGTCTTATTTGCTTTTATCCAGCTTGCTTTGTTGGTTGAACGCGGCAAGGGAAAAGTAGTTTCTTTGGTTGAAGAAGTAATGATCGAATCATAGAAATAAAAGGATGGGAAGCGACCAGAAAATGGGTTCTTCGCATCCTTTTCGTATACGTCTTAAGATTTCCCCTTTTGATTGGTTTTCGTCGACTTAATTCTAAAGGATATCAGGGTGTCTTTTCTATTATTTTGCATTAAAAAAGATGCCGGTGATTTCTCACCAACATCAGAAAGTATAGAGCCCAAAAAAGAAGCTGAGTGTCAATCAACTTCTTTTTTTAGTATCCTCACTATATAAATTCAATCATCATAACATAAAAAAGTGTAGCTAGCAGAAATAAGATATATGCACCTGTAACCATGCGGCTTAAATGTACATTCTTCCATTTATTAGTGTAAGATTTTTGAAAAGTAATGAGTAGCATCAATAGCGTAATGATAGTCACACAAATGCTTCTGAAATTGAAAAATATATTCCAATAAGGAGATAGCGTTGTAATGCGCATTCTAGGTAAAAAGTAATAAACGATTATGGCTAAATTCGTTCCAAAAGTAGAAATATGTTTTGTTTCCTTCATATTTATTCACTCCATTCGTACTAATCGCTACTGTTTTTCTTCGTTCTATTTTAATAATACTGGCTATTCTTTTTCTGGTCAACAGTATATTTTGTTGTTGAAAACGTTCAATACCTTGAGAGTTACTATAGACGATTTTAACGGTAAGAAATCATCAAATCATCGGTTTTAGAGGGATTTTTGCAGGCAAGTAGTAGTCAGCTTCTCATAAAAAAATTTATAAGAATACAGGGTATGAAATCAAAAGTAAAAGCACTTTTGTTTCATACCCTAAGTACCAATAAACGGTGGAATCAGAAGCCACTTCTTTAACGTTTTTTACGGTTGCGTTTTTTCGGCTGTACTAACACCAGTCTAGGTTTATTTATCACTTTGACATAGACTACAAATCCACTAATACAAACAATAAACAACATTACACCAAGCACAAATCCTTCTGGCAGATAAACAAATTCAATTGTATGTTCACCTTGTGTTACTGGAATACTAACAAAGGCCTTTTTAAACGATTTAATCGGGACTTTTTTGCCATCGACATAAGCTTTCCAACCTTTGTCATAAGGAATTGTGGTCAGAAGCACTTGGTCTTTATCTGCCTTCACTGTGCCTGTGGCCTTGCGTCCTTTAGCTGTTAAATCAGCCCCTTTATTCTGGATTGCTTGAACGGATTTTTCAAAGGCTGTTGTATTTAACCCGACAACTTTTGGCTCCATAAAGCTGACGGCAGTTGTGCCATAAAAGCTGACGGTAAAGGTAACGCTAGTGGGCTGATCATAATAACCGATATTGTAATATTGCCCTGTGATATTGATTTGTGATTTTTGGCTAGTCCCATTTACTGACATTGTGGCAGTTGAACTTTCCAATTGTCCAAAATCTGTTGGGAACAGGCTAAGATAAGCTTGGGTATTTGCAGGTACATCGACTGTCCAGGTAATATCCTTTGCCACATTGTTTTGAACTTCTCGATAGGTTACAGAACCAGCATTTTGTTCGATTTTGACATTATTTTTGTTGATGATAGTTGGCTGATAAAACTTAAAGTAATTTTGTTTTTGATCAGCTAGCGCATTGAATAACTCGCTTTGGCTACTCAAATTATCATTGGCAGGCTGTTTGACTTTGTAGATGTCGTTATCTGCTAAAAAGCCTAACGGCAGCGCACTGCTGTTTTCATATAGTGAAAATTTCCCCGCTTTGTCAGTCGGGAAAAAGCCGAATTTCAGCGGATCACTTTCAGAAATATTGTATTTGATCCCAACGAGAGAATCCATCAGCAAGGTATTGTTTGGATAACGAATGTTCAAACCAGTTCCTCTAGCACGAAAGCCCAAGTCATTTAAATAAGAAGATGAATGACGATTCCTGATAGAAGAAAACATACTGACACCACTATAGCCATAATTGATACTATCATTGGAAGAAACTGGATTTAAATTTTCTAACCGATAAAAGGTGTCATTGTCTTTTTTAGTCTTATCGACGAGCTTTTTGATCGATGGATAAGGTTCAGAGTAAAGACTGCGAGAAGCGTAGTTCCAATCGTCTAAAATGCCTTTTAACATTGTATTTGTATTGATGAATGCTTCAGTCGAAACTAGTAATACCAATAGTATGATCAAATAATGCATGGGTATTTTTTTCAATTGATAAAAGACAATTCCAGCCAGATACAGCAGTAAGAATAAAACTGTGATAACAAAGGCTGAAATCGGAATATAGTCATAACTTGTCGCGTTCTTTGTTCCTTCAGCCAAAGCAAAGACTGCAATCAGCATGATCGTGGAACCTGCTAGCAAGCCTAAATCATCTGTTTTGAATTTCTCGAACCCATAACCCGCCAACAGAACAACTAGGAAAGAAAATAAAAAGCTGTAGCGGAACAAGAACATATTTGGCGCATGCATTCCATGCCAAAATAAATTCAGTGGTGTGATATAAAAACTAGCAATCAAAATCAGAAATAGACTACCAAATAGGAGTTTATTTTTCTTCGGAACTTCTCTTGTGACAAAGTAAAAGATACAGAAAATCAAGGGTAACAGTCCCACGTAAATAAAAGGGATCGAACCATATTTCGTTGTATCGTAGACACCAATCATATTTTTCATCACGATATCCCAAAAAGCGGTTGCTTCAGTCTTAAATCGAGTGACTTGGGATAAGGTTTCCCCATTTGCTCGTAAATCAAGGACCGCTGGCAATACTAAGATCATCGAAGCACCACCTGCTAAAAGAGAGGTGATCCCGTAAGGTATGATCCGTTTTTTATAAACTTTCCAATTCGTCAACATGCGGGCGATAAAATATAGGAAAGAGAAGACACCGATCATAAAGCCCATGTAAAAATTTGAGATAAATAATAGCAGATAACTGACAAATAACAGTGTCGGTTTTCGTTCATCCATCAGACGATGAATCCCTAGAATAACCAGAGGTAGATAGGTAAACGCATCTAACCACATGATGATTTCTGAATGTGCGGTCGCAAATGACATCAAAGCATAAGGGACACTCAACATCACGTGTCCCCATTTTGGCATCTTGTAGGTGTTTCTAGCAAACACCCAAAAAGCCAAACCAGCTGAACCGATTTTCAATAAAGTAATCAGATACAGCGCATCAGGAATATTCTGGTTTTTAAAAAAGATAACGAGTGGGGTAAATAGACCGCCAAGATAATACGAAATCAATGAAAGATAATTTAACCCAAGGGACGCGTTCCAAGTATAAAAAATACTTTGTTTACCGTGCAGCACGTTATTGAAGCTAGCATGGAAATTGGAAAATTGTGAAAAGGAATCACTTGCCATCACACTACGGCTACTGCCGGGGTAAATACCTAAACTTAAATAAACAATGACCATCACAAAAAATGGAATGAAAAAACTAGCGGTCATATAAGGCCAGTTTTCTTTAATAAATGCCTGTATTTTTTTCTTCATAATCAACCTCACAACGTAATAAATAGAATATATATAGTTTAGCATATCCTTTGAAAAATTGATTGTTAGAAAGAAAAAATTAAAGAAAAGCGAAAGTTTTATTGAGGGATAAATTGGAAAAATAGTGTAACTAAATGTTTTGCTATTTTAGTATATAAATTATTAAAATCCGAGTATAATAAAATAATACTACTATCAATATAGAAAGTCAGGGATATTCATGTGTACAGGCATTCATTTGAACTCAATTGAAGGAAATCATTATCTGGGGAGAACCCAGGAATACAATGTCAATTTTGATTATATTGGCGTGCAGAGTCCTAGAAAGATCGAGATTACGGAAAGTCCTGAAAAATGGCAGACTATTTATTCAGTATTAGGAGTAGGAATCAAAGAAAATCAACAGAGTGCCGCTCAAGGCGTAGTTGATGGTGTCAATGAACATGGACTTGGAGGAATCACGCAATATTTTGCGGAGTTTAATCAATATTCATCAATTGAAGAAATAAAAAAAGCTGGGAAATTACCGCTGTTAGCAGAGCAATTTGTCTTTTGGGTATTAGCCAATTGTACGGATACAAAAGACATTGAAAAGAAAATTCTAGATGTAGCGATTGCAGATCTTTCGACAACCGGTAAGGCACCTGGGTTGCCCCAACATTTTATGTTCACAGATGCTGCTGGCCGCACAATCGTTGTTGAGCCATCAAAAAAACTAGGATTTGCGGTATATGAAAATCCAGTTGGTGTAATGACTAACAGTCCTAAGTTTGATTGGCATCTGACAAATTTAGAAAACTACACAGAATTATCTGATGTCAATGCAAAAGATGCGCTATTCCAAGAAAAAAATGTTCTTTCTGCTGGAAAAGGCTCAGGCTTACATGGTATTCCTGGGGATTATACTGCAACTGCACGCTTTGTTCGAGCAGCTTATTTGTTGAAATTTAGTGATCCAGTTCGCTCGAAAGATATAATTAATAAAGCCTTTCATATTTTATCCACATCAGATATCGTAAAAGGCGTAATCAAATTAGATGCACCTCAAGAGATGGATCGACAATATACGCAGTATATGTCTGTTTACGATTTAGATAAAAAACAATTGTACATTAAGATGTATGAAAATTTCACGATTCAAACAATCAATTTTGATGAAAAGATAGCAAATGCTGATCAAATCAAAATGTATGAGCTGGTAAAAACGCCGCAGTATGAGGCTTTAAATTAAAAGCAATGTAAAAAATACCAAGATTCGTTGAGAACATTACTCACGAATCTTGGTATTTTTTACAGCCATTGTTCGATTTTATTATAACTTTGACCAACATCGTTCAATGAATGAGTATCTGATCCATAAACAAGAGGAATGCCAAATTCAACTGCTTTTTTAGTTATCCACACCTGTGGATAACTCTGTTGATAACCTTGTTTATAAAATCCAGCTGTGTTTAAATCTAAGCTGTATTTTTCTTGTTGCACACTTGTTAAAAGGGTGTGGACAAGTGCATGGTTTTCAGAAGAATATTTTGTTGCATCATCAAAGAATTGCTCAAATTTTTGGCACAAAGATATATGGCCTAAACGTGTGGGTTTCCATGGGCCTAAATCTGCTTCTAAAGAGGCTAAAACCTTTTGGTAGTAACATTTTTGAGCTTTTTCAACGCTACCTAAATAGTCAACGACACCAGTCTTATATTCTTCAAAAGAATAGTCGATTCCACGCAATCCGCCATCTCCCTCAAGAAAGTGTACGGATAAAATCCCATCGTCCGTTTGTGGTCCGTATTCAACTAAAAAATCACGAGTCCAGCTTTCAAATTCCGAAAAATAATCTAATTCAAAGCCAATGTGAATAATAATGTCAGAAGCATACTTTTTTCGTAGCTCATTCATCCTTCTGAAATAGTTATCCACATCGTTCAAAGCCATCGAGGCAGTTGTCCACACTTCAGAATCTCCTGCAGCAAATTTTTCTATACCTGTGGGTAACGGTGCATGCTCTGTGATGCTATATTCTTTAAAGCCGAGACGGATTGCACGCTGGATCAGTAGTTCAGTATCTTCGACTTTTCCATGTGGACAAAATTCTGTGTGGGTGTGACCATCACGTTTCATGAGAAAACCTCCTTTTGTTGTGTATAAGTTTTGTATTTGTTTATAAACAGTGTAGCAAAAGGAATTTTTCTTGTATATTTTTATTTTCGTACACCGACGGACAACTCTTTTTTTAAGGTAAAACATCGATGTTTGAGTTGAACGTTTTTGGTATAATAAATCAATAGGCAAACATTGATTTATAGGTATTCTACAAACTATAGAGCCTTTTATATTCCCCACTCTACAGATCCGAGGTAGCTTAGGAACTGCTCTCATTTTATAGTGAAATTAGAAAGGAGCTTAATGAATGGAGCTAAGAACTCAATTGAAAAAATATCGAATGAAGAACGAATGGACTCAAAAAGAATTAGCAGAAAAAGTCAATGTTTCAGATAAAACAATTTCTAGCTGGGAAACAGGACGCACATATCCTGATGTTGCAATGCTGATTACGCTTAGTGAATTATTTGGCATTACTTTAGATGAATTTATGAGAGGGGATGCTAAAATGATAAAAAGGATTGATACTGACTTAAAATTAAAAAAAGTCTATAGATATGCGTTAATTGTGACTATCACTATTTTTTTGGGAGGAGTCATTTTTTTGAACACATATCAATATAAAAATCAGTGGGTAGATAGATTTAATCCTTTTATGGAAATGAAAATAGGTTATGCTACATTGCCGACCAAAGTTACTTATAATGGCGGAAAAGAGTATGAAAAGAGTAGCAAGGAACTGCAAATTCCAGATCCTTATCAAGATATTTGGGTGACTGACGATCCTTTTGGGGAAGGGACGAGATTGGATTTTAAGGGAGGACAATCTCCAGAGGGAAAAAATTATGCTTTGGTACAACATAAAGGAATATACGTACGGCGCATGTCGTTTGTTTCTTGGGATTCAATTCCAGGAATGTACAGAGACATCATGCAAAGAGAATATGAAGAGGTTCCGAATATGGAGGATGAGCCGATTCACCATTAATAGCATAAAATAAATGACCAATCAAATGACCTAGCTAGTCAGTTGATTGGTCATTTACGTATTATCACTTATTTCCGATACTGTCCATCACCATAAACAATATATTTTGTAGAAGTCAGTTCCGCTAAGCCCATCGGACCTCTTGCATGTAACTTCTGTGTACTGATGCCAATCTCAGCACCAAAGCCAAACGCAAATCCATCCGTAAATCGTGTGGAAGCATTAGCATAAACTGCTGCTGCATCAACTTGCTGTAAAAATTGTTGTGTAGCAAAGTAATTATCACTAATGATACTTTCAGAATGTTTCGTATTGTAGCGATTGATATGCTGAATCGCTTCTTCTAAAGAGTCTACAACTTTAATGGCTAAAATGAAGTCATTGAATTCCGTTTCCCAATCTTCTTCAGTGGCTGGGATCGATTGTTCAAAAATAGCTAGCGCCCGTTCATCAGCTCGTAATTCTACATTGTATTCATTCAACGCTTTTTCGATTACAGGTAGAAAATCCGCCGCCACCTCTTGATGGATCAATAATGTTTCTGCTGAGTTACAAACAGAAGGACGTTGGCATTTTGCATTGACGATGATATTGGTTGCCATCTCTAATTGGGCGTCCTTATCGATATAAACATGACAATTGCCAGTTCCTGTTTCGATGACTGGAACAGTTGCTGTTGTTAAGACTGTTTTGATCAAATTAGCACCACCACGAGGAATCAACACATCTAAATAATCATTTAATTTCATCAATTTTTGTGCCGTTTCCCGAGAAGTATCATCGACAAACTGAATCGCAAAAGGAGAAGCGCCTTTTTGTTTTAACGCTTGTTGTAAAACAGTTACTAAGACTTGATTTGAGTGAAATGCTTCTTTTCCGCCACGTAAAATTACGGCATTTCCGGTTTTAAAACAAAGGCTGGCTGCATCTGTTGTCACATTTGGACGAGATTCATAGATGATGCCGATGACACCTAATGGCACACGTTGTTTACCGATCATCAAGCCATCTTCATTTTTCCACATTTTATCGACTTCACCGATTGGATCAGGCAAGGTTGCAACTTGGCGAATGCCATCAGCCATGTCTTTGATCCGTTCGTCTGTTAAACGTAAGCGATCTAGCATTGTTTCGGTAATACCGTTTTCTTTAGCTGTCGCTAAATCTTTTTGATTTTCTAGTAAGATTTTAGCAGTATTTTTTTCTAGTTCTGCTGCCATATGTACTAATAAGTCGTTTTTAGTTTTTGTATCCATTAAACCTAGTTGATAGGCTGTTTCTTTGGCTTGTTTGCCTAGTTGTGTTAAATCAGTCATGAAGTGTGCCTCCTTTTTTTAATTGAATAAATAGTGTCCCGATCTTTTCGCCAGCTAAAATATCAAAAATGATTTTTGGTTGCTGCCCATTTGCTAAAATCATCGCACCGTTATGCTCTAACACACGTTCTGCGGCTTTTAATTTACTGTACATGCCACCAGTACCAAAACGACTGCCTTTGCCTCCAGCTAATTGTAAAAGCTCTTCGTTGATTTCATTGATTTCAGAGAAAAGCGTGGCATCTTTATTGGTATTCGGATTATCAGAGAAAAAACCGTCGATATCAGATAACATGATCAGTGCATCTGCTTGGATCAGTTGAGCGACGATCGCAGATAATTGATCATTGTCACCGAATTTCGTTAGATGATCTAATTCATCGATTGCTACAGTATCATTTTCATTGATGACAGGAATGATGCCCATTTGCAATAATTGCTCTATGGTATTTGTTACATTTTTGCGGCTTTCAGGATATTCGATCACGTCTCGTGTCAATAACAGTTGGGCGATTTGCTGGCTGTAAGTCAAAAAGCGCTGGTTGTAAATGTTCATCAACTCCGCTTGCCCAACCGCAGCAACTGCTTGTTGTTCTGGAATGGTTGGGGGGCGTTTATCCATGGTTAACTTATTTAAGCCAACACCGATTGCACCAGATGAGACTAAGATGATCTCTTTGTCTTGGTTACGTAAATCGGATAAGGTAAAGGCTAATTGATCGATGGCACTTAAATTGATATTTCCATTGGGGTAAATCAAGGTACTTGTCCCAACTTTGATGACGATTCGTTTGGCTTCTTTTAATTGTTTTCGCATGGTTGACCTCACTTATTTCCTAACTTTTCCAGAGTATTTTAGATAAGACTATTATCTAGTCTTTTCACTTTATTTGCAAGAAAGCTTGGACAAAAATTTTGCTTTTGTCCAAGCTTAGATTTTATTCTTCTATTTTACAGTTTTATGCGTTATTTGTCTCTAGATCGTGCACAAATAATCCACTTAATAATTTAGGTTCAAACCAAGTTGATTTTGGCGGCATGATTTTACCTGCATCCGCAACGTTCAGTAAATCATCCATCGTTGTCGGATAAATCGCAAAAGCCGCTGACCATTGTCCGCTATCTACTAGTTGTTCTAATTCTTTCATTCCACGAATACCGCCGACGAAATCAATCCGTTTATCTGTACGGACATCTTGAATATCGAAAATAGCTGCGAATACATGATTCTGGAGTAAAGAAACATCTAAACCAGCAACAGGATCATCAGATAGAATTGCCTCTTTAGCAGTTAGTGCGTACCACTGACCTGCCAAATACATACCAAATGTTTTTGGTTGAGCCGGTTTTCCTGCCTCAGTTTTTGCCACAGTGAAACTCTTTTCCAACTGTTCGAAGAAATCAGCTTCGATGGGAACATTCACCACACGATTATAATCTAAAATTTCCAATTCTTCTTTAGGAAAAATCACAGATAAAAAGTAGTTGAATTCTGCTGAATCAGTGGCTTCAGGATGAGCATCCTTTTTCTTTTGCCCCACTTTGACCGCTGATTCCGTCCGATGATGGCCATCTGCAATATATAAAGCCGCAACCTCTTGTGCAAAAGTCGTAACGAGTTGTTCGATCACTTCTGGTTTATCTACAAGCCAAACACGGTGAGTAACTTCATGAAAACTTGTGAAATCATAGACGGGATCATGGGATTTTTTCCAGTCGTCCGTTAACGTTTGGATCTGTTCATTTTTACGGTAGGTCAGAAAAATTGGGCTAGTATTCGCGTCACACGCTTCAATATGGCGAATGCGATCGACTTCTTTTTCTGGTCGGGTAAATTCATGTTTTTTGATCTTACCTTCTGTGTAATCAGTGATTGACGTACAAGTTACAAGACCTGTTTGAGCGCGGCCGTTCATTGTTAATTCGTAAAGGTATAAACGCGGTTGGTCATCTTGGATCAGCCATTGTTTTTGTAAAAATGCTTGTAAATTATTTGCCGCTTTTTCGTAAACTTGATCATCATAAGGCGAAAGTGTTTCAGGTAAATCGATCTCAGATTTGTCGATATGCAGGTAAGAATAAGGATTATTTTCACCTAGTTCGCGGGCTTCATCGGAATTTAAAACGTCATAAGGTAATGTAGCGATTTTTTCGCTGAACTCTGCAGCGGGGCGAATGCTTTTAAAGGGATGGATCGTAACCATTAATAACTCACCGCCTCGGTATTTTTGATGGTCCGAACTCGGATGATGTTTTCGGCTGCTTGGATTTTCTCAGCTGCGGCATTGATTTTTGCTTCGTCTGTTTCAGAAATATCGACAATCGTATAGGCGAAATCATCACGGCTGCGGTTGATCATCGTGTCGATGTTGATATCTAGATTCGCAATACCAGTTGAGATTTGACCTAACATATTAGGAACATTTCTGTGTATAATCGTGAAACGGAATGGTGAATTAAAGGCCATTTCAACTGTCGGAAAATTGACAGAGCGCTTGATATTGCCAGTTTCCAGGAATTTTTTTAGTGTACGAGCCGCCATTTTTGCACAATTGATCTCTGCTTCCTCTGTTGATGCACCTAAGTGAGGAAGAACAAGGATTTTTTCGTTGTGTAAAAGACGTTCATCGGCAAAGTCTGTTACAAAATTACTGATTTCTTCTTGTGCTAAGGCTTCAATCACGGCGTCTGTTTCGACCAATTCACCACGGGCAAAGTTAAGTAAAACTGCATTCTTTTTCATTTGTGCCAGTTGTTCTTTACCAATCAAGTGATGGGTATTTTCAGATAAAGGAACGTGAACGGTAATAAAGTCACAGGTTTTCAAGACTTCGTCCATACTTTGCGCTCGTTTGACACGACGAGAAATACTCCAAGCGGTATCAACAGACACAAATGGATCAAAACCTGTCACTTCCATGCCCAAACGGTAGGCGTCGTTTGCAACCATTGCACCAATTGCGCCCAGACCAATTACACCGAGTTTTTTACCTTCTAATTCAGTACCAGCAAATTGTTTTTTCTGCGCTTCGGCTTGTTCTTCGGTATCCGTACCAGTTAGTGTTTGTACCCAGTTTGAGCCTTTTAAAATAGGACGAACAGATAGTAACAAGCAAGCAATGACTAGCTCTTTTACAGCATTAGCGTTGGCACCAGGTGTGTTAAAAACAACGATACCATCTTCGGTACATTGTTTGACCGGAACATTATTCGTTCCAGCGCCAGCACGAGCGACTGCTAAAACAGAAGCAGGAAAGTCATACTCATGGAGTTTTTCACTGCGTAAGATGATACCGGCAGGTGTCTCAGTTTTATTGATCGTAAAATTTTCTTCGTTAAAACGAGCTAAACCAACTGGGGCGATCGCATTGAATGTTTTAATATCATACATCTATTTTGTTCCTCCATTTTCTGCTTCAAATTTTTTCATCAAATCAACTAAAGCTGCAACACCAGCTTTTGGGAATGCGTTGTACAAACTTGCACGCATCCCTCCTACAGAACGGTGTCCTTTTAAGTTCTCAAAGCCTGCTGCTAAAGCCTCTTGATTGAACTTTTTATCTAGTTCGTCATTTCCAGTAATAAAAGGAATATTGTTGATTGAACGGTCTTTTGGATTGACTGGTGAAGAAAATAGGGCAGATGAGTCGATCTCATCATATAAAATCATTGCTTTTTCTTTGTTTTGTTTTTCCATTTGACTGACGCCGCCTTGTTCTTTGATCCATTCAAAGACAAGTTTTGCCATATAAATGCCGTAAGTTGGCGGTGTGTTGTACATTGAGCCATTTTTTGCATGAATATCATAATCTAGCATCGCGCTAAGAACATCCGCTTGCCCAATCAAATCCTCACGAACGATCACAACCGTGAGTCCTGCTGGCCCGATATTTTTTTGTGCGCCTGCATAAATTAGCCCAAAATCAGCAACGTTATAGTCGATCGATAGAATATTTGAAGACATATCAGCAACGATCGGTACGTCACCTGTGTCAGGTAGATCATAGATCGTTGTCCCTTCTATCGTATTATTGGTTGTAATATGGACATATGCTGCATCTTGAGGGATATCTTCTTTATTAATTTCGGGAATATATGTGAAATTCTTGTCTTCGCTTGAAGCGATCACTTCAACATCGACCGTGCCAAGTTTTTTTGCTTCACTAATTGCTTTTTTCGCCCAAGAGCCAGTGTTGACGTATAGGGCTTTTTTATTTTGTGCTAAGTTCAAAGGAACCATCGTAAATTGCATACTAGCGCCACCTTGCAAAAAGAGCACTTTATAATTATCAGGAATAGTCATTAATTCTCTGAGTAAGGTTTCGGCATTTTTAATGATCGATTCAAAAAGGGAGGACCGGTGACTCAACTCCATCACGGACATGCCGCTGTTTTCGTAATTCACCAATTCGGATTGTGCTTTTTCCAAGACACTTTTAGGTAAAACGGCGGGACCAGCTGAAAAATTGTAAACAGTTTTCATACATCTATCTCTCCTTTGATATGATCATTCATCCACTATTTGTATAGTAAATGTGAAAACCATTATAACAGAAAGCTTAAATTAAAAAAAGATTAAAAGTAAGTTTCGTAATTATTTTCACAGAGTTTTTCATCTTTGAGTGCTTGAAGCAAACATGTTTACAAATCGGTAAACATGTTCATATCTAGCTGAAAGCGCTTCTTATTGGCGTTTTTTTCTACTATAATACGTCATGAAGAGACATCGGCCGAATCGTTCTTCTACTGTAGATTTTGAAGTGTGTAACTCATTAATAATTCAAATTGGATTAGAACCGTACCAAAAAATAGTTGAGGATAAAAATCTTGATGGGAGCTTGGAGAGTAGGTATTTGTACTGATAGAAAGTGTAGAAAGTTTACTGATGGCTGACTGATCATTGCCAACAAAACAGATACTTTCCAACTCATTTGTCTGAGCGATTTCTGCTAGTTCAAACATCCGACCAGTATTACCCGAATTACTGATGAAAATCAGCAACACATCATCCTTATGACTTTCTCGTAAAAATTCTAAATGACTATTAGAAGTGGCTCTAAATCCATAAAGATTCAGGTATTCAGAAAAGTAGTTCGCTAAATTTTGTGAAAATCCAGAACCTAAGATCATGATGTTTTTATCCTGATATTTTTTTAAAAGTGTCAAAAAATTATCGCCGTAAGCTTTGATCACATCATGTTTTTCCAGATGTTCTTGGTTGAGATTGAATTCACTGATGTAAAAGACGAGCTCACTATAGCCTGTGAAATTCATTTTTTTCGCCATATTGATGATCGTTGCGGTTGAAACAAAGCTTTTTTTAGCAATTTCACGGACACCTAAGTTCTTCAATTCCTGACGATGGTCGGTCATATACCGTAAAATTTGGATTTCTGTTTTATTCAATTGGTATTTTTCAGCAAGACTATCGATATTCATTTGGACCACCCTTAAAATCAAATTAGTTAGGAGTATTATAACATGACAGAACAAGAATATATCAATGATCCCTGGGCAAGAGTAAAAACTAGAAATAACCTGAACGGCGACGAGGTAGTCTCTGCTTTACAAAAATCGATTCGCCGTGGTAATGAACGTGCGGCATGTGATTTTGCTTATGAAATGTATATCACATCTCCACAGTTTGAAGAAAAATTATGGCGCAGATTATTGGCGATTTCGGTAGAAGATATCGGGATGGGCAACGATAACGCCGCGATCATGGTCAATAATTTAAATCAAATGCGCAAAGAGTTTCAGTATAATGAATCCGATCGTGCGATGTTCTTTTTCCATGCGATTCGATACTTATGTAACTCTGAAAAAGACCGCTCATCTGATCTACTAAAAAATATCGTGATCAAAAGTTTTGCGATGGGACATGTACCTGAGATTCCGGATATCGCTTTAGATAAACACACAACACGAGGCAAAGAGATGGGTCGCGATTCAAAGCATTTCTTAAATGAAGCGAGCATTGTGATTCCGCAGGCAGAAGTAACCAATAACTATAAAGAAGAATACGCACAAATCATTGACCGCTATGACCCGAATGAAGTCGTTGAGTCGGCTTTTGAATTTAATTCTTGGCAAGTTTAAGGAGGAGCTTCTGATGAATAAATCAGCGAGTGCTAAAGGATCTGTTGTAAATCGATTAAATGATATTTTAAGCCCGTTTGCAAATAAAATTGGCAATCAGCGCCATCTTAAAGCTGTTTCCACTGGCATGATGTTTGGTTTGCCGTTTATTGTGATTGGTTCTTTCTTCTTGATATTTGCTAATCCGCCTATCAATATAGACCAGTATGATCCAGTGAAGGCTGGGGTGTTTATGAAATTTTTGGCTACGTGGAAAGAATTCGCTGTGGCCAATTATGATGTGATTACAGCACCGTATAATTTGACGATGGGGATCATTGGCTTGATCAGTGTCTTTGGGATTGCATATTCATTATCGAATGAATATAAACTGAACGCTTCTATGAATGGTATGGTCAGCATGGTGACGTATTTACTTGTGTGTACGCCTGTTAAGGATGGTACGATTTCTCTCGCTTATTTAGGAACAAATGGGTTGTTTGTGGCAATTATCTTAGGACTCTTGGTTGTAGAAGTCAGTCGTTTTTTTGAAGTGAAAAATATTAAGATTTCGCTGCCTGATACAGTGCCGCCGATGGTTGTGACGTTTATCAATACGTTGATTCCTTTGTTGACGAATATTGTTTTATTTTATGGCTTGAACTTGGTATTTTTAGGTTTGATCGATCAATCGTTCCCTGATGCGGTCATGTCTGTTTTGACTCCTGCTGTCAATATTGCAGGGAGTTTAGGCGGTTTGTTGTTGATCGTGACATTGGGAAATGTTCTTTGGTTATTTGGGATCAATGGCTCCTCAATTATTTTTCCAATCGTCTTTACGCTTGGTGTAGCTCAAACAGGACTGAACGCAGAACAGGCGGCCAATGGTGAAGCGATGACACATTTGATGAACTTACAGATGTTTCGGATTTCTGTTTTAGGCGGTGCGGGGAATACCTTAGGTTTAGTTATTTTAATGATGTTTAGTAAAGTACCACAGTATCGTACGATCGGTAAGTTGTCATTTGTTCCGGGTATTTGTTCTATTAATGAACCAGTTATTTTTGGTTTGCCGATCGTCTTTAATCCGATTTTAGGGATTCCGTTTTTGATCATGCCGATTGTTTCGCTGTTTCTCACTTATTTTGCTCAAAAGATCGGCTTGATTTCACTAGGGTTTATCGTTGATCCATCCTTCACACCGTTTTTTGCTCAAGCGTATTTAGCTACGATGGATTGGCGTAATATTGTTTTCTACATTTTCTTAGTGATTTTGAGTATCTTTGTTTATTATCCGTTCTTTAAAGTTTTTGAGAAAAATCAAACGAAATTAGTGGATGAAGCGTTGTAGAAGTTTGAAATATACTCTAATAAAGCTGTCGATTGCATAGTTTATGTGATCGGCTTTTTTAGTTGGGTGATTGATTTCACTTTTCTTATGAACGTGGTAGACTACCAACATAAGAAACTGTTTTAAAGGAGGCCAGCTAATGTCTAAACTAAAAGAATTAGCCCGCAATTGCTTACAAGTTGCGCCGTTTATTTTATCCAATACGGTTACTTTTATTCCCTATTTTTTATTTTTGAGTTTAAGTGATGGCACAACGCTGGAACGGATTTTACCTTTTGTCCTTTTTTATACGTTTCGGATGACAGGGATATTTTTGTTAAAAAGTTTCAAACTAGCGTTGACGAGCTTTAATGTGTTGATCATTTCGATTTTGCTCGGAGGTGTGGGTTGTTTGGTTGGCGTGTTAGGTCAATTCTATTTTCCTGCCTATCTTTTTTCAGCTATTTTCCTTGGACTTAGTGCATCATGGTTACCTGCAGCTAATACTACTGTCAATTATCATGAGAAACGGCAAGGGTATTCTGCTTTGACGGGTAGAAAATATTTTTTTATTTTACTGATATTCGGGGGCTTGATCGCATCGCTGATGTTGGTAAACGAATGGAGGCTTCCTTTAGTTTTAGGAGAATATACTTTGCTATATATAGCGGCCTACCATACAGTCACTCATTATCCTGACTATGAAATTGATTTCAATGAAGTCAATCAACAAGTGATATCAGTCAAAGAGTTCTTTTTGTTTTTAATATTCTTTGTTCTGTTGTTATTTATCCGTTCAGCTCGATTGTTATTTGATCCGCAACTTCTGGATGTTGGGATTATCGGTTTTTCTATCTTGTTTTTAATAGCAGGCTGGTATTTGAACAGTCAAAGGAAAAGTTGGAAACTCCCTTTATGGTTGAATTTATTAACATTTGCTACTGGCATGTGTATGAATTTTCTACTGCTTTTTGGGACGTTTTATGTTTCGTTACGTTTAGGAATAGATCGTCTGACTACTAATTTATATGTTCCTTATATTTTGGGAATCATTGGGTCAGCGGTTGTTATTAAATTTTTATACGGCTTATTTCCTAAAGTGGATCCTAAAATCGTTCATCTGGGCGGTTTTATCCTGTCACTATTCTTGTTATTATTTCGACCGCTTTTTCCAGTGGGCATCTTTTTGCTCAGCTGTTTCATAAGCGCTACAGGTAATTTCTTGAATCAGCAGTATTATCAAGAAGAGACTTTACCTCAAGACCAACGAATCATTACGAAATATAGCACTCAAACCAAAGGCAGCGTGACCCATCAGTTGTTATTGATGAGTGTTTTATGGTTGTTAGCGAAACAAGCACAGTTACCTGTGAAAACAGTTTTACAGATCACGGCACATCGAACGCATAATCCAGCCGCCCTTCAGTTAGTAGAGTATGTTCATGTAATTAGTATCGTTGGGTTGATGTTATTTTTTTCTTTTATACTTTACAAAGTAGTAAAACATGAACAAAATGAGTCCAAATGATGTGTAAACATTAAAAAAACACGAGAGAATATTAAAGATACTGTAAAAGTAAACTGGGGATCAGCGTAATATGTTAAAATAGAAATAGTTTACAAGTAGAGGAGATTTTTGATGAAACAACGAGGATTTGAAATTATTACGGATTATAAAGACCAAGGTATCGCACTTCCTGAGCGTGCGACTAAAGGGGCTGCAGGTTACGACTTTGAAGCTGCTGAAACGGTCGTTGTTCCAAGCATTTGGCAATTACAAGCACAAGGCATCGCGCCAAAACCAGTTTTGGTAAAAACAGGAATCAAAGCGTACATGGCTGAAAATGAGTATTTAGAATTAGTGAGTCGTTCATCAAATCCTTTGAAACGTTTTTTAATGTTAGCAAACGGCGTTGGTGTGATTGATCGCGATTATTATAATAACGAAGGCAATGAAGGACATATCATGTTTCAATTTTTGAATTTCGGTTATGAAGAGATGGTCATCGAAAAAGGCGAACGAATCGGACAAGGGATTTTTAAACCGTTTCTTTTAGCGGATGTTGATGACGTAGAAACCGAACGTACAGGCGGATTTGGCTCTTCAGGTAAAAACTAGGATAAAACCATTGGAAAACTGCGTATTTTATAGTGGGAAGTCTTAGTCTAAGAGGCCTAAACTATGGTAAAATAAAGAATACATCAAAACGAGGGGATAGCATATGGCAAAAAAAGCAAAAGTTCAATTTGAGTGTCAAACGTGCGGGTATATCTCCCCTAAATATTTAGGACGCTGCCCCAATTGTGGGCAGTGGAACACAATGACAGAAGAAATCATTCAAGATACGACAGATCGTCGTGCTAGAGTTAGTTTAACAGGTAAAAAGACTCAGCCGCAGCGTTTAGCGGAAGTTGTTCCTAAGAAAGAACCACGAGTGAAAACGAAGCTAGTAGAGCTGAATCGTGTATTAGGCGGTGGTGTAGTTCCTGGGTCGCTTGTTTTGATCGGTGGGGATCCTGGGATCGGTAAATCAACACTGCTGTTACAAGTGTCACAGCAACTTGCTGAAATCGGCGGCAAAGTGTTATATGTTTCTGGAGAAGAAAGCGCTGAGCAAATTAAAATGCGTGCCGAGCGTTTAAGTTCGATTGATACGGAATTTTATTTGTACGCTGAAACGGATATGAATGAAATAAGTCGTGCAATCGAAAAGTTGGAACCAGATTATGTAATCATCGATTCCATTCAAACGATGACGCAACCAGACGTAACTAGTGTGGCTGGTAGTGTCAGTCAAGTACGGGAGACAACAGCCGAACTATTGAAAATCGCTAAAACAAATGGAATTGCAATTTTTATTGTAGGGCATGTGACCAAAGAAGGCTCGATTGCAGGGCCTCGTATGCTTGAGCATATGGTGGATACTGTATTGTATTTTGAAGGCGATAAGCATCATACATTCAGAATTTTGAGAGCGGTAAAAAATCGTTTCGGTTCCACCAATGAGATCGGGATTTTTGAAATGCGGGAGCATGGGCTAGAAGAAGTGATGAATCCTTCTCAAGTATTTTTAGAAGAGCGCTTGGCTGATGCTACAGGTTCAGCAATTGTGGTCGCAATGGAAGGAACACGTCCGATTTTAGTTGAAGTACAGGCGTTAATTACACCGACGATGTTTGGTAACGCTAAACGCACGACGACTGGACTAGATTTCAATAGAGTTTCCTTGATCATGGCAGTCTTAGAAAAACGTGCAGGTTTGTTGTTACAAAATCAAGATGCGTACCTAAAAGCCGCAGGTGGTGTGAAAATTAATGAACCAGCCATCGACTTAGCCGTGGCAGTCAGTATTGCTTCTAGTTATAAAGAAAACGGTACAAAGCCGACAGAATGTTTTATTGGTGAAATTGGTTTGACTGGTGAGATTCGCCGTGTGAATAGTATTGAGCAACGAGTGCGTGAAGCGCAAAAGCTGGGATTTACTAAGATTTATTTACCAAAGAACAATTTAGGCGGCTGGACACCGCCAGAAGGTATCGAGATTGTCGGTGTTGCGACGATTGGCGAAACGTTAAGAAAAGTATTCAAGTAGAAAGGGTCTAGAGGCTGTAGCAAATGTGTAATCAGCCTCTCCTCTTTTTCTTTAAATTAAGTATGATTATATTGGAGGATGAATCTATGCAAAAACGTGTCATCACACTGCTGATGATCGTCGCTGGCGCAAGTTTAGGTATCTCATTGTTACCGTTGGCTTGGGACATGGCGAAACAGGCAGATAATACATGGCTGAACAATAACTTTACTAACAGTTTGATTGGTGCACTTATTTTCTTTATTTTATCGTTAGGGTTAGCGAAGTATATTGTTTCAGGCGTGAAAAAAGTAGAAGCAGCATTAAATGAAATGAGTTTAACCTACCTATTATTCGGGAGTATTGGTGCCATTCTTGGCTTGGTCATTGGTGTTATTATTTCGATTCCAATGTATAACTTGAATATCCCGTTTGTTAATAGTGTTTTACCGATTCTAGTTATGATCATTTTTGGCTACCTTGGGTTTCGTATGGGGACGACTCGAATTGATGAGTGGCGTAAAATTTTTACTCCTAAGCAAAAGAAAGCACAAGTTGAAACAGAAGGTGAAGTTCTTGATCGCAGAATAGAAGATCATTTCCATAAATACAAAATTTTGGATACGAGTGTGATCATCGATGGTAGAATCTATGATATTGCTAAGACTGGCTTTTTAGAAGGCGTTATTTTGATTCCTAATTTTGTCTTGTATGAGCTACAATATATTGCAGATTCAGGCGATAGTCTAAAACGTGTTCGTGGACGTCGTGGTTTAGATATTTTAAATGCATTACAAAAAGAAGATGGTATTTCGGTTGAAATGTATGAAGGTGACTTTGAAGATATTTCAGAAGTAGATAGTAAACTAATCAAATTAGCCAAACTGTTAGATGGTGTGGTTGTAACAAATGATTATAACTTAAATAAAGTCTCTGAATTTCAGAATGTTCCAGTATTGAATATCAATGCGTTAGCAAATGCTGTAAAACCTGTTGTGATTCCAGGTGAAACAATGAATGTAATGGTTGTAAAAGCTGGAACAGAACGTCAGCAAGGTGTGGCTTACCTAGATGACGGCACAATGGTTGTAGTCGAAGATGGACAGCATTATATGAGCGAACATATCCAGGTAGTTGTAACAAGCGCGCTACAAACGGCAGCTGGTCGAATGATTTTTGCTAAACCAGCTCACTCAGGTCGTGGGATCGACGACAGTAAAGAAGAACATAGAGCCAATGAGAAAAGCTGAAAATAGAAATAAAGCGCTGGATTATGAGGTCATTTTATTAGCGGCAGGTCAAGGGACGAGAATGGGAGCCAGTCGCAATAAAATTTTATTGCACTTGATCGGTAAACCAGTTATTTCTTATTCATTAAACACCTTTTTTAATGATCCCGCCTGCAAACACATTATTTTGGTCACACAAGAAGATGAACAAGAGTTGCTAGCAACAATGGTCAAGAAAGAAACAAAGAAAAAAAGGTGTCCAGTAACAATTGTATCAGGTGGTAGTGAACGTCAATATAGCGTCTATAACGGGTTAAACGCGTTAATCGATCCAGAAAATATCGTCATGGTTCATGATGGCGCAAGGCCTTTTGTCAACTTAGCCCAATTGAAAGCTCTGCATCGGAAAGTACAAGAAACGAGAGCCGCTATTCTAGGTGTTCCAGTTAAAGATACGATCAAGCGTGTCTTTAATGGAATCGTTCAAGAGACCGTTCCACGTGAAACATTATGGCAGATCCAAACGCCTCAGGCTTTTTATGGTACGGATTTAATTGCAGTTCACAAGCTTGCACAGCAGGAAAACTATTTAGGGACAGACGATGCTTCACTTATTGAAAAATATGGTGATTTACCTGTATCAATGGTGTTGGGAAGCTATGAAAATATCAAATTAACAACGCCTGAAGACATGCTGATTGGCGAAGCAATCGTGAAACGAAAAAGAAGTTAGGTGAAAAAATGATACGAATTGGACAAGGTTTTGATGTTCATCAATTAGTAGCAGGACGTAAATTGATCATCGGAGGTGTAGAGCTTCCTTTTGAAAAGGGACTGCTCGGACACTCGGATGCGGATGTATTGTTACATGCGATTACGGATGCATTGTTAGGTGCTGCGGGACTGGGCGATATTGGCCATTTATTTCCAGATACAGAGTTGGAATTTAAAGATGCGGACTCAATGAAATTATTGTACGAAGCAACTCAAAAAGTTTTGGCTAGTGGCTTTACTATTGGCAATATTGATTGTACAATTTTAGCAGAACAACCAAAAATGAAACCTTATTTAGAACAAATGAAAGAAAACATCGCCAAAGCCTGTCAAATTGAAGCAAATCAAATCAATTTAAAAGCAACCACGATGGAGAAAATGGGTTTTATCGGTCAAGAAGAAGGTATGGGAGCGATTGCGGTCGCTTTACTTGAAAATAGAAAGAGGAATGCACAATGACAAAAGTACGTGTACGCTATGCACCAAGTCCAACTGGACATTTACACATCGGAAATGCAAGAACAGCTTTATTCAATTATTTATTTGCCCGCCACAATGATGGTGAGTTTATTATTCGGATTGAAGATACCGATCAAAAAAGAAATATCGAGAACGGCGAAAAAAGTCAGTTGGAAAATTTAGCTTGGTTAGGTATGGATTGGGATGAATCACCTGAAAAACCAGGTGAATATGGCCCTTACCGTCAGTCAGAACGTGGCGAAATTTATCAACCTTTGATTGATCAACTGTTGGTAAGCAATCGCGCGTATAAATGTTATTGTACTGAAGAAGAATTAGAAACTGAAAGAGAAGCCCAACGTGCTCGTAGCGAAATGCCGCATTATTCAGGAAAATGTGCAGAATTAACACCTTCTGAACAAGCAGAAAAAGAAGCACAAGGACTTGAGCCAGTTATTCGTTTCCGCGTACCAAGAAATACTTCTTATACGTTTGAAGATATGGTCAAAGGCGAAATCGTTTTTGAATCAGATAATATTGGCGGCGACTTCGTTATCCAAAAACGTGATGGCATGCCGACATATAACTTTGCGGTAGCCATTGATGATCACATGATGAAGATCACGCACGTTTTACGTGGTGACGATCATATTGCGAATACGCCCAAACAATTGATGGTTTATGAAGCATTCGGTTGGAAAGCACCACAATTTGGACATATGACATTGATCATCAACTCTGAAACAGGTAAAAAATTAAGTAAACGTGACGAATCGATTTTACAATTCATCGAACAATACCGTGAACTTGGCTATTTACCAGAAGCGATGTTCAACTTCACAGCATTATTAGGCTGGTCACCAGTTGGGGAAGAAGAAATCTTCTCACAAGAAGAATTGATCAAAATCTTTGATCCAGAACGTTTAAGTAAATCACCAGCAGCGTTTGATGGGAAGAAACTTGAATGGGTCAATAACCAATATATGAAACAATTAGACTTAGATGTCTTAACCGATATGTGTCTTCCTTATTTAGTCGCAGAAGGCAAGATCGAAGCGCAACCAAGCGGAGAAAAACTAGAATGGCTGAAAAAAGTAGTTAGCTTGTATCAACCACAAATGAGTTATGCAGCTGAAATCGTCAACGTATCTGAATTGTTCTTTAACGAACATCCAGTCTTAGATGACGCAGCCAAAGAAGTCTTAGCTGGAGAAACTGTACCTACCGTTCTAGCCGCTTTCAAAGTACAATTAGAAGCAATGGATGTTGTTGACGTACCAAGCATTAAAGCCGGGATCAAAGCGGTTCAACAAGAAACAGGCGTTAAAGGTAAAAATCTATTTATGCCAATTCGTGTAGCTGTTTCAGGACAAATGCACGGACCAGAATTAGGCGATACGATCGAACTTTTAGGGAAAGAAAAAGCCTTAGATCATTTAAATAACGTTTTATAATAGAAATATGTAGAGAAGAAGAAGTAAAAAAGCGCGTGTCTTTAGAGAGGCTGTGGATGGTGAAAACAGTTGTCAGCCCTTTTTGAAATGCATCTTTGAATAGTTTCAGCGATACGTAGCTGAAAACGGCCAACAACCGTTATCTGTTTTGAGGCAGGGAGACCTGTAAAAAAAAGTGGAACCACGCACAAGCGTCTTTTAAACGGAGTTATTTCGTTTAAAAGGCGCTTATTTGTTGATTATCAATAGTTCTTCAGAAAAAAGACCTGAACGAGCTTGCTATGTTTTTATGTTTAAGATCAAATGAAAGGAGTAAAGATATGAGTTGGTTAAAAAGAGCTGTTAGGGCAGTCAAAAACAATGATCCTGCAGCGCGTTCAACCTTAGAAGCACTATTGACATATCCAGGTTTGCATGCGTTGTTTTGGCATCGTTTTTCCCATTTTTTATATCAGCACCGCTTATTTTTATTAGCCAAGATCCACGCACAGTTTTGGCGCTTTTTAACAGGAATTGAAATTCATCCTGGTGCGACCATTGCGCCTGGTGTTTTTATTGATCATGGTATGGGCGTTGTGATCGGTCAAACAGCAGAAATCGAAGAAGATGTTGTGTTATTTCATGGCGTGACCTTAGGCGGAACAGGTAAGGATACAGGGAAACGTCATCCAACGGTTAAAAAAGGTGCGATGATCCATGCACATGCTCAAATTTTAGGGCCAGTCACAATTGGTGAAAGAGCCAAAATTGGTGCCGCGGCAGTTGTTTTAACAGATATTCCTGACGATGCAACAGCTGTCGGAATACCAGCTAAGGTCGTCAGAATCAAAGGAGAAAAATTGGAGGTAGCGTATGATTCAAATCTATAATACATTAACGAGAGAAAAAGAAGTATTTCAACCAATAGAGGAAGGAAAAGTCCGGATGTATGTCTGCGGACCGACTGTCTACAATTATATTCATATCGGCAATGCCCGCAGCTCAATGGCCTTTGACACAATCAGACGTTACTTGGAATACCGCGGCTATGAAGTAAATTATGTCTCAAACTTTACTGATGTTGATGATAAAATCATCCGAGCAGCTAAAGAATTAGGCATCACAGCGCCAGAAGTTGCAGATCGTTTTATCCATGCATTTGAAGAAGATACGAATGTCTTGAATGTTAAACCAGCAACGTTACATCCACGTGTGATGGATCATATGCCAGATATTTTGACGTTTATTCAAGCGTTGATCGACAAGGGCTATGCTTATGAATCACAAGGAGATGTTTATTACCGAACGCGTAAATTTAAAGGCTATGGCAAACTCAGTCATCAATCGATCGATGAATTAGAAGTTGGTGCTAGCCAACGGACAGGTGTCGAAAAAGAGTTGAAAGAAGATCCACTAGATTTTGCCTTATGGAAAGGGGCCAAAGAAGGTGAGATTTCTTGGGATTCACCGTGGGGAGCAGGGCGTCCAGGCTGGCACATCGAGTGTTCTGTTATGGCAACCAAACATTTAGGTGATACAATTGATATCCATGGTGGCGGACAAGACCTTGAGTTTCCTCATCATGAAAATGAAATCGCCCAAAGTGAAGCGAAAACAGGTCAAACATTTGCTAATTATTGGATGCATAATGGTTTTGTAACGATTGGTGAAGACGATGAAAAAATGAGCAAATCGTTAGGAAACTTTGTCACAGTCCATGAACTAGTGAAGGAAGTTGACCCACAAGTTTTGCGTTTCTTTATGGCCACCACACAATACCGGCGCCCGATTCGTTATAGCGAAACAACGATGAAAGAAGCGGGTGTCAATTTACAAAAATTAAAAAATGCGTTTGAGAATTTGTCTTTTAGAAAATCTAATGCAGTAGTAGCACTTGATGAAGATACTCAAAAGTTGCATGAATTAGTAGAGTTAGAAACGCGTTTCACCACTGAAATGGATGATGATTTTAACGCAGCAAATGGCATCACTGTCGTTTACGAAATGGCTAAATGGCTAAATCAGTATAGTGAGCAAGAAGCTGTATCAGCATTGGTAATTGAAAAAGCGCTAGAACAGTTCACACAATGGTTAAGTATTTTTGGTATCTTCTTTTTATCAGAAGAACTGCTAGATGATGATATTGATCAATTGATCGAAGAACGCAATCAAGCACGTGCCAATCGCGACTTTGCCCGCAGTGATGAGATTCGTGATTTATTAAAAGACAAAGGAATAACCTTGGAAGACACAGCCCAAGGAACAAGATGGAGAAGAAGTGAATGAGAGATTATACACAATTAAACGGTTTAGCTTTGGCTTATGTTGGAGACGCAATCTATGAGATTTACATCCGCGACTACTTAGTTGAACTAGGGCAAACCAAACCGAATATTTTACACCGTATGGCGACGCATTATGTTTCAGCAAAGGCACAGGCTTTTTTGATTCAAGCAATGCTTGATGAGCAGCTGTTGACAGAAAATGAAGAGCTGATGTACAAACGTGGACGTAATGCTAAAAGTCACACCTCAGCTAAAAATGCTGATATTACAACCTATCGAATCGCGACCGGATTTGAATCATTGATGGGGTATTTACATTTAACGAAGCAAACCGAACGTTTAGAAGAATTGATCGATTGGTGCATAAAAAAAGTGGGTGAAGAAAATGAGAAATGATAAAAAGCGTTCTTTTAAAGGAAATAAATCACCAAAAAATCAACCGTTCAAAAAAGAAAACGTAAAAAAAGAACGAGAAGTTTCTCAAGAAACAATTGAAGAGAATTTTGTTTTCGGCAATCATGCGACGGTTGAAGCAATTCAGCAGGGGCGCGGCAACAAATTATTTTTACAAGAAGACAGCAAGAGTGAAAAAGTCGAACAACTAAAATTACTGGCAAAAGAAAACGCAGTGCCTGTCAAATGGGTGCCAAAACAAAAATTAGATACTATGACAAACCACGGTGTGCATCAGGGCGTTGTTTTAGCGATTACAGCGTATGAATATTTAACATTAGATGAATTACTTGATCGGACAAAAGAAAAGACTGAGACGCCATTTTTCTTGATTTTAGACAGCTTGGAAGATCCCCACAATTTTGGTTCTATATTGAGAACGGCAGATGCAACAGGTGTTGATGGGATCATTATTCCTAAACATCGCGCGGTGGGAATTACGCCAGTTGTTGCAAAAGCTTCAACTGGAGCTGTGGAATACATCCCTGTCGCTCGTGTAACGAACTTAACGCAAAGCATTGCTACACTGAAAGAAAATAGTTTTTGGATTTTTGGCACAGATATGAATGGGACTGATTACCGTCAGTGGAATACCCAAGGCGCAATTGCTTTAATAATCGGTAATGAGGGTCGTGGGATGAGTCAAGGACTGCATAAAGAAGTTGACGAATTATTGACGATTCCAATGAGCGGGCATGTTCAAAGCTTGAATGCTGGTGTTGCGGCTGGTTTGTTGATGTATGAAGCTTATCGTGGACGAAATCCCCTTTAATCATTCTGGTAAACGGCGGGAAAAAGCAGACAGTATTTTTTACAAAGCGCTGAGCTTAATACCGATTATGTTTGAAGCAGACTAGGTGAAACGCTTGAAACTACGCAATGCTTTTTCTCGACTTTTGATATAAAGAAGGTGACAAATCAAAATGAAAAAACAGTTACTGATCGTGGATGGTTATAATATGATCGGCTCTTGGCCTGAATTGGTTCAGCTCAAGAATCAGAATAAGCTTGAAGATGCTAGAGAAGTTTTACTGCAGCGTTTATCAAATTATGCAAAATATGAGAATTTAGAAGTCATTGTTGTTTTTGATGCACAGCTAGTTCCAGGAATTCAGCAAACGTATAAAAAGTACCAGTTAACTGTCGTTTTCACGAAGGAAGAAGAAACAGCTGATAGCTACATTGAGCGTATCGCAGGAGAAAAGAATGATCGGTTGACTCAAGTAACTGTAGCAACGAGCGATCTGGCAGAACAATGGCTAGTTTTTTCAAAGGGTGCGTTACGAGCGTCGGCCAATGAGTTGTATAAAAATGTTCAAAAAACAGAACGTACGATTGCAGTTCATGCAACAGATATTCATTTTCAAGATTTTCGGCGAAATTCTCCATGGAATATTGATCAATTGTCGAAGTTGTCCGAAAAACTGGACGAATTGTCCAAAAATAAAGATTAATATCCTATTTTAATCAACTTTTTAATAATAAAATGTTACTCTTTTTTTAAGCATTTTGGTAGAATGCTTGAAAGGAGAAGGTTGGTAATGAATAAGTACGAAGACATTCTAAAAGGGGACACAGTAAAGTTTGATCGTTTGTATCATAAGTATCATCCAGTAGTGTATAAGTTTCAAAAAAAGTATTATCTGAAAGATTTTGATCGAGAAGATTGGTTGCAAGAGGGGCGAATCATCTTTCATCGTTCGCTAGAAAAATACGAAGAGGCTCATGATGTTTCAATTGGGAAGTTTTTTAAGTCAAACTTTGAAAACCATATTCGCAGTCTGGTTAGAAAACAATGCGCACTCAAACGAACGATCGACACACAGTCAGTCTCTTTAGATCAAAAAATGGAGAAACAGGGAGAATCATTTTTCGATTACATAAGGGTAGAAGAAACAGATGTATTAGAGCAAATGATCATTCGGGAGAAGTTAGAACAGCTGCCAGTCATGTTGTCACCGTTTGAACGTACCACATTTCAAGAATACATGAATGGTAAAGAATTAGAAGAGATTGCTAAAGACACAGATAGCCGCGAAATCACTGTTAGAAGTGCATATGATCGGGCCAAAAGGAAGCTAAAAGCGATTATTTATGATTAAATGAGAAGTTTTACATTTTTCACATCAAATAATTATCCATTTATAAATTATAATTAGTTGCATTTCATTTTATGCTATGGTAAACTTGTTATTTTTATTGATATGTGGTATAATGTCATCTGAGGTGAATGCAATGCCAACAACTTTAGCTTCCATTAAAAAAGATCTAGAATGTCGTATCGGCAGCAAAATCACATTAGTTGCTCAGACCGGCAGAAAGCGTCAAACAGAACGTAATGGTATTTTGACAGAAACGTATCCATCTGTCTTCGTTGTAGATTTAGATCCAGATGAAAACTCATTTGAACGAGTTTCTTATAGTTATTCAGATGTGTTGACACGCACAGTAGAGATTGAATTTGTCAGTGAAGCAGTCTAGAATTTATTAATTTTAAAGAGTAGAGCTAAAGCGTTTTCGCTTTGGCTCTACTCTTTTTGGTATAACTAAATTTTATTTTCTAAGGCAAAGAATGATTGAAACCATTTTAATCCAGCTCTACTTAGAACAATACTACGATTTTGCGGGTGTTTAATTAGCCATTCACGGGCAATGCATTCATTAAAAAAAGTGGTGCCCAGATGTCCAGCTAAATGGAACCTTCGTTCCGTCCAATCAAGACAGGGTTTAGCGAATATACCTGGTTTCTTTTTTAAATCATGAGTATTAATGCTCAACTCAGTAAAAAATGTTTCTCCCGCACTAGTCAGAGATAACTGATCATTCTCTAAAATCAGAAACTGTAGTTGGCGTAACTGATCAAAAAACTGCACACCCAATTCACCAGCTAGATGGCAGTAACAACTTCGGCCAGCTTTTAACTGTTTATATTCTGTACTTTTATTATATGATGTAATAGGTTTTATCGGACTAAGGTGCATTAACTGTTCCATTAATTCAGCAATCTCATCATTGGATAGACAGTAATAAACAGATCTCCCTTGTTTATGGGATGTGAGCCAGCCCTGTCCAGCCATTTTTTTCAAATGATAAGAGGCTGTGTGATCTTTAATGTGAACTAACTTAGCAAGTTCGTGAACAGTATGGTAGCGTTTATCCATTAGAATTGTTATGATTTGAATACGCGATTCATCACTTAATATTTTCGTTATTTGACTAATATCAGGAAACCCCTGCATCTATATTCCCTACCTTTCAATTCCACTGAATACCTCAATCTGCATCGAGATATCCTTATTATATACTATTTACATCTTACAAGAAGAGGTGCTAAGTATGTACAAACAACTCAATAAAAATTCTTTCTATTATGGCTTTCCAGTAGTTTTAATGACGACTAGAAATAAAGATACTGGTTCAGACGATTTAACGCCAATCAGCTCAACATGGACACTTGATCGGTCCGTAGTTTTAGGTCTAGGCTTGGATAATCAAGGATTCCACAACTTAAAAGTCGGTAGTGATTTAACGTTAAATATTGCCGATCAAAGCATATGGGAGCAAATCGAAAAGATTGATAAAAAGACTGGAAATCCAACGGTTCCTGAATATAAAAAGCAATTAGGATATGATTATTGCGAGAATAAGTTTCGATTGGCAAAATTTTCCAAATTAGCTGGTATTTCAGTATCTACTGCACGTATAGCAGAATGTCTGATTCAAATAGAAGCTTGTGTGACCGATATTATGGTACGAAAAAATTATGCCATAATTGAAACAACAGTGCAGGCAATTCATGTTTCGGAAGAAATCTTAGCCGATGAGACCCATATCGATGTGGAAAAATGGCATCCGTTGATTTACAAATTTAGGGAGTATGCGACCACAGATAAACATTTAGGTAAGAATTTTAGGTTCCAAGAATTTCTTAAATAGTAACGCTGTAAAATAATTGATAGGACTCTTTGCTAAATCTAAGCCCTTATTTATTCACTTAATTTCATCGAGGTTGGGACAGAGATGTCTAATTCTTAAGAAGCAGTGTCTGTTCCAACCGGTTATTCAACCTTTTTTACTGACCGTAGATAAATCCCAATGCCAATCCAGATAAGAACAAAGCCTAACAGTTGAGTAGTTGAAAAATGCTCTCCAAAAACAAATATTGCTAGAAATAGCATGATCGAAGGCCCAATGTATTGAATAAAGCCAAGTGTGATATAATCGCTATTTTTGTTCGCAATCGAGAAAAGAAATAGCGGAATCACAGTCAGGATCCCAGATATTAGTAATAACAATTGTTCAGAAACAGGATAAGTAAAATAACTGGTCTCTGCGTAAAAGTACAAGTAATAACAGGCAAAAGGGCTAAGTAGCAAAGTTTCCCAAAATAAACTAGTTAGAGATGAAATAGTCGTTTTTTTCTTTGTTAGTCCGTAAAAGCCAAACGTTCCAGCAATTAATAGTGCATTGAATGGAATATGGCCGGTGTATATAGATAATAGGATGACACCTGCTAGACCAAATCCAGCAGCTACCAAAATAAAATTGCTCGCTTTTTCCTTTAATAGATAGATCCCTAAGATAACACTCAGGATAGGATTGATATAGTAGCCTAAACTTGCATCAAGGGTATTGCCAGAATTTACAGTAGTAATGAACAATAACCAATTGACCGAAATTAAAATAACTCCTAGTAGGAGATAAGCAAGTTTGCTTTTACTTTTAAATAAAATTTTGGTTTCTTGAACGATTGCTTTGGTTTTTCCAAATAAAAGGATTGATCCAAGAAGGACAATACATGAGAAGATGATTCGATAGGCAAGTAAGTCCCTCGAATCAACATTTTTTACCACTTTCCAATACAAGGGAAGCACCCCCCAGATAATATAAGCTAGTATACCGCTTAGAACACCTTTATTTCTTTTCATATTTTCCTCCTTCGTGCGTATTTATTTATCATGGGGTTAACTATAATCGAAAAATGCATCTATATTCATCGATATATGATTTTTGTTGAGAAATGCTAGCTGAAGCTCTGAAATCGTAATTTGTGTATGAAGTAAAGTTATGTTAGACTTTCGCTAGATACACAAAGGAGGATATGTAATGAGTGAACAAGAAAAGGTCAAAGAAGAACAAAAACAACCAGATTTATTGGCTGAAAAAATGATGGGGACTAGAACGATCATTATTTCCAGTGAAATCAATGAGCAAATGGCAAAAGAAGTCTGTACGCAGTTACTATTACTAGAATCAATCAATGATGAACCAATTAATTTGTTTATCAGCAGTAACGGAGGGCATGTTGATTCTGGTTATCTGATCTTTGACATGATTAATTTTATCAAACCAAAAGTGAACATTATTGGTTCAGGTTGGGTAGTTAGTGCAGGGGCGCTTATCTACTTATCCAGTGAAAAAGAGCGTCGTTATTGTTTGCCAAATACCCGCTTTATGATTCACGAACCCTCAGGTGGAACACAAGGCCAATCCAGCGATATGGAAATCACGGCCAAAGAAATCATTCGCACAAGAGAGAAAATCAACCAGCTTATAGCGAAAGAGACTGGTAAAGATATTGAGCAAGTCAAAAATGATACAGCAAGAGATTACTGGTTAAATGCTGAAGAAGCGCTTGAATACGGCATTGTCAATAAAATCATCACACATAGAAGTGAGATTGTCTAAGCATTAAAAAAGAAGTTCAAGAACAATTAAAGAGCCGTATATCCTTCAACAATGAAGTGATTTACGGCTTTATTTGTGTTGTCTTTGAAAATCGTTTCAATTCTTTATCTAATATATACTTCTCTAACAACATATGGTAGAATTTAAAAGATTGTGAAGATGGTTAGGTAATGGATTAGAATAGGTGAAAAAGAATGGAAATCATAGAAAAAGCGCCCGCAAAAATCAACTTGGGGTTGGATGCTCTCTATAAAAGACAAGATGGTTATCATGAACTAGAGATGATCATGGCTAGTGTAGATTTAGCCGATCGGCTGACCTTTGAACTGTTGCCGAAAAACGAAATAGTGATCGAAACAAATAGCTCCTTTTTACCAGTGGATAGAAGAAATCATGTGTATCAAGCCGCAGAACTGTTGAAGAACACGTTTCATCTTACTCAGGGAGTTAAAATTTACATAGAAAAAAGAATCCCCGTAGCAGCAGGTTTAGCTGGAGGCAGCAGTGACTGTGCCGCAGCCTTACGAGGATTGAACCGCTTATGGAATTTGGGTTTGTCAGTGGAAGAGCTAGCGGAATTGGGGAGTGTAATTGGCTCGGATGTTCCTTACTGTATTCATGGTGGGACGGCTTTTGTCACAGGACGTGGGGAAAAAATCGAGTTTTTACCAGCGATGCCTCAATGTTGGGTCGTTTTAGTAAAACCCAAAATGAGTGTTTCTACTAGTTCGATTTTTAGCAGTTTATCGTTTAACAGCGTTCAACATCCTGATATTATTGGATTGAAGCGAGCAGTTGAAACGGATGATTATCAGTTGATGACTGAAAAAATCGGCAATGCTTTAGAAGGCGTGACGATCAAACGTCACCCAGTGATTCAGCAAATCAAAGATCGGATGTTGAAATATGGAGCAGATGCAGCGTTAATGAGCGGCAGTGGTCCAACGGTCTTTGCATTATGTGAGAAGAAGACCCGAGCACAACGAATTTATAACGGGCTAAAAGGCTTTTGTGATGAAGTGTATATTGTGCGGACGTTAAAATGAAAACTTAGAATATATACGTAAAAAAACCATTCGATTGAGTGGTTTTTTGTGCATTATAAACAAGTCAAAAAGAGACATGTATTTGTTTTTGAGGGTACATGTTTCCCATCGTTATCTTTTTTCTGATGGCGTGAAAGGTATTCTTCTGACTGTTCTTGAACATTTTCTCTAAGATCGAGGCGAAAGCTTTCAGCTATAGTAATAATCTTTTTTTCTGTTTTCTCTTGACGTTCGCTTTCCCTTCTGGTAAATTAGTTCTTGCTACTAAATCGTAAATATTACGATTTGAATAAGACAAATCGAAATGGGGCTAAAAGAGATGAGAAAAAACAACTGGAAATATATTGTAGGATTCCTTTTAATGGCAGCTATGTTGACACTAACTGCTTGTGGGCAGACAAAAGAGCAAGACAATTCTGGGAAAAGTGATACAATAAAAGTCGTGACAACTTTTTACCCAATGTACGATTTTGCTAAAAACGTGGTCGGTGACGCTGGAGATGTTCAATTATTGATCCCAGCTGGAACAGAACCTCATGACTATGAGCCAAGTGCCAAAGATATTGCCAAGATCACAGATGCAGATGTGTTTGTGTACAACAGTCATGAATTAGAGACGTGGGTCAAAGATGTTTTAGAAAATGTTGATGAGAAAAAAGTTGCTGTCGTAGAAGCAGCAGGTTCGATCGATTTAATGGCTGGTGCTGCTCATGATCATGACGAAGAAGAAGCAGATCACGAGGAACATGACCATGATCACGAATTAGATCCTCATGTTTGGCTAGATCCAGTTTTAGCCCAAAAAGAAGTTGAAGCGATTCGCGATGCACTAGTCAAAAAATACCCAGATAAAAAAGAAACATTTGAGAAAAATGCGACAGCGTATAGTGAAAAATTAAAAGAGTTAGATTCAGAATATAAAGAAGCATTTACGAATGCTAAAAACAAAACGTTTGTCACACAACATGCTGCGTTTGGCTATTTAGCAAAACAATACGGGTTGACACAAGAATCGATTGCTGGAATTTCACCAGACCAAGAACCATCACCAAGTCGTTTAGCCGAGTTGAAAAAATATATTAAAGAACATAATGTGTCAGTGATTTATTTTGAAACATCTGCTTCATCAAAAGTTGCTGAAACCTTAGCAAGTGAAACAGGGGTAGAACTTGCGGTGCTTAATCCGTTAGAAAGTATTACCCAAAAAGAACAAGATCAAGGTGAAGATTACATTTCAGCGATGAAAGCCAACCTTGAAGCATTGAAGAAAAGCGTTAAGTAAGTAGAATCGGGACAAAAGATAGCCAGTTTTTTCTCCCGATTTAAGTAGTTTATCAGGTTAAAGAAGGAGTAGAGTCATGCATTATCTAGAAGTCAAAGACCTTACATTTTATTATGATGATGAGCCAGTCTTGGAGGACGTTTCCTATTATGTCGATCCTGGTGAATTTGTGATTCTAACAGGAGAAAACGGTGCAGCCAAATCGACATTGATCAAGAGTACTTTAGGGTTATTAAAACCAACTAAAGGAAAAATCACGATCGCAAAAGAAAATACAACAGGTGAAAAACTGAGTATTGGTTATATTCCTCAGCAAGTGGCGTCATTTAATGCAGGGTTTCCAAGTACCGTGATCGAGTTAGTGCGCTCAGGCCGTTTTCCACGTAATCGCTGGTTTAAACCATTGACAAAAAGAGACCATCAGCATGTGGAAAAAGCCTTGAAAGCAGTTGGCATGTGGGACATGCGTCATAAACGGATCGGTGAACTTTCTGGTGGACAGAAACAACGCATCAGTTTAGCGCGTATTTTTGCGACAGACCCTGATTTATTTATTTTAGATGAACCAACAACAGGGATGGATGAAACGTCTAGAAACGAATTTTATCGCCTTTTAAAACATAATGCTCATGATCATGGTAAAGCGATTTTGATGATTACTCACGATCATGAAGATATCAAATCTTATGCAGATCGACAAATCCGTTTGGTTCGTAAAGAGGACTCCGAGTGGAGATGCTTTCATATGAGTTCAGATATCGCATAAAATGTGCCAGTATACTGTTTAAATGAATTATGCAGAGGTATTTAATTTCTATTGTGCTGAAAAAATAGCGTCCTAAAACTTGTGGAAATTTCCACAAGTTTTTTTGTTTTACATAATTAAAAAACGACTATGCTTCATGAAATATGTTTCAACTTTTGAAATACGTTTATAAGTAAGCGCATACTATATATCTTTTGAAAGAGGTTTCATATAATAGGGTTACAAAATTAAAAAAAGGAGATTACACAATGAAAGCAAAAATCATGGATTCAATGCAGAAATTTTCAAAAGCAATGTTTGTACCGGTATTGATCTTGCCAATCGCTGGGATTTTAATTGCAATTGGAAATGTTTTTACCAATCCACGGTTAATTGAGCGGTTACCATTTTTGGATAATCCAGTCACTATGGGTTTTGGTAGTATTTTATCCGCATCATTATTACCAATTTTAACGAATTTAGGCATTATTTTTTGTGTGGGGATTGCTTTAGGTCTTGCAAATAAAAAAAAGGCTGAAGCAGCATTTACTTCTTTATTAGGGTATTTAGTTTTTCTTTATGCAATGAATAAGTTTATGGAACTGCGTGGGATGTTGGTTGATCCAGCTGAACTTCAAGGTTCTGGTCAAACGTTGGTTTTAGGGATTCAAGTGTTGGATATGGGGGTATTTTTAGGGATTATTTTAGGGTTGGTTGTGGCTTTAGTCCATAATCGATTTATTGATACAGTGTTTAATAATGCGTTTCAAGTTTACGGCGGTGCTCGTTTTGTTTTTATTATCTTAATTCCATTATTAGTAGCGTTAGCAATTGTCTTTTCATTTGTTTGGCCGATCGTTCAAACTGGCATCGATAATTTAGGCGGTGTGATCAAGGAAACAGGGAACTTTGGGATTTTTATTTATGGTACCTTGGAGCGTTTGCTCATTCCAACAGGCTTGCATCATTTAGTTTATACACCATTTTTATACACGTCTCTTGGTGGAGTGGCAGATATTGGTGGTCAGGTGTTTGAAGGGGCACGGAATATTTATTTTGCGGAAATCGCGGATCCAGCAATCAAAGTATTATCGTCAAGTGTTATCTGGGATGCACGTGGTATTTCTAAGATGTTTGGATTGGTGGGCGCTTGTTTGGCCATGTATCAGACAGCAAAACCAGAAAATAAATTTAAAGTAAAAGCCATTTTGATTCCGGCCGTAGTGACCTCATTTATTGCAGGTGTGACTGAACCAATTGAATTTTCATTTATGTTTGTGGCACCGATGCTCTTTGTTATTCATTCTGCTTTAAGTGGGTTGAGTATGGTCGCTTTAAATATGTTGGGTTCAAGAGCGATTGGTCCGAATGGTTTTATTGATTTTGTTTTATACAACTTACCTTTAGGAATTGAAAAGACTAGATGGCCTGTCTACATTGCCGTCGGTATTTGCTTCTTTTTCATCTATTATTTCACGTTTAAGCTGCTGATCACTAAGCTCAACTTGAAAACGGTTGGCAGAGAAGATTCAGGACAGGAAACTAAATTATTTACTAAAAAAGAATATAAGCAAAAGCAACAAGCGCAACCTGTCCCAAGCAATTCAGATGGCTTAAATGGACAAATAATATCAGATTCAGACCAGTTGTCAGCTGTGATCGTTAAGGGGTTAGGTGGAGACGAGAATATTAAATCGATTGACAATTGTTATACTCGTTTACGTTTAAAAGTTGTAAATCCAGCGTTAGTTGATGAAGAGCTGTTGAAGGTAGAAACAGAGGCGAAAGGGGTCATTAAGAATGGGGAAAGTGTTCATGTAGTTTATGGCTTAACCGTTCCGCAAATTCGTGAAAATCTAGAAAAATATTTAGGTAGAGAGGAAGAAGAATAATGAAAAAATTTTCAGTAGTAATAGCCGGTGGAGGAAGTACGTTTACACCTGGAATCGTCATGATGCTTTTGGATAATCAAGATCGTTTTCCACTAAGGACATTAAAACTATACGATAATGATGAAGAACGTCAAAAAACCTTGGGGGATGCGTTAGCGATTTTACTCAGAGAACAAGCACCTGAAATTGATTTCTCTTATACGACAGATCCTGAAGCAGCCTTTTCTGATGTGGATTTTTGTATGGCGCATATTCGTGTTGGAAAGTATGCAATGCGTGAAAAAGACGAAAAAGTGCCTTTACGCCATGGCGTTTTTGGACAAGAAACATGTGGTCCTGGTGGAATTGCCTATGGAATGCGTAGCATTACTGGGATGTTGGAAATTATTGATTACATGGAAAAATATTCTCCAGAGTGCTGGATGTTGAATTATTCTAACCCGGCAGCAATTGTTGCAGAAGCTTGCCGCGTATTACGTCCGGATTCTAAAATTTTAAATATTTGTGATATGCCTGTAGGGACGTTACGTCGGATGTCTCAAATCGTTGGAAAAACACCAGCAGAACTAGAAGTTCGTTATTTTGGTTTAAATCATTTTGGCTGGTGGACAAGCGTGAAAGATCAATCAGGACATGAATATATTGATCAAATTCGTGATTATGTCGCAGAAAATGGCTATTTAACACAAGTAGAAGTGGATACTCAGCATACAGATCCAAGCTGGCAGGAAACGCATAGAAAAGCAAAAGATTTATTAGCAGTAGCGCCAGACTATTTACCGAATACGTATCTAAAGTATTATTTATACCCAGATTATGTGCTAGATCACATGATGGAGCATCCAGAATATACTCGTTCAAATGAAGTAATGGAAAATCGGGAGAAACATGTTTTTGATCATGCAAAAAAAATTACTGCTCAAGGTTCAGCGGAAGGAATTGCTTTTGAAATTGATGCACATGCGTCATTTATTGTAGATTTAGCAAGAGCAATTGCTTTTAACACACATGAACGGATGGTAATGATTGTAGAAAATAATGGCGCAATCGCTAACTTTCCTGATGATGCAATGGTAGAAGTTCCTTGTATTGTAGGAAATGATGGGCCAGAAGCATTGACTCAAGGGATTATTCCGCAATTCCAGCAAGCGTTGATGTTCCAACAAGTAACAGTAGAAAAGTTGGTTGTTGAAGCCTATGCTGAAAATAGCTATCAAAAGATGTGGCAAGCGTTAACATTATCCAAAACTGTTCCAAGCGCTCAAGTAGCGAAAGAATTATTGGATGATTTAATTAGTGAAAATGGTGATTATTGGCCAGAATTACACTAAATTTTAAAGCGAAGGGTACTTCTGGTTTTCCTGAGGTACCCTTTTAAAATGAGGAGGATTTCGTATGGATGTAGCATTAATTGGTTTAGGTAAAATGGGGTTAGGTATTGCTGAAAATTTGAGCCAAAAAGAAGGGTATCAGCTTTCTGGTATGGATCTAAACCAGCAAGTGAAATCAGAATTTGAGAAGCAGTATGGGGCATTTTATTCAAATATAGATGCATTATTTTCAGAAAAAAAGAGTCGCGGAATTGTTTGGATTATGTTGCCTGCGGGTGAAACGACGAATCACATGATCAAGGCATGCTGTGAGAAATTGGTACTAGGCGATATTATCATAGACGCAGGGAATTCAAAGTACCTAGACAGCAAACAGAATTTTGAGTATTGTCAGACAAAAGGGATTCACTTTTTAGATGTGGGTACTTCAGGAGGAATGGAAGGCGCTCGAACTGGGGCTTGTATGATGGTTGGCGGAGCAGAGATGATCTTTAAAGAGCTTGAGGATTTATTTGCTGATTTATGTGTAGAGAATGGTTACCTCTATTGTGGCCCAGCTGGTAGTGGTCATTACTTAAAAATGGTGCATAATGGCATCGAATACGGCATTATGCAGTCGATTGGTGAAGGATTTAACGTATTACATCACAGCCCTTATGACTACCAATTAGGAGAAGTAGCCAAAGTGTTTAATCATGGTTCAGTTATTCGTTCTTGGTTGATGGAATTGACTGAAAATCTATTTAAGGAAACGACCGATTTTTCAATGATTGCAGGGATCGTGCCATCTTCTGGTGAAGGAAAATGGACGGTCGAAGAAGCCTTACGCTTAAATTTAGCAATCCCAGTCATTACGCAATCGTTAATGACACGCTATTCATCAAGTGACAATGAGAAAATAAATGAAAAAGTGATCGCTTTATTGAGAAATCAGTTTGGTGGTCATGCATTTGTGAAGGAAGAGTCATGATGAACGATGGCTTGTTAGCTATTGATATCGGTACAACCGCAATTAAAATAGGGATTATTAAACAACATAAATTGCTGTATCAAAAGGCTTATGGGATTAAAACATACAATGACAGCGATGGCTCAAACTACCAGCTCTCAGGTGAAATTATCAATGTAATTTATCTAGCTATCAAAGAAATATCGCCAAGGTTTCTGCAACAGGTACGAAAAATCAGTTTTAGCGTTGCCATGCATAGCTTGATGCCAGTAACTCATCCGTTAACGCTTCATGAGAAAATATTTATTTGGTCTGATTCACAAGCGGAAGCAACGATCGAAATAGTTAAAGAAAGTCCGCTAGCTCAGAAGTTCTATTTGAAAACGGGAACACCGAATCATTTTATGTCACCGTTTGCGAAACTACTTCATTTTCAACGACAAAGCCTGTACCCAAGTACGACGAAGTGGTATGGGCTGAAAGAGCTAGTTATGCAGGTTTTTACAGGAAACTACTTGATTGATTATGCAACGGCATCAGCAACAGGCTTATTAAATTTGAGTGAATTGAACTGGGATAAAGAAATTTTAAATTACTTGGACATTCATGAAAATCAATTGGGCGAATTGGCTGATACAACAGCTTCTCTACCGATCTTAAAAGACGTTGCAGAAAATCTCAAACTATCGGAAGAGACTGAGGTAGTTATTGGCGCAAGTGATGGTTGTTTAGCGGCTTATGCGGGCTATATGGCGACTGGGATACCAAATAGTTTAACGATTGGTACTAGTGCTGCCGTTCGGAAAATAACTAGTGAAAAGCGTTTTGATGCAAATAAGCAAAATTTTTGTTACTACCTAAATGAGAATTACTATGTAATTGGTGCACCCTCAAATAATGGTGGATGCGTGTTAGAGTGGGCAAGTAACATTCTGACGGATGATCCAAAGACTTTTTATGAAACCTTAACAGCTAAAATCCAAGCTTCGCCTATCGGCGCTAATGGCTTACGTTTTTTTCCTTATATCAACGGGGAACGAGCCCCTTTTTGGTCAACAAATAAGCGGGCGCATTTTAAAAATTTTTCAATTACTCATACTCAGGCAGATCTTTCTCGAGCAGTTGTCGAAGGGGTATTGATGAATCTAAAAATATTAAAAGAAATGCTCGGAGACGTAAGCGAGTTCTCATTGAGTGGTGGCTTTTTTAAAACGGAAATGTTATGCGAAATGACAGCTAATATACTTGATGCCAAGTGTTGGTTATCAGCCTTCAATGAACCGATTTTTGGCTTATACTATTTAATTTATGGCTCAAATCAGGTACAGGAAGTGCCCGTTAAAGAAATTATTAGTGATGAAAAACAACAAGTAGAGTATAACCGTTTATTTAACGATTACTTTGCTTAGGGAAGTTTAAGAGACTAATTTGCCGATAAAAATGGTTTTTTCATTTTTATCGGCATTATTTTGGGTGCCAATAATCTAAAAAACAAATCAGCTTAATCCCGGACGAACTCTTCTACGATGTACTCCATCAGCAATAATAGTTTTCCAAAAAAACTATTATAATGGGTATTTTGACTATCAAGTGGTCGTTCATCTTCTACTTCAAAAACAAGTGATGCCAGAGCATTTGCCCGATGCTGTCCATTGCCGGTAAACAAAATAATCGGAATATTGTTTTCTTTTGAATGAGTCATCTTCTCAATAACTTTTTGGGTCTCGCCTGATTTAGAAATAGTTATTAACATACTGATGTTGTCGATGTTATTGTTAATGATTCCGGCAGAATCTGAAGCGCTAACAAATAAGGTTTTGATTCCATTGACTAATAATTTTTTGTAGAGATATTCTGCTATGATACTAGAAAAACCAGTTGCGTAGATAGTAATAAATTTGTCTTTGTTTTTTACGTAAATAGTTTTCATTTCTTTGATTGAGGCTTCAATTCTTTGCGTATCAATATGATAATCAATCGTAGCTTTTGAGGTCATCTGGGTATTAGGCTGGCTATTTTTTAAGTAATAAAAAAGCTCAGTGTATCCTGAAAAGTCCAATTTTTGGGCCAAACGTACAATGGTTGCAGGTGAAGTATAGGTTTCGGTGGCAATTTTTCGCAACGATACACCATCAAGTAGTTCTATATTTGTAATCAAATAGGAAAGGATCTGCTTTTCATTTTCAGAAAGCTGTTTTCCTTTAGTAATAATATCTAGCTCCACAAAAATACCTCCAAATGTTCAGATAGTATCATCATACAACTTTTTTTGTTTTTTGTTAATAAAGGTTATTTTATTTTTGAATCAGTATTTTGTAGTAAATGTATTAGCGCTTGGTCGCCTGCTAATTTATCAAGGTACTAAGTTTTCTAGAATAAGCAACGTCTTCTTCTCGTGAACCAAAAGAGGTTCCCTGTGCTGTCGATGCATTATCAATAGTTGAATTATTTGCATCTGTATCCGCCTTACCTGTTTCAAAGGTTGAGACGGGTGGTTGTTGAGAGCTTCCATTATCTTCTAGAAGGTAATTTTCTAAGTTGTTGTTATCATTTTGGGCTATTTGTTTCCATATTTTCTTTATTGTCTGTATCTTTTATATTTAGTCTATAATAAGGTTAAATACATGACTAAAAGATATGATTATATTATTAAATGAAAAATAGGTAAAAATAATTAAATAATTGAAACTATCTATCGTTTTTTGCACACTCTTAAGATGAAGTAAAGACATGTCTTGGGGGAATTTTTATGCATTTTAGTGATGAGATAAGTAGAAAAGAATTTGTGGAGTATACGGAAAAAACAAAAAAAGGAAATTATTTACAAACAATAGAAATGGCTGATTTAAAGAAAACTAGAGGACAATCAGTATTTTTTGTAGGATTAAAAGATCAGTGTGGCAAAGTTGTTTATGCAGCTGTAGCAACAAGACTGAAACTAAGAGTTGGTTTTGAGTATAATATTTCTGGATTTGAGATGCCTAGTGAAGAGAATAATTTTAAAGTATTCATATCAGGTATGAAAAAATTTGTAAAAAAAAATAATGGAATATATATGATAATCCAACCAAATATTAGACATGGAATGTTTGACAACGTAGGAAATCAGATTGGAGAAATTGATAATAAAGCAGTTCAATTTTTTTCAGAAGAAGGATTCGACTATGAACCTGCGAAGAGAGGATTTAATGATAACGGAAATCCTTTTTGGATTTATGCAAAAGATATTAAAGGATTTTCTTATAAAGAACTAGCAAAAACTTACAATAAGGAAGCTGTTTATAGTCTGAAAAAAACGAATCAGTTTGGCATCAAAGTAAGAAACTTAGATTATAGTGAATTATCCATGTTCAAAAAAATTACAGAAGAAACTAGCGAAAGAAGAAATTTTCATGATAAATCTCTTTTATATTATGAACAAGTATATAAAATTTATGGAGACCAAGCAAAATTTTTAATTGCTGAACTAAATATACAAAATTACTTGGATGGTTTACTTCAAAAAAAGGATAAATTATCGAAAAAAATCAAAGACCTGAATTCATATTTGGATGAACACGATAATAAATTGAAGAAAGGTTATAAGAAAAAAGCGAATCAAAAAAAGGAATTGTTATCGCAAAAAGTAACATACGAAAAAAGAATCGCTGAAGCGTTACTTATCCAGCAAAAAAACGTTAATAATACAATTATTTTGGCATGTGCGCTATTTTTAATATGCCCTCATGAAGTTGTATACTTGTTTTCTGGAACAGTTGAGCAGTATAAAAATATGTATGCTCCTTTTTTGATACAAGATGAAATGCTTAAATATACAGCGGAAAATAACATTCCTTTATATAATTTTTATGGGATAGAAGGAAACTTCGATGGCAGTGATGGTGTTCTTAAGTTTAAAGAAGCTTTTAACGGATACGCAGTCGAACTTATAGGAGAGTTTAAATTCTACACAAGCAGTTTGAAGACAAAAATGTATTTAGCAATGAAAAAATTCGTAAGACTGATACGAAAGGATAGCTTAAAGTAGCGTGTTTCTACTGAATTGAGATTTTGAGAAAGCACAATATTGATATGAATTTATATGATGGAATCTTTCTAAAGCAAGGTTGGATGTGAACAAAATTTAGAGCAATACACCAAAGTTTCGAATTACCTTTATAGTCAAATGAAGATGTAGAAGTGGTAAAAAGGGTAGATCAGATTATTTAGAATAATTCTCTTGACTAGTTGTTTTTATAATGCTAAAGTATATCTTGCTACTTAATCGTAACTCTTACGATTTGAGTTATTAAAACGTAATGGTGCAGGAAAAGAGACCTTAGTGTTCTCACGACTGTTCCCACAAAATATAATAGGCTTCTAAAGCTTTATGTAACAAGGAGGAAAATGATTTTGGAGATGCTTTCATATGAGTTCATGAGAAAAGCCTTCTTAGCTGCAACCTTTATTTCGGTTATTGCACCAATGTTAGGTGTGTTTCTTGTGATCAGAAGACAATCTTTAATGGCGGATACTCTTTCTCATGTATCACTCGCTGGAGTTGCTTTAGGATTCTTCTTAAATTGGAATCCAGATATCATGACACTGGTTGTCGTGATCATTGCCGCTATTATTTTAGAATATCTACGAATGATCTATAGTACGTATTCGGAAATTTCGATTGCGATTTTAATGTCCGGTGGCTTAGCTTTAGCTTTGGTGCTGATGAACCTCAGCGGAGGAAATTCAGCGGCCAGTATCCAGTCGTATCTATTTGGCTCGATCGTGACGATCACATGGCAGCAGGTCGTTATTTTGGCGGTTCTATTTGTAGTATTAGTGATTTTGTTTGTCTTATTCAAACGTCCGATGTATGTGTTGACCTTTGATGAAGATACAGCCCATGTGGACGGATTACCCATTCACTGGATGTCGATGCTGTTCAACGTGATCACAGGTGTAGCAATCGCTGTAATGATCCCAATTGCGGGCGCGTTATTGATATCAGCGATCATGGTTTTACCGGCTGCAATCGGGATGCGCATTGGTAAAGGATTTAATACGGTCATTATTATTAGTGTTATCATGGGATTGATTGGCATGCTAACAGGATTGACGGGGTCTTATTATTTAGAAACACCGCCAAGTGCCAGCATCACATTGATTTTTATCGCATTATTTATTCTTGTCAGTATCGTCCGAAAATTAGTTGTAACGATGCAACGAAATAAGAAAATGAGTCAAAGAGAAACGTAAATAAGGTAGCTGGAGATAAGGGAAAAACGAAAGTTTTTTTCCTTATCTTCTTTTTTGTTTCTTAAATTGCGAACTATTTTTCGTTTTTTTCAAAAAATGCTCGATTTTTTTTGCAAAACACCCTATAATAGGGAACGATAGATTATGAGGAAGTATCATTTATTTTACTTGTTGAAAAATAATGAATAACGAACCTATAAAAAATAAGGGATAATCATTATTCAAACGAATAATAAACCTTAAAGGAAAGAGGAGAAGAAGTGACAGATTCTAAAATTCGGAGAAGCGAACGATTGATTGATATGACACAGTACTTGTTGGATCATCCCCATACATTGGTTTCTTTGACCCATTTTGCACAGCGCTATAAATCAGCTAAATCATCGATCAGTGAAGATTTAGCGATCATTAAAAAAACATTTAAGCAACGAGGTACAGGAATTCTTGAAACAATTCCAGGAGCAGCCGGTGGTGTGCGTTTTATCCCGGAAATTCCCTTTGAGGAATCAAAAGAATTGGTATTGGCTTTGTGTGAACGTTTATCAGAACAAGATCGTCTGTTGCCAGGAGGATATGTCTATCTTTCTGATTTATTGGGACAGCCAGAATTATTGCGCCAAGTTGGGAGAATCATTGCTTCTAAATATTTAGGTGAAAAAATCGATGCTGTTATGACAGTGGCGACAAAAGGGGTACCGATCGCTCAAGCGGTTTCGTATTACTTGAATGTGCCGTTTGTCATCGTGCGTCGTGATTCAAAAATCACTGAAGGCTCAACTGTTAGTGTGAATTACGTTTCTGGTTCATCTGAACGAATCGAAAAAATGGAATTATCAAAACGCAGCTTAAAACGTGGTTCAAGAGTGCTAGTCGTGGATGACTTCATGAAAGGCGGCGGAACCGTTAACGGAATGAAGAGCCTGATCGAAGAATTTGAGGCAGAGCTTGTTGGGATCACAGTGTTTGCGGAATCTAAATTTAAAGGACAACGTGCGATCGAAGATTATACGTCATTGCTTTATGTAGAAGATGTGGATACACGGACGAAAACGATCAATGTAGTTCCTGGGAATTATTTTGACGAATAGAATTGGAACCAGCTATCAGAAATGATGAGCTGGTTTTTTTATTGAGAAAGTGGCAAATGATATCCTTTTTAATCAGCTGAAAATACATAAAATCGTTATATTTATGAGAGAAAGCTTGAAAAAAATGGATGTACGTTAATATGTACGCATGGAGGTGTTAAACATGGAAGTAATTACCCCTACGAATTTTATAAAAGATATGTTTAATGTTTTAAAAGATATTGCGGCTTCCAACAAAGAATTGGAAGTAACCCTTAATTCCCAAATCGGTACTAATGACGGTGTTGTTATGATCTCTAAAAGAGAATGGCAGGCAATACAAGAAGAATTATATTTACAAAGAACTGGAACATTAGATTATGTATTCAACCTAATGGAGAATGAGTCGGAAGATGATTTCGAGGACACCTAATTTATGAGTGATGAATGGGGGTATTCAAGTACAAGATTGATAAAAAAGTATGCTTGTTAAGACAGATGCTGTCAGGTCATACTATGAAACTGATTTATCAAATTGTTTTATTTATGGTACAATAAATAAAACAATTTGTTTGTTGTACCATAAATATAGAATAGGGGATTCAAATAGTATGGATTTGAATAATATAGAAAATAAAGAAGAACGTAATAAAGAATTGAGTGAGTCAACCTCAGATGACGTATTACGTTACTATAATTTAGGAAATGCATTAGAAAAACAAAAAAAATATCAAGAAGCAGGAGAGGCTTATCGAAAGGCAATAGAATTAAATCCTACTCATGCCACTACTTATTATAATTTGGGGTGTGTATTAGAAGAACAAGGAAAATATGAAGAAGCAGTAGAAGCCTATCAAAAGGCAATAGAATTAAATCCTGATTATGCATCTGCCTATTATAAATTAGGAAATATATTAGACAAACAAGGAAAATATGAAGAAGCAGTAGAGGCGTATAAAAAAGCAATAGAATCAAATCCTGACCATGCCTCTACCTATTATAAATTAGGAAATAGGTTATACAAACAAGGAAAATATGAAGAAGTAGTACAAGCCTATAAAAAAGCAATAGAATTAAATCCTAATTATACCTCTGCCTATAATAACTTAGGAATAGCCTTAGACAAACAAGGAAAATATGAAGAAGCAGTAGAAGTCTACCAAAAAGTAATGGAATTAAATCCTAATAATGCCACTATCTATTATAATTTAGGGAATACATTATACAAACAAAAAAAATATGATCAGGCAATAAAGGTCTATCAAAAAGCAATAGAATTGAATCCTAATTATGCCTCTGCCTATAATAATTTAGGAAATGCGTTAGATAAACAAGAAAAATATGAAGGAGCAGTAGAAGCTTATCAAAAAGCAATAGATTTAAAGAAAAGTAATACGATGTATTATAATAATTTAGGGAATACATTATACAGGAAAAAAGAATATGATAAAGCTATAGAGGTCTTTAAAGAAGTAATAGAATTAAATCCAGCCAATGCTTCTGCTTATAATAAAGTCGGTCTTATATTGACCAAACAAGAAAAACATAACCAAGCTATTAAATATTATCAAAAGGCAATAAAATTAGATCCTAAAAACATTAAGTATAATAATAATTTAGCTTCAGCCTTCGAAATTACCAAAAACTATTCTGGTGCGTTGACCGATCTCTTACAAAAAATAGGAATTGAACAAGTCTCATATGATACCATGATAAAAATTATAGAAAATAATAAGGAATATGAGCTTGATTATGAAGAAATTATTAATTCAATGACGAACTATAATAATAATTTTTTACAGAAACTAATTAAAGAAACAACTAGTTCAATGACCGATACCCAGTCAATTTTTAAAGCTATTATCAAAATAATCATTAACATAAACTATTTTAAAAGTTCATTACTATTAAAAGATGATGTTGTCTTGTATCAGTATACTTCTATCAATACATTATCTAGTCTACTAAAATTACAAGAGGATACTAAAGACACCAATATCAATATACGATTATATAATACTGAATATATGAATGATCCAGAAGAAGGGAAGTTTCTATCAAATCTATTAAGAATGAAACTAGAGGAAAAAAATGAGCACTGTGAAGAAACTATTTCCAAATTAATTCATAATATATGCGATGTTAGAAATGATGTCAGTCATGCATTTATATCCTCTTTAACAAAAAATAAAGATGATATTCCTATGTGGAAAATGTACGGTGATGATAACAAAGGTATTTCATTAGGCTTTAAGCAACTACCAATTTCTGAAGACGAAAGTTTGTACGGACAAGAAGAGAATAATAATATTGAAGATGATGAGTATTTTGATGATAAAAACTACCAATTTATTGAAACGTCTCCTTTAACGTATAAAATTCAATATTTAAAAAATGATGATGATTTAGCGACTAAAGAAGATCTTCAAATAAAACTGTTAGTTGATAATATTTTTTACGTAATTAGCAAAATTCATGGTCAAGAAACAATTTCCACTACATTCAACACGTTTTTATCTATCGAATTAGACAAAATAAAGTTCTTAGTTAAGAATAAAAAATATAATTATGAGAATGAATATCGACTTTTACAAATGACGAAAGATTTTACACATGCCAAACATGATCCAAATAATCCTAAGTTATTTTTAGAAGTAAATACGATAAGTTTAGAAAAAGTGATATTCGGAGTGAATTTTGAAAATTATTATAATTGGGTTCCATTTATTTTGAAAAAAGCACCCGAATTGAATTTTTCAGATGTAAAAAAATCTGAAATTCCTTTAAGATAAAAATATTAACTGTGAAAAGACAATCTATGCTTAAGAATAGATTTGCTATTAATAGTGGCAACTAATAAATAAATCTGTTTTAAAAGAAACCGATTTTATTTAACGAATTTTCCATTTAGGTGTATAGTTAACCTGTAAGCATATTTATCCAGTTTTTTTCACACACGATGAGAAACTGAATGAATCATATGAAAGAAGGCAAACATAATGGAAAAACAAGAAAAAATCCAAATCTTAAAAGACATCGTCGCAATCAAGTCAGTTAATGGCAATGAAAAAGAAGTCGCTGAGTATTTAAGCAAGCTATTCAAAAAACATGGCATCGACTCAAGCTTTTTAGAATATGACAAAGACCGTGACAACTTAATTGTTGAGATCGGCAATAAAAATAATGAAAAAGTCTTAGCGTTTTCAGGACATATGGATGTGGTTTCAGCAGGGAATGAAGCTGACTGGACCTCAGATCCGTTCAAACCTGAAATTCGTGATGGCAAGATGTATGGTCGTGGCACATGTGATATGAAGAGTGGCTTAGCTGCTATGGCAATTGCTATGATCGAGTTAAAAGAAGAAAAAGCAGACTTCAATGGACGTTTACGTTTAATCGCCACAGTAGGTGAAGAAGTCGGTGAATTAGGAGCAGAACAATTAACCAAAGAAGGCTACGTCGATGATGTGACTTCAATGGTGATTGGTGAACCTTCCGGCTACGCTGGTATCGTTTATGCCCACAAAGGATCAATCAATTTTAAAGTAGCCAGTCAAGGTAAAAATGCCCACAGCTCAATGCCTCAACTAGGTGTAAATGCGATCGATCATCTAAATGATTTCTATTCAAGAGCGAACCAATTATTCCGTAGTGAAGTTCATACAGATGAAGTCTTAGGCGATTTTATCTATAATGTAACGATGATTTCCGGTGGGGAACAAATCAACAGTATCCCAAGTGAAGCCAGTCTTCAAGGAAATATCAGAACGATTCCTGGTTATGATAATGACGTTGTTATTAAAAAAATGAATGAACTGATCGATGAGCTGAACCAAAAAGATACGTATCATTTAACCTTGAGTATCGAAGCCAATAAAATTTCAGTGAAAAGCGAAAAAGATTCTGATATCGCAAAAATCGCCCAACAAGTAGCGAAAAAACAAGTCGATGTTGATATCCCAATGGTTGGGGTGTCTGGCACAACCGATGCCGCTGAATTTACCAAAGGCAAAAAAGTCTTTCCTGTAATTATTTTTGGTCCAGGTAATGAAACGCCTCACCAAGTGGACGAATATGTAGATGTAAATAACTATCTTGAAATGGTCGATATTTACAAAGAGATGGCGACGACTTATTTGGATTAAAGTTTATTTGGAGATATAAAGATAAAAATGTTAAAAAGTGCCTTGCTCTGTGTATTTCACAGAAGAGGCACTTTTTATTTAATAAAATCAATCATCTATTAGTGATAATTCAGAAAAAGGGAAACTGCGATCATATTATTTAAAAAAATTCTTCACCTTATCCAACATACCGCCAATATCTGCTTTGGAAATGAGGTCTTTTACCTTATCGTATTGATCGCCAAGTTCATCTTTGTGATCTTCAATATATTGAGTAGCTTTCTCAATATTACCTTCTCCAACCAGTTCTTTTACTTTTTTTACAATATCCTCTACATTCATCATTATCTACACCCTTCTTCTATAAATTAAGCAACCTAGCCAAAAAGGCGGTTCATTGCCCTTGTGTAGTGTTAGAGTAGCACGGAATAGTGTCTTTTTCCAAATATATGTATTGGATCTGCTGGTACTTCAAATATCAGAAAAACGAATTGTAACTATTCAAAATCACTATTGTTTTTTCTAAAATAAAAGCCCTATAATAAGTGTATAGTATAACAAGTAGGGAGAAGACAATGGTTACAGAAGTAAAAAAGAAGCGAGAACAATTGAATTTAACGCAACAGGAATTAGCGGATATGTTGTATGTAACGAGACAAAGTATTTCAAATTGGGAAAATGAAAAGAGTCATCCGAATAGTGATATTTTGAAGCAGTTAAATAATCTTCAGATGAGCGATAAAAAATAAGAATGATTGTTGAAAAAGAGAAAAAACAAACAGCTGTTTATCTTGTGGTAGTAAAAAAATGGTTGGGTGTTTCTGAAGTGATAAACAGCTATTTGAAATTCTCAGGTTCTGCAGCCCTGTGAATTTTTTTGACTTAATGACCCAGCTTCCGCCAGACGGATCGTTAAGCATACGGATGTAGCAGAAGCCAATCGTTACATCGCACCATTCAATCGGGTAAACTAAAAAATACTTATTGATTCGTTTCTGATTCGTGTCCCTTTGTACGCATATTGACTTGGCTGCCTGTTTAGATCAAATGATGAACGTATGGTAGTGATCGATTCTAGTAACATCCGCTCGCAAGCACCAATTGGTAGAATGCCAATACGAAAATATCGTATTGAAAAAGGAGAGAGGTGCTTGCTATTTATAAAAAGAGCGAAAAAAATACGGCATTAGCTACCAACTAATACCGTGCAAAAGTGCAACAAATAACCACCAACTACTTCAAATTCCCAAGACCTGTAAAAAAACACTAGTATTTCTTACAAAAATTGAGTAAAATGAAAGAGTCGATATGAAAATATTGACTAGGGCAACTTATATTATTAGTTTGTGCTGATAATATGAGGCTCTGTATTCGGGTGACCGCCCTTATGCAGAGTGCCTTTTTATTTTGTTTTTCGCTCTAATTACCTGATTTTAAACACAAAAAAATGATATTAGTCAGCTACTAATACCATGAAGCGTTCGTTAAATAACCATTCACTGTCGTTATTGAGTAAGCAGAAAAGAATGGAAATCAGTTCTTGCTTTTAGTACAATAAAGGTAGTCAATAAGCAATTATTGGCGAGGCAACTTGTATTATTAGTTTGTGCTGATAATACAGGGCTCTGTTTAGAAGATGACCGTCTTCTGACAGGGCGCCTTTTTTTATTTTATGTTGTAAATTTATTCTAACTTAAAGAGGTTGGAATAGTCAATAAAATAGAGTAAAAGAATTCAAATAGTCAAAAAAAGGTGGAAAAAAGGACAAGATTGACAAAAGAAGTGGAATTTTTTGAGTTTTTCTTGTGTTGGAGATTGAATGTAGATACCTATTAAAAACGTACAAAAAAATGTATAATTTACAATAAAAAAGAAGAGAAACTCTTTAAGTGTGATATACTAATTGGTGTAGAAAAGCTATGACGGTGGCTACTTCCGAAGGGTGGTGGTGCTTATGAAAGTAAGTACTGAAATCAACGAAAGGAGAAAGCCTTTTGTCCGCATTAGATACAATTCAATTGATTATAAGTTTTGGTATGTTTACCATTGCTTTGATTAAGTTGATTGTAGATATGCTTAAAAACGACAAAAAAAAGTAACCGCTCATATCTTTGGCGAGATAACGGTTACTAATTTATAATTAAAACTTGCTACCGTCTTAAACGGTTCTACACAAGAGGGATATGCTAAGACATATCTCTCTTTTCATTATTATTGTACATGAAAAGAATATAAAAGTACATTAAAACAGTGAAAAATCATCTATTATAAACGCTAAAGTAACGAAAGCAACAGATAACTGAGTGCTTGCTTCAATCTTCAATAAAAATAGATTTGTCTTTCTGCTCTGCTCTTATCTTATTTCATAAATTTCACATTTTGAACGAATGCTTCTAACTCTTCTCTACGCTCAATATTATGGTTACATTTCTCACTGTCATAGCAAATATAATTCCCACGCTTGGTGTACATACCATCACCAGATTCTTTCACCTTAGACAGAAACATCGCAACTTCTGACGTTTCATGACAAATCGGGCAAATGCCTTTTTGAGTCGTAGGAGCAATCGTTCCGGAAACGCCGACTAGCTGTCCATCGATTGAAGCGATAATAAATTTTTGTTGTTTTCCACTATCATTCCAACTGTAAAAGGTATAATCTCTCAAATCCATTGTTTCCCACTCGGGAATTTTCAATTTCTTGGTCTTTTTAAAGAGCTTTGTCAGCTGTTGTTTTGAAGGCGGATCAAACGGAATAACCGTTTCTTTTAATTCTTCCAAATAGTGTTCCAGTCTAGGCTTAGAAGTCGCAGCTTCTAAAAATCCTTCTAATAAAGGCTGTAACTGTTCTTTATCTGCACCAAACTGTTCATTGATTTTCTCAAGAACGATTGCTTGCAGTGTTTTGATTGTATTTTTATCATTTACAGATAAATGAGCTTGTAGCAAAATATTGGCTTGTTTTCTAATAAAATTAAATTGATATGGCTGTATTTGTTTTGTCATAATGGATTTCCTCTCTATCATTCAAGTGATAAAATTAAAAGCGAAGTGGGCTCGTTCAGTCTCGACAGAAAAATAGGAAAAATTGTATGAGACGCTTTTTGTCACATACAATTTTTATCTTTTTTCCGAGGGACTAGCCCGCGTAGCTAGATTGTGCATGGCATAACGATCGTTGACAGAAAGAGTTGATTCTCTTCGCTCTGTGTGCTAACATAATTTTCCTTTATTATAACGCAAACACTCAAAATTATAAATTGGTATAGCAAAAAAGCAATTGGTTCAGTTGAAAAACCGGAAAGAGTAAGCTAAACTAAAACATGGTGCTATTTTAAATTAAAAATAAACGATTGAAAATAAAACAAATCTTAGGAGTGAAGCAATTGGAAAACAGATATGTCATCATCCTGGCTGCTGGTAAAGGAACACGCATGAAATCGAAACTTTATAAAGTGTTACACCCTGTCGCTGGCAAACCGATGGTAGAACACATCATGGATCAAGTGGAAAAAACGAATCCAAGTGAAGTTGTGACGATCGTAGGTCATGGTGCAGAAGCAATCAAGAGCCATTTAGGTGAACGTAGCCAATATGCTTTACAAGCAGAACAATTAGGGACAGGACATGCGGTGTTACAAGCAGAATCGCACTTAGCTGGCAAACAAGGTACAACACTTGTCATTACAGGTGACACGCCGCTATTAACTGCTGAAACATTAGCGAACCTGTTTGATTATCATCAAGGAAAAAACGCGAGTGCGACGATTTTGACCGCTCATGCGGAAGATCCAACTGGATACGGTCGTATCATTCGTGATCATGTAGGGATCGTTGAAAAAATTGTGGAGCAAAAAGATGCGTCTGAACAAGAAGCTCGTGTGCAGGAAATCAATACTGGAACGTTTTGTTTTGATAATGAAGCCTTGTTTAATGCGTTGTCTAAAATCAATACCAACAATGCTCAAGGTGAATATTACTTAACAGATATCATTGAGATTCTTAAAAAAGAAGGCAAAACAGTGGCTGCCTACCAAATGGCTGATTTTGAAGAAGCGATGGGGATCAATGATCGTGTGGCTTTAGCAGAGGCGAATAAAATCATGCACCGCCGTTTGAATACAATGCATATGAGAAATGGTGTTTCATTCGTTGATTCTGATTCAACGTATATTGACGAAGGTGTCGTGATCGGTTCAGATACAGTGATTGAAGCCGGTGTCCATTTAAAAGGCAAGACAGTGATTGGCGATGACTGTTTTATCGGCGCAAATTCGGAAATCGTTGATAGCGTGATCGAGGATAACGTAAAAATCACACAATCAGTTGTCGAAGAAAGCATTATTCGCAAAAATGCAGATGTAGGGCCATTTGCCCATATCCGTCCAAAAGCTGAAATCGGTGAACGTGTCCATGTTGGAAACTTTGTGGAAATCAAGAATGCGACCGTGGCAGAAGATACCAAAGTGGGACATTTGACGTATGTTGGTGATGCAGACTTAGGTAAAAATATTAACGTTGGTTGTGGTGTAGTTTTCGTTAATTATGATGGAAAAGATAAACATCGCACAACAGTTGGTGATCACGCGTTTATTGGCTCATCAACAAGTTTGATCGCACCTGTGAACGTTGCAGCGAATTCTGTTATTGCGGCAGGCTCTACGATTACAGAGGATGTGGCAGAGTTTGATCTAGCGATTGCTCGGGCTAGACAAGTGAATAAAGAAGGTTATGGGAAGAACATGCCTTATATGAATAACGAGAAGTAAGCGAAAAAAGATGATTGCCAAATCCTTGGTAGTCATCTTTTTTTTATTTATGATAGTGAGTTGTAAAATTCATTCAGTGTACGCTGAATCGGAGAACCCAGAACTAGAGTTTTCTTCGCTATTTTTTCGCCGTTCCTTACGTTGGATCTTTTCTATTTCAGAAACAGTATAGGTTTTTCTATCCTTAAATTTATCATTTTTTCTTGAAAACTTACCATCCATGACATTGTTTCTTTCAAATTCTTTTTGATAAGGCATTATTGATGCTGAAAAATCATTTTCTTTATCATTATTAAAATAACCATAAAAGACTAGTGTTCCCATAGGATTTTTTTTAGTTTTAGTAAAAGTAAGAGAATCGATATTATAATTGTAATTAAAAAATAACTCGATTCGTTCTTTTTGTTTGTTCGTATAATTGTTATAGCTGTAGCGATTCAATCCTGCTATCCCTACTACCATTATTCCTATCGCAATCAAAAATTTATATCTAGTTTTCATAGTCAATGTGTCCTTTTTGTATCAGAATTATTCATAAGCATAACAAAAAGAGAGCCATTATCATGAGCAAAATTGATAAAGGCTATTTCATTATAGCTTCAGCAGATTATCCAGTTTGAACTGAAGTTGAAACTGGATAATCTGCTGTTCTAAAAAAAAATGAGTTGTTAAAATTCATTCAGTGTACTTTGATAAACCAGTTGAATCGGAGAACCAAGAACTAGAGTCAGTTAATTGATTTTCTCGGCGTTCCTTACGTTGGATCTTTTCTATTTCAGAAACAGAATATGTTTTTCCATTATCAAATTTCGCATTTTCGTTATCAAATACGCCATTAATGGCAATGTTCCCTTCAAACTCTTTTTGATAAGGCATTATTGATGCAGTAAAATTATTATCTTTATGATTATTAAAGTAACCATAAAAGACTAATGTTCCCATAGGATTTTTTTTAGTTTTAGTAAAGGTAAGAGAATCGATATTATAATTGTAATTAAAAAACAATTCGATGCGCACCTTTTGTTTTTCCATATAGTCTTTATAGCTGTAGTAATTCAATCCCATCACCCCAATTATTATTATTCCTATCCCAATTAAAAATTTATACCTAGTTTTCATAGTCAATGTGTCCTTTTTATGTCATAATTAAATACAAGTATAACATAAAGGATAACTATTATTAATGCCTAAGACTGATAAAGATTTTTTAGTTATAGCTTCAGAAACTTATCAAAACTACCCCATAGGTACAAAAATTAAGGGATCAGATAATAGACAATATGAAGTGGTAGAGGTTTTAAATAATCCTGATAAAAATGGAGCAGAAGGGATCGCTGTTGCGCCTATCGTTAACGGCAAACCCGATCTTTCCAATATCACGATTTCTTATAAAGGAACCAATCTGGCTGATATGGATGGTGACCTAAGTGCTGATGTCCAACAAGTCACCATGGGTCAAAAAGATAAATACCAAAATGTGCATGTTCCTGGGACGACTATACGTGTTCCGGTTGAAGTCAATAGTCAATTCGATACAGCATTAGCTTTTGCTGAACAAGTAAAAAATGATCCGCGCTTCAAAAATGCAACATTTGATTACACAGGACATAGTTTAGGTGCTGGTTTAGCTTCCTATGTTGCTGCTGAATTTGGAGAGTACGCTACAGTCTTTTCTGCTCCAAATATTTATCGATTACTGAGTGAAAAAGCAAAAAAATGGGTTGATGCTGGACATGCCACAGATAAAATTACAAATTACACTCATATGAATGATAGCGTTGGAAATTTTGATCAATTTGGCATGCCTTTAGTTGGAAAGAGAGTTCTCACGAAAAGTAATAAAGAGTTAGAAACGTTTATCATGAGTTTATTAACATTGGGCGGACACCCTACTGATACTTTCATGAACATGTTTAATGGTGATGGAAGTATCATGCGTTTATTTGCTCCAGCATTGCTTCGGGCAACCGCTGCACAATATGATGCTATGAAAAGTACGGCATTAGGTATAAAAAAAACAATTGAACAATATGAGTGGGATGAAGGAGAAGAAGTGATGGCTTTACAAAAACATATCCGCAGTGAAGCTAGTGGTGGAGCTTATTCTGAATTAGAAGATCATGAAATTCAAGATATTTTGAAGTCGGTCGCACCATACTCTAAAGGGGAGCAATACTATGCTCATAATCCAGAGGTAGTCAAAGAGTTAAAGGACAAGATGGTAACGATTGGAGATAATCTAGGCGAATTTGCCCATAGTTTACGCATGGCAGCTGTTAAAGCAGAAGCTGCAGATGAACAAATCGCAACGTCGTTTTAATGAAAGGGAGAAAAAAATGAATTTATTAGGGATGGATTTGACTGTTGGTGGAGAATCATATAGTGACGTTATTTCAAGTTTACAGCAAAAAATTACGTTTGAATCAAACTTAAAGGAACCAAATTCAGCTACAGTTACGCTATATAAAATTCAACTAGAACAATACCAAAAATTAGAGAAAAAAAGGGTACAAAAAATAGCACTACAAGCGAAATGTGTCAGTGTATTTAATCCTTTAAAAGAAGAAGCTGCTCAAATGCAAAATATAATAAAGACAGAGCAATTTGATCTAGGAAGTAGTGTTGAAACCTTTGTTCAAAATGCTCCAGATATGGTAAAAGGACAAGCTGGCAATGCGTTTTCTCATGAGGTATCAGTGATGAGAAATAGTGTCATTGAAGCAAGTGGTATGTGCGAAGCTGTTACATAGTAAAGTAGTCAAAAATAATTAAGATTTGAAAATTTACTTCATAAAAACAGAAAGATGGTCACCAATATTTGGCAACCATCTTTTTAGCTATCCAATGTTCCGTTTCCGATTATATTCATAAAAACCATAACCAGAAAGACCAATGATAAGTAAACCTAAACCACTATAAGCGACAATTGTTTCACCCATTTTCGGATAATCTGCTGTTTTTCCAACAGGTTTGGCTACTTTTATCTCATCTGGTTTCGTTGGATTTTTTGGATCTGGATTTGGTACAGGTTCGGGTTTGTTTTTCTTATTAAATTCAGCTTCTGAAATGGAGATGATTCGTTCGCCTGGAAAGGCTTCTTTGTATTGTGCGAGATCGATATTTATTGCGGCATTGTATAGACGAAGGTTTGTTCCTTGTTTTAGATGATCGATCAAGACGGTATCTAAAGAAGGGCCTTCTTCACGTTCGCCGCCTAGCATATCGTAACCATCGCCGCCAGCTGCTAAGAAGTCATTCGTAGCCATATAATATGTTGCTTTTTCATCAATTGGGGCAAATTTTCCAGTCGTGTGGTCTTGGACTTCAATTTGCAATACTCGTTCTCCAACAATGGTTTTATCTGTTCCATTGCCTTCGTCTGCTGGCAGTAAAGAACCTTTTTTAGTTGAATCATAATGTACACGAATCGTGCTAGAGACATGAAGGAAACCGCCATTTGCCCCAAGTTTTGGTTGATTGTAGTCATCTAATATGACTTTGCCAGTTTCGTCTTTTTGAGCCATTGAACGAAGGGATAGCTCAAACATATCTTTGACTTCGGCACCTGTAACGCTGATTTGAGAGATGCTGTTGCCAAATGGCATTACAGCAATGATATCACCTAACGTCACTTTGCCAGGTTCAATATTTGCTCGGATACCGCCACCATTTGTGACCGCGAAATCGGTTTTGTTTTTGAAGCCATGCTGTCCGTAAGTTAACATTGCATCGCCAATCAGATTGCCCAAATTCGTTTCTCTGGTTCGAATATTGTCGCGCTCACCGTTAAATTGATAAGGATTATTTTCAATCACAACTTCTGAGCCCCAGGCTTCAAAGTTCTTTTTAGCTTGATCAACTAACGCTTTAACAGCAGGATTTTCTTCTAGATCTGCTAATGTGTCTGCGGGTGTTAATGAAGCCGTTTTGATGTTGAGATCTGTCAAATCAACATCAACTAAACCGACGTTGTTTAGATAATTTCCAGTTTGTGTGTACATCACGTTGCCAAATTTTTTCCCGCCATCCACGGCTGTATGTGAATGACCATCCAAAACAGTAATATTCAAATCGGAAAATTCTTTACTTAGTGTTTCAGCCAACGTATCGCCACGCCATTCATGAGGGGTGGTTTCATCGATTCCTAAATGTCCCGTAACAACATAGGCAGTAACTGCTTCTCCTGAATTTTTGATTTTATTGATCGCCTTTTTCGTTTCAGCGATTGGATCGGCAAACGTTACATCTTTTACATTGTTTGGGTGAGTTTTAGTTGCTGTTTCAGGTGTTGTTACGCCGATAATAGCGTATTTTTTTCCATTTTTATCAACGATTGTGTAAGGTTCAAAGACCAATTCCCCATTTTTAAATGTGTTGTTGGATAAGATTGGGAAATTCAGTCTGTTCTTGTATTCCATGGCTGTTTCAAAACCAAAGTCAAATTCATGGTTACCGACGGCTATAGCATCGTAGCCCACTTCATTCATTACGTCTGCCATATCCATTCCTTTAGAGAAATTAGAAATCGGCAGACCTTGGAAGACATCGCCTGCGTCAATCAAAAGATCTGGTTGAACCAATTCTTTATAGGTTTTCAAACGAGCCATTCCTAAAACATCTTTCCCATTGCCTTCTAAACGTCCATGCACATCATTAGTATGCATGATGGTGAATGATTCGGGCGAAAAACCTGCATTGATCACCTCTTGTTTGGTGATCGGTTTGACATTTGGTGTTCGGCCATCTGCAGCAGGCTCTGTCTGCAATGTTCCGTCATTGACTAATTTAACAGCCAAATCACGCCAGTTTTTATTAAAATGATAGCCAATTACTTCCCAGTTATTCTCAATTTCAACTGTGGGGTCAAGAGTTTGTTTTTCACGAATATAATCTGCGATCAATCCGCGCAGTGTTTCTGGATCAGTTGATTTGATTGGTTCCCCCGTAACGATTCCCTGTGTTAGTAAACCTTCATAACGGTAATTATTCATAGCAATGGTATAGTTTGCTGTAAGATCGACTGGTTTGCCGTCAATCGTTGGATTGATAATCCGCTCACCATGTGGTTTAGAAATATCGATCTTATAAGAAATTCCTGAAAAAATGTCATAGTTATACACACGAATTTTTTCATTAAAGCTGATTGTTAAATCATCTGGGCTAGGTGTATTGTAGTAATCCGCCTGATTTTCCATGTATTTCAGTAGGTTTTCCCCAGTTATATTGACACTGACTAGTGTGTTAGGGTATTTATAAATATCAAAGATGTTTGAGTATGAGATATCTCCTGCATTCAACTTACTGTCCGCTTTAAAGAGCGCAGAAGCGGCTAGTTGAGCGCCTGTTGCTTTTCGTTGGACATTGTTGATCAGAGAAATCATCGCAGTCGGACGAAGTTGAGCTTCTGGGATTCCTTTCACTTCTTCAGCGGGTAAAAAGTTTCCAGTTGCTGTTCCGATTTTTTCAGAGATAAATTCTCTTGTTTTGTCATGGTATTCTTTCGTTTCAGCTTTTAATGCCTCATCTGCTGGTACCGTTTTGGTGCTTACAATAGCAGCATCACTGTTTTTGACTTGCCATTTGTCTCCTGCTTTTTCAATATCAAGCTCGATTTTGACCATCTCTGTTCCAGTATCTTTAGGTCCTGCTACTGGAACAAGTCCGTTTGGCCCTTGGATTTGTTCTGCGAAAGACCGGTGATCATGCCCTAAAATGTAGGCGTCGATACCTGGGACATAATTGATGACTTGATCGGCACTTGCAGCAGGGTCAGAATTTTGACGACCAGCGTGGATCGACGCGACGATGATATCCGTATCGTCTTTTAGCTCAGCAACAGCTTTTTCTGCTTCTTCTTTCAAGGGATTGAAATATAAGCTGTCTACTTTAGCCCCATCCCATAAAGGAATTTGCGGTGTTGTCAGACCGATGATACCGACAGTTAAATCTTTGCTGCCATCGCCGTCTAAATCAATATCTTTTTTAGTCGTTCCGCCAACAAAGCGACTTTTGGACTCTTTGACATAAGTGTTGGCTGATAAGATCGGAAACGCAGCTTCATTATCCAGTTTTTTGATTAAATCTAAGCCAAAATTGAATTCATGGTTCCCCAACACCATTGCATCATATTTCATGTAATTCATAGCTTTGATCATAGGATTCGGTCGACCGATCAAAGGTGTTTTGTTATAAAGATCATCTGTCAAGATTGTTCCTTGGTTCATATCTCCATTATCGATCAGAATGGTTCCATTCGGATTTTCTGAACGGATGTTTTGTACAACAGTACTGACTTGAGAAAGCCCGACAGGTGTTTGTTTATCATCTTCATAAGACCAGTCCCATAGCTGGCCGTGGACGTCGGATGTCCCTAAAATCGTTAATTTCTGGGCCTTTTTTGTGATACTCTTTTGCGTAGTTTCAGGATTTGATTGATTCTCAATTGCTAGGGCAGTTGTCGTCCCACTAGCACAGAAAATAATAGCAACCAATAGTTGTAAACTAAACCACCTTTTGCGTAACAATGACTTCTTCACTTAAAAACCTCCTATTTTAATCCGCTTTCATTTTGGTGTATCACCTAAATGGTAATCTATATCATTTGTTTTGTCACCATGAAATGTAGGGATTTTATATTATAATGTTAAAAAAATCCATTTATTAATTTAAAACTATATTTTGTCATATAAAAAGACCTCCAAAAGTTAGATTTTGAGTCTAATTTTTGGAGGTAGGTTGATCAAGTTTTGAAGCTCCTGATTTTTTCTTGACTCTTTTTTTAAATTTATTCTCGTATTATATTGTCACCATCGATTAAGATTGCTTGTTTATTTGAGATTGGAATCAGCTTTAAATCAGTATCGTAGTTTGTAATGATGTTCTCCACTACTTCTTTGAAGGGAAAGCTGGCATAATGGGGTACTGGTGAAATATCAACTAAATTTAGCGATTGGAAAGACTCAAGTTCTGGTGCCTTTTTGACATCATCCATGGCTTTGATATATTCAATATTAGGTGAGGCAACTACGGCTCCAGCTGATTCGCCGATATAAATTTTCCCGTCGGCTACTTGTTGTTGGATCAATATATCAGCGCCAGATTTCTTTAATTCTTGTAATAGAAAAAAAGTATTTCCGCCTGTCACATAAATGACATCGTTGGATTCAAGTTTTTGTCTTATTTCGGTGGGTGTTGCTTGAGAGATCTCTAGTTCATCGATCACCATACCCAATGTTGCAAAGCTTTTTATCGCAGCTTCAACAAAGAAAGTTTGTTTTTCTGGTAGACTAGCTGTTGGAATAAATGTAACAGTTTTTCCTTTTAGGTCTTTTTTCATAAATGATTGAAATTGTTCTGAAACATCCTTAAAAGATGAAGCTAAAAATATTTTTTTCATTTGAACACTCCTTAATTTAAAACCTGAATGAGCTAGTTAGTTCTGGCAGATAATAAGGAAATTTGAATGTGACATTTATAGTTACACGCAGTGCTCTTTTTCCCAAGAAATTAGCTCAGCAGGTTAGATAGTTTAACTTTAACATTTCGGTGTGCCAACAGTATGTCAACAATTAAAAAGAAAAAATAGTTTATAAACTATTTTTTTCGATCGTTTCTGGTCTATTTTTATTAGAAAATCGTATTAATTTAGAGGAATGCCTCAAAATCACTTGATTTATTTTGAAAAAGTGACTACTATTTATAAGGAAACTATTGTTCAGTAAAAGAAAGTGGAGGTCCTCATGTCAAAACATTATTTTGATCCTAGATTGAAAATCTTTTCTCTTAACTCGAATCGTCCATTAGCGGAAAAAATCGCTGCAGCTGTCGGTGTCGAATTAGGAAAATCTTCTGTCACTCAATTCAGTGATGGTGAAATTCAAGTAAATATTGAAGAAAGTATTCGTGGCTCTCACGTTTATATCATCCAATCAACAAGTAGTCCAGTTAACGATAATTTAATGGAATTGTTGATCATGATCGATGCGTTAAAACGTGCTAGTGCAAAAACAATCAACGTTGTAATGCCTTATTATGGTTATGCACGTCAAGATCGTAAAGCACGTGCCCGTGAACCGATCACAGCGAAACTTGTAGCAAATATGCTTGAAAAAGCAGGAGCAACTAGAATGTTGACATTAGATTTACATGCCGTTCAAATTCAAGGATTCTTCGATATTCCAGTGGATCACTTGATGGGCGCTCCATTGATCGCAGATTACTTCATGGAACACGGCATTCAAGGCGATGATGTTGTGGTTGTATCTCCTGACCATGGTGGTGTGACACGTGCCCGTAAACTTGCGGAATACTTGAAATCACCGATCGCAATCATCGACAAACGCCGTCCAAAAGCGAATGTCGCTGAAGTAATGAACATTATTGGACATGTAGAAGGCAAAATTTGTGTCTTGATCGATGACATGATCGACACAGCTGGGACAATTTCACTCGCTGCCAATGCGTTACAAGAAGCTGGCGCAAAAGAAGTGTATGCTTCATGTACACACCCAGTTTTATCAGGACCTGCTTTACAACGTATTGAAGATTCTGCTATCAAACGTTTAGTTGTAACAGATTCTATCTATCTTTCTGATGATCGTAAAATCGACAAAATCGATGAAATCAGTGTTGGTGAATTAATTGGTGATGCCATTAAACGTATCCATGAAAACAAACCAGTTAGTCCGTTGTTTGAAACAAAACGCCGTTAACATTAATCAATAAAAGTCGACAGACATTATTTTTCTGTATGTAAAAATGCAGAAGAATGATGTTTGTCGGCTTTTATTGCGTAAAATATCAAATTCGTTTTATATCGCAATGTTGTTATACAGTGCGTTTGATTTTTCATTTACTAATGTACACTTGTTAAGCGATACGTTGATTTTTACGGCAGTTTTTATGGTTACAGATTATACAACTTTATCTACATTCAATTCCAATTAATCCTTCTCCAAAGCCGCCATCTGTTCCCCATACAATTTTCCATCATACATTTTGAAAAATGGATAATAACAAACAATCGAAACAGCTAAGTTAATAAAAGCAATCAGCACCGCTCTAAAATCACCGCCAGTTCCCAGAAACGCCCCGATTCCCACAGGCGAAATCCAAGGAATCCCAGTAATTACTTTATTCACCAATCCAAGAGAAGAAGCAAAATAAGCAATCGTGACATTGATCAAAGGCGTCACAATAAACGGGATGATCAAATAAGGATTATAAACGATCGGTGCCCCGAAAATCACCGGCTCATTGATATTAAACAAGCCTGGCAGCACTGCCGCTTTACCCAGTACTTTTAACTGATCGGATTTTGCTGCGAAAATCATCAACAAAACCAATCCAAGCGTACTACCAGCACCACCGATAAAGATATACATATTCACAAAATCTCCAGCGAAAATATTTGATCCGCCATCAATATTCTCTGTTAATGCCACCAATAAAATCGGGTTGATAAAACTATTCTTGATCACAGCCGTTCCATGAACTCCAACGGCCCAAAGTAGATGGATCAATAACATAATTACAATAATTCCCAACCAAGAACCGGTCAAATCTTTAACAAACTCAAATGGTTTTGATAACAATCCATGTAAATCAGTATGGAACACAGCTAAAATCGTATTGATAAATAACATCACAAACGCAATAAAAATAGCAGGAATCAATGAAGCAAAAGCTTTACTTACACCATCAGGAACGCCTTCTGGCATCCGAATCGTAATATTTTTTTTCACACACCAACGATAAATCTGAGTAGAAATAACGGCTGTGATGATCCCAATAAAAATCCCAACGCCACTAAAACGAGTGACCCAACCGCCAAGTGCGACCCCATTATAAACAATCGATGTTTCACTTTCCGATTGTATCAGCTGAGCACCGCCATTGACGATATCTGTTTGTACAATCGTCATTAAAAAGGCAAACAATCCTAAAATTGCTCCAACAAAACTACTCAGTCCGTCACTTTCTTCTTTCCGATAAATATCCGTCAAATAATAAGCAGTCGCCAAACAGTAAAAAATCGCAATCGAGCCGATCGACATGGTGGTAGCCACACTATAAATCGGTGCGAATTTCAAAATCGTATTCTCAAAAAACGGTGCTAGCGGCGGAATGATTTGCGGCAAATTATTGATGATCAGAAAAATCGATCCGACGATCGTAAACGGCACCGTAATGATCCCAGCTTGCATGATCGCTCGAATAAAGCGCAAGTTTGCAACTTTATTCAAAGGCGGCATTAGTTTCGTTTCCAAAAATGTAAATACTTTATTCATTTTTTTCTCCTTTCCTTATGAGGGCAGTTGATTTGTTTCGATCAATGTTTGATACCAGTAAAAACTGTCTTTTTTATAGCGAGTAAGTTCTTTTTTATCGTGTTCTGTGCGATCGACATAAATAAAACCATAGCGCTTGCTGATGCCTTCGTGAACACTGATTAGATCGATCGCTGACCATGGACTGTAACCAATCAAGTCAACGCCAGCTTCGATGGCCTGTAGACATTGCTCGATATGTTGTTCCAAGTAGCTGATTCGGTACGGATCGTGAATCTTGCCGTCAGCTGTTAGTTCATCTTTTGCCCCTAAACCATTCTCGGTAATAATGATCGGCAAGTGATAGCGATCATACAGTGTCTGCAACGTGGTTTTTAAGCCGTCTGGATCGATGGTCCAATTGAATTCATTTTTCTTCAAATAAGGATTGGTAAAGCCTTTATAAAAGCCCCATTCCATGATATCTTCACTTTGCTGATCGCTGATACCGTTTGCCATACCGTCTTTTTCAGTTGGTTTTTCTACAGTGACAGTGGTGTAAAAATTCATGGCAACAAAATCTGGGAAGTTATTTTCCATCAATTCTTGATCTTCAGCGGCATATTCAATCGTGATATTATTACGGTTTAAATAGTCTTTGAAGACCGCGTTATAACGACCGAAACAAGAAAAATCTAGATAAGCCCAGTTACGAACGCTGTTAAAATAAAGCGCGGCTTGATTGTCCATTGGTTTGCTAGTTGCTGGATAGACAAGAGAAATATTCGGTACAGGACCAATTTGTCCGCCTTCGATTAATTCATGGCACCGTTTGAAGGCATATTTTTCAGCGATCATTAGGTGATGGAATTGTTGGTATTTTTCTTGTAATGGGATCTCTTTACCTAGAATTTTTTTATCGACTAAAAGCATGATGTTTGGCTCATTGATCGTTAGCCAATGCTTTACGCGGTCACCGTATGCATCAAATAAGGTCTCAGCATAAATTTTGAAGGCATCTACGGTACTGCGAACGCTCCAACCGCCTTCATCTTCTAACGCTTGAGGTAAGTCAAAGTGATTTAATGTAATATACGGTTGAATATCGTATTTTAATAACTCGTCAATGACGTCGCTATAATGTTGCAATCCTTTTTGATTGATTTCACCACGTCCATTTGGAAAAATGCGTGTCCAAGCAATTGAGAAACGGAAAACCTTGATGCCCATCTCAGCTAACAAGCGAATATCCTCTTTATAGTGATGATAGTGATCCACAGCCACAGTAAAATCTGCGATGTCATGATTATCTCTTTGGCGTGTGTCTTGCACACTTAAGCCTTTACCGTCGCTTTGATAAGCGCCTTCTGTTTGATGGGCGGAAATGGACGCGCCCCATAGAAAATTTTCTGGAAATGTATGTGTCATAGTTTTCTCCAATCAATAGTTTTTTTGTGAAGCGTTTTCTTTGGCTTTAGAATAAGTGATTACTTGGGTAAATTCAATACAATCAAAAGAACTGTTCATGAAAGAATTTTTATGAACAGTTCAAAAGGTGTGGATACAAGAAAACGAACTCTTTCAGTATACCTTTTTTATTCAGTTAACACTTCAATGGAGATTCCTTGTGCTTGATAGCTGTTCAAAATAGTTGGTGTGATTAATGAGTCTGTATATAAAGTATCGAATAACGCTGTTTTATCGATCATAAATGAGCTGATCGACTCTAAATAAGCGGAAGGTGTATAGACAATTTTACGCCCATTGGTATGTTGAATCATGGTTCGATAAATGAACGATTCATTTAGTGTCTTGGTGGTTACTTCATGAGTATTAAAGCCAGCCGCTTCAATGATGCAAAGGTCAGCTTCCACTTTATTAAACGAATGAGTAGCAAAATCTCCAACCAGTGCGTTAGTATTTTTTTCTAATTCACCGCCGCTGATCGAAATCAATGCTTTTTTCTCAGTGTGATCGATAGAAATGGCAGAAACATCGTTAGTCAAAATAGTCAGGTCAAAAAAAGATAATGCATAAATCAATTCATTAGAAAAATGTCCGGAACCAATAAACAGCTGTGCTCCAGGCACTAAAAATGGTTTGATTTTCTCAATAAAGGCAGCTAGTGGAAAGACCGCTCCTTCTTGTTTGATGGAGTGGTTCAATTCATCATTAGGAAGCAGTCTGACCCCACCGTAAAACCGTTCGATCATCTTTTTCTTTTCTAAAAAGAGCAAGTCTCGTCTAATTGTTACAGCAGAAACGTTAAAAAATATTGCAAGCTCATTAACAGTTAAACGTTCGCTGTGTTTTAAATGCTCAATCAAATTTTCCCTACGTCTAAATACATCTCCTTGACTGGTTTTCATTTTTTCCTCCTAGTTGAACGTTCTCTTTTTTCGCAGAACTCGAATCTTTAGATTTTGGCAATTGATGAGATTGAAGTAGAGCGTAGCGATCGCCTGTATCGCTAGATAAAGTGCCATCATTTTTTAATTATTCATAGTATAGACAATTTTCTGTCAAAAAGACAGCTTGTTTCAATGGAGATTTGATGCTATATTTTGTTAAACAAAGCACAAGAGGTCAGGAGGGGACTGTTGATGGGAGAATCCAAGCAATTTCCATTTCATCTATCCTTGATGAAAGTTAGCTATGCACCACCGCAAATGAGTGATTATTTAACTCTTTTTCTAATGCTTAGCGGCAGCATGGTCGTTACGGTCGGGGAAAAAGAATATCAATTAAATTCAGATGATATCTTAGTTATTAATCCACGCCAGCAATATCAAGTAAAGAGTTCGGATAAAAACTTATTATTATCTTTGCGTATTTCAAGAACACCGCTCACTCCGCATTTTAAAGAGAACTGGTTGCCGTATATTGATTGTTCATCAACAGAAGCCGACATACCTGAGGGAGAAAAATTTCAACAACTACGAGAAGCCTTGGTTCATTTAATGGCTGCATACTTTAAGCAAAATGAAGAGACAGAATTGGCTATGTATCAGCATTTATTTACCGTGTTAAAACAATTAGTCAAGGAATTCAAAAAAGAAATGGTGCCTGCGCCGTGTGTTACGACAGAACTTGCAGATGATCGGATGAATCAGTTATTGGAAGAAATTCAAAAGAATTATGATCAGCCGATTTCATTAGAATCGTTGGCTGAAAAGAGTGGAATCTCCTATTATCATTTATCGCGTTCGTTTAAAAAACAAGTTGGGCTCAATTTTACGGAGTATCTAAATCAAATCCGCTTGATGCATGCAGCGGAAAGTTTGGTGCTAACCTCACAATCTGTGATCAAGGTCGCTTTGAATAATGGTTTTTCAAATGCAAAAAATTTTCATCAAGTCTTTAAAAAACAGTATGGGTTGACACCAGCAAGTTTTCGTAAAAAATATTCTGTGACGACAAATCAGTTGAAACAGACGACAGAAAATGCCGACTATCAGGAAATAACTGGAGCAGCAGCCTTACAAGAGCTGGCAAAATATTTAGTGGAAAAAGATATCGAAGATGAAAATGCTGCGCTTGAGCAGCGCTTAGAGTTAGTTTTACCTTCGGCGCCACAACCAAATTATCACAGCAGTAAAAAAATCATAAAAATCGGTCCTGCTGGAGAAGGTTTAGCGAATGGTGTACAGCGTGAATTGTGTATTTTACAAAAGGATTTGAGCTTTGATTTAGTTCAATTTGAAGGTTTTTGCGAAGAAACAAATTTTGAAAATGATATTTTGATGGTATCTGAGTATATTTTAAACAATCAATGGTTCGATTTTTTAGTGAAAATCCAGCTGAAGCCGATGATCCAGCTTTATTTACCTGAGGAGTATACTGAAAAGGAAGAAGTTCAGTTATGGTGTGATAAGCAATTGAAAATCATTCGTCATTTCGTGAATCGCTATGGCCGAGAGGAAGTAAATCAGTGGTACCTTCAATGGTCATTTCCTAAAGTAAGTGGGCTCTGGAATGATGGTAGTCGCTGGGGCTATCATTATTTTTATCGTAAGCTGAAACAGTTAGTTCCTGGCTGTAAAGTAGGCTTGATGTCATTGCGTTCGTTAGATGAAACAGAATACGAGCAATATCAGGCCTTTATTTATGAGCAGGGAACACAGCGCTGTCTCCCAGAATTTATTAGTTTCCATGCGGATCCGTATGCAACAGCAGTGATCAAAGAGGAACATGCGTTGCGTTTTAAAAAATACCAACAAGCTATTTTAAGTAGAGTAAAGTCGGTCATCACCGCGCATCAAATAGAAAAAAATGCCTTTTTTTCGGATTGGACACCAGAGTTATTTTTAACCGATTGGAATACATTAGTGGGGGAAGGAAATACTTTTTCTGGAACGTTTTTCCGTTCTGCACTGATTTTGGAATCGATTGTTGAATTGTCAAAAGAAGTGACGGGAATTGCCTTTTGGCTGAACATCAAGGTAAAGGAACGACAGACGCATACAAGAGAAGACAGTAGTTTATCTGTGTTTCTTTATGAGGAGCTGAGGCGACCGCTATTCTTTTCACTACGATTTTTAAACCATCTAAAAGGTGAGCTAGTTGCTAGTGGAGATGGCTATATTTTGACACGAAATCAAGGACAGTATCAGCTGTTACTTTATAATTCTAGCTATCTAGATCCATTGTATTCAGTTGATACATTTCAAGTTCAGTATCAGACAAAAAAAGTCAGGATTCATTTAAGCGGGCTCCCTGTGGGCCATTATTTGATTCGGGAATATGTCTTGGATAAAGATCATGGTGGGATTTATAATGATTGGATCAGAGTTGGGGGGCAAGCAGAGTTGGATCATGAGTTGCAGAAATATTTGGAGCAAAAGATCGTTCCTAAGTTTGAGCTGAAAAAAGAGCGAATCGATTCCTTTGGCTATGAATTGGAAGCGACCTTGACGTTAAATGCGTGTCAGTTGTATTTGTTTCAGCCTTTGTATTGAGGAAAAGAGGCATCTGAAAAATGAGTCTCAGCATTGATTTAATATTAGGATCTTAAAAATAATATGACTATTGAGGAGTGATAACTTTGAAAATATTTGATAAAATCTCAGATTTTTTTGATGATCGCAGACGAGTAAAGCATCAACGGATTAGAGAAAAAAACGATCAGCTACGGGCACAAGGGAAGACTCCACTTAAAAAAGGCTGGGGAACAATGGTAAATACTGGATCTGGTGGTATTAATCAAGACCCCACCACAAGAGTCTACGATGTTGCCCAACAACAAAAAAATATCTCTGAAGAACATGACATTAAAGAACGTCGCTCAGGTGAGGTCAAAAGGAAATAAACAAATTGAATTAGCATTCAGAAAAGCAAAAAAGACTACTACTTTTTTGCTTTTTTTATTTATTTTTCTCCATGATCAAAATATTAAGACTATATCAAGCAATTAAAGTGATTTGTATTTGTGAATTGTTTCGTATAATAAATGTACGGAAAACGTTTTCTTATATTTGAACTATGGAGGAAAAAAATGGAGACACAAGTTGAAAAAACAGTAGCAAACAAAAGTAGTGCTGGGTTGATTTTTGCCTTAATGGCTGGTTATTCGATGATTTATATGGATAAGAGTATGATCTCTACCGCAGTTTTACCAATGGCCAAAGAGTTTAATTTGGATGCTGGTCAAACAGGAATGATCATGTCATTCTTTTTCCTAGGTTATTCGTTGATGCAGATTCCCGGTGGTTGGTTAGCAGATAAAATCGGCGCAAAAAAGGTGTTAATGCTGTCACTAGCAATTATTTCAATTTTTTCATTCGCATTTGGTGCAGTGAGCAGCTTGATGTTATTTATAGCTATCCGCTTTTTTGCGGGTCTAGGTCATGGTGGTTATCCGCCCAGCTGTTCAAAATCAATTGCCGATAATTTCCCGCAAGAACGTAGAACCTTTATCCAATCATTGATTCTATCAACATCAGGTATCGGTGGTATTTTAGCATTCACCTTGGGGACTAATTTGATCAATGCAAATTGGCGTTATGGGTACTTAGCATTAGGAACATTATTTGCGGTTGCATTTGTACTGGTAGGTATTTTTGTTCCCAAACAAGCAACTAGCGCAAAAACAGGGACAAGCAATAAACCAGCAATTAAGTTTAGTCAGGTAATCACGAACCGTAATGTATTAGTATTATTCGTAGCAATGCTATTGTTAAATTTTCTGCTTTATGGAAATATGTCATGGTTGCCAAGCTTTTTAGCACAAAAATTTGCAATTGATATTAAAACAATTGGTTATCTATTAGCCGTTAACGCAGTCTTCCAAACCGCAGCGACGATGTTTGCAGGTGCGTTGTTGTCAAAACTATTTTTAGGTAAAGAACGCATGTTTATTCTTAGTACAACAGTTTTAGCTGCAATTTTAGTGGTTGCCTTTGTTGCATCAAATAATTTGGTATTATCAATGATTTGTTTGATCGCTGTAAGTATGGTTTCAGTAAGTGCCTTTACAGCAATCTTCACATGGCCGCATAAAATCATGGATCCATCGATCATTGGGTCTTCAATTGGCATCATTAATACAGGTGGAACCTTGGGCGGGTTTTTAGCACCAATGATTTTAGGACAATTGATTAAAGCCGCTGGAGGTTCATTTACATTAGCGTTTGGCTTTATGGCAGCAGCTAGTCTTCTTTGCGGCCTGTGTGCCTTAGGAGTGAAAAAAGAAGCGTAATGTCAGAGAAACAGTTTAAGTATAAAAGTGCTTTTGATATCATTGGTCCAATCATGGTCGGCCCGTCTAGCTCGCACACGGCTGGAGCGGTTAGAATTGGTAATCTGGCAAGAGCGCTTTATAAATATACACCTAAAAAGTTAGTCGTTACTTTCTACGGCTCATTTGCTGAAACGTACAAAGGTCATGGCACAGCAGTCGCAATTGTTGCAGGAGTTTTAGGGTTTGAAACACATGATGAACGGATTCCAGAAGCGATTGAGCTTGCTGAAAAGCAAGGGGTAATGATTGAATTTTTGGTTAGCGCTAAGGAAACAGAACATGCCAATACAGTTAATCTGGCATTGATTGATGACCAAGAAAAGCTGAATATAACAGCTATTTCGATTGGTGGCGGTAGTATTCAACTAACAGAGATCAATCATCATTCAACTCTTTTGGGTCAGAAAAAAGGAAATGGCTTAGTTTTTACCTCAGATCAGCCTAAATTGGCGGTTTCGGGTGTTGAAGATGCTTTAGAAAATCCGACTTTTGTACAGATTCAGCAATTGAACAAGGAGACGATCTTCTTTGTTGAAACGTTTAGTGATATTAGTCAGAAATTAGTAGCAAAAATTAAAGGGATACCGGGGGTAACAGCAGTTATACCGACGACCGGCTAAATTAGAGGACGTGAATAGTTTGTTTGAATCAATTGAAGAACTTGTACAACGAGCACAACTGAATCAGTGCACCATAGCAGAAATAATGATCAGACAGGAAATAGAAACGTCTGGGCGCAGTAGAGCTGAGATCATGAATCAAATGACACTGAACTTAGAAACAATGGAAGCGGCCGCTGCTAAAGGGATTCAAGGCGTTCGCTCACATTCTGGTTTAACTGGATATGATGCTAAAAAACTGCAGACCTATTTAGATCAAAAAACTGTTTTAACAGACAATACCTTTGTGAAAGCTTTATGCTATGCAGTGGCCACTAATGAGGTCAATGCGGCGATGGGTATGATTTGCGCTACACCAACAGCAGGTTCGGCCGGAGTTGTGCCAGGAGTATTATTGGCGTTTAGTGAAAAATTCAGATCAAGCCGTGAAGAGATGCTGCATTTTCTATTTACAGCGGCAGCTTTTGGCTTTGTCACAGCCAATAATGCCATGATTTCTGGTGCAGAAGGTGGCTGTCAGGCGGAAATCGGCTCGGCCTCTGGCATGGCGGCGGCCGCTTTAGTTGAAATGGCTGGTGGAACACCGGAACAAGCCAGTCACGCCTTTGCGATTGCTTTGAATAATTTGATCGGTTTGGCCTGTGATCCAGTTGCTGGACTGGTAGAAATCCCTTGCATCAAAAGAAATGCAGGCGGCACGTCGAATGCCATCAGTGCAGCAGAAATGGCGCTGGCCGGAATCGAAAGTGAGATTCCTGCAGATGAAGTGGTCGAAACAATGTACCGCGTGGGTCGGAGTATGCCAGCGGATATTCGTGAAACTGGGATCGGCGGATTAGCTGGAACAAAAACCGGAAAACGAATCGCAAAAGAGTTGTTTGGAATCGATCGTTAGGTTAAATAAAAAAGCAAAAATTGAATGTGACTAAGAAAGGAAGAACGAAGAATGAACGCAAAACAACAAATTTCAGCATTGATTGATACAAAAAAAGAGCAATTTATCGCAGCAGCTGATCAGATTTGGGGGACACCAGAAACGAGATTTGCAACAACTGAATCTGTAAAACCTTTTTTAGAAATTTTAGAAAAAGAAGGCTTCTCGATTGAAAAAGGCGTCGCAAATATGGAACATTCATTTGTTGCAACTTACGGCAGCGGCAATCCTGTCATTGGCGTTTTGGCTGAATACGATGCTTTAGGCAATCTAAGCCAAGTCGCTGATTTAGGCGAGCAAAAAGCAGAAATAGAAGGTGGAAATGGACATGGCTGCGGCCACAACTTACTAGGCACAGGTGCGTTAGCTGGTGCTATTGGCGTTAAGGATTTGATGAAACAAGAACAATTAACGGGTACGATCAAATTATTTGGTTGTCCGGCTGAAGAAAGTGGCTATGGTAAAGCCTTCATGGCTAGAGACGGCGTATTTGACTGCCTTGATGTTGCTCTTTCGTGGCATCCGATGGATACAAGTATGGCTTGGGGATTGAGCAGCTTAGCTGTTTATCAAATTTATTATAACTTCAAAGGGATATCAGCCCATGCAGCGGCAGCACCAGAACAAGGACGCAGTGCGCTTGATGCGGCAGAATTAATGAATATTGGGGTTCAATTTTTACGTGAACACATCATTGATGAAGGTCGTGTCCACTATGCCTTTATGGATGCTGGTGGAGAGTCTGCGAATGTAGTCCAACCGACATCGAGCTTATATTACTTTATCCGTGCACCAAAACTAGAACAAGCAGAAGAAATCTACAAGCGTGTCAACAAAATCGCAGAAGGTGCAGCGTTGATGACAGAAACAGAACTTGAAATCGTGTTTGACTCTGCCTGTGCTAACTATTTACCAAACCAAGCGGTTACCACAGCGATGTATGAAAATTTTAAAGAATTCGGCAACTTGAATTTAACAAAAGAGGACCAAGAATATAGCCAAAGATATTATGACAGCTTAAATGAAGCGACAAAAGCAAACTTAATAACTAGAGCAAGACAAAGCAATCCAACCGCTAGTGAAGAAGAAATAGAACGGCTTGGAACAATGCCAGTTCTAGATCAAATCAGCCCCTTAGTTTTCTCAGAAGCAACGTCTGGTTCAACGGATGTGGGAGATGTTAGCTGGGTGTGTCCAACCGCTCAAGTCTTGGTGGGCTGTGAACCACAAGGCACACCGCCGCATTCATGGCAATGGGTTGCTAATGGTAAATCATCTGTGGCACACAAAGGATTACTAGCAGCAGGTAAAACGATCGCAACAACGGCTTATGATTTATTAACTAATCCTGAATTAGTCGCACAAGCAAAAGCAGAACACCAAGCAACCGTTGGTGGGGAAAAATATCAATCTGCGATTCCGGCAGAGGTAATGCCTAAATAAGAATATAAGGCTGGTTTAAGTAAAATACTTAAACCAGTCTTTTTGTTCAAACAGTTGTTGCTCTGGTGATTAGGATTTGTTAAGATGAAAGTGTGAGAATTATAATGGAAATGGAGGAGTATCAATGAAAACAATAAAAAACTTGATGTTGGGAATCTTGTTTAGCTCAGTATGCTTATCATTTTCGACAACTTCATTTGCTATAGAGGAAAGCTCTAAAGAAGTAGAAGTGACCAAAACATCAGAAGTGAAAACAAAAATCACTGAAGCAAAAAAGGAAATCGACCTTACACCAAAATTTAAAATCAAAGAAATCAAAACAGAGATTGGCAGCAAAGGCACCGTGGAGGTTGAACAAGTCGAGGGAATGAAAGACCTTAAAGGGACGTTCAAGACCACTGTAGCTGACCAAAGTATCCTTTCGATCAATGATCGAGGTCAATGGCAAGGATTGAAATCGGGTATTACTAAAGCAACATTGGATTTTGAGTGGGATAAAGAGTCACTACAAAAAATCAAAGAAAAATATCCTGATCATCAACTGGTCAAAAAAGGGACTATTCAGGAAGTACCCGTCGAAGTGACAGCAGCAAAAGAAAAGAGTGTCGATATCACTCCCAGTTTCAATGTTGGAACAATCAGCGCAAAAATAGGTGAAACAGGGCAATTTAAAGTGGCTCCGATGGGGGGCCTCACAAATCTCACAGGAACCTATCTAGCCTATATTCCGTATAATGCCAAAGAAATAATCACAGTAGAGTCAGATGGAAAATGGACAGCTTTAAAAACGGGCACAGTGGAATTTGTATTAGATTTCCAATTATCAGATGAATCAAGTAAAGAGATTCAAGATAAAAATCCAGGCAGTACAATGGTAACAAGAGATATTGCCAGTCTAATTAAAGTAGAAGTGAAGCCAGCAGGAACATTAAATATCACGCCAAAAATCGAGCTTACTTCTATTGATGGAAGAGTTGGTGATACTGGACAAATCAAAGTAAAACCAATTGAAGGAATTAAAGAGTCTACAGGTTCGTTTGCTCCAACTATCAATGATTCATCAATCATTGAGGTTGATTCAGCAGGAAACTGGAAAGCGCTAAAAGCTGGGACTACATCATTTATGTATATGTACAATTGGTCAGATGAAACAATGAAAAAGCTGGCTGAAAAATATCCTGGGTACGAATTTTACGTAGAAGAAGGAGCGCAAGTGGTCGAAGTGAACATCACTGAAAATACTACCGCTTCAACAAAGCCTGTTGGAACAACAAAACCAACCGGAAAACAATTACCGGCAACCAATGATTCTAGTACGAATTTGACTTTAGTTACAGGCTTATTTTTAGTGTTTCTAACAGCAATTGGCTGGTGTAAAAAAGAATCTTTGTATAGATAATAAAAAAAAGCTGAACATCCTAAAATAACTGAATGTTCAGCTTTTTTATGTTGTTTTATGGAGTTGATTTATCCAAAATTTTAGTATAATGTGACTATAACAAAGCATGAACAGGAGCAATCATATGTCTATAATGGAACGTCCAGATGAACGGGAAGCATTAGAAATTCTACGAAAAGCAGAACCCGAAAAATACCAAGAAGCAATCCTTTTAGATAAACCAGATATTCAAAATCCAACACAGAATATTGGTGTAGAAGTGACCCAATCATTAAAAGAAAGTGTGCTAGAAGCGCTGAATATTGATGAAATAAATGTCCATAATGATAAGCAAATCCTTGAGATCATCAAGGAAAGATATGGAGATGATGTCCTTAGAATCAATTTACCATTGCCAGATAACACCAAGAAAAAGGTCGCGATTTCGATTACTAATTGGCATTCATTATTTAATTTAATAGAAGCTTATGATAATAAAGTTGAAAAACTCCAAAGCGGTAATTATAAGCTATACAAAGAAAATAATTTATTTATTTTTGTATTTGGTGAAGATGAAAAAAGCATTGAGCAACTAGCCAAACATATCTATAGGACAAAAAACGACAGACAATATGATGTTGTTTATGTCTACAGTCAACCTATGTTGTACACGATCGATCATCAAATGAATACCGTTGTAAAAAAGACTTTTAAATGAAGGTCTTTTTTTACTTACAAAAACTTAAAAAAACAATCGGAAAACTTAGTAATATGCAAACGGAAGATTTTTTGTTATACTCAAAATAAATCAGGAGGTAACGTATGAATCAAAAAGAACGAATCGCAAAAATTTTAGAGTTACTACAAGAGAAGGAAAAGCTGGATGCAGCCGAATTAGCCGATTATTTCCAAATATCTAAAGACAGTATTCGTCGAGATATCTTATTGATCGTTAATGACGGTTTGGCTGAAAGATATCGCGGAGGAATTGCACTGCCGATCATTAAGACAAAAATCGAAGATTACTCCAAACGATTAGTTGTAAACAGTCAAGAAAAAATTCGAATTGCGCGTAAAGCAGTCAAAGAAATAGCAGATAATCAAACCATTTGGCTAGATGTTTCTACTACTGTTCAATTTATCGCAAAAGAACTTACGCAAGAAGATGTCCTGATTGTCACCAACTCGATCGACAATGCGATATCAGCGACAGAAGTCAATAATAAACAGGAAGTCTATCTGTTAGGAGGATACTTCAATTCTAACTCGCACTTACTGATAGGGACATCAGTGATCGCTCAACTAGCTAGTTTTTATTTTGACCTCGCATTTATTGGTGCATCAGGCATCAGTGATGCTGGATTGTTTTACTCTGAATTAGAAGACATCGAATTAAAGCACACCATTATCAAAAATGCGAAAAGAACCTGCGTTGTACTTGACAGCTCTAAAGTGAGAAACACGACCAATTTTAAACTGGATTTTGTAAAAATCGATCTATTGATCACAGATAAGCCATTGCCAGATCCAATCACCAGACAATTGCAAAAAAATGAAGTCAACATTATTCTTGTAGAAGGTGGAAAAAAATGAAAACACTTATTCAAAACATAACGATAAGTAAAGAGGATGGCCTAGAATTAGTCGATATCTTGATAGAAAATGAAAGTATTTCAGAGATAGAACCAGCAGGGGCTAACACTATTTCTAACGAAGGCATAAATCATCGCATCGATGGTCAAAATCAATTACTGATCCCCGGAATGATCGATGTCCACATTCACGGAGCCAATAATTTTGATATGATGGATGGCACGACAAAAAGTATTCAAGAAGTGTCGAAAAAATGTTTGGAAACTGGTTGTACTGGTTTTTTGGTAACGTCAGTCACTTCTTCGTTAGAAGCATTATTGACGATGATCGACCGAACCAAAGAAGTTGTTGGGCGTGAAATAGGAGCAAAAATTTTAGGTATCCATTTAGAAGGACCTTATCTAAACGTTAAACGAAAAGGCATGCAGGACCCGAATTATCTAAGAAACCCAGACTTAAAAGAAATGGAACTGATTTTTGAACGAGCAGGTGATTTGATCAAAATGGTTACCATAGCACCAGAATTACCAGGCAGCTTGGAATTGATCACTTATTTAAAACAAAAAAACGTTGTCGTTGCCATTGCCCATTCTGATGCAACTTATGAAGAAGCGCAAGAAGCGTTTCAACAGGGTGCGACACACATTACGCACTGCTTTAACGCAATGCCACCGATCCATCACCGCGCACCAGGTTTGGTTACCGCAGCTCTTGAAAATGATAGCGTAAGTGTTCAAGCAATCGTTGATGGGATCCATTTACATCCGGGAATCGTCCGCCTGCTACACAAAATAAAAGGAGCAGATGGGATGGTGTTGATCACAGACGCTTTACAAGCTATGGGCGTGGGAGATGGTGCTTACGAATTTGGCGGACATCAGGTCACTGTAGAAAATGGTGTGGCGCGCTTAAAAGATGGCACCTTAGCATCTAGCACCGTGACGATGAATGAGGCGCTTAAACTAAGTGTGGAAATGGGCATTCCGTTAGACGATGCAATTAAAATGGGGGCAACTACGCCAGCCGATATACTAGGAGAAAAGAAAATTGGTAAGATTGCTGTGGGATATGACGCTGACTTGATTCTTTTGGATGAAGACTTTAAAGTAGTCAAAAAAGTCTTAAAAGGACTAGTCAAATAAAAGCCTGGTTTTTATAGCAAAAAAAGCGCATGAGGACTAAGTACCCATGCGCTTTAAGTTCGTCGTTATGAAACTGATTTAATTTATTTTTCTCTGTTAATCTGAAAGGTCACATCAAAAAGAATGGATATAAAATGGCTTGTAAACTATATAGTATCATTGGGAAATTAAAAAAATATTATTATTTCGGTCTTTTTATAGGGTAACAAACCTCTGTAATATAAAATTGCTCCTGTTCCTCAGTAGCTGGGCTAGAGTGATAAATGTTAAAGATATTGCCAGTATGTACGTAGCCATTCACTTTCAGCCAGTTCGCCATATCGGCATGAATAGTTGGCATGGTAGCGTAAGCACCATTTGTTACAACAGAAGCAATCAATCCTGGAGAGAAGGTTTTAATCTGCGGATATTTGTGTCCGAGTGTTTTTGGAGTACTGATCATGACTTCGATATCTATCATATCAGAAGTAGTGTCACGAAAGACTGCAATAGATTGGCCCAGTTTAGCTAAATCTTCAGTGCGGATAGTTGAAAAGAGTTGTTGCCAAAGTTGTTCTTCTTCATAGTAAGAGGCAACTTCTTGCCGATAAGCAAGCACAAACAGATCAGGTATCTTTTTTTCTTCGATTGGATAATTCATTGCGTCTTTTTCTGAAGGTGTCTTTTTTTCTTCCAATAAATCTAAATAAGCAAGTTGTAGTTTCTTTTCAGCAAGCTCAGTTTCCAGTAATGTTCGATGTTTTGTTAAATAATCAGCCAAATCAGCTTTACCATCTAAAAAGGGTTTGATTTCTTTTAGTGGAATGCCAATATTTTTGAGTGAAAGAAGTTGATTTGCTTGAGTAATTTGCTCAGGTGTATAGTAGCGGTAGCCGTTTTCTGCCTGAATAATCTCGGGTTTTAATAAATTTAGCTTGTCATAATGTCTAAGCATACGTGGGCTGATATTGGTTAATTTAGAAAATTCACTGATTTTAAACATAGTTACTCCTTAAACGAATCTAGAATTACAAACTAGATCTATTATACTTTAAAATAGTTGACTTTCACATTGTGTCAAGGTTTAAAATAAAACTAGGTTAATCAAAGGAGGTGGCAAGTAGCTGTTTCTAGTTTACTATACAGTTAACATAATGGACTATATTTCGGCAAAATCTATCTTATCAAAAAGTAGAACAAATGAGTGGTTTGGAACAGATTACACGATGAATCTTTACAAAGGGTGCCATCATGGTTGCGTCTATTGTGATTCAAGAAGTGAGTGTTATCAGATCGATCACTTTGAGAAGGTTCGCGGCAAAAAGCAAGCAATCGAGATTTTAAGTAAAGAGCTGTCTAGCAAAAAGAAAAAAGGGATTGTCGGCACAGGCTCGATGTCAGATCCATATAATTTTTTTGAACGTAGTCAAAAATTGACGTTACGGTCATTGGAATTATTTCATCATTTTGGTTATGGTGTTTCGATTGCAACTAAAAGTAGTTTAGTTACACGTGATCATCAGCTCTTAGAAAGAATTGCGCAACACTCGCCAGTCAATGTCAGCCTATCTGTCAGTACGATGGATGATGAATTAGCAAAAAAAATCGAGCGGGCGGTCAGTCTGCCATCCCAACGCTTAGAAGCTGTCCGGCAATTAGCAACTAGTGGAATTTATACGGGGGTGATCCTGATGCCGATGCTGCCGTTTCTCACCGATGATTGGTCAACAATTGAACTAGTTGTTTTAAAAGCAGCAGAAGCCGGCGCTAAATACGTTTATCCTTTTTTCGGAATGACCTTAAGAGATCGGCAAAAAGAACATTATTTTACATTTTTAGCGCACTATTTTCCAGAGATTTTAATGAAGTATAAAGAAAATTATGATCGTAATTATTTCTGCGGGATTCAGAATCAAGCCCAAATCACGAGTAAATTCTATACACTTTGTGATAAATTAGGAATGGACTATCAGATGGAAAAAATCATACACAATTATCAAGCACCGTATGTTTCAAACCAGGGAACCTTGTTTGACTAAGGTCAGTTTAGAAAGAGTTTTAAATAGCAAAGGAGTTTAAAGATGCGCACATATGAAAATTCAGAAGAGTTGATTGCAGAAATCAAAAAAAGATATGAGAAATACGATGAGGAATTTATCGATGTGCCTGAAGCACAAAAAGACAAGCGAATTGAAGAGGTAGATAAAACCCCTTCCGAAAATTTGTCTTATCAACTTGGCTGGGTAAATTTGATTCTTCAATGGGAGCAAGATGAACAGACAGGAAAAGTAGTCCAAACGCCTGCGCCAGGGTATAAATGGAATAATTTAGGTGGCTTATATCAGTCGTTTTATGAAAAATACGGTAAATACAGTATCGCAGAACAAAGAAAAATGTTGAGAGAGTCTGTCAATCAGGTATGCGCCTGGTTGGAAACATTGTCTGATGAGGAGTTGTTTGAAGCAGGGCAGAGAAATTATGCTACGACCAAAGCGATGTGGCCCTTATACAAATGGGTGCATATCAATACTGTGGCACCGTTTACCAATTTCCGAACTAAAATTCGTAAGTGGAAGAAACTTGTTTTGATGTCATGAAGAGAGAAAAAGAAGTAGCGTCTAAGTATATCGCTACTTCTTTTTTCGTTTTATTGATTGATTAGTTGCTCGATATCTAACTCAGTCATGGAAGTAACCTGAAAGTCTGCCCCTTTTAACGTTTCTGTAGCAGAAATCCCTACAGCATACATGCCAGCGGCTTTGATTCCTTCAATCCCTGCTTGAGCATCCTCAAAACCAATTGCATCTTTAGGGGCAACATTGATACTTTCCGCTGCTTTTACGAAAATTTCTGGATCAGGTTTGCCCTTTTTTAATGTTTCTGGATCAACGATATGTCCGAAGAAATCAAGAACACCTAATTTTTCTAAAATCATTGGCGCGTTTTTGGACGCTGAAGCAATTGAACAAGGGATGTTGCGTTCTTTTGCTTGGACTAAAAAGTCGTGAACCCCTGGTAATAAGTCCGTTTCTGAAAGATCTGCTAGAAGTTTAACGTATTCATCATTTTTCTTTTGAGCCAATGCTTCTTTTTCGGCTGTAGTAAACTCATTTTCCCGTTGTCCATAAGCTAAAATTTTATCCAAAGAATCCATACGGCTGATTCCTTTTAGGGTTTCATTAAAAGTTTCGTTGATTGTGATCCCTAATTTTTTTGCGAGATTTTTCCAAGCAATATAGTGAAACTTGGCGGTATCGGTGATAACGCCATCTAAGTCGAAGACAAAACCTTTTTTCATGTGTATTCTCCTATCTGATAATTAGTAGTTGATGGTTGTTTCTTCATGGGCAATCACTTGGTAAGGTTGATCTTTGACTAGTATCGTTGTGTCTTGTGAGGGACAAATACGAACAGACTGTTTTGAAACGGTCAAATGATAGTGAATTCCTTTGTGATCGATGTTAAAAGTCATATCAGCCCAATTTTTCGGTAAATTAGGTTTGATCGTAAGGTCGTTCTTTTTGATATCGATCCCAGCATAAGTGGTGAGAGTAACATAGATCGTTGCCGCCATAACCCCTGTATGGATACCTTCTGCGGTCGTTCCGCCCTGGATATCCTGATAATCTGAATGTAAAGCCTCTTGATACAGCTTCCAAGACAAGTCATGAAAAGCAACCTCTTCAGCTAGCTGAGCATGAACGATTCTTGAGAGTGTAGAGCCGTGAGAGGTTCTATCTAGATAGTACAAAAGATTTTTTTCAAGATAATCGGCAGGTAGATCGTAGCCAAGCTCTGCTAAAATTTCATCAATCTTTTCTTTGTTTAAATTATAAAACAACATTAAAGTATCTGCTTGTTTGGCCACTTTATAATCATCTGGCGACTGTCCTTCCGCTTTTAAAATCCGGTCCATGCGGTAAATATTGCCATATTTTTCTTTTGCTTGTTCCCAATCGACTTCTTTTAAGGCAAAATAGCCTTCATATTGGGCAATGATCCCGTCTTCATTGATTTCGAGAGCTAGACGCTTACGAATATCTTTCATTTTTGCCAGATTTTCTTGTGTAGTGTGCGTTTTATTAAATAATGCTGTCTGTTCTTGCGTATTTAATAGTGAAAGGATATTTTCTAACTCTTCAAATAACCAAACAACCATGATATTCGTATAAGCATTGTTTTTCAAACCACTTTCTGTGCTGTTAGGGTATGCTTCGTGAAATTCATCTGGTCCCATGACTTTGTCGATAAAGTAGCGGTCCGTTTTTTCATCGAAAGTTGCGGCACTGCGCCAGAAATTCGCGATTTCCAGCAACATTTCAGCACCATAAGCTTTGATGAATTGATCATCGCCAGAGTTGTTCCAATACATCCAGATATTGTACGCGATTGCGAGTGACACGTGACGCTGCAGAATACTGTGATCTTCGCCCCACTCGCCGTTCAGTGGATTCAAATGAAGTTTTTGGGTGTCCTCACTACCATCAAGGCCAGATTGCCACGGATACATAGCACCGTCATAGCCACTTTCCTGAGCATTCTCTTTTGCTTTACTTAGGCGATTATACCGATACATCAAAAGCTGTTTCGCTGTATCAGGGAAATGTAGAATATAAAAAGGTAAGATAAAAATCTCATCCCAGAAAATATGACCGCGATAGGCCTCACCATGCAAGCCACGAGCAGTGACAGAAACGTCCAACTGATCATTACTGAATGGAGACGCTGAAACAAGTAGATGATAGGTGTGGATCCGTAATAATTTTTGAGACATCAGGTCGCCTGTCACTTGAATATCTGCTTTTTCCCATAGTTCTTTCCAAGCATGCTTACTTTCAGCAAATTCTGAATCAAAAGAGGTAGCTTGAGCAGCGGGATTTTCCCAAGTTGCTTCAGCTATGGAAGCTTGGACTTGGACGTGCTTTTCAAGCGTATACGTCTTGTTTTGTTCGGCATAAAATAAAATCTCTTGTTCGATCTTTTTGTCGTTTATCGAATGTCTGATGGTATCGGCTTCAAAAAAATCACCAATGATTTTGGCTGACTGACGGATGCTAATGTTTGAATGATTGGTTTGCACTTCTAGTATTGTTTTATTTTTCTCTGCTTCTAAGTGTGTGATATGAAAGTGTTTAGCCGTTAGGTTGCGGTATCTTTCAACATTAAAGTTATAGACAGAGCCGTCAGTTTCAATCTTGAGTGTTATATCTTTAGAGAAGTTCAACGGGGTGACTGAATATTTGATACTATAGTTATTCATTTGTGCCATGTTTACGATTTTATGCGCGGTGATTTTCACTTGATGCTGGTGTGCATCTTCAATGATCATATGAGAAGTGAATAAGCCGCTTTTTAAATCTAGATTCCGGTGTAGGTGATGTAATACCGCATTTTCAAGCGACAACCATTCATCTGTTCCAGCAACTTTGATACTAATATATTGGTTGTTCGGCGTGTTGACAAAGTCTTCGTTTTCAACAATTTGACCTGCAATCTCTGATTGCTCTTCATTGTAAAGACCAGCAATATAAGTGGCAGGATAGTGCTCTTTTGTAAGAGTCATTTCGGGTATCGTACCACGCAATCCCATAAAGCCATTGCCTGTTGTCAGTAATGACTCAACGGAATATTCTTCTTTGCCAGGTGTGTATCCGAAATAATCTAAGTGCCAAGTAGAATACTCGGCTTTTTCCTTAAATGCTGTGGCTAAATCTACGGCAGCAAGCTGCTCAGAAATTGTAAGAATTGGGCAATTCAGTAATTCCGAAAAATGTTTGATAAGATTTTCGACACCTGCATTTAAAGGCGTTACATGTGGGTTTTCAATATAAAATTCGGGTGGGATTGTATCTAAAACGGCACCACTGATGGTTGGAAACTGCTCGTTGATCCGCACGGCTAAGTGTTCAATTGTGTTTGGAACATCAAAATCAGAGAATGAAAATTCCTGTTGGGACACATGTAGCTGCTGTTTTTTTTCTTGAACATATAAAGTATCTTGTGTAAGTGAGAGGAATAAATAGTGCATAGTGGTGACTCCTGACTAAGATTTATTTTTTAACTTGTATAGACATGTTGTTGTTTTCGTTTTCATTATAATATGAATTGTTTCTAAATACAAGCAAAGGTGCAAACAAAATGTTTTAGTTGAGGCGTTTAGTCATTGAGAATGCTATTTTTTTAGAGGAGAATGTGCTATCATTTTCTTTGAGTATCCTAGGGTGGAGGGGTGGACATGAATAAATTTCATGATATATTTTTAGAACTTGAGAAAGGCATTCTGGAAGGAGATTATCAACCAGGAACATTACTGCCAAGTGAAAATCAATTGGTTGAGCAATACTCTGTTTCAAGAGAAACGATCCGTAAAGCATTGAATTTACTAATCAACGCAGGGTATATCCAAAAAAAGCAAGGTAAAGGATCGATCGTTTTAAATGTCAGAAAATTTGATTTGCCGATTTCTGGAGTAATCAGTTATAAGGAATTACAGAATGCCCAGCAAATACATAGCATAACCAGAGTTGTAGAACTGGAAGAAGAGAAAACCAGTGAATCATTAGCACGTTTGACTGGTTGGCAGAAAGATGCTGCGGTTTGGCGTCTTGTGCGCCAAAGAGAGATCGATGGAGAAGTAGTGATCGTTGATATTGATTACTTACTAAAAGAAATTATTCAAGAGTTGCCTGAAGAGCGGGCAGCTGATTCTATTTATGACTATTTTGAGAACGATTTAGGTTTGGCCATTAGCTATGCACAAAAAGAGATCACCGTCGAAGCGGTAACAGAAGCTGATCAAAAGTTGATGAGCATTAATGAGGATACCCACGTTGTAGTTGTTCGCAGTGTTGTGAGTTTAGAAGATACGCGTTGTTTTGAGTACACGGAATCAAGGCATAGACTGGATAAATTCAAGTTTGTTGATTTTGCTAGAAGAAGAAAAGCATAAAGAAAGACTGGGACATACCTCTTCGAGTCACTTCCCAGTCTCAAGGAATTCTAATAAACGGTGGGAGCAGAAGCAACTACTACGTTACACTTCGATCACATCAAATTCTAAGTGTTAAAGCACTAAGAGTTGAAGGCTTCGCAAATAAGCTGAAATCGCTGTAAAATACAGCGAGGTACAGGCTGATGTAGAACAGTCTCTACTTGTTCTCGGAGTTAAACGCTTCTGTCCCAACCTCAGGAGATGAGCGCACTGTGTATATAGGTATAATCTATTTTATTGTCATTATTTTAGCGAATACGGTTGGTGCTATTTCGGGTATGGGTGGCGGAGTGATCATCAAGCCTGTACTAGATACGTTGCATTTTCACCCGTTGGCAGCTATTTCATTTTATTCTAGCGTAGCAGTTTTTACGATGTCGATTGTTTCTACACTGAGGCAGCTGAAAAATGGCTTAAAGCTGCAAATGCCAATTGCTGTATTAGTCTCTTTAGGTTCTGTAATAGGCGGGATTTCTGGGAATTCGGTCTTTGAATCCTTGCTGCGGTTATTTTCTGATGAAAAATATGTTCAATTGATCCAAATCATTTTGACGATTGTAACGCTGGTATTTGCTTATTTCTATACAAAGATTGGCAATGAGCGTTCCTTAAGGTTGTCTCGTCCCATCTGGTATGTGATTGTCGGGCTATTTTTAGGCTTTATTTCTACTTTATTGGGAATTGGCGGCGGACCGATCAATGTGGCATTATTGATGCTGTGTTTTGGGATTCCGATTAAAGAAGCAACTGTTTATTCGATCATTACGATTTTCTTTTCGCAGGCAGCAAAATTATTTACGATTGCTCAAACAACGGGCTTTGGGCGATTCGATCTAGCTATCTTATTGTATGTGATTCCAGCTGCTATTTTAGGTGGTTTTGTTGGGGCATTGATTAGTGGAAAAGTTTCTTCTGAAAGAGTGACGCAAGTGTTTCAGCTTGTCATTCTTTTGGTATTGCTGTTAAATCTGTGGAATGGCGTACAATTGTTCATTTGATAACTCAAACGATTATTTCTACACTAGTATGAAGTGCTAAGGAGGTCATGTAATGGAATATCATGTAAAAAAATTTACGCAGTTGACGACTAAAGAATTTTTAGAAATTGTCAAGCTTAGAATTGCTGAGTTTGTGGTTGAACAAAACTGTCCCTATCAAGAGGTAGATGACGCCGACGAATTTGCTTGGCATACTTGGCTGCAGGATGGGCCAGATATTGTCGGTTATACTCGAATCATCGATAAAGGAGAGACAGTGAGCTTTGGCAGAGTAATCGTAAATCCAGATTATCGTGGAAAAAAATTAGGAAATAAGCTTTTAGAAGAAACATTGAAAGTAATCGAGGAGCATTATCCAAACCGACCAATCATCATTGGTGCCCAAGCTCACCTGACAGAGTTTTACGGGGCTTTTGGGTTTGAAGCGATTTCTGATGTATATTTAGAAGACGATATTCCTCATATTGATATGAGAAGAGACGAAATAAAAAGTTGGCACGCATGAAAAAATGTGTGTCAACTTTTTTAACTATTTTGATTCAGCCTGCTTTATTGTAATCAAAAAAACTTTCCCAAAAAATGCAGAGTGCACTTGTTAGGAAAGTTTGCTATTGTACTAATTTGAGTTATTCTTCAATCTTCTTAGTAGTATCTTTTATAACACCACTTGTTTTCGCAGTATTTTGTGCTGCTAGTAAATCACGGATTTGTTCTAATAAATCATCCGTTGTCGGTCCAGTAACTTCTTCTTCCCCATCTTGTGGTTTTTTCTTCATCTTGTTAACAGCTTTTACAATCAGGAATAAAACAAAGGCGGTAATTAAAAATGTAATAAGAGCACTGATCACATCGCCAATATTGAATGCTACACCTTTAACATTGAAAACAAGTGCTCCTAATGCATCATCGGCACTTTTTTCTCCAGTAGTCAATACGAAAACTAAACTAACGAGCGGCGTAATCAATCCGTTAACGATTTGCGTAACAATGGCAGTAAAAGCAGACCCAATAACGACCCCAACAGCTAAATCTAGGACATTTCCACGCATAATAAATTCTTTAAATTCTTTAATCATAAGTTCATCCATCCTTTCTCAAGTTCAGTATACAAAAGAAATAAAAAAAATTGAAATGAAAGACTCTTACATCGATGAAAGACCATTGAGCTGTGCTATAATTAAATAGTTATAGAAAATCTTAAAAAAACATTTAAAAGCGGCCAGATGATTGTATTTCATGCTGGGCTTTATTATGATGAAAAGCAAAGAGGAGCTGACAAGATGCCGATTGCATTAGCACAAGGGGTCAACTTACATGTTGTTCCAACAGAAAAATACAAGACAGTGCGTATTTTAGTTCGTTTCAATACGCGTTTAGATAAAGAAACGATCACAAAACGGACACTTTTATCCAGTTTGATGGAAACCAATAGTTTGAATTATCCAGATCAGGTGAAGTTGAGCGGAAAATTAGCAGAGCTATACGGAGCTAGTTTTGGAATTAACGTGAATAAAAAAGGCAATTTACATTGGTTGAATCTTTCATTGAACTTAGTCAACGATAAATATTTGGAAAATAGTCATGTTTTGGTAGATGCAGTTGCATTTTTAAAGGAAATTTTATTTTACCCTAATATCATTGACGGGCAATTTGAAGCTGAAACATTCCAACGTGAAAAAGAAAATCTAAAGGCCTATTACGAAAGCATTTCAGAAGATAAACAAGTCTATTCTTCTTTAGCGTTGCAAAATTTGTATTTCAGCCAATCAGAAGATCAAAAAATTCCAAGTTTTGGTACCATTGAAGATTTGGAAAAGGAAACTGCAGCTAGTATTGCAGCGTATCATCAGCAAATGATCCAAGAAGACCAAGTGGATATTTTTGTCTTGGGAGACGTGGATGAGGCTGAGATGAAAGCCTTGTTTAGTAAGTTGCCATTTTACGATCGAGCAGCTGGAATTGCAGATATTTTTTATGCACAGCCGTCTAGAAACGTGATCGAAGAACGTTCAGAACAAGAACAACTGGCACAATCAAAATTAAATTTAGGGTACCATACTGATGTTTATTATGGTGATGAAAACTATTTTGCGTTGCAAATTTTTAATGGTGTATTCGGAGGTTACCCGCATTCTAAATTATTTATGAATGTTCGTGAAAAAGAAAATTTAGCGTACTATGCTTCAAGCAGTATCGATACCTTCCGTGGATTATTAAGTGTTCAGACGGGGATCGACGGCAAGAATCGGAATCAGGTACTTCATTTGATTGCGGCTGAGTTGGAGAATATCCGCCAAGGAAACGTAACGGATTTAGAAATTGAACAAACGAAAGCAATGTTGAAAAATCAATACCTACTTTCTTTAGATAATGCAGGGGCTGTATTGGAAAATGAATATTTAAATGATTTAATTCCTCACCTTCGTTTAAAAGATGACGAGTGGATTCGCCGGATGGAAGCAGTAACGTTAGCCGATGTTCAGCGAGTTGCCAAATTGGTGCAATTACAAGCCATTTTCTTTTTGGAAGGAGAAAAAGTTGATGAATAAAAAAGAATATTCCCAAATCAACGAAGTCCTTTATACAGAAGTGTTGGATAATGGATTGACCGTTTATTTGTTGCCTAAAAAAGAGTACAACAAGACCTATGGCTTGTTTACGACAAACTATGGTTCGATTGATAATGAATTTGTTCCGATCGGGGAAAAAGATTTTGTGAAAGTCCCAGATGGAATCGCGCATTTTCTGGAACATAAAATGTTTGAAAAAGAAGATGGCGATGTTTTTCAACAATTTGGTCGTCAAGGTGCGTCTGCTAATGCCTTTACAAGCTTTACCAAAACGAGCTACTTGTTTTCAACAACAGATCAGGTAGAGAAAAATTTAGAAACGTTATTAGATTTTGTTCAAGATCCTTACTTTACCAAAGAAACGGTAGAGAAAGAAAAAGGGATCATTGGACAAGAAATCCAAATGTATCTAGATGATTCTAACTGGCGCTTATTTTTCGGCACATTAGGTAATCTGTACCCAAAACATCCATTGCATATTGATATTGCTGGAACCGTGGAAAGTATTGATGAAATCACTGCAGAGGATCTATACACTTGTTACAATACATTTTATCATCCAAGTAACATGACATTATTTGTTGTTGGGAAAATGGATCCACAAGAGATGATGACGTTTATCCGCAACAATCAGTCTGCTAAAGAATTTACCAAAGCGGCACCGATCAAGCGGCATTTTCCTAAAGAAACAGCAGCAGATATCATTAAGGAAAGCTCGCTTGAGATGGCCATTAGCCGTTCAAAAGTTATTGTTGGGTTGAAAGGCTTAGATGAGGTTCCGGAAGACGGCAAAGAACTACTTAAATACAAAACCACAGCAAACTTATTATTCCAGTTGTTATTCGGTAATACATCTCAAAACTATTTGACTTTGTATAATGAAGGATTATTGGACGATAGTTTCGGGTATGAATTTAGTTTAGACCGCAGCTTCCATTTTGCTGATTTTGGCGGCGACAGTGATCAACCTGAGCAATTAGCAGAGCGAATTGAAGAAATCCTTTTAAACGTTTCTGAAAGTTCGGAATTAACGGATGAGAATCTGACCTTACTGAAGAAGAAAATGATCGGAAAATATTTCCAATCGTTAAATTCATTAGAATATATTGCCAATCAGTTTTCACAATCACTGTATGGTGAGACGACATTGTTTGACACGCCAGAAGTAATTGAAAGTATTCAATTGGCTGATGTGAAAGAACTGGCGCAGCGCTTTATCAACAAAGATGGTTTGAGCCGTTTTTATATGTACCCTAAAAAATAAAAAGAGTGCTATTAAAGATTAATCTTAATTTTTTAGTTCTGATGATTTTCCTGATTTGTGAGAAAATCATCAGAACTTACAATAAAGAAACAAGCTGTGAGGGGAATAATGAATAGCGCATCAACGAACATAGTAAAGACTTGTTAGAAATCATTTTATGTTAAATAAAAAAAGTCCGATATTTAGTGGAAAACTTTCAAAAATGTTATGCTCATCAGTATTTTTTTATGGTATCCTTAGAATACTAGGTGAATAGAATATTTGATTTTTTTGATCAGACGATTTTAGAAAATAACTTATTTTACCGTAATTGTAATACATAAAGCAGACACCAATTTTAATGCTTAATAAAGAGCAGTCAAAGAAGTGTCTATTCAGAGATATTTATGAGATAAGTAAACTACAAGATTGAAGATTTACCTAATAAATCAGGTAAGTAAAATTGAGAAATTAGAGAGACTGGAGAAGATGGACGAGTGGCCAGCGTAAATATAGGGAAAAAATTAAGAGATGCACGACTGCAGCAAAATATGTCTTTAGACGAGCTGCAGCAAATTACAAAAACACAAAAGCGCTATTTAATCGCTATTGAAGAAAACGATTTTGATTCTATGCCAGGCACTTTTTACGTGCGCGCATTTATTCGTCAGTATGCAAGTGCAGTAGGCTTAGATGGCAATGAATTAGTAGAAATTTATGATGGAATCGATGAGCCAGAAGACATAGAATCAGCTGTTCAGTATGAAACTTTAGATGAATCAAGAACTCAAATGTACGATGAAAACAGTCAAACAAAACGTTTTATGCGAAGTTTACCTGCAATCATTTTTTCTTTGATTGGTTTAGCAATTGCAATTGTTGTGTTTTATATTACTTGGCAAGATCAACAGGCGAGCCCTATGATCCAGCCGCCAGCTTCTGAAATAATCAGAGAATCTGATTCAGAACCAAGCTCTGAATCAAGTCAGGCACCTGTTTCAAGCAGTACAGAGGCGTCAACGTCAAGTTCATCATCTGAACCTAAAGCGCCAACTGAAGTGAATTTTATTAGTGAATCAGGAGTGACTGTAAATATGAGTGCGACAAATGTTGCCACTCCAGCCAAACTTGAATTTAATGCTGTTACTGCGCCTTGTTGGGTGGGCATCTATATTGCTACAGCAGCTAATAATGACAATGGTTACTTTTATCAAGAGACAATTCAACCGGGCCAGCCAAAATCTGTTGAAGTTCCAGCAGGTACAACTCAAATAGTTGTGAGCCTAGGAGCATCTGAGTACATGGAATTTAAATTAGATGGCCAAAAAGCGGAATTTAACCCTAATAATACTGGTATTGGACAAAGAAATATCAATATGACTCTTGCCTATGCGCAAACTGGGCAGTCAGAACAACCGGAACAATCTCAGCAACCACAATAAACAATAGACGACTTTACAAATCTGTAAAAAATAACTGAGTTTGGCACAAAAGCCTTTAACTCTTAGCATTCTAGCGGTTGAAGAAAGTGCATCAAACAAAGCGCAGTAGTTGTAACTGAACCGCTTGTGATTGGGATTGAGACATGACTCAAAGAGTTGCGTCTCAATCCCTTAAAATATGAATAAACACTTTTTTCTCAACCTAAGTTATCTGTTTTTTAAGCTATTTCAATTTGTTTAGCTTTTAGAAGTAGAAAAGTGTCGTTTTTAGTGACATGATCTCTAAGATAACGTAAAATAAGTAAAAGAAGAGAGGGGTAACAGGCATTGAACTTACCAAATAAATTAACAGTTATTAGAATATTTATGATTCCTATTTTTATTGCTGTCGTTAGTATACCGATGGATTGGGGTACTATTACAATAGCAGGAACATCTTTAGCAGTCACACAATTGGTTGGAGCAATCATTTTTGCAGTGGCAAGTATTACCGACTGGCTAGATGGAAAAATCGCCCGAGCACGAGGCTTAGTGACAAATTTTGGTAAATTTGCCGATCCATTAGCAGATAAAATGTTAGTCATGACAGCTTTTATCGTTTTAGTGGGACAACACAAAGCACCTACTTGGGTCGTTGCAATCATTGTATGTAGAGAACTAGCTGTGACAGGTTTGCGTTTGCTATTAGTTGAAGGCGGGGAAGTGATGGCAGCTGCTTGGCCGGGAAAAGTTAAAACGGCAACACAGATGGTTGCGATCATCCTATTGTTTATCAATAATATTCCGTTTGCGGCTATTGGTTTTCCAATAGATCAAATTATGTTATATATCTGCTTGATCTTTACAATTTATTCAGGAGTCGATTATTTTGTGAAAAATGCAGACGTATTTAAGGGCTCAATGTAACGACCATTTAATCGAATTAATAGCAAAAAACTAACTTTTCTACTGATTTTATAGTAAAAAAGTTAGTTTTTTTTCGTTTTTATAAATATTTTTTTGTAGAAAATCGGTATACAATCCCTTGTTAAATCAGCGTTTTTCAAAAATTTCGAGATTTTTGAAAATATTTGATGCTACTATTTATAAAATAATAGTTTACTTTTTAGAGAAGTGTGGTTATAATTTGTGTATCGGAACTATTATTATATGAACAGTAGTATTCGAACAAAAAATAATTGGAGGAATTTATAATGAACAAATTTGTAAAAGGTGCAGTAGTTGCTGGTTTAGCTTTATCAATCGGAGGAACAGGATTTTTAGCGACAGCTACTCAAGTACATGCTAATTCAGCACAACTTGTAGATAACACTGCAAAAATCAATGCGTTGATCCAAGAAAAACAAGAAGCAATCAACAAGAAAAAAGTTAGTCGCGATTGGCAAGAGCAAAAAGCGTTAGGTATCCGCATCGGCGAAATCGAACGTGAAATCCAAGCATTGAAAAAAGGCGGTTCAACAAGTGGTTCAACTGGAAACACTACAACACCAACAACGCCAGGTGAAGATACAGCATCAAAAATCCAAGCATTGATCCAAGAAAAACAAGAATTGATCAACAAGAAAAAAGTTAGCACTAACTGGCAAGAGCAACAAGCATTAGGCATCCGTATTGGTGAAATTGAACGCGAAATCCAAGCATTAAAAAACGGTAGCTCAACAGGTGGTTCAACTGGAAACACTACAACACCAACAACACCAGCAACGCCAGGTGAAGATACAGCATCAAAAATCCAAGCATTGATTCAAGAAAAACAAGAAGCAATCAACAAGAAAAAAGTATCACGTGATAAAAATGAACAAAAAGCATTAGGCATCCGTATTGGCGAAATCGAACGCGAAATCCAAGCGTTGAAAAACGGTAGTTCAACAGGTGGTTCAACTGGAAACACAACAGCACCATCTACACCAGTTGAAGATAATGCAGCTAAAATCCAAGCATTGATCCAAGAAAAACAAGAATTAATCAACAAGAAAAAAGTATCACGTGATAAAAACGAACAAAAAGCTTTAGGCAAACAAATCGATCAAATCGAAAAAGAAATCAAACAACTAAAGAAAAATAAATAATTCCCTAATAACTAACTAATTATTAATTCTCAACTTTCTTACCCAAATTTGTGTGAATCTTATAAAAAAAAATTTTTGCTAACCCATATTGGCAAGGATAGATAAAAGAGCCTGGGACATAACTTTTCAAGTTATGTCCCAGGCTCTTTTTATCCGAATAAACGGTGGAATCAGAAGCAATCCCTTCGGAAATAAGCTGAAATTCACAAAAATTTGAAGAGCAATTTCCGTGAATTCCTTCTTATTTCTCGGGATTAGACGCTTCTGTCCCAACCTCTTCTATATCATAATATGAATAAAGAGAAGACAGCCCTTTTTTGATAGCAGCTGTCTTCTTTATTTTATCCAATTAAATCCATGGTCCAACAAGCACTGTATAAACACTTAAACCAATTCCTACAAGGATCAAAAGGATCCCAATGATCAATAAAGTACTGAATCTCTTAGTGCTTCCAGTTACTGCAGGTTCTTTTTTTAACAACTTGGATAAAGCTGCAAATAGGAGACCTAAAATAATCAGTAAACCATTAACAAAAAAGGTTGATAAGCCATTCTTTTTAGAGCCGTTTTTTAAGAGTGTCGCATTTTGTAGTGCTTTTAATTTCTTCGCATATTTAAAGCTGACACTAGGTGCTTTGATCATAGGCGAGACTTGGGCAAGACCTGTATCCATCGTCACGTTGTCAGCAGCTAGCTTAAAGGCTGGCTCAGTATTTCGTTGGATTACGCCATAAAAGTCTTGATCTAAAATAATTTCTTCTTGATTGACAGTATTGTTTCCCTTAGATAGTAATTTTTTATATTCATAAGTAGCAAACGCTCGGTCAAAAATCGCATTACCAAAAGCGTGACGCTGTAATTCACCTTCTTGGTCTTCCCAATTTCCCACGCCCAGTACGATTTCAATCAAACGTGTATCTTCCCGCTTGGCAGTTGCTGCATAGTTAAAGCCGCCAGTTGGACTAGAACCAGTTTTTAAACCGTCAGCGCCTTCATAGCCATATGCTAGGCCAGGTAAAGAATAGTTGTGATTTTCTAAAACTTCTGCGTAAGGTGTATTTTCCATGATTGTGATTTGAGTTGGACTAGTATAGCTCACTGTATCTGGATAATTTTTAAGTAAATGATAAGATAAAATAGCTAAATCTCGAGCTGTAGTCACATTATCGGCATTTTGGTCGATCCCTTCAGGTTTATAATAGCCATTGAAAGAGCCTGTTTCAGCGCCGCTGCAGTTATAAAAAGTTGAGTTGGTCATACCAAGCTCTTTGGCTTTATCGTTCATCATATGGATGAATTTTGCCTCATCGTTAGCTGTTACAAGGTTTGCTAACATTACAGTCGCAACATTTGATGATTGAACCAGTGTGGCATAAAGCAGATCTTTGACTGGGTAGTCTACACCGGAAACAATTGAATTGTTACTTAATTCGTAAATCTGTGAAATCGCTTGATCACTATCTGTTGCTTTGATGGTTGTATCTAAAGTGAATTTTCCTTGATCGATCGCTTCGAAAACTAGATAAACAGACATTAATTTAGCAATACTGGCAGGGTTCCATTTTAAATCGGGATTGTCTTCCCAAAGGACCTGTCCGGTTTGCGCTTCGATGACAATCGAAGCTTTTGGTTTATAAACCTCATCCGTTTGATAGCCCGCGTTTTGGGTGATTGTCAGAATATCTTCTTGGGCATAGGCGCTAGTAGCCGTAAAAATGCCTGAAAAATAGCTGATAGTCAATATTAGCGAGCAGATTTTCAGTAATACGTTTCTTTTCTTCATATAAACATCCTTTGTAATTAATCGAGGTTAAGAATAGAAGCGCTTAGCTTTTTTTTAAAAAGTTGCGTCTAGTCTCATTGTTCAGGTTCTTCTAAGAAAGTAGGAATATTTTTGAATGCTTCTCGATTAGAATAATGAATCATTTCTTCATCGACTTCTTCCCAGTTTGGGCCAAAAACATGCTCTAATCTTCCGTAATCATCAAAGATAAGGATCAGTTTTTCTTCCTTTTCTTGATTTTGATCAGAGACAATAAATCTCAGTTCAGGCTGTTTTACTACGTAAGGAAATCCTCTTCTCAAATGATCAGAGATGGGTTCATCCAGTTTCTTCTCTATGACCATTTTCATGTTTCCTGAAAGGTAGTCAGTGTATTTTAACAGATTTTGCTGTTTTTTGTCAGGGAATAGAAATTTTTTAAAGAAAATAGTTGTACTACTCTCTGCATTGGTTTTGATTAAATTTTGCTGCTAATTCAGTAGTTGTAGCGGGTAGAGTGAAATCCTCATTGTCTATTAAACTATCGTTTTTTACTAAAGTCAATGCTGAATCGAGAGCGGTTTTTAACTGCCGGAATTCCTCTGGTTGTGCACCTGGAATGAGCAATTTTAACTTAGCAGCATAAGCCTGTTTAATCGCTTGTCGGAGCGATGCTTAAAATTTTCCAGGAGCTCATAACCAGAGTCCTTTTTCAAGTTCGTTGAGTTGCTGCGTTAATTCAGCAGCAGTTCGCTTCGTTAAAATTTCTTCTTGTTTTTCTAAGACATCTCTAAAATGAAATAATAATGCTTGAACTTGCTCCCGCTGCATACCAGTTGTTTCAGCATAGAGTCTTTCTAAACGGGCAAGTAATAAACGGTTTTCAGCACGATCTCGTGGATGAACTTTCAAGGAATTTAACTTCGCTAAACTTTCCTTCATCTGCTGTGAAGTCAATTTACCAGGAGCACTTTCAATGATCAACTGCTTAGACCGGCCGCTCAGGTCAGTGACAATTACTTCCAAGAGTCCATTAGAGTCATAGGTGAAGCGACAGTCAATAGGTGTGTTTTCAGGTCCTTTTGGAATTTTTATTTCTAATTCCCCAATTTTTAGATTATCTTTTGCCATTGGATTTTCTCCTTGGTAGATAGAAAAGGCAACATACTCTTGATTATCTCTTAGTGTATAAAATGTCTTCATTTTACTGACAGGAATCGTGGTATTGCGCTCAATGATCGGAGAAAAAACGCCGTCGATATACCCCGTACTTGTTTGACTTACTGAATCAACGCCCAATGTATGACCGCAAACGTCTGTTAAAATCATTTCACTGACCATCGAGCGATCCTGTTTTAGAGCGGCTTGAATGCCTGCACCGCGTCCAACAGCCTCATCTGGATTGATTTGTGTATACGGTATTGTTTTTAGTAAACGAGCAAAATAGTTTCGCACAATTGGATTTTTCGTTGCACCGCCAATCAAAATCACTTGATCTATTTCTTGAATGTTGATATGTCCATCGTTTAAAACGCGCCCGACAGGTTGCCGCATTTTGGCTAACAGTGGTTCACATAGCTCTTTGTAGCGTTCCTGTGTAAGCGTATAGGAGTACGTGTGGTCTTCCCAGTCAAAATCAAACGAACAAACATCCTGTGTAGTCAGTGTCAGTTTCAATAATTCAGCTTTTTGATATAGAACGGATTGTATTGTTGCAGCTAAAACGGTACCAGTCAATTTATGCTCACGCAGGCAGTCTTGAACGATCACATGCGTAAAATCTTCACCGCCTAAGTGATTATCTCCAGCAATAGCTTCTACCTGCATTACGCCGTCAAACATTTCTAATAAAGAGACATCAAAGGTGCCACCACCCAAGTCAACGACTAAGATGGATTGATCTGCTTCTTTATGAAAGCCATACGCCATCGCCGCAGCGGTAGGTTCACTAATCAAATTTTGCACCGTCAGTCCCGCTAGCTTCGCCGCTTCAATCGTAGCCTCTCGTTGAATATTGTTAAAGTAGGCCGGTACGCTGATCACAACTTCATTGCAGGTTTGCTTCAAAAATGCTTCAGCATCTTCTTTTAAACTACGCAGCACTAATGAAGACAATTCAACTGGTGTAAATGAGTGTCCGCCTAAATCATACTTTTTATCGGTTCCCATAAACCGTTTAAAAGTTGCTGCTGTTAATTGAGGGTGGCTGATCAGACGCTCCTTAGCGATTGCGCCGATTAAAATATCCCCATTATCATCGACACCTACAACAGACGGTGTTAAAGCTTGATCAAATTGATTATTGATCAATTGAACGTGCTCTCCGTCCCAAAATGATACCAAACTATTCGATGTTCCTAAATCAATCCCTATTATCCCCATATTATTCTCCTTTGTTTCCCAACCTCTATGTAATTCTATAAAAATTATACATATTCATTTTACGTGAAAAGCGAACAAAAATGTGTGTTTTTTATATATTTTTAATAAAAAGTAATTTTTGAAGAATTTTGGTATACTTTAACAGATGGAGGTGTTTGTAATGAGAAGTGAGCGAATGGTTGCTTCAGAATGGAAAATATTCTCTAAGTATTTTTCTGGAAGTATTCAGCTACTGCCTTTTTATGAGACGCATACCTTAGCAAGGCAGGTTTTTAGTAGTAAGGTTCGAGCAAATAGTGATACGTCTTACGTTATTTATAGAGGAAAAGTTCCTTGCCTGTTTATAACAATAACAGCAGGTCAAGTGACGAATATATTGGCTCAAGAAACAATCCAATTAAGTTGGGGAACTATTTTTTTAGTTGTGGATAAATTGTTTAAACAAAACTTTCAGCCGACGATTTCATTTACTTTTCCACAGGCGCTTACCATACATTTACAGGAAGTATTTTTAAAACACGGTTATAAAGTGATTGAAAATAAATCTGTTCGTAAAGACCTAGCGTATCATACTGGGTTGATTTTAGGCGGAGGAGGAGCTAGGGGCGCTTATCAGATCGGCGTTTGGCAAGCATTAAAAGAGTTGAATATTTCAATTGAAATCATTACTGGAACATCGGTCGGTGCGCTGAATGGAGCCTTGATTTTGCAGGGGGATTTTGAAGTGGCGAAGGATATGTGGGAAAAAATCGATACACAAAAAATCCTTTCATTTCCAACCATGGACGTCTCCAGCGAGACATTAGGCGGTCTGATGAGCCAAATCGGCTCTTTCACCCGCAGTGCGATCCAATCGAATGGTGTCTCCACACAACCGCTGAAAGATCTGATCCAAGAGACCTTTTCACAAGAAAAAATGCAGCAAGCGGCCACCGACTTTTATTTAGTTACAACTGAATTGCCGAGTATGCAGGAAAAAGAGATTCGTTTTAAAAGCTGTCACAGTGATCAATGGCAAAGTTGGCTGCTGGCTTCAGCCTCGTTCTTTCCAGCCATGGCAGCAACAAAAATTGCAGATAAGTATTACGTAGATGGTGGCTATCGGAACAATATTCCCGTTGATTTGGCACTATCTGCCGGTGCAACAGAATGTATCATCGTGGATGTAAAAGGGCCAGGAATCATGAAACCAGTAAAAATCCCGACAGTAGTCAATTGTTTGAACTTGCAAACGCCTTGGACAATGGGGGCCGTGCTATTATTTGATGGTATACGCTCAACTCGAAATATCCAATTAGGCTACTTAGAAACAATGAAGACCGTGGGTAAAAAATATACAGGCTATTGGTATACATTTGCTGAAACACTGAGTGACGTGACGGCATTTCAACAGACATTTTTTGCTTATATAAAAGAAACGTATCAAATAAAATTATGGAATTCTATGGAACAAAAAAATAAAATCTGTAAGAAATTGCGTAGAGTTTATAAAGACAGGGTGTATACAGAAAATATCGGATTAGTTTTAATCGAGCTGTTGGCAAAAAGCCAAGAGATATCTGCTTATAAGCTATATACAATTAAAGAGTTAGCGTCTATTATGCAGCAAAGCGAACATGGGAAAACGGATCTAGTGAAGAGTATTGGTATGATTTCTGTACAAGAATGGTTGAAAAAATACTATGAAGATTACTTTTTACTTTCTGATAAACAACAGGTATCATTGGTGAACGAACTGTTAGAGTCGAATGAACAAGAAAAGCCTCAGCGGATTGCTTTCTTATTAGAGAAAATACCTGTACAAGTATTACAAATTTTAATGAGAGAATTTATAAAACAAGGAGTGAAGGAAAAATGAAGCAAGAATTTTCATATGAAATCGTAGAAGAAATTGCCGTTTTATCAGAAAATACACAAGGTTGGCGGAAAGAATTTAATTTAGTTAGTTGGAACGGCCGCCCACCAAAATTTGATTTAAGAGACTGGTCGGCAGATCATGAAAAAATGGGTAAAGGAATCACACTGACCAATGAAGAGTTTGAAATTTTATCTAACGCAATAAAATCTATGTAGAGAGGACACCCTGTCAATGAAAAGTATGACTGGTTTTGGAAAAGAATCATTTTTAAACGATACCTATCAAATTGATGTAGAGATTAAAAGTGTGAATCAACGCTTCTTAGATATTCAGTTACGTATGCCTAAAGAGGTCAACCCATACGAAATGGCTATTCGTCAAATGATGAAAGAAACATTGCAACGTGGCCGGATCGAAGTTTATATTAATAGTAACAAAACTGGCAGCGGCAACAAAGAAGTGTTGATTCATTGGGAACTGATCCATCAATTGTTAGGGGAAATTCAACAAGAGTTAACAGCTAATTATCCACAAGCAGAATTTGATCCTGTAAAAAATATCAATCAACTGTTGAACAATTCAGATTATATCGAGGTCACAGAAAAACAAGAAGTAGATGAGGCGTTTGGTTTATTAGTTTTAGATGTGGCAAGAAAAGCAGTTGAACGAATCGATGCAAGTCGTCTACAAGAAGGTCAAAAGATCCAGCAAATTTTGACTACATATAGTCAAGATTTCATCGATTTAGTTCATACATTATCTGGATTTGTGGCGATTTATGAAAAAGATTACCGTGAAAAATTCGAAGCGCGGCTGAATGATTGGTTAGGCAGTCAAGTCGACGAAACGCGTTTGTTGACGGAACTGGCGATTTTACTTGAAAAAGGGGATATCCATGAAGAATTGGATCGTTTAACAATTCATGTGGATAAACTACAAGAACTATTGATCCAATCAGAACCAGTCGGGCGAGAATTAGATTTTCTGATTCAAGAGATGAATCGTGAAGTCAATACGATCGGTTCTAAATCAAGTCCAATCGAGATCAAAAACATCGTCGTTCAGATGAAAACGATCCTCGAAAAAATTCGCGAACAAATTCAAAATGTCGAATAATGGAAAATAGTTTGTGATTCTATTTTTTAAAGCTATAATTAAAAATAATACAATAAAGAGGTGAATAATTATGTCAAAATATTATGATGTAACATTCCATGAGCTGAGCGGAAAATCCGTGGTAAAAAGAGAAATCATTTCGGATAAAGAACCGTTTAATGTTTGGGAAGATGCGTGTGTGTCAATTACTGAGGATAGCTTAAATATTCGAGTGAATGAAGAGACATATGTGACGTTGAACCGTCGTTTCGTTGTCCGAGTGGATGTTGAAGAAGTGGATGGACCTGTGGATAAAAAAATCAAACGCCATGATGAGATCATGGGTGTTGTGAATACTTTATCGAATATGGGATTTTAAAATAAGTTAAAAAAAGGTGGGAAAAGCGTAGTATTGCTTTTCTCACCTTTTCTTATAAGAAAATCCAAACGCTGATCGCGGATAAAATCAAGAGAACACCTACCGTAAATAACAAACGAGTTGTTGTGGTGGATGTTTTGCGGCTACCTCGTCTGACTCCAGCCACTCGTTTTCTAAAGACTCTAGAAAAAACCAGGAGTAAGATGCCAAAGACCGCTAAAATACTACTAACCAAATAGTTATGGTCAGCATTTTTTGTGGTTGAAGGCTGACGCGTATTTTTTTTAACTGACTCGTTATCCACAGCTTTTGGTTCGGATTCCTGATAGCTGACAGTTTGAACAGGAATCTCTGGTGAAACTTGACCGTAATCGCTTTTTAAAGCTAATTGCCCATCTTTCAGCGTAAAACTAGGCTCAGTATTTTTTTTAATGAAACCATAAAAATCCTGTTCTAGGATGATTTCTTTTTGATCAATTGTGTTTGGTCCTTTGGAAAGTAATTTTTTGTATTCATACGTAGAAAATGCGTGATCCAAAATCGCATTACCTGCTAGATGCCGCTCGTATTCTCCAGCTTGATCTGACCAATCGCCGACCCCTAAAATAACTTCTATGAGTCGGACATCCCCTTTTTTCGCTGTGGCGATATAATTAAAGGCGCCAGTCGGACTTGAACCAGTCTTTAATCCATCTACGCCGTCATACCCATATTTCGCCCCAGGTAATGAGTAATTATACGTTTCGAAGGTTTCCTCGTAAGGTGTGTCTGGCATGGTCTTAACAACGGGTTTGCTGGTGAACTGCAAAATATCGGGATATTTTTTAATTAAATTATAGGTCAAAATGGCTAGGTCTCTGGCTGTGGATTTATTTTCTCCATTGGGATCGATTCCGGGTGCTTGGTACAAACCGTCAAAAGCGCTGATTTGTGCACCGCTACAGTTAAAGTAAGTGGTATTACTCATACCTAATTCTGCAGCCTTATCATTCATTTTACGAATGAAATCAGCTTCATCGTTGTCAGAAACTAAATTTGCCAGCATCAGTGTGGCAACGTTTGAAGAAGGAACAGCAACCATAGAGAATAGATCGCGAACAGGGTAGTCGACCCCTAAAGAAATTTTATTATTGCTTAATGCATAAATTTGAGAAATGGCAACATATTGTTCTGTTGCTGTGACCGTTGTATCTAGATTGAATTTTTCTTGTTCCATCGCCTCAAAAGCTAAGTACATGGTCATGACTTTAGCAATACTTGCAGGACTCCATGATAAATCAGGCTGATCTTCCCATAGAATTTGACCAGAATCAGCATCAATAACAATCGAAGCTTTTGGACGATAGGGTTCTTTGACTGGAAAACCCGATTTTTCTGCAAAATCCAGTAAATCTTCTTCAGCATGATTTATCTGGGGAAAACTCCCGAGTAAAATACAAGCAAGTAGTAAGAGGCAACTGGTCGTCTTCAAAAGTGTTTTTCTTGTGAACATAGAGTTAAATCCCTTCATTTTTTAATACGTTTACTTAATTAAACAGGTTAGTTATTTTATTGTGAAAATGAGTAATAACTTTATTCTACTTGAAAAGTAGGGGTGCTGTATACTTTTTTTGAGAATTTTATTATCAGACGGTTAAAAATTTGAGGTTCTGGTTATACTAGGATTAGCTAGCATAATGTTAGAATTAAAGCGAAATATGTTTTTTTGAAAATAATATAGAGTAAAACCTTGAAAATTGCTGGAAAAAAGTGCATTATAGAACTAATACTTTATTAACTTATAGTTGTGCAGACGAACAACTCTGTCCAGCTTTTAAATTATCTAGCTTCACAGGTTAGTCTCTCGAAAAAAAGACAAAATAGTCTCATGGCAAAACAATGCCATAAGCCGATTTTTCTATTTTTCATTCGAGACTAGGCGAACCTCTTTAGCTTTTAAACTATCTAGCTTCATGAGTTAGTCTCTCGGAAAAAAGATAAAACCTGAATGAGGCAGAAAGCGCCTCAGTCCTGTTTTCCTATTTTTCATTCGAGACTGAACGAACTCATTCAGCTTTTAATGAAAGGAAGTCATCATGTCAGAGCGTGGGTTATTAATTGTACTATCGGGTCCTTCTGGAGTTGGTAAGGGAACAGTGCGAAAAGCAATTTTTGATAGTGAAGAGAATGATTTTCAGTACTCGATTTCTATGACTACCCGTAAAATGCGGGAAGGAGAAGTAGAAGGAGTAGATTACTACTTCCGCACAAAAGAAGAATTTGAAGCAATGATCGAAGCAGGTGAGATGCTGGAATACGCACAGTATGTAGGAAATTACTACGGAACACCGCTAACTTACGTCAACCAAACGCTTGATAAAGGAAAAGATGTCTTTTTAGAAATTGAAGTCCAAGGTGCTGAACAAGTCAAAGAACAAGTGCCGGACGGCGTATTTATTTTTTTAACACCGCCAGACTTAGCTGAGTTGAAATCACGAATCGTTGGTCGGGGAACAGATGACCATGATGTGATTGAAGAACGAATGCGTGTGGCTCGGGAAGAAATCGAAATGATGGCATTATATGATTATGCCGTTGTGAACGATGAAGTACCGTTGGCTGTGAAACGAATCAAAGAAATTATCGCGAGTGAACATTTTCGCGTTGATCGAGTAATTGGTAAATATATTAAAATGTTGAAGGAGATGTAGCTTTATGATGCTAAAACCATCTATTGACTCATTATTAAAAGAAGTACCATCAAAATATTCACTTGTTATTCTAGCAAGTAAACGTGCCCATGAATTAGACGAAGGTGCACAACCAACGCTAGAAAGTTTTGAATCTGTAAAAAGCGTAGGCCAAGCCTTAGAAGAAATCGATGCCGCAACAGTGATCAACGATCCACGTCCAGAAGAAAAACGTGAAAGAATGCGTATGGCAAAAGAAGAGCAAAAAATGAGACACGAACAAGAACAAAAAGAACTTGAAAATCGCATCCGCGACGAAAAAAGTTTATAAAAGTATAAGCAACTGAGATGAGACTATATAGAGTTTTCATCTCAGTTTTTATATGTGTGAAAAGCAATAAGCAAACAAGTGCTTTAATTTTTGGTAACAGAAATCAGAGGCACAAGACAAATGTCGGATTCTTTAGTACAATAAGCAAAGAAAAGCAGAACGAATCGGTTACTCCACGAGAAAATTAGGAATCTGAATGTGGAATGCTTTTTATTCCATGTGAGGATTGTCTATTTTCCTAGTGGGGTGATTCGAGAAGCTAGATCAAAAGAAAAGCAGAACGAATCGGTTACTCTGCGAGAAATTTCGAAAGCCGATTATGGTGTTCGTTTAGCTCTAAAAAATCAGTACTATAATTATAGAATGGAGGAATGTTTATGAGAAAAGCGGCACAAGTAATCGTTGATGTACCAACGATGCAGACTGACCAACCGTTTACTTATTTGATTCCTTTTAACTTAGAACAACAATTAACGATTGGTATGCGGGTGGAAGTTCCATTCGGTAATGGTAATCGGCATCTGCAAGGGTTTGTTTTAGCAATAGATGAAGTCTCCGATGATGTGATTGCGGCACAAAAATTTGAATGGAAAGAGATTCTTTCTGTTTTAGACTTAAAACCAGTACTCAACACTGAACTGCTAGAGCTCGCTGATTATATGAAGGAAAAAACATTTGCCTTTAAAATTACTTGCCTGCAAACAATGCTGCCGAGTGTGATGCGTGCAGATTACAGTAAATACATATATTTAACAGATGAATTAGAAGAAAGCATGCACAATGAGCTATTCTATGGGTTAGATGAAATTGCTTGGGAAGATGCCTTAGCTCGAAACATTTTACCCCAATTGATGCAGCTTAGAAAACAGCAAAAAGTGGATATTCGCTATGAAGTGAATACGCGTAACAGAGTCAAAATAATTCGCTATATAAAAACATTGAAAGATTTTGAACAGTTAGAAGAAGCGCGAATGGAACTTAGAAAAGGTTCGCAGAAGAAAGAACAGCTGATCAATTACCTACAGCAACTAGGTTTGGAAAAAATGACCACAGTTAAAGAAATGAAAGAGCTTGGTTTTAGTACAGCTGTGTTGAATGATGCTGCAAATAGGCAGTGGCTGACTTTTATTGAAACTGAAGCTTATCGTGACCCGTTTGCCGATCACACATTTGAAAAAACGACAGCATTAGCTTTAAATGATGAGCAGCAAGTAGCAGTGGATAAAATTCTAGGATCTGTAAATCAAGGTACAAGCCAAACCTACTTATTGGAAGGCATCACCGGTAGTGGGAAAACTGAGGTTTATCTCCAAGTGATCGCAGAAGTATTGAACCAAGGGAAAACAGCTATGATGCTTGTTCCAGAAATCTCATTGACACCGCAAATGGTCCATCGTTTTAAAAGCCGTTTTGGGGAGCAGGTGGCAGTGATGCACAGCGCCTTGTCTCAAGGTGAGAAATACGATGAGTGGCGTAAAATCGAGCGTGGTGAGGCACAAGTCGTCGTTGGTGTGCGCTCTGCTATCTTTGCTCCTTTGGAAAATCTTGGTGTCGTGATTATTGACGAAGAACACGAAGCTAGCTATAAACAAGAAGAAACACCACGTTATCATGCACGAGATCTAGCCATTTGGCGAGGAGCTTATCATCATTGTCCAGTAGTGTTAGGGAGTGCGACTCCTTCACTAGAAACACGGGCGCGAGCACAGAAAAATGTCTACGAACGATTAGTATTATCGAAAAGAGCCAACCAGACTGCGACGTTACCAACAATCGATGTGGTAGACATGCGTGAAGAGATTCAAAATAAAAATACCTCCTCTTTTTCGCTAGCACTTCAAGAAAAAATCCAAGATCGTCTAGCTAAAAAGGAACAAAGTGTTCTTTTATTAAACCGTCGAGGCTATTCCTCTTTTGTGATGTGCCGAGATTGCGGGTATGTTTTACCTTGTCCAAACTGTGATATTTCCTTAACATTGCACATGGATACAAAAACAATGAAATGTCATTACTGCGGCCATGAAGAACGTATTCCTTACCATTGTCCACACTGTGGCGGCGATAAGATTCGGTATTATGGAACTGGAACCCAAAAGGTGGAAGAAGAACTAAAAGCTCTTTTCCCTGAAAGTCGTGTTTTGCGGATGGATGTAGATACAACACGGCGAAAAGGCGCACATGAGAAGATTCTGACGGCGTTTGGCAATCATGAAGCAGATATCCTGTTAGGTACACAAATGATCGCTAAGGGACTGGATTTTCCTAATGTGACATTGGTTGGCGTATTAAATGCTGACACAGCCTTGAATCTTCCAGATTTTCGTTCGAGTGAGCGGACCTTTCAGTTATTGACTCAAGTTAGCGGACGGGCAGGACGGGCAGAAAAGCCAGGAGAAGTGATCATTCAGTCCTTTAATCCAGAACATTATGCGATCCAATTAGCCAAAGCCCAAGATTATGAAGACTTTTATCAAAAAGAAATGTACGTACGCCACCGCGGGGATTATCCGCCATTTTTCTTTACAGTACAAATTACTGCAAGTCATCCTGAAGAAAATCAAGCGGCTAAGCAAATGTTTGAAATAGTGAAAGAATTAAAAGAAGGCTTGTCAGACCAAAGTATTTTGCTGGGGCCAACGCCTAACGCGATTATGCGAGTCAATAATCGTTACTTTTATCAAGTAATCATTAAATACAAAAGTGAACCAAATTTACAAAACATCTTAAAAAAAATACTGACTGACACTCAAAGAGCAACAGCGCACGGCTTGAAATTATCGATTGATGCTGAGCCGATGAATTTTATATGAGCTCTTAGTTATATCAAGCATCATAGTGTGACTATAATGATACTTGATCCAAAGAAAGGAAAACCTTATGCGCTATCCAATAGTGATACACCCTAATGAACGTTTAAAACAAAAGGCAAAACCAGTGACGATGATCACTGATGAAACAATTACTCTGTTAGAGGACATGTATGAAACGATGATTGCCCACGACGGAATCGGCCTGGCCGCTCCTCAAATCGGTAAAAATTTTCAACTTGCTGTGATCGAAGTGGATGAAGAAACAGGCTTGTTTGAATTGATCAATCCTGAAATTATCGAGCGTAAAGGCACAGATATCGATGTGGAAGGCTGCTTAAGCATTCCAGAAACATACGGAACAGTTGAGCGGGCAGATGAAGTAACCGTACGTTATTTTGATCGTGAAGGAGATGAGGTCGAAGTAACTGCTTATGGTTATCTTGCCCGAGCTTTTCAACATGAGATCGATCATTTGAATGGTGAATTATTTATCGATAAAATCATTGACCCAATTAAACCAGAAGATTTAGATGCATATATGGAGGAACATTTAGATGACTAAACTAATTTTTATGGGGACACCAGCATTTTCTGTGCCCGTTTTAGAAGGATTGATCGAAAATGGTTATGAAATTCAAGCGGTAGTTACTCAACCGGACCGACCTGTCGGACGAAAAAAAGTAATCACGCCAACTCCTGTAAAAGAAGCCGCAGTTAAGCATGGCTTACTTGTTTTACAGCCAGAAAAAATCTCAGGATCACCTGAAATGGAAACGATTATCGAACTTGCGCCTGATTTGATTGTGACAGCTGCTTTTGGTCAATTTTTACCAGAGAGGATTTTAAATGTTCCTAAATTTGGTGCAGTCAATGTCCATGCGTCTTTATTGCCAAAATACCGCGGTGGTGCGCCTGTTCATTATTCGATCATTGAAGGAGAAAAAGAAACAGGTGTCACAATCATGGAAATGGTGAAGAAAATGGATGCTGGGGATATTCTTTCTCAAAAGGCGATTCCAATCACTAAAACTGATGATGTGGGGACGATGTTTGATAAATTAAGTCTTGTAGGGAAAGAATTGTTGTTAGAGACCTTGCCTAAAATTTTAGCCAATGAAATCACGCCGATTCCTCAAGATGAAACAAAAGTGACGTTCTCACCGAATATTACAAGAGAGCAAGAACGCATCGATTGGCAGAAAACAGCTGAACAAGTCGATAATCAAGTGCGTGGAATGCGTCCATGGCCGACAGCATTTACGACTTACAAAGAAACAAACTGGAAATTATGGGCAGTCACACCGCTAGCTGAAACGACTGAGGCTACACCTGGGACGATCATAAAACGCAGTAAAAAAGAACTATGGATCTCTTGTGGAGAAGGAACGGTTCTTTCAATAAATGTGATTCAACCATCTGGTAAAGGAAAATTATTCATCCAAGATTTCTTAAACGGAGTCGGTAAAACAGTCGCAGAATCAGATAAGGTGGGCTAGTCAAATATGGGGAAAAAAATACCAACAAGAGTAAAAAGCTCAGTTCGTTACGTAGCGTTAAGAACGATCGAACGTGTAGATAACGGCGGAGCGTATTCGAATTTATTACTAAATGAAATGATCAATAAGTCAGCTTTAGGAGAAAAGGACAGCCGTTTATTTACGGAGCTTGTCTATGGAACGATCAGCCGTAAGTTGTTATTAGAATATTATTTAACACCATTCATTACAAAGCCTAAAAAAGTAGATAGTTGGGTGAAAAACTTACTTAGTCTGTCGATCTACCAATTAGTCTTTTTAGATAAAATACCGGATCATGCGATCATTAATGAAGCAGTGGAAATCGGTAAGCACAGAGGAAATGTCGGAATCGGTAAGTTTGTTAACGGTGTACTTCGGGCATTTCAACGTGAAGGTGCACCAAGTTTAGAGAAAATCAACGATCCTGTCGAACGTTTGTCAATAGAGATCAGTATGCCTAAGTGGTTAACGGAAAAGCTAATCAAACAAATGGGGATAGAAGAAACAAGAAAATTAGGCTTATCACTTTTTGAAAAAAGTCATGTCAGCGGACGTGTGGATACACGCGAAATCAGTATTTCAGATGCATTAGAAGAATTGCAAAAAGATCATATTGAAGCATCAGCCAGCCAAGTGTCGCCTTATGGTGTAGTGGCTGAAAAAGGCTTTTTAGCAGGCAGTTATTTATTTACAGCAGGGAAACTAACGATACAAGATGAAAGTTCGATGTTGGTGGCACCAGCGATGCAGATTGAAAAAAATCACGTAGTTTTAGATGCCTGTGCAGCTCCGGGTGGTAAAACGACTCATATCGCAACATTTCTTGATTCAGCTCAAGGCGGACGTGTGAAGTCTTTAGATATCCATGATCACAAAATCAAGCTGATTAAACAAAATGCAGAGCGTCTGCATGTAAAAGACGTTGTTGATACTGAAAAATTAGATGCACGCAAAGTAGGAGAAGAGTTTCCAACCGATTACTTTGATCGAATCTTAGTTGATGCGCCTTGTTCTGGATTAGGTTTAATGCGCCGTAAACCAGATGTTAAATACAATAAATCGGCTCAGGATTTTGAGCAATTACCTAAAATTCAACTAGAAATTCTAGAAAGTGTCGCCCCAACATTGAAAGAATGCGGTATAATGGTCTATAGTACATGTACAATTGCTGAAGAAGAAAATCAGGAAGTTGTTGCAGCATTTTTACAAAAACATCCAGAATTCAAAAAAATCGATGTGAGTGTTAGTGAAGCGGTTCAGCCTTCTATACATGATCAAATGCTTACGTTATACCCACATCAATTAGGGACAGATGGATTTTTTATTTGCTGTATGCAGAAAGTTTGTTAAACGAGGTGGAGCATAGTGGAAATCAATTTTCAAACAGATGTCGGACGAAAACGCAATACGAATCAAGATTATGCTGGTCTATTTGAAAATCAGGCAGGCGTTTCTTTAGCTATTTTAGCGGATGGGATGGGCGGTCATCAGGCAGGTGATGTTGCTAGCCAGATGGCGGTCAATAACCTTGGTGAGCGCTGGCAGGAGAGTCTGATCGACACATCTGAAAAAGCCGCGCAATGGCTGATCAAAGAAATCCAAGATGAAAATGAAATGATTTATCAAAAGGGGCAATCTCAACCAGAATATTTAGGAATGGGAACGACGATTGTCAGTGCAGTACTGCTAAATCAATCCTTCATATTGGCCAATATTGGCGATAGCCGAGCTTATTTGGTACGTAATAATCAATTACGTCAGCTAACAGAAGATCACTCTCTAGTTAATGAGCTGGTAAAATCTGGTGAGATCACTCGTGAAATGGCAGCCAATCACCCGCGCAAAAATGTCTTGACTCGCTCGTTAGGTATGCCGAGAATGGTAGAAGTTGATGTAGCTAATCATCTTTGGGTTCCAGATGATTATATTTTACTATGTTCAGATGGGCTGACAAACATGGTTTCAGAAGAAGATATTTTGGCCATATTACTTTCAGAAAAACCATTAAATGAAAAAGTTGAAACATTGATCACGACAGCAAATGAAGCGGGTGGCGCGGATAACATTACTGTTTTAGTGATTCATTTTGACGAACATGACGCATCTAAGGAGGAAAACCAATGATCGAAATCGGCAGAAAATTGAATGGTCGATATCATATTATTGGCAATATCGGTAGTGGCGGTATGGCGAATGTCTTTTTAGCGCATGACTTGATTTTGGATCGTGACGTAGCTGTTAAAGTGCTGCGTTTTGACTTTCAAAATGATCAAGCAGCCATTCGCCGCTTTCAAAGGGAAGCTTTAGCTGCTACTGAGTTGGTTCATCCAAATATCGTCAGTGTCTATGATGTAGGCGAAGAAGACGGCATGCAATACTTAGTCATGGAATATGTGAAAGGGATGGATCTGAAACGATTTATCCAAACCCAATACCCAATTCCATATGCAAAAATTGTTGATATCATGGAACAAATTTTATCAGCTGTTTCACTAGCTCATGAACATAGAATCATTCATAGAGATTTAAAGCCGCAAAACATTTTGATGGATGAAAGCGGCGTTGTGAAGATCACCGATTTCGGAATCGCAATTGCGTTAACGGAAACATCGATCACACAAACCAATACGATGTTAGGTTCTGTTCACTATCTATCTCCTGAACAAGCAAGAGGTAGTATGGCGACCAATCAATCAGATGTTTATGCAGTGGGCATCATTTTATATGAGATGCTGACAGGGAATGTACCGTTTGATGGAGAGTCTGCTGTAACGATTGCTTTGAAGCATTTCCAAGAAGAGATGCCTTCAGTTAAAACGTTTGATCCTAATATTCCTCAATCGTTGGAAAATGTGGTCTTACATGCAACAGCCAAAGACCCAGCTGACCGCTATAAAACAGCCGAAGAGATGTCACGTGATCTATATACTGTATTGGCTGCGAACCGATTAAATGAACCCAAATGGCAACCGACAGGCTTAATGGGCGAAACGAAAATTTTAACGCCGATCACAGATGAAATGGCGATGCCGTCTTCTTTTAATTCGATGGAAACCCCACCTGAAGACCGAAATGAGCATGAAGAAATTGAGCAGCAAGAAGCGGCAGCAAAGAAGAAAAAGAAGCCATTGATCATTTTTATCATCTTGTTAGTATTGGCTTTGCTCATCGCTGGCGGGCTCTATTTTGCAGGGCGAGGCAGCAGTGAAGTTAAGATCCCTAATGTAGAAGACAAAACGGAAGCTGAAGCACGAAAAATACTAGAAGATGCTGGATTGAAAGTCAAAGATGAGACGAAAGAAATTCCGGACGAGTCGATTGAGGAAGGAAAAGTAGTTAAAACAGATCCAGCCATAGAGTCTACCGTGAAAAAAAATCGGGAAATCGAACTTTATATAAGCTCTGGGAACAAGAAAATCAAGCTTGATGATTATACTGGAGAAGACTATAAAGATGCCATCGAAGCATTGGGCAAATTAGGTTTCAAAGAGAGTCAAATCAAAATCACGAAAGAAACAGATTCGAAAGTAGACGAAGACAAAGTCATTAGTCAAACACCTGAAAAAGGTGAAGAAGTCGATCCTAAAACGGACGAGATCACGCTGGTTGTTAGTGAAGGGCCGGATGATATCTATTTAGCTGATTACGCAAGTTTAGGCTACAGTTATAATAATGCGGTGACTGAGTTATTGAGCTATGGTATAAAAGAAAGTCAGATCACTCGCGTGGATAAACCAAGTGATACAATAGCCAAGGATTTAGTGATAGCCCAAAATCCAGCTGCAGGTAATCCGTTTAATCCTAAAAAAGGGAAGATTACATTAACCGTAAGCTCTGGACCGGATAAAACGACGACGACTAGTTCTGAATCAAGTAAAATTTCTTTAAGTAATTATGTCGGACGTTCATACGAAAATGTAGTTACTGATTTAGTGGCTCTTGGTATTAAGTACGAGCAAGTCGATGAAGCGAGTGATACAGTGGCTAAAGGCTTAGTTATTTCTCAGGATCCAAAAGAGGGCGCTTCTTTTGATATTAAAACGGGCAAAGTTATATTACGTGTCAGCTCAGGCCCAGGAGAGGTTACAGTTCCGGACGTTACAGGACTATCTCAAGCTGAGGCAAAATCAAAGCTAGAAGGTAGCGGATTTACGTATGCTACAGGCTCTGGTGATGCATCAAAAGGAAAAGCAGAGAGTACTTCACCAAGTGCAGGAGGAACTCTTGCTAAAGGAGCAACTGTTACTGTCAATTTCTCAAATGCAACAGACCCGACAAGCGATGGAAATAATTAAATAAGTAACGTAAAGTGATTAAGATGAACGTTGTCTTGATCACTTTTTTTATGGGAAAAGGGGATTTCTTCAGCCCTGCGTTTAGCTTTTCTCAAACCTATGGTAAAATGAAAGCAATAGAAACGAGGAGGTGGCATTTCTGAAAGGTCAAATTAGAAAAGCGTTAAGCGGTTTTTACTACATTTATGCAGAGGGTGCAACCTTTCAAACGAGAGCCCGCGGTAATTTTCGCAATCGAAAAATCACGCCATTAGTTGGTGATGAAGTGATGTTTGAAAGTGATAATCCAACGGATGGCTACTTGCTTGAAGTTTTTCCTAGGCATAATGAGCTGGTGCGTCCACCAGTGGCGAATGTGGATCAAGGTGTGATTGTCATGAGTATGGTCGAACCTAATTTTTCATACAATTTACTGGATCGCTTTTTAGTCACGCTGGAAGATAAAGGAATCGCTCCAATCATTTATTTAACAAAAGTCGATTTACTGAATGGAACGGAATCAGTTAGTGTGGCAGATGCTCAAAAAGTCTATGGTGCAATTGGTTATCCAGTAATCGCCGCAACTCAAGTTGATGACGCAGCAGCGCTTCAAGCGTTAGAGCAATATTTTCCAGAGCGCTTGACCGTTTTTATGGGGCAATCTGGTGCTGGTAAATCAACCTTATTAAACAGAATTTCACCTGACTTACAATTAGCGACAGATGAGATTTCTGAATCACTAGGCCGGGGCAAACATACGACGCGCCATGTAGAACTGTTGCCTTTATATGATGGTCTAGTTGCTGATACGCCAGGCTTTAGTTCAATCGACTTTTTAGAAATGGAAACAACCGAGCTGCCGAAACAATTTCCCGAATTTGTAGACGCATCATCGTTATGCAAATTTCGCGAATGTATGCATCGGAAAGAACCTGGCTGTGAAGTGAAAAAACGTGTAGAATCAGGAATGATTGCTCAAACAAGATACGATAATTATTTACAATTTTTATTAGAAATAGAAAATCGCAGACCTATTTATAAGAAAAAATAAAAAAGTAGTCCCTCGGTTTTAGTAAATACGAGCTGATATAAGGAAGTACATTTTAAGTGTTGAAGGATTGACCAAAAAAGAACAAGGAGTGGTTTTAATGAAACTAGCACCATCGATTTTAAGTGCCGACTTTGCCAATTTAGAAAGAGATATTCAATTAGTTGAAAAATTAGGAGCGGATTACATTCATGTAGATGTGATGGATGGCCAATTTGTCCCAAATATTACCTTAGGACCAAACGTAGTTTCAGCGATTCGACCAGTGACTAAGCTACCTTTAGACGTTCATTTGATGATCGTTCAGCCGGAAAACTATATTGAGGATTTTGCTAAAGCTGGGGCGGATATTATCACTGTTCATGTTGAATCAACGCCGCATATCCATCGTGCAGTTCAAATGATCAACGCTTCTGGTGTGAAATCGGGAGTTGTGATCAATCCAGGAACTCCTCTATCAGCGATTGAGTATGTATTGGACTCAGTTGATCAGGTCTTGATTATGACCGTTAACCCTGGATTTGGCGGGCAATCGTTTATTGAAAGCTCACTGGAGAAGATCGCTCAATTAAAAGAATGGAAAGAAACAAAAGGCTATACGTATGATATCGAAGTCGATGGTGGAATTGTTCCTGAGACAGCTAAACGCTGTAAAGATGCAGGTGCCAATGTTTTTGTAGCAGGTTCTTATATTTATAATTCGGAAAGTCCGAAAGACCGGATTGATGCATTGAGAGCTGTGTTAGATTAATGAATATTCTTCTTGTGGCTGGCGGTTCGCCTGATGAGTGGCCGCAGTTTGATGCTGAAACCTTCGATTACTTGGTAGGCATTGATCGAGGAAGTTTGTATATCGTAAAACGTGGTTGGGTCTTGGATTTAGCAGTGGGGGATTTTGACTCTTTAACCTGTGAAGAACAACAGCTGATCCAAAAAGAAGCAAAAGAGCTGGTACAGGCAAAAGCAGAAAAAGATGATACAGATACTCAATTAGCATTGGCGCTCACTGTTGAAAAATTTCCTAAAGCCTGTATTACAATTATAGGAGCAACAGGAGGTCGTTTGGATCACTTCTTAGCAAATCTGTGGTTGCCGTTTGAACCACGTTTTCAGAAGTTTATTCGTCAAATAAACATAAAAGATTATCAAAATAGTATTGTCTATTATCTTCCAGGAGAGTATGTGGTCAAAAAAGAAGCAAGGATGGATTATCTAGCCTATTGCTGCTTAACACCAGTTAAAAACCTGACTTTAACGGAAAGTAAATATACGTTGGACCATGTAGATGTAGCGATTCCTACTTCTTATGCAAGTAATGAATTTGTTGGAGACACTGCTGGATTTTCATTTGACACAGGGATGATTGCTGTGATCCAAAGTCGAGATAATAAATAAAAAAAGCTGAACGGCATGCCGTTCAGCTTTTTGATTATGTTCGGTTAAGATTAAGCACGCTCGATTTTACCAGATTTCAAAGCACGAGTTGACACCCAAACTTTTTTAGGTTTACCGTCTATTAATACACGAACTTTTTGCAAGTTAGGTTTAACAGTACGTTTAGTAGCGTTCATTGCATGTGAGCGGTTATTGCCGCTGCTTGTCTTACGACCAGTAAAGTAACATACTTTTGCCATTTTTAGTTTCCTCCTTTGCTTTGATCTCGGAGCGATATTTTTCAGCTCATACTAACTTAATTTATCACATTAATAGTGATTTGGCAAGCTCATTTCAATTTTTATATGGAATATCTTGTTGAATTTCTATAAATGTTACGTTCAGGCATACTTGAACGTAATAATTTTAAAAAAAGCTGACAAATGAAGACTTTAAGAAAAAAAGTCTAAACACTAAAATATTAGATAAAATAGTAAGTAACTACCAATTATAGTCCAGTTGGTAAAAAGTTCTAATAGAAAAAGGGTGATAGTAATGTCAAAGCTAAGCTAGATAATAGAGGTCAGCAGGGAAAATATGATGAAGCAATATTCTTAGATTTTTTGAAAGGACCGTACGATCAATTACCTACAGTTCCATTTAAAACGCTTGATATGATTCAAAAAGCAAACAAAGAAAAACTTGTTTTTTTAGAGTTATTCAATTTTCTCGAGGAAGCGAAGATGCCTAGCGATTATATGGAGGAAATGGATCTGAGACTTATAGTAGTTATTGAAGGGATGGCCTATATCAAAAAAAAAACTGAAGATAGTCTTCATATAATAAAAGTAAGAAGTAACGAGCAATTGAAGGAGAACGCTCACTACATTATTTTATTGAGAAATGTTGAAGAAGAACAAGAAGATAACTTAGTTGGGAAAATTTTATTACTATTAAATCGAAAAGTTATCAACTATGAATTACAAGATAGCAAAAACTCATTATATCTATTAAATAGGACTTGGAAGTTAGAACACATTCTGAAAACGGATTTGAATGTTTCGAAATAAAGGTTCTAGGCATAGATGCAAATATGAGTACATCGTAAACGGTAGGCATGCTTATAGAAGAAAGGGCAAAATTACTTGACCTTGCCTCAAACTAAAAGAGCCAGAGGGCTAGCTCACAGAGTTAGCCCTCTGGCTCTTTCGATTATTAGAAATAAACTGAAGGAGAACCTAAACACATTTTGATTGAAGCAAAAATGGTTTGTCCAAAAGTAAATGCTTTGTCTTTGGTAATAACGCTTAAGAATGCATAAGCGATCAACAATCAAGCTAAAGCCAGTCAGGTTGGCTTTATCGTTGGAGAATAACTGAAAAACAACGATAATGTGCTGTTTTATTCGTTTTAAGTCAAAAAACGTTCTGGCATTTTATTCTGTCTATAATAAGTAGTGTAAGGCAGACGAAACAACGAACTGCAAGAAAAAATTAGCTCTTAAATGAGGAGGAAAAATAATGAAAGTAGCAAGCAGAAGCAATTATTTAGTTAAAACAGACGATTTATTCAAAACCTACAAAGAATATCATGCGGTCAATGAAGTTTCCATGACAATCAATAAAGGAGATATTTATGGCTTTATAGGAAAAAATGGTGCGGGGAAAACAACCTTTATTCGTCTTCTCACACAATTGATTGAAAAAAGTTCAGGAAACTTGAAATTTAATGCAGTAAACAAAATGAAAATGGGAGCAGTTATTGAAGGGCCCGTTTGTTATCCGTATCTATCAGCAAGAGATAATTTAAAATATTACGCCATTCAACGAAACATAAAAAATAAAAAGCGGATCGATGAAGTGCTCGAATTTGTAGGTTTGGCAAATGTAGATAAAAAGAAAGTCTTTAAAGACTATTCTTTAGGAATGAAGCAACGCTTAGGAATCGGCTTGGCTATTCTAGATAACCCAGAATTTTTGATTCTAGATGAACCTGTAAATGGTTTAGATCCCCAAGGAATCGTAGAAATAAGAGAAATCATTCATCGTTTGAATAAAGAATTTGGAACAACGATCCTAATTTCCAGCCATATTCTTACAGAACTATCATTAGTTGCCAGCAGATATGGCATTATCAACGAAGGAAGTTTAATTAAAGAGTTGACGAGTGAGGAACTAGCAGAAGAATGTGGCAGAAGTATTTCTCTAAAGAGTTCAGTGGCTTCACTAACGATTCAGTTGTTAAATAAGAACAACTATCAAGTAGAACAAAAAGACGATTTAATAGTGATCAAGGCAGAGAAAGAAACGATGCCGGCAATTGCCAAGCTATTGTTTGAACATAATATTTATCTCACGCATTTTGAATATAGAGAAGAAAATTTAGAAGAATATTACTTAAACTTAATTGATGGGAGAGCTAAACATGATTAGTACATTAAAAGCAGATTTTTATAGAATTATTAAAAGTTCACTAGGGTTTTATTCAGTAGCGGGACTGGTTGTTGTGGGGATAGCATTTGGGTTTTTAGCTTCCTCAGACAATACGCCTCAATTGATCATCCAATCAGGCTTATCCAACGGAGCATTACTGTTACCAGTATTTTTAACAAATATCTTTATGATTTCCTGGGGACATGAGTTCAGTTATCGTGTAGTTAATAATTCGCTGATTTCAGGCATGAAACGCAGTACTTTCTTTGCCAGTAAAACAATTTTGACCTTTTTGTTAACAATTTTATTTATTGGAGTATATGCAACCAGTTTGATGATTACAACATGGGCTTTAAAAGGAGGCTTTTCATTAAGCGCAGCGATGAAACCATTGTTAGCACAACTTCCGTTATATCTAGCGGCCAGCAGTCTTGGTATTTTATTATTCAATGGGCTTAAAGCTTCCTATATCTCAGTAGCAGCGTTTATTTCATTGGCATTTGTCGGAGATACTATTTTTTCAAACATTATTTCCACATACTTTGCTAAATTTGATTTTATTTTAGATACCTTATTCTTTTCGAATTTACGCATGGTCACAGATCTATCGGCACTTTCAAGTAGTCAATTCCAAACCATTTTTATCAGCAGTGCCATTTATAGCGCACTCGCGTTATTGGTCAGCTTTAGATTATTCAAAAATAGAGAATTTAAATAAGAGGAGAGATTTATTATGAAGAAAAAAATTATGATTTTAGTAGCGGTATTAGTAACAATTGGGTTCTTTGGTTATACAAGTTTTGCTGCAGGAAAACCAGCAAGTCAAGTTGATCTATCATGGGAATTAGCAGATTCTCAAATCGAAAAAATCGCGTTGCAAGGAGCTGAACAAGAGGTCAAAGTAGTTGTTAATGAAACAAGCAATGAGAAGACGAAGATTTCTTTATCAGGCAAAATCTCTGAAGAAAACGAAGAATTTTTAAAAGGAACGGTGAAAAAAGAGAATTCGTTAGAAATTCCTTTGGCTAAACTCAATCAATTCAGATTGATGACCACGGCTAATGGCAAAGAACCATTACTTTTTACAATTGACTTAGGGAAAGATGCGACCTATAAATCTTTAGAAATCGACAGTGTAGTTGGTAGTGTTGAAGCGAAAATCCAAGCAGCTTTTGAAGGTGTTTATCAATTAGAAACAAATGATCAAGGCGAGGTCAAAGTTGTACCTGAAACAAAGGAATCAAGTAAAGATCAAATAAAAATCGATACAATGGGGGATATCACTGTTGAAAAATAGGAAGGGGCAAAGACTATGTATGCGCACTACATGCAAAAATCAAGTACGGATTGCGGCATTGCCTCACTGAGAGTAATTTTAGATCAACTTGAAATCAAAATTAAAAATGTTAGTGAGCTGTATCAGCATTATAATCTAAAAAAAGACCAGGGATTGTCTCTGGGAGAGTTAAATGAAATATTGCTGCATTATGGCGTAGTATCCAGTTCTTACGAAGTAAGGGAATTTGAAGAGTTAGAAAGTGTGGAACAGTTGCCAATGGTGTTAGTGGTTGAAAACGAGGGATATGCACACTACGTTGTTGTCCACGAAATCAAAGACAATCGCTATACAATTTCTAATCCCGCTGAACCTAAACTTAGAGTTTACGAAAAAGAAGATTTAAGAGCTATCTTTCTTGGATATGCATTATGTATTGAAGACATTCAAGATGTGACACAAGTTACTAAGAAAAAGAAAAAAATCAGTTTTAATTTCAGAACAAAGGAGAAAGAAACAGGTGTAGCGCAGATTCTCTATAAAGAAGTAATGACTAGCTTACCAATTAAAACAAAAGCTAACATGATCCTATTACTCTTTCTGAAATACATTCTGCCATTTGCAACAACGATGTTTATTCAATCGTTGATGCAAAGCATTACACCAAAGTCGCCGATTATCGATATCTTAAAACCAATTTTTATAGTAGGTTGGCTGATCTATCTATTCTTTTTAGTGAATATTAGAGAAGGCAGGCAGAAAGTAAAACTCGAAAATGACATTCAAGAAAAAATTCTGATGAATTATTACAATCAGAAGATTAGCGATCTTGATTCTGGAAAGAATTTGGAGAATGTTACAGGCTATTTCTGGAATTTGGTCAATTCAGTATCCGGCCTATTTCAAAAATTTTATTTTAAAATCAATATTAGTTATGTCATTGTATTGACTGCTGTCTTAGCGAGTATTTCAAGTTGGCTGGCATTAGCCCTATTATTTTGGAGCACAGTTTATATCATTTATTTGAAACATAAGATTCAGGCAATCAAAAGCAATGAGATGGATATTATAGGCAAATCTTCCGTATTTTCTTCATCGATAGAAAATAATATTAAATCATCTCTAGATATTAATGTATTTTCTAAAACAAAACAATCAGGAAACTTTGTTAAGGACAAGATGAAAAGTTTCTTAAGTGCTCGATTAAGCAATAGTACTACGGAATTGAACGTAGTTTCTGTTTATCAATCGATGGTTACACTGATGAGTTTAAGTGCCTTTCTGATTTTAAGTACAATGACCTTATATGGAGAACAAGCAAGTATGATCAATACCACAACAGGTATTTTCATCATCTCAATCATTTTAAATAGTCTATCTCCTGTTGTTCAAAGTTGGCTGATGTATCAGAAAAGTACTGTAGCAATCGATTTTATCCAAAGCTCAAATGATTACCAAAGTAATATAGAAATCAAAAATAAAGAGCCATTAGATGTGGAAAGGATCGAAAAAATTGCAGTTGATCATCTCGATTTTAGTTATGACAAGAGCAAGCAAATTTTTAAGGACTTCAGCTTCGAAATGCAAGCAGGAAAAATTTATGGAATCAAAGGAGAAAATGGTTCTGGCAAATCTACTTTGATCAAATTACTTTCAGGAGTTTTACAACCAGATGAAGGAGAATTTGTGATTAATGAGAGTACGAAAAGACACTCACTAAAAGAAACAGACATTAATGAGTATATAGGAATGTATTCTCCAGAGTTCAATCTATACAGTAATACAGTTGGCCGTAACATTCGGTATAAAGTTTTTAATGAGCAATTACAGGAAAAAGAAAAAAATCAATATGAAGATATTTTTAACTTAAAACTGTCTAATAATCACCTTGTTCAAATGGATGCAGCAAATCTTTCCCAAGGGCAAAAACAAAAAATCCTTTTAATGAGGGCTTTGTATCAAGAAAAAAGTATTTACATTTTTGATGAACCAACAGGAAATCTGGATAGTGATTCAAAATCGGCACTAATGAACAAAATTAGGGCGTTAGCAAAGGACAAAAACAAAATTGTTCTTCTAGTTAGCCATGAGCCAGATGTTTTGGCCTGTTCGGATGAGATCCTTGAGATACAGAAAAAAGGAGGAGAAAACAATCAAGAATCTAATTAAAATCGGTTTAGGGATAATCATTATAGCAGCGGGTGTCTTATTCATGGTGAATAATCAGACGAAAGATTACACGAAAAATAAGATAGAGATGGAAGAATTAGAGCAATTTAAAAACGATAAAAAAGATGTTTTCGTTGTGGTAGGAAATAGAGGCTGTTCATCGTGTCAAGAATACAAACCAGTGATGGAAGAAGCCATTGAGAATACCAACAAAACGGTCTATTACATGGATACAGATAACGCAAAAAACAGCGGTTTTCTTAAAGAGCATAATATTACTGTAACACCAACAATTCTGATTGTTGAAAATGGTGATATGAAACGCTTGGAAGGCAGTCGAGAACTAAAAGAAACAGAAGATATCTTATTAGGAAAAGTAAAATTCTAGAAAGGAAATAAAAAATGAAGAAAAAAGTAATCTATGCCGCAATCTTAACAGCGATTTTTGGATCAAATCTATTCACTGCCAACCATGCTTATTCATTAAGTGCGCAGGTCGAAGAAAAAGAAACAGAATTGGTAGAATCTAACCGCTCATATCCGCAAATTTACAATCACCTTGATGCGATTACATTAAATACATTTGAAAATAAAGTGGCAAACCAGGAATCATTCTATGTTTACGTTGGGCGTCCAACATGTGGGGATTGTAATGAGTTTGAACCTGATTTGATCAAATTGGTTAAAAATCACAAATTAGAGGACCAATTGTTGTATCTCAATGTCGCAGAACTTAGAACCGCCGAGACTAAATGGGAAAGCTTTAAAAAGACGTATGATTTGGCTTATACACCTACAATTGCCAAGTTTGTCAATGGAAAGCTAGACAGTAAAGTGGAGTGGACACCAGAAAAAGGCATATCAGTTGAACAAGTAAATAAATGGATTACAGATAATGTAGAAAAATCAAAATGACGCATATAAAAGAACAATAAGCTAGAACTTGAAAATGACAGGTAGAAGGGAAGAAAAATAAGATGAAGAAATTAGACGTGAGACAAAGTAAAGAAATTCAGGCTGGGAAAATTCTTGCTCCAGCGAGTTCTTGGTGGTTATATCAAGTTCTTTGCGGCTCTTGGAAATAATATAGATCAAGTAAGAAGCAACTATAAAAAATAAAGGAGAACAACGAATGTTTAAATTAAGTATGAAAAAAGGCAGCGAGATTAAAGCGGGAAAAACATTTTGTGTAGTAGATGCTTTTGGCTATAAAGTATTATGCTTTACTTTTAAATAAACCAGTAAGTCGAAAAAATAAATGGAGAAAATAGTACTTTCAATAAATACGAATGAAAGGAGCGATAAAATGTTTAAATTAAGTATGAAAAAGGGCGAAGAGATCACAGCAGGAAAAATGTTTTGTGTATTGGATGCTTTTGGTTATAAAGTATTGTGTTTCAACATTTAATTAAATAGCTGAACAAATAAATAGACGATCAAAGAAAAGGAGAATGATCATGAATAAATTAGAACAAAAGGAAACCAATGAAATCCAAGCTGGCTTAAGAGTGTGTGCTTTCAATATTTGGGGAGTCAAACTATTCTGCTGGTACGCTTAGGCCAAGCTGACGAAGAAAATATAAAAATAATAGAAAATCAATATATGGAGGGTAACACATGAAAAAACTAACAACAAGACAAGAAGAAACAGTAAAAGGCGGCAAATGGTGTTTCGTCAACAGTATATTAGGAATCAAAATCTGCTTCTAATCAAAGAGATGAATAATAAAGTAATGTAGAATCAAAAAACGATCAATCTAAAAAATAGAAAAGAGGAAAAATAGATGAAAAAACTAACTACGAGACAAGAAAAAGCAGTAAAAGGCGGCAAATGGTGTTTCGTCAACAGTATATTAGGAATCAAAATCTGCTTCTAATCAAAGAGATGAATAATAAAGTAATGTAGAATCAAAAAACGATCCATCTAAAAAAATAGAAAAGAGGAAAACCATGAAAAAATTAACAGCGAAACAAGAAGAAATGGTAAAAGGCGGCAGAATTTGTATATGGGATATATGGATTTTTAAAGTATTCTGCTGGTCTTAAGCAGCAGAATTGGCAGTAACTAAAATCAAATCGGAAACCAAGCACAACTTAAAACTAAAAGAAAAGGAAGAGATATAGATGAAAAAACTAACAGCGAAACAAGAAGGCAAAGTAAAAGGCGGTAAATTTTGTGTAGTGGATGCATGGGGCTTTAAATTATTCTGCTGGTACTAAGCAGCAGGATAAGTAGTAACTAAAATCAAACCGGAAACCAAGCACAACTTAAAACTAAAAGAAAAGGGAGAGATATAGATGAAAAAACTAACAGCGAAACAAGAAGGCAAAGTAAAAGGCGGTAAATTTTGTGTAGTGGATGCATGGGGCTTTAAATTATTCTGCTGGTACTAAGCAGAATAATAAGTAGTAACTAAAATCAAATCGGAAACCAAGCGCAACTTAAAACTAAAAGAAGAGGGAGAGATATAGATGAAAAAACTAACAGCGAAACAAGAAGGCGAAGTAAAAGGCGGTAAATTTTGTGTAGTGGATGCATGGGGCTTTAAATTATTCTGCTGGTACTAAAAAGCAAGTAGAGAAATTAATCACCTAAGGACAAAAAAGCGGAGAGTAGTAATACAACTCTCTTCGCTTTTTTGTGTTTTTTACACTTAGGAATAGAAAATGAACGTTTATGCAATAAAAAATCCTCTGTTTTTCAGTTAAAGCAACAAAAATGTCGATTCACGCAATGAATATTCAGCTTATACGCTTCTTTGGTAAAGTTAATTCAAGGAAGCGGAGGGAATAAATGTGGAAAAAAGCCTTTGGAATTTGTGGAACGTAGAAAGTTATATTAGCAATAGAATTTTAAACTATATTTTAGAAGGTCAGGAAGAATTGGATCGAATTGATTATTTTAAATGTAAACTAGGGATCGAGTCAATCGTAATCAATCTATCTAAATTATTGTTTATCTATGGTACTGCATGTATTCTGAATATTGGCATTGAAACACTGATTCTTCATCTAAGCTTTTTGAGCATTAGGGTGTTTGCATATGGAGATCATGCAGGTAGCAGCTTTGGCTGCATCATTACAAGCATTTTATTATTTGTCGGATCTGCTGGGGTACTTACTGGAGGATTGTTGATTCCGGTAGAAGGATTGATCTTTTTGCAAGTGATCAATGGATTGGTACTAAGTAAATATGCGCCAAAAGCAACAAGTAAAAATCCGATTGGTAGTGATGAAAAGAAGCAACGAAGACGAATTCAGGCGCTAGGTTCGTGTCTGATTATGACGATTATTATGATATGTGTTCCAGTGTTGTTGATACAAAATCTTATGATTATTGGAAATATTTTGTCAGGTATAAGCGTTTTGCCATTAAAAATAAAAAGAGTATAGAGGAGAATGAAAAATGAAAAAATTATTAGTTAGATTGTTTACAGGTTGGGGAAGTCAGAATTTGGTGATGTGTTGTGGTGGATTTATGGATGAGCCAGAAATGCCAAAAGAATTACTGGAAGAACTAAAATAGAAATTAAATAAATGAATCATTTAGACTCTAATTTATAATCAATTACTAAAAATAATTTGCTTTGAATTAGCCTAACATGTATAATTTACTTATATTTATGAGGGAGTTAATTATTGATGAATATGGCTAACTTAGTTCCTATAGCATTAGTATTTTTTCAAATGATTTTTAGCTATTTAAATACAAAAGTATTGATGGGTGAGAAGAAATTTGTAGCGAAAGAAATTCTACTATTGGTAGTTCTTGCACTAGCTGCTGGGAATATCTTTCTATTTATTGGTGGTTATGTAGCGATTTTAATTATAATTTCGATGCTGATTCTTGGACGATATTTTATTGATTCCAGAATGATATATATTGCGGGTACATTATCATATGTCATGATACTTATGATCATTTGTGATCATATTGCTGGAGTGATGGATGCGTATTTATGGAAGAACCAAGGTGTAATGATAGATGGTTTGGATACGTTTATACATACAATCGTAAGCTTTGGATTACCTTTTATCATGGTTTTTCTAATTATAAAACTTAGACCTAGTATTGAGAGACAGATACCATTTCTAAATGACTTTGTTCCAATTATTAGTATTATCGGCATGTATATGCTGATCATTTACTACATCAGTATTTTTTTAGGTCAATACCTAGGGAATAACTCGGAAATCATCACGTTAAATCTAGTCTTTTTCATCATCTACTTCTTCATTTCGCTTCTAACATTTTTCATGTATGCTAGTTCTACAAGAAATAAATACGAAGCACAACAAAAAGAACTAGAATATTTAGCGAATCAACGCTATATGGAAAGCATGGAAAATCAATTCAAAGAAATCAGTAAGTTTCGCCACGATTACAAGAACATTTTAATGTCGATGGAGAATTTTATTGAGGAAAAAGATCTTGATGGGTTGAATGACTACTATCATTCGGTCGTTAAAACGTCATCTCAAGTGATTGAACAAAATAATTATAAGCTAGAAAAATTGGGGAACGTTCAAGTAAGAGAACTGAAAAGTATCCTTGCGTCAAAATTAATTACCGCTCAAGAAAAGGGAATTGATACAAAGGTAGAAGTGACAGAAGGTATTGATCAAGTCAGTATGGATTCAGTGGCGTTAGTGAGAGTCTTAGGGATTTTTCTAGATAACGCAATTGAAGAACTAGAATATTTAGGTAATGGCGTTTTGTCCGTAGCCTTGTATCAAGATGAAAAAGCAGTTCATGTTATTCTGCAAAATAGCTGTCGAGAAGACATCCCTAAACTTCATAAGTTAAAGACAAGAGGATTTTCTACTAAAGGAGAAAATCGTGGGAATGGACTAAGTAATGTTCAAGAAATTGTTACGGAAGCGGATAATCTTTATTTATCGACATCGATTGTGGATGATTTATTCACGCAAAAATTAGTGATAGAATTTTAGAGGAGTGGAAACATGTTATCTGTTATTATATGTGAAGATGATTGGAAACAACGCCAAAAGTTGGAACAATACGTGAAAAACTATATTATGATGGAAAATTTAGATATGGAATTAGCATTTTCTACAGGAAATCCTACAGAAGTACTGGAATATGTTAAGAGTAACCCCAAATTTGTAGGCCTTTATTTTTTTGATGTAGATTTACAGCATGAAATGTCAGGGCTGACTTTGGCTGCTGAAATACGTAAATACGATGACTTAGGAAAAATTGTATTTGTAACGACGCACGGAGAACTCTCATATCTAACTTTTACGTATAAAGTGGAAGCGATGGATTATATCATTAAAGATACACAAGAAACAATTCAAGAGCGAGTCTGTGAGTGTATTCGAATTGCTCATGAGCGAAGTTTAAATGATCGTAGTGGTAAGAAAAGCTTCTTCAAATTTAAAACAGGGGATACAGTACGTTCGATTGATGTAAACGATGTTCTCTTTTTTGAATCTTCCATTTCTTCACACAAAGTGATTATGCATTTAGAGAATGGCGAAGAAGAGTTTTATGGGGCATTAAAAGATATCGAAGATCAGTACGAAGAGTTTTATCGGTGTCATAAGTCTTATCTAATCAACAAGAATCATATTGCAGAGGTACAAAAAAAAGAACGCATAGTCGAAATGAGCAACGGAGAAACGTGCCTTGTTTCTGTAAGAGCAATGAAAAATTTATGATTATTCAAAAGCAAGGCAGACCATCAAGGTTTTGCAGTGCTTTTTTCTTTCATTTCAATTTGACTTTTTCTTTCAAACGATGTAAATTATACAATTATTGGTAAATTCGATGAGACTCTCTATAATTATCTGGATAAGTTCCTTTTCATTGAGGTACGGCTATGTTAAAATATTATAGAAGAAAATAGGGCAATTGTGCTCTTTAAGGAGGCTTTCATCAATGGCTGTAAAAATCAAAACACCAGCAGGCACCATTGAGATTACCAATGAGGTTATCGCCACTGTAGTTGGCGGAGCTGCGACAGATATTTATGGTATCGTCGGAATGGCTAGTAAAAACCAAATCAAAGATAATTTAAATGGCATTTTGCGTAAAGAAAATTATTCTAAAGGCGTGGTCGTACGACAAGAAGAAAATGGCGTTGCGGTCGACGTATATACAATTGTAAGTTATGGCACAAAAATTTCAGAAGTTTCTCGTAATGTACAAGAAAAAGTAAAATATAACCTTGAAACACTACTAGGTGTGACGGCTAATTCTGTCAACGTATTTGTGCAAGGTGTTCGTGTGTTGCCTGACTAGGTAGCCAGCTGTTAGCAATGATTTAGCGATTTGCTTTTTTGAAGTTTGGCTGGACTGGATCGTTCCACTTTTTATTGATCTAGCTCCACGAACCAGACCTCTCAACAAATAGATAAAATGCCTTGATACACAACGAATAAAAATAAGTTGATGTAGAAAGGTACCTACTCGGTTGTTCGAGGTCTAAGCGGTTCGTTTCGCTTTTCTATGCAACAGGAATCTCAAAGGAGGATTTTTTAGGTGAATGTAACAGAAATCAGTGCAAGTCAGTTCCAAGAGATGGTTCAGGCTGGTGCGAGTCGTCTGCATGTGAATGCAGAGTATGTCAACTCATTGAACGTTTTCCCTGTACCCGATGGTGATACAGGAACAAATATGAATTTATCTATGACCAGTGGAGCAAAAGCAGTGGCGGATTCTCGTTCTGAAAAAGTTGGAGAACTCACAACCATTCTTTCCAAAGGTTTATTGATGGGTGCCAGAGGAAACTCAGGTGTTATCTTATCACAGTTATTCCGTGGTTTTTCTAAGCAAGTCCCAGATGTAGTGACGTTGAATGCAAAGGATTTAGCAGCAGCATTTACTCACGGCGTAGAAACTGCCTACAAAGCAGTGATGAAACCCGTAGAAGGAACAATTCTGACTGTTTCCCGTGAAGCCGCTCGTTCTGGCGAGCGTAAAGCTAAAGAAACTGATGACTGTATCGAAGTAATGGAAGCGGTCGTTAAAGGAGCAAAACGCGCGTTAGCTAAAACGCCTGATCTTTTACCTGTGTTAAAAGAAGTTGGGGTAGTTGATAGTGGCGGTCAAGGTTTGTTATTTATCTATGAAGGTTTCTTAGAAGCTTTATCAGGTGAATTTTTAGCGACAGAAGTTTATGAACCAAGTCCAGGTGAGATGGATGAGATGGTGAATGCAGAACATCACCGCGGTGTCAGTGGACATGTAGCAACTGAAGATATTAAATTTGGTTATTGTACAGAAATCATGGTTCAAATCGGTGAAGGTCCAACTGTTGACAGCGACTTCGATTATGAAACATTTAGAAATTACTTAAATGAATTAGGAGATTCTCTACTTGTTGTAAATGACGATGAAATCATCAAAGTTCATGTGCATACAGAACATCCTGGTGAAGTAATGAACTATGGTCAAAAGTTCGGTTCATTAGTAAAAATCAAAGTAGATAATATGCGCTTACAGCATGAAACGTTGGTTGAACATGATGCCAAGGCGGCTATTGCTCCAAAAGCTCGTGTACCGTATGCGGTCATTGCAATTGCTGCTGGATCAGGTGTTCAAGTATTATTCCGTAGCCTTGGTGCTAGCTACATTATCAGTGGCGGTCAAACGATGAATCCTAGTACAGAAGATATCTTGAAGGCTGTCAAAGAAGTCAATGCTGATCAAGTAATTATTTTACCTAACAATAAAAATATCTTCATGGCAGCAGATCAAGCAGCAGAAGTAGCAGATATTCCAGTAGCGGTTGTTCCAACGAAAACAATCTCACAAGGGATGACAGCTATGCTTGCATTTAATGATCAACAAACACTTGAAGAAAATAAAACAACAATGACAGAAATGATCGAAAGTGTCGTCAGTGGACAGGTAACAACCGCTGTGCGTGATACAACGATCGATAATGTTGAAATCAAAAAAGATGACTATCTAGGAATGATCGACGGCAAAATCGTAGTTTCTGAACCAGATATGTTTAAAGCGTCGTTGGATACACTAAAACGCATGATCGATGAAGATACAGAGATTGTAACGATCATTGTCGGTGAAGACGGAACGATGGAAGAAGCTGAAAAGTTTGTTGAAGCACTGGCTGCTGAATATGAAGATATCGAAACTGAACTTCATGAAGGCGGGCAACCTGTTTATCCATATCTATTTTCAGCAGAATAATAAATGATTTATTGAGCAGGTTGGGACAGAAGTGCTTAACTCTGAGAAATAAGAAGGAATTCACGGAAATTGCTCTTCAAATTTTTGTGACCAAAAGTAGGTACTGTTCTACATCAGCTCGTACCTCGCTGTGTTTTACAGCAACTTCAGCTTATTTCCGAAACCTTCAACTCTTAGTGCTTTAGTACTTAGAATTTGATGTGATCGAAGCATAGCGCAGTAGTTGCTTCTGCTCCCACTGTTTATGCGGATTCAATGTGGCTAGGATGTGACTCGCAGAGTTATGTCCCGGCCTCTTTTTCTATAGAAATTCACAAAAAGAGCTGCATTTTTCGTATTTAATGATATGATCGGCAGTTCGCTTCAAGGGCTAACTTTTCGGAAAAAAGATAAATAGTTGAAAATGACAAAAAGCGTCACAGTCAACTATTTCCTATTTTTCATTCAAGGCTGAACGAGCCCTTTACGCTTTTATTATCTAGCTTCAAGGGCTAGCAATTCGGAAAAAAGAAAAAATTTGAATGAGGCAAAAAGCACCTCAGTCAAATTCTCCTATTTTTCACTCATTGCTGAACGAGCCCTTTACGCTTTTAAAGTCAGGAGGGAATTTGATGGACTTGTTAGATGACATCGGTGTGTTACCAGGCGTTGGGCCGAAACGGGCGGAGAATTTAAAAGAATTAGGGATTCGTACGGTTGAAGATTTGTTGTCGTATTACCCTTTTCGTTATGATGATATTCAAGAAAAAGAATTGAACGAAATTCAGGATCAAGAAAAAGTTACTTTAAAAGGACTCGTCGTATCAGAGCCTGTTGTCAGCCGATATGGGTACAAAAAGAGCCGAATGATGTTTCGAATGATGCAAGACCATGCTGTGATCAACGTTTCCTTCTTTAACCAGCCGTATTTAAAAGACAAAATTGTTATGTCCGAAGAAATAGCAGTCTATGGAAAATGGGACGCGAAACGAAAAGCACTGAATGGTATGAAAATATTAGCAGCGAAAAATGATGGAGAGGATTTTGCTCCAATTTATCATGTTAATAAAAAGGTTCGCCAAAGTAGTTTGGTTCAACTTATCCGCACAGGCTTTGAAAAATATGGTGAGCTGATTCCTGAAATTCTGCCAGAAGAGCTATTAGAAAAGTATCGTTTAATGCCAAGAAAAGCAGCGATGTTTGCTATGCATTTTCCAAGTGATCCAAACGAAAGTCATCAAGCAAAACGTCGTGTAGTTTTTGAAGAATTTTTCTTATTTCAATTGAAAATGCAAGGACTAAAGAGACAAGAAAAAGCGGAGAAAAATGGCTTGAGTATCCAATATGATGTGGAGCGTTTAAAATCGTTCACGCAAAAGCTTCCTTTTGAGCTGACCGCTGCACAAAAAAAAGTGACAAATGAAATTTGCCGAGACTTAATGAGTCCTAATCATATGCAGCGTTTGTTACAAGGCGATGTAGGTAGTGGAAAAACGGTGGTAGCAGCAATTGTTCTTTATGCAACGATGACAGCTGGCTTTCAAGGTGCTTTAATGGTGCCTACAGAGATTTTGGCACAACAGCATATGGAAAGCTTGCAGCAATTATATGATCCCTTAGAAGTGAAAACAGCGCTATTAACAGGATCGACTAAAACTAAAGAACGCCGAGAGTTGCTTGAACAGCTTGCCACAGGCGAAATCGATATTATTATCGGGACACATGCATTGATTCAAGAAGATGTGATTTTTCATAAGCTAGGGCTAGTCATCACCGATGAACAGCATCGTTTTGGGGTGAATCAACGGCGGATTTTAAGAGAAAAAGGGTTGCGGCCGGACGTGTTATTTATGACGGCTACCCCGATTCCAAGGACCTTGGCTATTACGGCTTTTGGTGAGATGGATGTCTCGATTATTGATGAAATGCCAGCTGGGCGAATACCGATCGAGACACGTTGGATTCGACCACCACAATTAGATACAGTTCTAGAATGGATGACTAAAGAGCTAGCTCGTGGTCACCAGGTGTATGTGATTTGTCCGCTGATTGAAGAATCTGAAGCCTTGGATGTTAAGAATGCAACGGAAATTTTTGAACACATGTCCGCTTTTTTTAATCCTACGTATCAGGTTGGGTTGCTTCACGGAAAAATGAAAAATCAGGAAAAAGAAGCGATCATGCAGGAGTTTAAAGAAAATAACTTACAACTGTTAGTTTCTACTACTGTAATCGAAGTGGGTGTCAATGTTCCAAATGCCACTGTTATGCTGATTATGGATGCGGATCGCTTTGGATTGGCGCAGCTACATCAATTGCGCGGCCGGGTCGGTCGAGGCTCAGAGGCGTCTTATTGTATCTTAGTTGCCAATCCGAAAAATGAGATGGGCGTGGAGCGGATGAAAATCATGACAGAGACGAATAATGGCTTTGTCCTGAGTGAAAAAGATCTGGAGCTCCGCGGACCAGGTGAAGTATTTGGCGCCAGGCAATCAGGTGTACCGCAATTTGCAGTGGGTGATATTGTGACAGATTTCAATATACTGGAAGTTGCGCGACAAGAAGCTAATGCGATTTGGAAAAAAGAACAGTGGTGGATGTTACCAGAATATCGCGGGGTTGCAGAGAAGATCAAACCAAATGATGATGAGCAACAGTTTTTTGATTAGAATTAATTGGTACTACTTCAAATCTGGATAAAGTGCTTATGTATGGCTACTATACTTCGCCTCATGAAAGTTGCTTTGCTCCGCTTTTCGTGATCCAGCTGCACAAAGCAACTCTCAAGGAAAATAGATAATCTGTCTATGAAACAAAAAGCGTTTCTTAGTCAGATTCCTAATTTTCATGAGAGTTAAACGCTTTGCTCCGCTTTTCGATGATCTAGCTGCACAAAGCAACTCTCAAGGAAAATAGATAATCTGTCTATGAAACAAAAAGCGTTTCTCAGTCAGATTCCTAATTTTCATGAGAGTTAAACGCTTCGTTCCGCTTTTCGTGATCTAGCTGCATGAGTCAGCTCTTCGGAAAAAAGATGAATTCTATTAGTGACAAAAAGCGTCACGAATAGAATTCCCTATTTTTCTGCCAGAGCTAAACGACTCATTCCGCTTTTCAATATGTTATACTACTTATTGTAATTTACCTAGGAGGGACTATGTTATGAAGATTGCAGTTGATGCAATGGGTGGCGATCATGCACCGCAGGCCATTGTTGAAGGTGTTATGCTAGCCAAACAAGATTTTCCGGAGATCGAGTTTTTACTTTATGGAAAAGAAGATGAAATTAAAAAATATGTCACAGATGAAACAAATATTACTATTATCCATACTGATGAAAAAATTAATAGCGATGATGAACCAGTCAAAGCAATTCGCCGTAAAAAAACGGCATCGATGGTGTTAGCAGCTCAAGCGGTAAAAAATGGCGAAGCGGATGCGATTTTTTCTGCTGGTAATACAGGAGCGTTACTATCAGCTGGATTATTTATCGTTGGGCGGATCAAAAATGTAGAACGTCCAGGTTTGATGTCGACGTTGCCGGTTATTGGTCAGCCAGATGGCGGTTTTGATATGCTGGATTTAGGTGCAAATGCTGACAATAAACCTGAACACCTTGTTCAATACGCAGTGTTAGGTTCTTTTTACGCTGAAAAAGTAAGGAATATCGCTAAACCTCGCGTTGGTCTTTTGAACAATGGTTCTGAAGCGACAAAAGGTAGTGAGCTAACAAAAAAAGCGTTTGAATTATTATCAGAAGAAGCCGAAATCAATTTCATTGGAAATGTAGAGGCTCGTGACTTATTAAACGGGGCCGCAGACGTTGTTGTGACGGATGGTTTTACAGGAAATGCTGTATTAAAGTCAATTGAAGGAACTGCATTAAACATGATGGGACTTTTAAAATCATCGATTCTGGCGGAAGGCTTTAAAGGCAAAATGGGTGCATTACTTTTAAAAAATGCGTTACGTGGTATGAAAGACGAAATGGATTACTCTAAACATGGTGGAGCTGTTCTATTTGGCTTGAAAGCACCTGTGATCAAAACACATGGATCAACAGGGCCAGAGGCTGTTCGTTATACAATTCGTCAAATCCATACCATGCTTGAGACCCAAGTTGTGCCTCAACTTGTTAGCTATTATGAAACAAAAGAATAAGGATTCCTGCAACCTATTTGCAACCGTTTTGTAATAGGTCTGCAAAAAAAGATGGACAAATGGATCATTTGTGAGTACAATGTATCATAGCGTTTAACTCAATCGTGAGGAACGCTTTTCAAAAGCAGTGGAGGTGAATACAGTTGACTCGTGAAGAAGTAGTTGAAAAAGTAGCGAAGATTATCTCAAACCACTTTGATATTGAAGCTGAGAAAGTGACAGATCAATTAAACATTAAAGATGACTTGAATGCAGATTCAATTAGTGTAATGGAATTTGTTTTAGAGCTGGAAGATGAGTTTGGTACAGAAATTTCTGATGAAGACGCAGAGCAAATTGAAACAGTTGGTGCCGCTGTAGATTATATTATGAACAACTTATAAGTTGAAATGAAAAAGTGGAGCAAAACAAATCCTGTTTTGCGCCACTTTTTGTTTATTTGGGCAAATTTACATTACCCAAATGTTGCAATTTTTACAAATATTATATACAATTGCTTAAATATGATTACAATGAGAATATGAATTGTTTGAGACCGATTACAATGAGTGGATAAATAGTAATTATTAAAAAAAGAGGTTTTTTTAATAAATTTTTCTGTTGTAACAAATTATTTAACTGAGCATAGAGGAGTGTATTAAAGTGAGTGATGGTAATCAATTATTAGACGTTCAGCATCTGCATACAGGGTTTCGTATTAAAGACGAATACTATGATGCTGTTGATGATGTGTCGTTTGAATTAGGAAGAAATGAAATTTTAGCGATTGTTGGTGAATCGGGTTGTGGTAAAAGTACGTTAGCTACAACGATTATTGGTCTGCACGATGCAAATAATACTCGTGTCACTGGAGAAATTCTTTACAAGGATTTAAATTTAACTACATTTAACGAACAATTATATAATAAAATCCGCGGCAATGATATTGGGATGATCTTCCAAGATCCTTTATCAGCGTTGAATCCTTTGATGCGGATCGAAGATCAGATCAAGGAAAGTTTAACATATCATACGGATATGAATGCTGAACAAAAACAAGCGCGAGTGATCGAATTATTGACACAAGTGGGCATTCCAAATCCTGAACGTGTTGGAAAGCAGTATCCACATGAATTATCTGGTGGTATGCGCCAACGTGTGATCATAGCAATTGCTATTGCATGTAAACCCGCAATTATTATTGCAGATGAACCAACGACGGCATTGGATGTAACGATCCAAGCGCAAATTTTAGATTTACTCAAGGATTTACAGGAAGAAACTGGCTCGGGGATCATTTTGATCACACATGATTTAGGTGTGGTAGCTGAAATGGCAGATAAGGTGGCTGTGATGTACGCAGGGCAATTCGTTGAAGTGGCAACTGCTGAAGAGTTGTTCAGCAATCCAAAACATCCATACACACGTTCTTTACTGCAATCAATTCCGCAAGAAAATTCAGATGATAGTCAATTACATGTGATCGAAGGTGTGGTTCCTTCGTTGAGCAAATTACCAAGAGAAGGCTGTCGTTTTGCGCCAAGAATTCCTTGGATTCCAGAGGATGCTCATGAAGCAGAACCAACGTTACATGAAGTGTCAGAGGGCCATTTTGTCCGCTGTACCTGTTATCAGCATTTCCATTTTAGAGACGATCAGGAGGAAGTATAATGGCAGAAATTATTCAAATCAAAGACTTGAAAGTTCATTATCCGATCCGTAGTGGTTTCTTTAACAGAGTGACTGATCATGTATTGGCAGTTGATGGTGTTGATTTTATTATCGAAAAAGGGAAAACATACGGTTTAGTTGGCGAATCAGGTTCTGGAAAATCGACTACAGGAAAAGCAATCATTGGCTTAGAGAAAGTAACGAGCGGCAGTATTTTATACCAAGATCAAGATGTGACAAAAGCGCATAATCGCAAAGCCATGAAATACAATAAAGACGTTCAAATGATTTTCCAAGATTCAATGTCTAGCTTAAATCCAAAGAAACGAGTATTAGATATCATTGCTGAACCAATTCGTAATTTTGAGCGATTAAGTGATCAAGAAGAAAAGAAAAAAGTCAAAGGGCTTTTAGATATCGTTGGAATGCCGGAAGATGCGTTGTATAAATACCCTCACGAATTCTCAGGTGGACAACGTCAACGTTTAGGCGTGGCTAGAGCTGTTGCAACCAATCCAAAGCTGATTATTGCCGATGAGCCAGTTTCTGCCTTGGATTTATCCGTTCAAGCACAAGTATTAAATTTTATGAAAAATATCCAAGAAGAATATGGCTTGAGTTATTTATTCATTTCACATGATTTAGGTGTTGTTAAACATATGTGTGACAATATTGCAATCATGTACAAAGGACGATTTGTAGAAATCGGTACGCGTCAAGATATCTATACGAATCCCAAGCATATTTATACGAAACGTTTATTATCAGCAATTCCTAAAATTGATGTTGCACATCGTGAAGAGCACAAAGCGCAACGTCGACAAGTAGAAAAAGAATATATTGAGAATCAAAAAAATTATTACGATCAAAATGGTCGTGTGTATGACTTACGTACGATTAGTGAAACACATCAAGTAGCGTTAAAAGATGGAGGTGCAATCTAATGTGGAAGACGATTTTACGACGTGTACTCTTTATGATTCCTCAAATCTTGATTTTAAGCGTCTTGATTTTCATGTTAGCTAAAATGATGCCGGGTGATCCTTTTACAGGACTGATCAATCCAAATACTGATCCGGCTGTTATTGAAAAAATGCGTGAGTCAGCTGGGTTGAATGATCCGTGGACAACACAATATGTACGTTGGATCGCTAATGTTTTTCATGGTGATTTTGGTGAGAGTTTTATTTTTAAATTACCAGTTTCAACGTTGATCGGCAGCCGTGCAGTAAATACGATTCTTTTATCACTAGTAACCGTTGTGATCATGTACGCCATTGCCTTACCGTTAGGTGTTTTATCAGGTCGCTATCAAAACTCTATTCTAGATAAATTCGTGGTCATCTATAACTTTTTCAGTTTTGCGGTACCGCCATTTATTTTTGCATTAGTGATGCTATTTATTTTTGGTTTCCGTTTAGATTGGTTCCCAACAACAGGGTCGATTTCCAGTGGCGTTGAGCCGGGAACGGGTGCTTATATTTGGGATCGGTTCTATCATTTGATTTTACCGGCGCTTTCTCAAGCCTTGCTTGGAACAGCGATCACGATCCAGTATTTACGTAATGAGGTCATTGATTCTCAGTCGCTAGATTATGTTCGGACGGCTCGTTCAAAAGGGGTACCGACAAATAAAGTCTATACAAGACATATTTTCAGAAATGCTTCTTTACCAATCGTTTCTCAACTTAGCTACGAAATCACAGCTTTAATCAGTGGTTCAGTAGTTATTGAAAAAATCTTTGGCTATCCAGGAATTGGGAAATTATTTATCGACTCGATCGGACAACGTGATTATGCAGTAATTACGGCCTTAGTATTGATTTTAGGAGTTGCAACGCTCGTCGGAAATCTGATTTCAGATATCGTCATGAGTCTTGTAGATCCACGGATTCGGGTTCAATAAAAAATCAATTTTAAGGAGAGGAAGAGACGAGATGGATAAAAATAAAGAAAATACAGTAGTTGCTGTACCAGAAACGATCCCACCGATGGGATTTCGAATGATCGCAAGAGAATTCAAAAAAGATAAATTAGCGATTTTCTCGCTTGCACTGTTAGTAGCCATTTTATTGGTTGTTTTTATTGGCGCTTTATTAGCCGATCAAGACAAAGTAATGACAGTCAGTATTTTAGATAAATATGCCGAGCCTGGTGGAAACTTTATACTAGGAGCAGACGAAGGCGGACGTGATGTGCTAGGCCAATTGATTATTGGTGCTCGTAATTCCGTTGTGATCGGTTTTGCAATTACGATTATCACATCGATCATCGGTGTGGGTATCGGGATTATTTCAGGTTATTATGGCGGAATGTTTGATAATGCAGTGATGCGTGTGGTTGATTTTATTATGATCTTACCGATTATGATGATCATCATCGTGTTTGTGACAATCATTCCTAATTATAATGTTTGGTCTTTTGTAGGAATCATGAGTGCCTTTTACTGGGTCGCCAAAGCGCGGCTATTTAGAAGTAAAACGTTATCTGAGGTTCGAAGAGATTATGTGAGTGCTTCAAAAACCTTAGGAACAAGTGATGTTAAAATCATGTTTCGAGAAATTATGCCCAATCTAAGTTCATTGATCATCACGAACTTAACCATCAACTTTGCGGCAAATATCGGGATCGAAACAACGCTGACGTTCTTAGGATTTGGTTTGCCGACAAATGTACCGAGTCTGGGAACATTGATCGGATATGCCAGCAATGGCGATGTTTTAGCGAATAAAACATGGATCTGGGTACCTGCATCAGTACTAATTTTAGTAATGATGTTATGTATAAATTATATTGGCCAAGCGTTTAAGCGTTCAGCAGATGCTAGACAGCGTTTAGGTTAAGAAGAGGAGGAAGTAGTGTGAAAAGCAAGAAACTTTTGGGTTTAATTACATTAACAGCAGTGGTAGCTGTAACATTAGCTGCATGCGGTGGAGGCAAGAAGTCAGGTTCCGATAATAAGAGTGTGGAAACTGAGGATATCAGTAAATTTACAATGACGGTCAAAAATGATAAAGAAGCAATCAAAGGCGGGACTTTGGATGTTGCAGTTGCGTCAGATACTCAGTTTAAAGGATTGTTTTCAGAAGTCTATTACCAAGATGCTTTTGATAATTATTACATGAGACCAACTCATGAAGGGCTATTTTCATATGATGATGATTTTGTCATTACAGATGATGGTGCTGCTAAATTAGATTTAGATGTTGACAATAAAAAAGCAACGATCACATTGAAAAAAGATGTTAAGTGGTCAGATGGTGAACCTGTAACAGCAGATGATCTGATTTATCCTTATGAAGTCATTGGGAATAAAGACTATACTGGAATTCGTTATGATGATGACTTTATGAACGTTGTGGGTATGGATGAATACCATGATGGAAAAGCCGATGCTATTTCTGGTATCAAAAAAGTAGATGATCAAACGATCGAAGTGACATATAAAGAAATGAATCCAGGCATGTTACAACTAAGTGGCGGTGTTTATACAAGCGCGATACCAAAACATGTGTTTAAAGATATTCCAATTAAAGATCAAGAAAAAAGTGATGCAGTTCGCAAGAATCCTGTAACATTTGGACCTTACTACATGAGTAAGATCGTAACAGGAGAGTCAGTGGAATACTTGCCAAATGAGCACTACTATCAAGGAAAACCTAAACTAGATAAAATCGTATTTACAAACGTACCAACAGCATCTATCGTTGAAGCTGTAAAAGCGAAAAAATATGATTTAGTTTACTCAATGCCAACAGATAATTATCCAACGTATAAAGATTCAGAGGGCTATCAAATGTTAGGTCGTGAAGAATTAGCATACACATATGTTGGGTTTAAATTAGGAACGTATGACAAAGAAAAAGGCGAAGTTATCATGAATCCAGATGCTAAAATGGCTGATGTGAAATTACGTCAAGCAATGGGCTATGCGATGGATAATGATGCAATCGGTCAAAAATTCTACAATGGCTTACGTACTGGGGCAACAACATTGATTCCGCCAATTTTTAAAACATTACACAATACGGATGTAAAAGGCTATCAATATGACCTTGATAAAGCGAAGAAGATTTTAGATGACGCTGGTTATAAAGACACAGATGGCGATGGACTTAGAGAAAATCCTAAAGGTGAAAAATTACAAATCAATTTTGCTTCAATGGCAGGTGGCGAAACGGCTCAACCTTTAGCTGATTACTACCTACAACAATGGAAAGAAATTGGTTTAGATGTGAAACTGGCAACTGGTCGTTTAATTGATTTCCAAGCATTCTACGACAAAGTGAAAAATGATGATCCAGAAATCGATGTTTTCCAAGCGGCATGGAGTGTCAACAGTGCGCCATCTCCAGCAGGATTATATGGACGTAATGCAGCATTCAACTACTCTCGTTTTGCTTCAGAAGAGAACGACAAACTGTTGAAAGCAATCGATTCTAAAGCTTCATTTGATGATAAAAAACGTAAAGAAGCATATGATGCATGGCAAAAATACATGTTCGAAGAAGCACCAGTTATTCCAACATTGTATCGTAATGAAATCATGCCAGTGAATGACCGAGTGAAATCATTTACTTGGAACTATGAAGATACTAGAGATTATTATGGTATTGAATTAACAGCTGAAAAACGTTAGTCGGATGACTTTGAGAGCAAGTAGTTATGAAGTATTCATAGCTGCTTGTTTTTGTTTACGCTTAGCTGCCTAGTCTGTTTATTACATAAGAACAACGAATGAGTTAATAATAGCTTCTTCTTCGCAATACTATCTAACAAGGACAAAGAACAAACATTTTTTGTCACTTGTACACTAGACAGAGATTTTGAAGCATGATAACCTTCTTGTTAAGCGCTTCCGAATTTTGTGTAATAAGAAACCTAAATAAGGAGAGAGATAATATGGACCAAACACTCGTTATCATAAAGCCGGATGGTGTCTCACGTAAATTAGTCGGAGAAATCCTTCAACGATTTGAGCAAAAACAATTAACGTTAAAACAATTAAAAGTAGCCAAAATGTCACGAGAACTAGCGGAAGAACATTATGCACATGTGAAGAAATTTGATTTCTTTGAAGATATGATGACTTATATGACCTCATCGGAAGTCGTTTATCTGGTTTTAGAAGGAAACAGCGTCATTAAAACTGTTCGGAAAATGATCGGCGCAACGAATTGTTTAGAGGCTGAACCTGGAACAATTCGAGGAGATTATGGCGCTAATAGCTATGAAAATATTATCCATGCGTCGGATTCACTAGAAGCGGCCGCAGTTGAGATCAAACGATTTTTTAATGAAACAAATTAAAGCAAAAGCGTATCAGGATGGTGTGACGATCTTGAACGCTTTTTGTCTTTTAAATCGGAATAAAGGCTAGTCTTTGCATGATTTATTATAAAAAGTCTCATACTATACCCAAAAATCATTAGGAAATCCTGCAAATACGATGAATTCAGCAGTGATTTTAGGGCAATTCCCCCCTAACCATTTAAAAATCCCGCAAAAAAAAGTATAATAGAGAAGGTTGTAAATAAACTTAAAGGAATGTAGCAAATGGACAATCAGTTAACTACAGAATTAAAAGAACGTTACGGCATTGTTTTCCATGATGTCAACCTATTAGAACAAGCTTTTACCCATTCATCCTATGTGAATGAGCATCGATACTTAAAACTATCTGACAATGAACGATTAGAATTTTTAGGAGACGCCGTTTTAGAATTATTGGTTTCTCAATATTTGTATAAACAATTCCCAGAGCTGCCAGAAGGCAAGCTGACAAAAATGCGGGCGGCAATCGTTCGTGAAGATAGTTTATCTAAATTTGCGAAAGAATGTCATTTCGACCAATATATTCTTTTAGGCAAAGGGGAAGAAAATTCTGGTGGACGAACACGTCCAGCGTTACTTTGTGATTTATTCGAAGCCTTTTTAGGTGCTTTGTTCCTAGATCAAAAAGTCGATGCCGTCAAGAAATTTATCGCAGAAGTAATATTTCCAAAAATCGATGTCGGTGCTTTTTCACATGAGATGGATCACAAAACACATTTACAAGAAGTCTTACAACGACAAGGGGACGTCAACATTGAATATCGTTTGGTCAATGAAGAAGGTCCTGCCCATGATCGAATCTTTTTCGTTGAAGTTTATGTCAATGAAAAAATGATTGGAACGGGTCAAGGCAAATCGAAGAAATTAGCAGAACAGGACGCCGCTGAACGAGCGCTAAAACAAAATCCTGAATAAGCTTGGAAGGAGCCGTTTTATTCGTGTATTTAAAACGAATTGAGATCGCAGGATTTAAATCCTTTGCGGATCGAACCGTTATAGAGTTTGAAAATGGTGTGACGGCTGTCGTTGGACCAAATGGCAGCGGAAAAAGTAATATCACCGAAGCGATTCGCTGGGTCTTAGGCGAGCAATCGGCAAAAAGCCTTCGCGGAGGCAAAATGCCGGATATTATTTTCGCTGGTTCTGAAGGTCGTAAAGCGTTGAATATTGCCGAAGTAACGGTTGTCTTAGATAATAGTGATCATTTTTTACCGCTAGATTTTACTGAAATTAGTGTAACACGTCGCTATCGTCGAACAGGAGAAAGTGACTTTTATATCAATAAACAAGCCTGTCGATTGAAAGATATCCATGATTTATTTATGGATTCTGGTTTAGGAAAAGAATCATTTTCGATCATTTCCCAAGGGAAAGTCGAAGCAATTTTTAATAGCAAGCCTGAAGACCGTCGCGGTATTTTTGAAGAAGCTGCTGGCGTGTTAAAGTACAAACAGCGTAAGAAAAAAGCCGAACAAAAACTATTTGAAACAGAAGATAACTTAAGTCGTGTGCAAGATATCATCTATGAATTAGAAGATCAATTGACTCCTCTAGCTGCACAAAGCGAAGCGGCCAAGGAGTTTTTGAAGCTTAAAGAGAACTTGACCGAAATCGACGTTAGTTTAACTGTAACTGAAATCGAAACAGCCAAAGAAGTTTGGGAAATCAAAGCAGCCGAACATACAGCAATCGAAGAAAAATTGCAGCTAGCAAGTAAAAAAATCCGTGATTCAGAAGATGAGCTATTCCAGCTACGGGGGAAACGCAATAAATTGGATGAACAAATCGAAACGGAACAACAACAGCTACTGCAAATCACAGAAGCATTGAAACAAACAGAGGGACAAAAAAATGTCTTAGTCGAACGCTCAAAACATACGATGCAAACAACCAGTGAATATCAACAATCTCTGGAAGAAAATGCTGAAAAAATCACACGCTATCGTGAAGAAGTTCAAGACTTACAAGCAAAAGTAGCTGAAAAAAAAGCCCAACGCGAATCATTAGTTGAAGCAATCAAGGCTTCAGAGCTAGAAGTTGAAAAATATAGTAAATCTTCAAAAGAATTACTAGAAGAATTGCGCAGTCAATACGTCGAAGTAATGCAAGAACAGGCAAATACGACGAATGAGCTGAAATATTTAGAACGTCAGTATCAGCAAGAAACTGCTAAAAATCAGCAATCTATCCAAAAGCATGAAGCCTTAGAGAAACAAATGGCGGATGCTTTAGCGGAGAAAGAGCAAGTAGAGACTAACTTAACTTCCTCAGCTCAATCGCTCACAGATCAAAGAGAGCAGTACACTCAATTGAAACATCAGCTGGATCAAAAACAAGGGCAATTAGCTGTGAAACAAAAGCAAATGTATCAAGCGATGAATCAAGTCCAACAAGCGAAAGCACGTCAAAAAAGCTTGCAAGAAATCCAAGAAAATTATTCAGGATTTTACCAAGGGGTTCGAGCTGTGTTGAAACATAAAGACCAGTTAACTGGAATCGTTGGAGCAGTTGCAGAGTTGATCGAGGTGCCAAAAGACTATACTTTGGCAATTGAAACGGCTTTAGGCGGTGCTGCTCAACATGTGGTGGTAGAATCAGAGAAAGACGGTCGTGCCGGAATTACTTTCCTAAAACAACAACATAGTGGTCGGGCAACTTTCCTACCGCTGACAACAATCAAACCGAGAACGATTTCTAGTGCTGTTCGGGATCGTGTCAGCACTATTCCAGGATTTTTAGGTGTTGCTAGTGAACTAGTTCATTTTTCAGATGACGTCAGCAATGTCATTCAAAATCTCTTAGGGGTGACCTTGTTAGCGGAAACGTTAGAAAGTGCCAATCAATTAGCCAAAACAGTGAATTATCAATATCGCGTTGTTTCCCTAGATGGTGATGTCATGAATTCAGGCGGTTCAATGACTGGTGGTGCCAATAAGCGCGGCAATCAAGGCAACCTATTTTCTCAAACGCAAGAACTTCAAACGTTGACTGAGCAAATGGAGCGAGTTGAAAAACAATTAACAGCCACTGAAAAAGAAGTGCAACAGCTGACTGACGAAGCCAAAGAACTAAACGAAAAACTGGAACAACTTCGCTCAACTGGCGAAACAAGTCGTTTGAAACAGCAAGAATTACAAAATAAGTTAGTGAATCAAGAAGAAACGATTACTCGTTTAACCAAAGAACAACGCCTTTTCGAATTTGAAGCTCGTGAACTACATCAGTTTTTAACGGAGTATCAAGCTAGAAAAGCTGAGCTGACTGAACAACAACAAGAACTGAATCAAACGAAAGATCGTTTAGATCAGGAAATGAAACAAGTTGATCAAGAAGCTAGCCAAATGGAAACCTTACGGGCAGAAGCGTTTGAACGGTTCAATCAAGTACAAGCTGATCAAGCTGTTACAGTAGAACAATTAGCACATCTAACGGAGCAAGTAACAGAAAAACAAACCCAGCTAGATGAATTCTTAGCAAGAGAAACAGCGTTGCGCCAGCAATTACAGCAATTGAATAACAACTCAAGTGATCATCAGGTGACAGAAGAAAGCTTAGCTATTCAATTAGAACAATTGGCAGAGAAAAAAGAGCAGTTGCAAACAAGCATTCAAGAAGCAAAAACAGCTCGCCAGCAATTACAAGAACAAGTGGATCAAATCGATATTGGTTTAGCCGAAGAAAATAAACAACAACAACATTTATTAACGGAGCAAACTAAAATCGAAGTTGAGAAAAACCGTGCCGAAATCAAACTGGATAATTCTTTACAATACTTGCAAGAAGAATACAGTTTGACCTTTGAGCGTGCGAATGAAGATTATGAATTGACGATCGACAAAGAGCAGGCACAAATCGAAGTAAAACGTTTGAAGCGTGATATCGAACGTTTAGGTCCAGTCAACCTAAACGCTATTGAACAATATGAACAAGTCAATGAACGCCATGAGTTTTTAGTCTCTCAGCGTGATGACCTGTTAGATGCTAAAGAGCAGTTGTTTGAAACGATGGGTGAAATGGATGAAGAAGTCAAAGCTCGCTTTAGTGAAGTCTTTGAAGCGATTCGTGCCCAATTTAAAGTTGTGTTTCCAAATATGTTTGGAGGCGGTCGAGCAGAGTTGATTTTAACCAATCCAGAAGATCTACTGAATACTGGAGTAGAAATCGAAGCGCAGCCTCCAGGCAAAAAACTACAAAATTTAAGCTTACTCTCCGGTGGCGAACGAGCTTTAACGGCGATTGCGTTATTGTTCTCCATTATTCGTGTCAGACCAGTTCCTTTCTGTGTCTTGGATGAAGTTGAGGCGGCCCTAGATGATGCGAACGTTTCTCGTTTTGGTCATTATTTGAGTGAGTTTGAAGATGATACACAATTTATTGTGGTCACGCACCGTAAAGGAACGATGGAAGCCGCTGACGTGTTGTATGGTGTTACGATGCAAGAATCAGGTGTTTCAAAAATCGTTTCGGTTCGTTTGGAAGAAGTCAAAGAAGGCGGCGCAATTGTCGCTGAGACTTAGTTGTATATGATTGGAGGAAAAAACGGGTTGATTAAATTAGTTGCTATTGATTTAGATGGTACGCTTTTAAATAGTAAAAAGGAAATCTCTGAAAGAAACAAAGCAACGTTAGCACAAGCTAAAGCAGCAGGTGTTAAAATTGTTCTGTGTACAGGCCGACCGTTGGCGGCAATTGAGATTTATCTAGAAGCATTGAATTTACGTGATAATGGTGATTATAGTATTACCTTTAACGGTGGCTTAGTTCAAAAAAACGATACAGGTGAGATCATTGAAAAAGCATTAATGCCATTAGAAGCTGTACATGAGTTATATGAATTAGCTACATCGTTGAATGTACCGTTGGATATTTTATCTGATGGCCTTGTCATGCAGCTGCCTGCTTCACAAGAGCACATTTCTATATACAGCCAATTAAATAATCTGTTGACGTTTGAAACTTATGAGTTAGCACAACTTACAACAGATCAAATTTATAACAAAGCAGTTGTTGCAATTGATGAAACGTATTTAGATGAGCAAATTCAAAAAATACCTAGTTCATTTTTCGAACGCTATGAAATCATCAAAACGAGAAGCAATTTACTAGAGTTTATGCCTAAAGGAATTACCAAAGCCTATGGGATTTCTCTATTAGCTAGGGATTTAGGCATCAAACAAGAAGAGATCATGACGATCGGTGATGAAGAAAATGATTTACCAATGATCGAATATGCAGGACTTGGCGTAGCAATGGAAAATGCTGTCGCTAAAGTCAAAGATATGGCCGATGTCATCACAGATACAAACGACAATGATGGTGTCGCACAAGCGGTTGAGAAATTTGTATTAGAACCATTGAGAGGAGGGAATTAAATGGGATTTTTCGATAAAATAAAAAAAGCCTTTATGAATGAAAAAGAAACGCCACCTGCTGAAATCAAGACAGATGAAGAGGTCATAGAGTCCGTTCAAGAAGAAGTGATGCCAGAAGAAAAACAAGAAGAGACAGAATCACTGGAGCAATTACAACCAGATTCTCTTGAAACAACTGAAGAGCCTGAAAAAGCGGCAGAACCTGAAATCGACCCTCTGATTGGAGTGAATCAAGTTACCCAAGCTGAAGAACTGGTCGAGCCTGAAATTATCGAGGAACAAGAAGAAGAAATCATCGTTCAAGAAAAGTATGAAAAAGGGCTAGAAAAAACCCGTAAAACATTCGGCGAGCGTTTGAATGAATTATTCGCGAATTTCCGATCGGTTGATGAAGATTTCTTCGAAGAACTAGAAGAAACATTGATTGGCGCAGACGTTGGTTTTGATACAGCGATAAAAATCACTGAATCACTACGTCAAGAAGTCAAACTACGTAATGTGAAGAAACCGGCAGCAGTTCAAAATACGATCATTGAAAAAATGGTTGATTTATACGAAGCAGAAGGTATTGAAGAAAATAATGCACTGAATATTCAAGCAAATGGATTAACTGTTATGTTATTTGTTGGGGTAAATGGTGTGGGTAAAACAACCAGTATCGGAAAACTAGCGCACGAATTCAAACAAGATGGTAAGAAAGTGTTGTTGGCTGCAGCTGATACTTTTAGAGCAGGCGCCATTGATCAATTAGTGGTCTGGGGCGAACGTGCGGGTGTTGAAGTCGTCCGAGGGAATGCTGGCGGCGATCCAGCTGCGGTGGTTTTTGATGCGGTGGATCGTGCTAAAGCTGAGAATGCTGATATCTTACTCGTAGATACAGCAGGACGATTACAAAATAAAGTTAATTTGATGAACGAATTAGAAAAAATCAAGCGCGTGATCCAACGTGAATTGCCAGATGCACCGCATGAAGTGTTACTGGTAGTAGATGCAACGACGGGCCAAAATGCCATGTCACAGGCGAAACAGTTTAAAGAAACGACTGATGTGACAGGCTTGGTCTTAACGAAATTAGACGGGACAGCCAAAGGTGGGATTGTCTTAGCCATTCGTAATGAGCTGCATTTACCAGTGAAACTAGTGGGACTTGGTGAAGGTATTGATGATTTAGAACCATTTGATGCAAATGACTTTGCGATTGGCTTGTTTAAAGGCTTATTGAAGGTTGAAGATTAGGAACGGCTGTGTATTTTTAGTTTAAATTAAAAGTCAGCTTTTGAATACGTCAAATAGGCGAGTATTCAAAAGCTGACTTTTTTTGTTCAATTTTTATTTTTAATCAGCTAGATCCAAGGATCCATCAGAAGAATTATGTAATCGGAGCAAATTAGTGTATTTTAATAGGAACTCCTATTAGTGCCAAAAAGCGCCACGAATAGGAGTTCCTATTTTTCAGTCAGAGCTAAACGGTTTGTTCCGCTTTTCTAGATCCAGCTGCACAAACCAGCTCTTCGGAAAAAAGATAACTCCTATTAGTGCCAAAAAGTGCCACGAATAGGAGTTCCTGTTTTTCAGTCAGAGCTAAACGGGTTTGTTCCGCTTTTCTAGATCCAGCTGCACACGTTAGCTTTTTCGGCAATAACGAATAAACATTCGCAGAGAAAAGCACTCTGCTAAAATTTTTCTTCTTATATTGCTCAAAGACTGAGCAAACGTGCTCCGCTTTTCTTATGATCTAGCTACACGAGACAGCTCTTTCGGCAAATAGACAAATCTATGTAAAGATAAAAAACATCTTTACATAGATTTCCTAATTTGTTCAAGAGCTAAACGTCTCGTTCCGCTTTTCTATTATAAATTATTCGATTCAATTCCATAATCTTCAGCGATTTTTTTCAAACTAAAGCCGCGGCCAAATACTTCACTGGCATTCATTGAAACAATAAAGGCTTCTTCATCGATGGCTAAGACACTTTCTTTTACTCTTGAAAAATCTTTCTCACTGATGACAGTCATCATCAACATACTTTGATTTTTTTGATAACCGCCTTCGATTGGCATCATCGTTAAGCCCTTATCCATATCAACTAATATTTTTTCTTTGATTTCTGCATATTTTGGTGAAATGATCATGACATTTTTAGAACGAACAAAGCCGACTTGGACCATATCTACTACACGTCCGATAATGTATAAACAAATCAACGAGAATAATACGGTATTCGTATCAAACACGTACAACGCAGATAAAATCACTAATCCGTCTACAAATAAAATCGATACACCAAGTGAAATTTTGAAATACTTATTGACGATTTGCGAAATGATCGCTGTCCCGCCTGTGGAGGCATTTCCTCTAAATTCTAAGCCCAAACCAATCCCTGTTAAGAGACCACCGAAGATCGTAGCTAGAAAAATATTATGAGTCAACACAGGTAGATGGGTTGTGATCCCAACAAAGAAAGGATAAATTAAACTCCCGTAAATTGTTTTGATCCCAACTTCTTTTCCCAACAATAAAAAACAAAGAACTAACAATGGCAGATTGATTGCATATAAAACCAAAGCAGGATTAAGGCCGAATAGGTAATTAATGACCACACTGATCCCATTGGCGCCTCCAGCGACAATTTTATTTGGTAATAAAATTGAGTTGATCGAGATTGCTAAGATAAGTGAACCAATCGTCACGTATAGAGTGTCTTGAATTTGTTGCTTTGTAAATTTCATTTTATCTATTTCCTCCATTTCTAAAAACGCTGAGATGTCATTGATGAACGATAAATAAGTGCACAAAATAATATCCCCTAGTTATACTATCATGAATGACTAGAAGATATCATGAGATAATTTTAATTTTTTCTGTGATGAGTGTGGTAAAATTAGATAGAAGAGAACAAAGTATCTATTTCATCAAATAAATGTTAAAAAACGTTGATTCCATAAATTTTCATGGTGCTGGATAATCGTTTGTGCACCTAATAATTCATTGTTCAAGGTCGTACTTAATCCTCGTTTCATAAAACAAGTATAGCCTAATCCGTGAGCCATGCGAATTGTGGTATCCACGCAATATTCTGTTTGAGCGCCACAAAATTCAAGTTCGGTTGCGGATAGTTCATCTAGGAGTTCTTTTAACTTAGTTTGGAAAAAAGCGTTGGCATGAGTTTTTCCAATGTAGAAATCTTCAGCTCTGGCATCAAGTTGCTCAAATAATTGCCAATCTGGAGTGTCAGCAACAAGATCGTCATCTTCATGTTGGATAAAAATGATCGGTAAGTGATTATTTCGATAATCTGCAATGCGTTCGTTTGTACCAGCCAATACCTCGTTGAGATGAAATAAACCAGTCCCAAAATGATTCAGACCTTTTTGGAGATCGATGATGATCAAAGCTTTATTCTTCATGTTATTCTCCTTTGCTTCAAATTATTTTTCTTTCTAGTATACTATATAATAAGGTTAGATGACCTCAAAGACGATAGTTATATTGGAATAGCTAAAAATGTAATAAGGTCTATTTTTTGACTAATTGGGGAAGTTTCGTTTCTTTTTGACAAAATTTAAGCTAAAATATTCTTTTTGCTGCTCTTTTTCTATATAATGATGAGTAATAGTAATGGAATAATAACGGGCAAGAAAGGCGACAGTATGAAATTTAAAGAGTTGTTACAGGAAAAAATCGTGCGTCCATATGTTATGGCGGCACGATTTGGATTAGAAAAAGAAAGTCAACGGACTACATTCGATGGTCAACTAGCAATGACTGATCATCCAGAGGTTTTGGGGAATCGTTCGTATCATCCATATATTCAAACTGATTTTAGCGAAACTCAAATGGAATTGATCACACCAGTAGCTAGCTCCATCAATGAAATGCTACGTTATCTTGCAGCCATCCACGATGTGGCGCTGCGTTCAATGAATAAACATGAGATGCTTTGGCCGCTTAGTATGCCGCCGAAATTACCACTAAAAGATGAAGATATCAAAATTGCCAAGCTCGACCAGTTTGAAGGAATTTTGTATCGTCGCTATTTAGCACGAGAATATGGGAAACGCAAGCAAATGGTTAGCGGTATTCACTTCAATTTTGAATATGCGATCGAGTTAGTTGAGCAACTTTTCTCAGAACAAACAGAATATGAAACAATCGAAGAGTTTAAAAACATTTTATATATGAAGGTTTCCCGCAATTACTTACGTTACCGCTGGCTGATTACCTATCTGTTTGGAGCGTCTCCTGTCAGCGAATCAGGTTATTTTACTGCACAAGAAGAGCACCCAAAAGAACCAGTCAGAAGTATTCGTAATAGTTCATTTGGCTATAAAAATAATGAAAATGTCAAAGTATCATATGAATCGTTACAACACTATATTAATGATATTCATCGAATGGTTGAGAACGGTATATTATCAGAAGAAAAAGAATTTTATTCAGCGGTTCGATTACGCGGTGGTAAACAAATGGCTGATTTGCCTAAAACCGGTGTTCGTTACATCGAACTTAGAAATCTAGATCTAAACCCATTTGCGCCATTAGGTGTGGATGAAGAGTCACTTGAATTTATCCATTTATTTATGTTGTATTTACTGTGGACGGATGAAAAAGAAGCGCCAAATGATTGGGTTGCAACTGGGGATTTCTTAAATGAGCAAGTTGCTTTAGGGCATCCTTTTGCTCAAGTGAAGCTTTTAGCGGAAGGTGACCGTATTTTTGCTGAAATGGATGAAATGATTGAAGCGTTAGGTCTATTTAGAGCAAAAAAATCATTGGAAGTTCACCGAGCACAGTTAAGAACTCCAGATTTAACGATCGCCGGAAAAATGTGGACGATTATTGAAAATAATTCTAATCAGGAATTGGGGATTATTTTTGGAAAAGAATATCAAGGAATGGCTTTTGAAAAACCTTATCAATTAGCTGGATTTAGAAATATGGAGTTATCCACGCAATTATTTTTATTTGATATTATCCAAAAAGGTGTAGAAGTCGAAATATTGGATGAACAAGAACAATTTTTAAAACTTAAACATCATGAGCATATTGAGTATGTTAAAAATGCGAATATGACCAGTAAAGATAGCTACATTGTTCCACTGATCATGGAAAATAAAACGGTCACTAAAAAAGTCTTGGCCCAAGCAGGCTTTTGTGTGCCGGCAGGCGACGAGTTTGACACATTGGAGAATGCCGAACAAGCATATGTAAAATATTCAGAAAAAGCTTTTGTAATCAAACCCAAAACGACGAACTATGGTTTGGGAATCACGATCTTTAAAGAAGGAGCTTCATTAGCTGATTATACAGAAGCACTGCAATTAGCGTTTAAAGAAGATTCAGCGGTGTTGATCGAAGAATTCTTGCCAGGCACAGAATACCGCTTCTTTGTCCTAGACGATCAAGTGCGTGCAATCATGCTGCGTGTGCCTGCTAATGTTGTAGGGGATGGTGTGCGCTCTGTGGAGGCGTTGGTAGCAGAAAAAAATCTTGATCCATTAAGGGGAACGCATCATCGCTCGCCATTGGAACTGATTCAGCTAGGTGATGTGGAGCGTTTGATGTTAAAAGAGCAAAATCTATTGACGACTTCTGTTCCGGAAAAAGATCAAATCGTTTATCTGCGTGAAAATTCAAATGTCAGCACGGGTGGTGATTCCATCGATGTGACGGATAATTTTGATGAAAGCTATAAGCAAATCGCTGTTGAAGCTGTTCAGGCATTAGGAGCGAAGATTTGTGGGATCGACTTGATTGTACCTGACAAATCAGTCAAAGGAACCAAAAACAGCCGAACATACGGTATTATAGAAGCAAACTTTAATCCAGCAATGCATATGCACGCGTATCCACATTCAGGTAAAGGGCGTCATTTGACAATGGATGTATTGAAAATGTTATACCCAGAAGTATTTGAATAAATATTGTTGTAAGGAAGTTAAGACGTAACGATTTGAGTTATGTCCTAACTTCCTTATTTTTATTAAAAAAATAAATTGACAAACCCTTGATTAATTCCCACAATGAAAGAAAGAACGATAAAATAATCGAGCGTAACATAGCTCAAGGGAATGTTGGGGGATTACATGAAGAAAATTTACGTAGTAGAAGACGATCTGCAAATTGCAGAAACGCTGGCATCTTTCTTAAGAAAGTGGGCTTTTGAAGTGCAGCTAGCAATTGATTTTCAAAATGTGGCAGAAGCTGTATTACGTTATCAGCCAGATCTAGTTTTAATGGATATCTCATTACCTTTGTATAATGGCTTCCATTGGTGTAGTGAATTGCGTAAACAAACAGATGTGCCAATTGTTTTTTTATCATCGGCTAACGATAATATGAATATTTTAATGGCAATGAATATGGGAGCAGATGATTTTATAGCGAAACCCTTTGACTTACAAATACTCGTTGCCAAAATCCAAGCGATTTTACGCCGAAGTGAAATGTTGCCGACAACACATTGCCTAAATTACCAAGGATTTGACTTAGATTTAGAGGCTTTTGAAGTTAGCTTGGAAGAACAAATAATCTCTTTAACAAAAAATGAAGCGAAAATTTTGGGAATGCTTTTTCAGCAACCAGAAAAATTGGTTCCTAAGGAAAAAATCATGGAAAAATTGTGGGAAAGTGAAGAATTTATCGATGCAAATACATTGTCCGTGAATATGACACGATTGAGGAAAAAAGTAGCTGCTATTGGTTTAGATAAACAAATCCATACAGAAAAAGGCAAAGGGTATCGTTTGGGAAAAGGAGAGTAGGTGGCATGAAATTATTTTTTCAGTACATACTCGATAAACGTTTAGCTATTTTTACTTATATAGGAATCATTGGGTTATTTGCTTCGACTTTTTTCCTCTATGAGATTCCATTGTTTGTTTACAGTGATGCGCTACTTTTTTCTGCGTTATTGATCGTAACGGTAATGACCATTCAATTTAGCTTTTATGCCAGAAAACACCGGCAGCTCCGAGAAGGGATTCAAGCACCTAAGTTGCAAAAATTTCAAAGAAACACAAGCTATTCTTTGTTAGAAAAAGATTATGAGCAGTTGCTTGTAGCACTTGAAAAAGAATATCGGGCGGATGTTGACGTACTTGAAGCCGCTAATCAGCAGTTAATGGATTATTATAGTATGTGGAGTCATCAGATCAAAACGCCAATTGCTGTGTTGAATTTGAAAATGCAGGAAAATGAGTTAGATCAGACGGTTTTAAGACAGGAACTGTTTAAAGTCGATCAGTATTTAGATATGATGCTGCAGTATTTGCGAATGAATCATACCGAAACCGATTTTGTCTTTGAAGAAATCAAGTTAGATCAATTAGTGAAAGATACCGTGAAGAAGTATGCTGTCTTTTTTATTCATAAGAACCTGTCATTTTCATTGGAACCGACAAATCAAATCATTATCAGTGATAAAAAATGGCTACAGTTTGTATTGGAGCAAGTGTTGTTTAATGCAATCAAGTATACAAATCAAGGTGGGATCAAGGTTTATATGAATAATGACACGCCGTTTGAGCTGATCATTGAAGATACAGGTATCGGTATTTTAGCTGAGGATGCTATTCGGGTCTTTGAGCGTGGCTACACAGGTTTTAACGGTAGAACGTATCAAAAAGCATCTGGTCTGGGCTTGTTTATGAGCAAAGAGATTTTGACTAAATTAGGGCATCAAATCTGTCTCACATCAGAGGTAGGAATTGGGACGAAGGTCAGGCTAGAACTTACCCAGAAAGTATTTGAAATGGAATGAGTAATTCCGTTATAGTTGAACCTTACCTCAATGTAAGGTTGGCAGTCGAAGTGTAAGTGTTCTTTGACTGCTTTTTTGTTTATAGTGAATCTATAGACAAATTATAGGCAGGAGCGATTGTAATGGCAATGTTAGAAGTGAACCATATCCAAAAGATTTATCAAACACGATTTAGCGGCAATCAAGTGACGGCATTAAAGGACGTTTCTTTTCAGGTAGAAGAAGGGGAATATATTGCAATTATGGGCGAATCAGGTTCGGGGAAAAGTACCTTACTGAATATTTTAGCCACCTTGGATATGCCGACAAATGGGACAGTTTTATTAAATGGAGAAAACATTACGGAGATACCTGAAGGAAAATTAGCTTCATTTCGCCGTAAAAACTTAGGCTTTGTATTTCAGGATTTTAATTTACTAGATAATTTTTCTGTCAAAGACAATATCTTTTTACCCCTAGTCTTATCTAAAGTTCCGGTGACTGAAATGAATCAACGGATCGAGCCTTTAGCTAAAATTTTGGGAATCGATCAGTTGCTAGAAAAATACCCTTATGAAATTTCTGGTGGTCAAAAGCAAAGAGTAGCTGCAGCGCGGGCATTGATCACAAGACCACAGCTAGTTTTAGCCGATGAGCCGACGGGCGCTTTGGATTCGAAAAGTTCTGAGAATTTGTTGCAATTATTTCAAGAAGTCAATCAACAAAATCAAACGATTGTAATGGTTACCCATAGTGCGATCGCAGCTAGTCATGCTAATCGGATTTTATTTATCAAAGATGGGCAAGTCTTTCACCAACTGTATCGAGGTCAAAAGACCCATGATGAGCTGTTGAGTGCTATTTCAAAAACAATGACGTCCTTGTTAGCGAAAGGAGTCTAAATCATGTTATATCTACGTTTAGCTTACAGTAATATCAAGAAAAATCGGACGGTGTATTTCCCTTTTTGTTTGGCAGCGATTTTTACGGTCGTTTTAAATATGATCATGCAGGTGATGGGGAATAATCAGGGGCTGGAGCATTTGCGAGGAGCTGAATCGCTTAAAGTGATGTTTAACTTAGGCGGTAAGATCATTATGATTTTTACAGTTGTTTTTACGTTTTACACGCATAGTTTTCTGATGAAGCGCCGTAAAAAGGAACTGGGCGTATACAATATTTTAGGTATGGATAAGAAAAATCTGACTGTGATGATGCTGTTTGAAAATCTGATTACTCTGTTTGTTACGCTGATCATCGGCCTCGTGACAGGTGCTATTTTCTCTAAATTGATGTTCTTGATTTTAAAACGTTTGACAGGTTTTGGTGCTGATTTTGTTTATGAGTTTTCTTTGGCATCTTTAGGTCAGGTGACGCTATTATTTTTAGGTATCTTTATGCTGACGTTTGTATACGATGCTTGGGAGGTTAGAAAAACCAAGCCGATTGAATTACTTGGACAAGCGAGTTCAGGAGAAAAAGAACCTAAGTCCAAATGGCTGTTTAGTCTAGTGGGTATTGCTTGTTTGGCTGTCGGCTATGGGATTTCGCTAACGATCAGTTCGCCAGTGGAAGCCTTAACACAGTTTTTTATCGCGGTAATTTTAGTCATCATCGGCACATATAGTATTTTTATTGCAGGTAGTATTACGCTATTAAAATTATTGAAAAAAAATAAAACATTTTATTATCGACCAAATAATTTTATCTCAATTTCTAGTATGATATTTCGGATGAAACAAAACGGAGCAGGTCTAGCAACGATTTCCATTTTATGTACAATGGCATTAGTAACGATTTCTTCTACTGTTTGCTTATATATTGGTCAGGAAAAAATCATTCAAAGTAGGAACCCATTTGAAAATTCTGTTGAAGTCGCTTTGCCTGTGGCGCAAACGAAGCAAGTTATCAATGAAGTGGTGAAGGGGCAAAATTCAGCAGTCAAAGGAACTAAATACGTCACACTTTCAGGTAATCTAGTAACAATGAAACAAGAGACAGATGTTTTTGTTCCTGTGAAAGAAGCTTTTTCAAATTATAGTAAAATTGTTGGTATTCGTTTTCTGGCGTTAAGTGAATACAATCGTTTGGAAGATACAACATTGACTTTAACCGAAAATGAAGTGTACGTGTATCCAGTTACGGGAAATTATGAAGAAAAAAGGATCAAGATCGGCAGTGAGGAGTTTGCAGTAAAAGGCACACTTGAACAGTTTGTGTTTGCGCCTAAAGAAGAGGATGCAGTGTTAGGTTCATTGATTCTTGTGGTACCAGATGAACGTGCAGATCCAACTTTTTATGGTGAGCTGGCAGAAGACTTTAACGAAGCGGTCTTTAAATTTGTTCCAGCTCCACTTCCCATAGTTAGTTTTGAATTAGCTGGGTCATTAGATCAGCGAATGAATATTACAAAGGCCTTGCAAGCAAGATTTCAGCAGCTGACATCAGGCGATGAAGAGTTACAACGCTCATTATCAGTTACTTCGATTGATCAAGATCGGGAAGAGATGCGTTCATTGTACGGCGGCTTTTTCTTCTTAGGGATCGTTTTTGGGGTGAGTTTCTTAGTAGCAACAACGTTGATCATCTATTATAAACAGGTCTCAGAAGGCAGTGATGATCGCGACCGTTTCATGATTATGCAAAAAGTAGGTCTAAGTCATAAGGAAGTCAAAAAAGCGATTCAACAGCAAATCATATTGGTTTTCTTTTTACCAATCATTGTCGCAGTGATTCATTTAAGCTTTGCCTTTCCGATCATTAAGAAATTACTGGTGATGTTTGGGCTGATGAATGCGAATCTTTTGACCATCATAACGATTATATGTGTATTGATTTTCTCATTAGGGTACTTTGTGATCTATTGGCGTACGTCAAAAGTGTATTATCAGCTAGTTGAGCGATAAAACTGGAAGCGTAGTGTAAAATAAAATTGGGTTCACTTTAATAGCTGTTAGTTCAATAAGCTAGTGAACAAGGAAAATTCTCTTCATTATCTAAAAATAGCAGACTGAAAATCGTAAAAAGGATTTTCAGTCTGCTATTTTATTTGTCGTAGTACTCAATAAGTTTCAGGCATTAATACTCTAATTCCTTAATGGCAATCGTCTGCTTTGTCTCTTCAATCTCAAGTCCGGTCTTATCTTCCCACCATTGCTTCATTTCACGCTCATAGGTTGTTGGAAAGACATTAACGACCTCGAGCATTGTTTTATGTTGCAAACGAGCATAGGGATAATTCAAAATCAGATTATACTTTAATTCTGTTAGTAAACTATAATATTGAAACAGCATATAGTGCAATTCTTCATCATTATTTCCCAACAACACGTTTGGCGATCGGTCCAACATAAAACCGAAACTACGCATCATAAATGTAAAAGCATCCATATGATCCGCTTCAATTTGTTCCACTTCACGTAATAATTTGATATGAGCATTCAATGCATCTGCTAAATCTTGTTTCAATAAATTTGGGTTTACCATAATAGTTCCTCCTGTTTAATGAAATAATTTATGCCAGAAACTCTGTTTGGGTTGTTCTGTTTGATTCGTTGAAGCTTGTTTCGGATATTTTTGTTCTATATCAATCGTTGGCTCATTGACCGCTTCTTTTGCAGTTAAAATCAATCCTAGAGCATCAGGTGTATTCTCAACAAAATCATTAACTACGGTAAATCTTATTTTTCGTTCGTTGATCAATTTAATATAAGCAGACTGTAGATCAATTGCCATTGCGCCGTTTAAAAGAACAGTTGCATCAGGATGTTGTTCAAGTTCTTTTAAAAAATTCGTTTTATTTTCTGCATTTTTCATTTGCGCAATCGTCATTGTTAGGTAACATCTTTCACGAAAGGTGCCCATATACTTGCGTTGTTCCTCTGGTTTTAGTAGCGGGGTGCCATACATTGCATTATCTAAATGTTTCTGTAAGTCATCTTGTGCCATTAATTATCTAACCTGCTTCCATATATTCTTATTTCAAATTATAGCACAGAACAAATAGAAAACGTTTGGTAAACCTGTATTTTCTTGCTAATTGAGAATGAACAAAAGCTAAAAAGGTATTGCTTTTCCTAAGATTTTCGCATAGACTAATAGGTAAGAATGAAAATCATTCTCAATTAGAAAAGCTGAACAAGCTCGCTCAGTTCTGACAGAAAAATAGGAAAACATGAGTGTGCCGCTTTTAGGCGCAAGCAGGTTTTATCTTTTTTCCGAAGAAGTAGCTTGTAAAGCTAGACAAAGAGAAAAGCTGAACAAGCTCGTTCAGTTCTGACAGAAAAATAGGAAAACATGAGTGTGCCGCATTTAGGCGCAAGCAGGTTTTATCTTTTTTCCGAAGAAGTAGCTTGTAAAGCTAGACAAAGAGAAAAGCTGAACAAGCTCGTTCAGTTCTGACAGAAAAATAGGAAAACATGAGTGTGCCGCATTTGGGCGCAAGCAGGTTTTATCTTTTTTCCGAAGATTTCATTCTAGCAAGTAGAAAAACGGAGCAAGTATATGAAAAAAATAGGCCTATTTGTTCTCTTACTCCTTTTGATTGTATCATCGATTTTTGTCGGAGTGAAAGATATTTCTCTGACACAATTATTTCAATGGGATTCACAGCAACAATTAGTATTGTTAACAACACGATTGCCACGAACAATTAGTTTGGTGATTGCTGGAAGTACGATCAGTATTTCCGGATTGATCATGCAACATTTAACACAGAATAAATTTGTTTCGCCAAGTACGGCAGGGACGATGGATAGTGCAAGGCTAGGGATTTTGGTTGTGATGATTTTCTTCCCCACAGCACCATTACTGTTTCGCTCCTTTATTGCTTTTTTGTTTGCCTTTGGCGGAACGTTAGCTTTTATTTATTTAACACGGTTTTTACCTGCAAAAAATCAAGTCATGATTCCACTGATCGGCGTGATGTTTGGGAATATCATAGGTTCAGTGGCGACATTTTTTGCGTATCAATTTCAACTTGTTCAAAATATGTCTTCCTGGCTACAGGGAAATTTTTCCACAGTAATGAAAGGCAATTATGAACTGCTTTATCTGACGATTCCGTTATTGATCGTGACGTATCTTTTTGCTTATCGCTTTACAGTAGTCGGAATGGGCGAAGATATGGCAACGAATCTGGGCTTGAATTATCAGCGTATTCAGTTGTTTGGTTTAGGGATCGTGGCATTATCCAGTGCCGTTGTCTTGATCATGGTGGGAAATATTCCGTTTTTAGGCGTGATCGTTCCTAATCTGGTGTCGATGCGCTATGGGGATCATATGAAAAATACACTGGCAATCACAGCCGTTGGTGGAAGTATCTTTTTACTAGCGTGTGATGTGTTAGCCCGTGTGGTGATTGCGCCATACGAAGTACCAGTAAGCGTGGTAGTAGGCGTGTTAGGCAGCTTTATCTTTATCGCATTATTGATGAGGAGGAAAACAGCATGAAAAAATTCTTCCAGTCATCAGCGGTGAAAATCATCTTGTTATTGATCGCCGTGATTGCGGTTTGTGCCTTGTACCTGTCATATAAAACATATGGAAATTGGGCCTTTGCTTTAGAGCTTAGAGGGAAAAAATTACTGGCTTTTGTTTTTGTGGGAATTGCTGCAACATTTTCAACGATCAGTTTTCAAACGATGACACAGAATCACTTTTTGACGCCGAATATTTTAGGTTTAGATTCGTTGTATGTATTTATTCAAACCTTGTTGTTCTTCTTTTTAGGTGGGCAACAGCTTTTAGGCAATGAAACGATTGCTACGTTTATTTTGAATGTTTTGCTAATGGTAAGTGCAAGCATTCTGTTGTCTCGTTTTTTATTGAAAAAAGGCGGGAACGATCTGTTTTTATTATTGATGATCGGGATTATCTTAGGGACATTTTTCAATAGTATCAGTACGTTTCTACAAGTTGTGATGGACCCAAATGAATATGATTTACTGCAAGGGAAATTATTTGCCAGTTTTGGTAATGTGAATAGTCAGCATCTGCTGATTGCAGGGATTTTGATCACGTTTTTGGTGGGCTTCTTATGGATAAAAAGTCATGCGTTAGATGTTTTGCATTTAGGCAATGAGCAAGCAACTAGCTTAGGAATCAATGTTCCGAGATTTCAGTTTGTATTACTGACCGTCATTAGTGGATTGATTGGATTGTCCACTGCTTTGGTAGGCCCAGTGACGTTTCTAGGGTTTATTGTAGCAAATATGAGCTATCAGCTGATGGGTACCTATCGGCATCGTGAGTTATTTTTAGGCGGTAGTTTATTGTCGATCTTATTATTAGTATTTGGGCAGTTTCTTGTAGAACAAGTGTTTCAGTTGAATACGACGTTAAGTATTGTGATCGAATTTGGCGGCGGTGTTTATTTTGTCGGAAAGATTATTAGTGAAAGGAAGCAGCGCAGATGATCGAAATCAAAAATGTTTCAAAAAGATATGGTGAAAAGATTGTTGTTTCAGAGGTCCAATTGCCGATTACAGAGCAAAAATTAACAGCTTTTATCGGACCAAATGGAGCAGGGAAAAGTACGCTGCTTTCAATGATGAGCCGCTTGATTCCTAAAGACACAGGGGAGATTTATTTAGATCACAATGAAGTAAAAACGTGGAAACAAAGTGAACTGTCTAAAAAGCTATCGATTTTAAAACAAACGAATGGCATTAATCTAAAAATCACTGTTAGAGAGTTAGTTAATTTTGGGCGTTTTCCTTATAGTAAAGGACGTTTGAAAAAAGAAGATCATGAAAAAGTCGAAGAAGCGATGGAAAATCTTGGGTTGCTGGATTTGGCAGATGAATTGATCGATACATTGTCAGGTGGACAACTACAGCGAGTGTATATTGCAATGGTTTTAGCGCAGGATACGGATTATATTTTGCTAGATGAGCCATTGAACAATCTAGATATGAATTTTGCCGTTCAAATGATGCAGACCTTACGACGTTTGGTGGATGAATTTGGTAAAACCGTCATCATCGTGTTACATGACATCAATTTTGCAGCGAGCTACGCAGATGAGATCGTCGCAATGAAAGATGGTCGACTATTTACCCATGGTAGTACCGATGATATTATCCAATCCGAAGTTTTGAATAAACTTTACGATATGAATATCCGAATTTGTGAGATCGAAGGAAAAAGATTTTGTATGTATTTTAACTAGAAAAGCGGAGAGCGTTGCTCAGCTCTTGAGCAAATTAGGAAAATCATTCAAAGGTGTTTTTTACCTTTGAAATGATTTTGTCTATTTGCCGAAAGAGCTAGCGCTCGAAGCTAGATCATAAGAAAAGCGGAACACGTTTGCTCAGGCTTTGAGCAATATAAGAATAAAAATTTTAGCAGAGTTTTTTTCTCTGCGAATTTTTATTCGTTATTGCCGAAAAGGCTAACGTGTGCAGCTGGATCAAGAAAAGCGGAACAAACTTTTTAATCTATGGTAGAAAAATTTAAAAACATTAATTAAACTGGGGGAAATAAAATGAAAAAGAAATTTTTAGCATTAGCAACTGTATCAATGATCGCACTCCTTACTTTAGGTGCATGTGGCAACAACGGCAACAAAGCAACAGGCGGTTCAGCTTCGAAAGAATCAAGTTCAGATGCAGCAACAACGATCACAGTAAACGATTCAAATGGTTCAGTAGAAGTACCTAAAAACCCTAAAAAAGTCGTTGTTTTTGATAATGGCTCATTGGATACGATGGACGTATTAGGTGTTGGTGATACAGTTGTTGGTGCGCCAACAAAAAACTTGCCTAAATATTTAGATAGCTACAAAAAAGTAGAATCAGCTGGCGGCATCAAAGAACCAGATTTAGAAAAAATCAATCAACTAAAACCAGACATGATCATTATTTCTGGTCGCCAACAAGATTTCCAAGATAAATTAAGCAAAATCGCTCCAACTATTTATCTCTCTGTAGATGCTAAAGACACATGGAATTCTACAAAGAAAAATATTGAAACATTAGCTGAAATTTTCGATAAAAAAGATGAAGCAAAGACAAAAATTGCTGATTTAGAAAAAGAAATTGCCGATGTTAAAGAAAAAGCACAAGCAAGTGATGACAAAGCGTTAGTTGTTTTAGTAAATGAAGGACAGCTTTCAGCGTATGGCACAGGTTCTCGTTTCGGTATCGTGCATGATACATTCGGCTTCAAGCAAGCAGATGATGCCATTGAAGCCTCAACTCATGGGCAAAGTGTTTCTTATGAATATGTTTTAGAAAAAAATCCAGATATCTTATTTGTTGTTGACCGTACAAAAGCAATCGGTGGCGATGATACCAACGATAATGTAGAAAGCAATGAATTAGTAAAACAAACCAATGCTGGGAAAAATGGCAAAGTAATTTCTTTACAACCTGACGTTTGGTACTTAAGTGGTGGTGGTTTAGAGTCTACACACTTGATGATTGAAGATGTACAAAAAGCATTGAAATAAAGAAAAACGTTGTAATAATAAAGAAAAACATCAACCTAAATTCAATTCTATAACGTATAGAAATACGTGAAGAGAATCGGTTGATGTTTTTTTGTTTGCTAAAAATAAGGATATCATTGATTTGAATCTATCTTCAATGATTTTTTAGAAGAGAATAGTTGCTCGCGTAGTAAGAGTCTACCTAGTTTTCAGTTGATTCAGAGTATTACAACTTTTTTTAATTAATTCGAACAACGCTATCTAAATCGAGGGATGTGGAAAGATAAATAAAGTGACTAGGATGTGACTCGCAGCGTTATATCCCAGCCACGCATGTAAAGCGATTCTTTTTTACGTATAAGAGTTTTTTACTAGCTAGAATAGGCTAGAGGTATTTGAATAATATCCTCCTGATTGATGTAAAGATTGTCTCCCGATAGCTGGAGATATTCATTGTTTAATCGATCAACAATGATTTTTTTTCCCGTATCGCTATGAAAAACATACCGCTGGATATTTCCTAAATTAATGGTTTCTTCTAACGTAACGGGTATTTTGATCGCTTTTTCAATGGTTTCCAATTGAATCAATTCAGGTCTCAGGTAGTAAACAAAGCGATTTCCATTGCCTGAAAAATGATCTGTGTAGGCAGCTAACTCCAACCAGTCAAACTTATTGTAATTTCCTATAAATTCAGCAACAAAGGCATTATCTGGTTTTTGGTAAAGGACTTCAGGTGTTGAAACTTGTGAAACACGTCCAGCTTCCAGTACAAAAATTCGATCGCTGATCCTCATCGCTTCTTCTTGATCGTGGGTTACAAAAATCATTGTCATCTTTAATTCCTGCTGAATCTTTCGGATATCTTGCTGTAGTTGTTTTCTGATCCGAGCATCAAGAGCACTTAATGGTTCATCTAACAATAATACTTTCGGTTCGGTCACAAGTGAACGGGCTAAAGCAACCCGTTGTTTTTGTCCGCCTGATAGTAACTGTACATTTTTGTCTGCATGCTCGGTCATGTTCACTAAGTTTAGAATTTTAAATACTTTTTCATTAATCTCTTCAGACTTCATTTTTTTGATCTTTAAGCCAAATGCTACATTATCGAACACGGACATTGTAGGAAATAGTGCGTAGTTTTGAAATACAAAACCAATATTTCGATCTTTGGTAGGTATTGCTTGGATTTCTTGACCATCTAATAGTATGCTTCCTGTTTTTGGCTGTTCTAACCCTGTAATGCAGCGAAGCAAGGTTGATTTACCACAGCCGCTAGGACCCAACAATGTTACTAATTCACCTTCATTTATAGAGATGTCATCAATAGCTAATACTTGATTTTCACCAAAGAAAAGTGTGACATCACGAATGTTCAAGAACATTATCTACAACAACTCCTTTTTCTAAAGTTCTACTTTGCCTGTTATAGCGTTGCTTGATTGGCACGACTTGTTTTTTTTGTCGATTGGTCATAACAAAAGTCAGTAATGCAATGATTAGTATAAACAGAAAATAAAGAACGATGACAGCGCTGGATAAATGTCCATTTTCATTCATTCTCCGTAGCATATAGATCCGAACGGTTTCAAATCTACCTCCGATCAAAAGATTCGTTAACAGATACTCACCAAATACCGAGGAGAAGATCATTAAGGAGACTAAGATGGTTCCCGTTCGGATTGTTGGGAAAAGCACACGAAGTATGATCATAGGTGTAGGTGCTCCTAAAGTCGAAGCGGCTTCAAGCAACTCTTTCATATTAATCAAACGCATCTGGTTTGTAATACCAAGAAAAACTATCGGCAGTGCGGAAATAAATAAAGCGCCAATCAATACAAAAAACATTGGAATGGATGTTTTTGAATAGGTGCGCAATAGGGCTGTGACTAGAATCACTCCTGGAATTGCGTAAGGTAGTAAAACCAATTTTTCCATTATCTGACTAACACGAGGGAGAAAAAGATTGATCCAAATAATACTAGGTACCATAATGCCTAAAATAGTTAATAAGACAAGTACTGATAGTAAAAAAGAACGCCCAACGGCTGCTAAAAAAGTAGGATCATTAAATAATTGTTGAAACCATTTAAACGTGAAGTCATCAGGCAGTAGTGATTTTGACCATTTCGTTGAGCTTGCGTACAGAACCGTGCCTATTAGCGGTAGTAAGTAATAAAGAGAAAAACAGGCTAAAATAATTGCTATAGCGGCTTTTTTCACTTGTTTTTTACCATTCCTTTCCATTGGACACTAATCATCGTTAAAATAAGAATTAAACCAAACAGTACAGCTAAGGCACTTCCAAGATTTGGCTTGGCAAAAACATCTCCAGAAACCAGAGCCGCAATCCGAACGGTTAGAAGATTAATATTATTGCCAGTTAAAGCATAAGCTGTTTCATAAGTGCCCATGCCATTAGCGAACAAAATGACAAAGGTGCTGGCAATAGAAGGTTTTAAAAACGGAAAGGCAACTTTACGCCATGCATACCAGCTCGATCCGCCTAACAAGGAGACCGATTCAAGCCATTCCTTTTTTACTTCTTTGATACTGGGATATAAAAAGAGAATACCTAAAGGAATCTGAAAGTAAACGTACACAATGGTCAAGCCTACCCATGAATATAGATTAAAGCTAGCTAAAATTGGAATCATTAGTTTAAGAACGCCTACGTTTCCTAGTAAAATAATAAAAGAAAAAGCTAAAGGAATACCAGCAAAATTAGCTGCCAAGTTTGAGATAGAGGCCACCTTTTCTTGTATATGTGTAGATAAACTCAAAAGGCAAAGACATAATAAAAATGTTCCGATTAAGCCTAAAATACTGGAAGCTAATGCAATTAACAAGCTGTTAACAAAAGCCTGATTATAATATGCATTCTTGAAAATTTCTGTGTAATTTGTAAAAGTCCATTGATTCGTTAAATCAGATCGAAAACTGCCTATTAACATCAAAGATAATGGAATAAATAGGAAAGAAACAAACAAAACACCTAGAGGCAATACGGGTAAATGTTTTTTCATATACGCTATTCCTCCCATAGATGCTGAATATCTTTCATTGTTTCAGCAGGAGCAATACCTAATAAGAAACTGCATAAAGGTGCGATTTCTAATTGACTGAGTTCTTCTGAAGAGATCAATTGACTTTTTTTAGAAAAAAGATAAAATGGGACTTTTCGATGACCTTCAAGACTTCCGCCATGTAGACCAAACCCATCCATACCATGATCAGCTGTGACAATCACTTGATACCCTTTTGCGATCCAGTCGGGTAAAGACTCAGCTAATAAAAGATCCGCTCGATTCACTGCTCCTTGATACTCTTTAGATGTTGCTGTGTACTTATGACCAGTGTCATCAATATTCATTGAATGAACCACCATAAAATCAGGTTGATACGAGTTCAGTAAATAATGAGCATCTGCAAATAAATGTGAATCTGGATACGTATCATCGCTATAGAAAATCCCTTGTTGGATGAGGCGGGAGGGATCATTTTGCATGCGGTCTGTTTTTATATTGTAAGGAGCTTGATTGTATAACTCGCTGAACCAAAAGTAAGCAGCTGCACTAGTTTTTCCGCCAGCCTGAGTGACTAGATCAAATAATGATACGTGCTCTGAACGTTGACAGCTAAGGTTGCTATAAATTTTGTTTTGATAGGTTGGTACACCGGTCATTAGTACTTCATAAAGAGGACGAGAATTACTGGGCATTTCTGCACGAACCTGAAATAAGCGACCTTGCTTGTGTTCAATTAAATGATTCAAGAAGCCGAGTTGCTCAAGCGCGGTATCATAGCGACAGCCATCTAAAATAACCAAGATCAGCTTATCTAATGATTCATTTTGCATAAGTTAGCACCTCTGATTGCCATAATTCTGGAAGCGCGGCTGAAGTGTTATCCCAAACCTTATTATCTTTTACAGGAACAGCTGCTTGATACGCTGAATCAGGTAATAGTTTTTCTTCCACTTCTTTTGGCAGTTTCACTGAACGAATTGGTCGTGCATATCCGCGAGCCAGATTAATTTGCCCTTCATCAGATAAAATATATTCTCGAGCAAGTTTCGCGGCATTCGGATGAGGAGCATTTTTGTTAATAATTGTTGTGTAGCCACTGATAACTGAACCATCTGTTGGAACGGCTATATCAAAACGGGAAGGCTCAATTTGGTCGCGATAATTCAGTCCATTGAAATCCCACATTACAGCAACGTCAATTTCGCCTTTTTCAAGATTTGCAACACTTGCATCAACGGTAGATAATCGTCCATTTTCAGCAATCTTTTTAAAATAATCCAACCCCGGCTGAATATCTTTTTCACTGCCACCATTTGCGATTGCAGCTGCTAATACTGAAAATTGGGCTTGGTTTGCCGTTGCAACATCGCCGATACTCACTTTGTACTTTCCACTTAACAATTCTTTCCAACTCTTAGGGGCCTCTTTAACATTATTTTTATCCGTCATAAAAGAAATGGTTCCTGTATAACTTAATAACCAGTCACCATCTTTATCTTTTGCCCAATCTGGGATGTCCTTCCAGTAGCTTGTTTTATATGGTAGAGTCAGTCCCTTACTCTTAGCAAGTGGCCCAAAACTAATCCCAACATCACCGATATCGGCTGTCCCACTTTTTCCTTCCGAATCAAATTTTGCTAATTCCTCTGCGCTGGACATGTCTGTATCAACATGGCTGATCCCATATTTTTTTTCAAGATCTTGCCAAGTACCCACCCAGTTTGCCCAGGTATTAGGCATTCCAACACTTGCAATAGAGCCCTCTTTTTTTGCTTTTTCAGTAATCACTTCTAATGTATCATCAGAAACAGCTTGTGACGTTTCTGTTTTGCTTGAACCACATCCTACAGCTAATAAACTAAAACACAGTAACCCAGTTGAACCTAAAATAAACTTTTTCAATTTTTTCTGACACCTCTTTCATTTGATTACTTGGATCATAACAAACGCTTGTTAATCACATGTAAATTTATCGTAAAGAGCAAGTAAATAACGTAAAAATTTTGTTTTTAATAAAAAAAATGAAACAGAACAGTTACAATATATTGATTTTCCTGTATGCTAAAGATAATGAGAAGGAGGCTATAATGATGAATTATTATGATCAGCATGTGCATACTTATTTTTCTTTTGATTCAGAAGAAGTATTTGAAAACTATTTGAAAAATGAACCCGATTTTTTTGTTTCAACGGATCATTTTGATTTGAAAAATCCTTATTCCAATTTCAGAGATGATATTCCAGATTACCAAGCCTATCTAAAAAAATTAAAGGAATTAACTCAGGTAGTCCCAAAGACTGAATTTTTAAAAGGAATTGAAATTGGGGTTGTTCCAGGTCAAGAAGCGATGATCAAAGAATACCTTAGTCAGCGCCCATATGATGTGAAAATCATGAGTATTCATCAAAATGGTCGATTTGATTACATGGACGATGCTGTTTTAGCGAAAGGAAAATATATTGTAGCCAAGGAATACTTTCAACAGATGTCAACTGTCTTAGATTCTTTTTTTGAAGGAGATATTTTGGCTCATTTTGATTATGGATTAAGGCGATTTGATTTTACTGTTAAAGAGTTACAAGAAAACTATGAAGACCTTTTGATAGAAATTTTCAAAAAGGTCATTGACTTAGAGATGGCAGTTGAGTTAAATGCTAAAAGTTTTCTTAAATACAATAATGCAGAGCTTTATGCTTACGCGATGCCGCTATATGTAAGCTTAGGGGGAAAAGAATTTACCTTAGGGTCGGATGCTCACGTGGCTGCAGATTATCAAAACGGTTTTCATGAAATGTCTTTGCTGCTAAAAAATATAGGTATAGATAAATTGACCGTTTTTCAAGGGAAAGAACGTTTTGTAACAGAGCTTCCGACAATAACGATGAGCTAGTACTGGGTACAAGCAAAAAATGTTGCTTCATTTTTATAAACCCATATTGACGCTGATTCTGCTTTTATGCTACAATCCATATAATACATTATCTATTAAAATTAAATGTGAAGATAAGGAAAGTATTTTTCAGATAACTCAAAGAGAGTCTCGACTGGTGGAAAGAGACAGTGAATATGGAAAAGAAAATGGCCTTTGAACAAATTGATCGAACACGCTGAGATCAATTCAGGTGCGCCTGTTATAGCGCCTCAGTATGTTTGTACTGAAAGAGTGGACTTTTTATAAAGTCAATTGAAGGTGGTACCGCGAAAGTTTAAAACTCTCGTCCTTTTATGAGGATGAGAGTTTTTTTGCTGTTCATCACTACACTTCGTTTCGATCTCATTGTTGTAAATCACGAAGAACAAAGTGATTCAATGATGAACAGCACAAGGCGTGCAAAGGGAGAGAAGTTACATCTATCTTCATCGATACTCAGCTTTTCTGACATCTACACAAACATGGTAGGAGTAGTTAATGTATACAGATACTGAAGGGGGAAACAAAATGAAGAAAAAATTATTAGTCGCAAGTGTAGTATTAACGGGATTATTACTAGCAGCATGTGGCGGTAGCAACGACAAAAAAGAGACAACCAAAAGCGAAGACGGGACGATCGCAGCGAGTCAGAAAATTGAAATCAGCTCACCGGCACCACTTTCAACATTAGATACGACACAAACAATGGACAAAAACACCTTTACGATCGTTCAGCATCTTTTTGAAGGGCTATATCGGTTTGATGATGATAGTACACCGATTCCGGGATTAGCAGAAAAAGTCGATATTAGTGAAGACGGCTTAACATATAAATTTACACTAAAAGATGATATAAAATGGAGCAATGGTGAGCCAATCACCGCACAAGATTTTCTTTATTCATGGGAAAAACTAGTAACACCAGCAACAATCGGCCCAAATGCTTATTTGTTAGATAATGTGAAAAACAGTAAAGCAATCCGTAATGGTGAAAAATCTATTGACGAAATTGGTCTTTCAGCCCCAAGTGAGAAAGAATTTGAAGTCCAATTAGAACAAGCGCAACCATCATTTTTAGCAGTTGTTTCAATAGGTTGGTTAGCACCGCAAAATCAGGCTTATGTTGAAAAACAAGGAAAAGAGTATGCGGCAGATAGCGACCATTTGATTTACAGCGGACCATTCATCTTAACCGATTGGGATGCTTCATCCGATACATGGACATTAAAGCAAAATCCTGACTACTATGATGCTGATAAAGTGAAACTAGAAGAAGTCAAAGTGAATACAATCAAAGAAGAAAATACAGGAATCAATTTATATCAATCAAATGAATTAGATTTGACTCGAATCAGTGGTCAGTATGTTCAACAATATAGCGACGATGCGGGTTATGTAACGCATTCAGATGTAGCAAACAATTATTTGGACTTCAATAAAAAAGAAGGAACGGCCCTTGCGAATATTCATTTACGAAAAGCAATCGCTCAATCAATCGACAAAGACGCCTTAACAAAGAGTGTACTAAACGATGGCTCAAAACCATTGAACGGTTTGATTCCAAGTGATTTATACAAAAATCCTGAAACCTCTGAAGACTTTAGAAAATTTAGCGGTGACCATTTAGTTCATGATGTGAAAAAGGCGCAAGTTGAGTGGGAAAAAGCCAAAGCTGATTTAGGGGACAAAATTAAACTATCACTATTGGTTTCAGATGATGATAACGGAAAAAAAATCTCTGAATACGTTCAAAGCCAGTTACAAGAAAATTTAAAAGGCTTAGAAATCACGATCAATGCACAACCAAAAAATAATCTATTGCAAACACGTAAAGATAAAGACTATGAACTTTCATTGTCGGGGTGGATCGCTGGTAGTAGTGATTTAGATTCATATTTTAACTTATATGCTGGAGAATCTGCCTATAATTATGGTTCATACAGAAATGCTAACTATGATAAGTTGATTACAGATGCACGTACGGTCAATGCAAATACGCCGAATAAACAATTTGATGACTATAAAAAAGCTGAAGATATTTTATTGGATCAAGATGCTGCTCAAGTACCGCTTTACCAAAGTGCGTCTAACTACTTGATCAATCCAAAAATCAAAGGAATCAGCTATCATTTGTATGGGGATTATTTCAATCTGAGAACGGCTTATTTAGAAAATTAACCAGTTTTGCGAATTTGTTGAAATGAGGAGTAAAATAATGAGTCAACTATTAGAACGATTTATCCGATATGTCAAAGTCAACACGCGCTCTGATGCTGCCAGTCAGGCAGTTCCCACAACACCTGGACAAGTGGATTTTGCAAGAATCATTGAAAAAGAATTAGCAGAAATTGGACTTTCTGATATTCATTATAATGAGGGCAACGGCTTTTTAACAGCTGTTTTACCAGCAACAACAAATGAAGAAGTACCAACAATCGGGTTTATTGCTCATTTGGATACAGCAGATTATAATGCTAATAACATTCAGCCAAACATTTTTCCAAATTATAATGGTCAGGATGTTGTACTGAATGAAGCACTAGGAATCATCATGGCAACTGAAGAGTTTCCCAATCTGCAAGATTATGTCGGTCAAACCTTGATCACAACAGATGGAACGACCTTGTTAGGAGCGGATGATAAAGCGGGAATCGTAGAAATTCTAGCTGCAGTCGAGTATTTACTAGCGCACCCTGAAATTCCTCATGGAAAAGTATTGCTAGCTTTTGGCCCAGATGAAGAAATTGGACGTGGCGCAGATCGTTTTGATGCGGCGAATTTTCCTGCAGCATTTGCTTATACAATAGATAGCGGCAGAGTCGGTTGCTTTGAATATGAAACATTCAATGCGGCGCAAGCGGTGATCACGATCGAAGGAACCAGTGTTCATCCAGGAACAGCATATGGCACGATGGTCAATGCCATCAAATTGGGTGAGAGAATAGATGCTCAATTGCCAAAAGATGAAGTGCCAGAAAAAACACAAGGTCATGAAGGGTTTTATTTACTGACAAAATTTGTTGGAAGTTTGGATCATGCTGAGTTGACATATATCATTCGAGACCATGATAAGGAATTGTTCCAACAAAGAAAACAAGCACTTGCTCAAATTGTCAGCGAATTAAATAAATCATTCGACAAAGAACGGATCACGATAGAATTTCTAGACCAGTATTACAACATGAAAGAGATTATCGAAAAAGATCTGACACCTGTAGAGCTTGCTGTTAAAGCGATGGAAAATCTAGGAATCAAACCGGATATTCAACCTTTCCGTGGTGGAACAGATGGTTCTAAAATTTCATTTATGGGTATTCCAACCCCCAACTTGTTTACAGGCGGGGAGAATTTCCATGGACAATACGAGTTTATTACGCTTGAAGCAATGGAACTAGCAGCGAAAACAATTGTCGAAATCATCAAGGAAAACGTTGGTAAATCAAAGATTTAAGAGAAAAAGTCAATTTTTATATAAAAAATAGTTGACAACATTAGGGTTTTCCAATATGATTGTCCTCAATAGCAAAGCTTTGAGAAAGAGGAGTAACAACACTGGAACTTTTCAGAGAGCTGATGGGACTGCGAATCAGTAAGGGATGGGTTGTGAATGGACTTTCGAGCGAAATGTTGAATCTCAGTAGGCATTTTCGGGAACTCCCGTTATAGAGTAAGGTCGTTGATAGACGACTGATAAGAGGAAAGAATTTCTTTCAACCTTGAGGTGGCACCGTGAATTTTTCGCCCTCAAACCACAGATTTTGTGTGGTTTGGGGGCTTATTTTATTGTAAAGCGTGAAAAAAAAGTGGTTTACAGTAAAAGGTGTGCTAAGAGGGAGAAGTAACTTTACCAGGGATCACTACACGCTCTGAACCAAATCGGTTAATAGTGGACAGAAGTCCTAAGGTTACTTAAAAAGAAATACACTTTTCATTGAGGTGGTACCGTGGATACTATTATTCGCCCTCACAAAACAGATAAAATTCTGTTTTGTGAGGGCTTTTTGCTGTGAATCACCACGACTGGCTTCGCCAGAGTGGATGATGAATAGTACTTGGCGAGCAGAGCGAGAGAAGTCACCTTACTAGTGAATCACGATACTGCGTTTCAATCTCCACACTATCTAAGAGCTAAAGCACTAAGAATTAAAGGCCTACGATTGTTTTTTCCAGAGTAGATGATGCACAAAGGCATGCAAAGAGAGAGAAGTCACCATACTAGTGAGAATCACTACACAGCAATACGATCTCATCAAACTCCAAAACAAACAAAAACTAGAAAAGAGGAAATCATATGCAATTGATCAAAGAAATCCAAGCCGACTATCTAACAGCGGTATCCGCATTCTTAAGAATCCATGGGACAAACAAATGCCTTTTAGAAAGTATTCCTAGAGATAAAAGCAAAGGGCGTTATTCGATCATTGCTTGGGATGCCGTTTCTGAAATCACTTGTTTTGGTCACCAACTAACGATTGATGGACAAACCAATACGGTAAAAGATCCATTAAAAGAAATCGAAAAATATGTATTGAAGAAAGAAGAACTCGTAAAAGAACTGCCTTTCCAAGGTGGTGCGATCGGTTATGTCGGCTATGATGTGCTTGCCTGCTATGAAGATTTAGGCAAGCTGCCATTTGATGAATTGAATGTTCCTGATATCCACTTTTATCTATTCGATTCCTATTTGATTTTTGATCATGTCGGTGAAAAAATCTTTTTAGTCGAAGCTGACACTTACTCAAATCGAAGCGAAGAAGCATTAAACGAAGCCATCAAGCAAAAAATAAACGAATTGCAAACGCCTAACGTAGAAGAACAAAAAGTAATCCATTTAAAAAAGCTGAACTACCAAAGCAACTTTACCAAAGAAAGCTTTGAACAAGTAGTTACCAAAGTAAAAGACTATATCAAGCAAGGTGATCTATTCCAAATGGTCCCTTCACAACGTTTAACAGCTGATTTTGAAGAAGAGCCGTTTGATTATTACCGCAGATTACGAGTCACTAATCCATCAACCTATCTGTATTTTTTAGATTTTGGTGAAACGTATGTGATCGGCTCTTCACCAGAAAGTCTAGTCAGTGTCAAAAATCAAATCGTAACAACAAATCCAATTGCCGGAACACGTAAACGAGGGCAAACAGTGGAACAAGATTTGACATTAGAACAAGAGCTACTCACCGATGAAAAAGAACGCGCAGAGCATTTAATGTTGATTGATTTAGGACGAAACGATGTAGGGAGAATTAGTGAAATTGGATCTGTCGAAGTTCCCGTTTATATGATTGTTGAAAAGTATCGCTTTGTAATGCATCTAGTTTCAGTCGTAACTGGCAAACTAAAACCAGAATTGACCGCAATGGATGCCCTAAAAGCAACGTTACCCGCTGGAACAGTCAGTGGCGCGCCAAAAATTAGAGCAATGCAACGGATTTACGAAATCGAGCCAGTTAAACGAAATATCTACGCAGGGGCCGTTGGTTACTTATCTAAAAATGACCAAGCCGATTTTGCCATTGCAATAAGAACGATGGTCATCCGTAAAAATAAAGCCTATGTACAAGCAGGAGCGGGTATCGTTTATGATTCTGACCCTACGAAAGAATATGAAGAAACGTTGCAAAAGGCCAAAGCACTTTTGGAGGTGGGAAAATGATTTTACTGATCGATAATTATGATTCATTTACACATAATCTGGCTCAATTACTTGGCTTTGAACAGGACGTAACCATTGTCCGCAATGATTCAGACGATATTTTTAGATTAGTAGAACAAGCCACAGCGATCGTCATTTCACCAGGTCCTGGAACGCCGACAGAGACGGGGCATGTAAAAGAAGTAATCAAACAATTTTATCAAAGCAAACCCATGTTAGGCATTTGCTTGGGGCATCAAACGATTGCAGAAGTGTTTGGTGCTCAGGTAATAATAGCGAAAGAAGTTCGGCACGGGAAACAATCAGTGATCAAGGTCAATCGGAATAATCAACTGTTTAAAGGCACTCATTTTGAAAACACTGTTATGCGTTATCACTCTTTAGTCATCGATCAACAAACGCTACCAAAAGAATTTATGATTACAGCATTAGCAGCGGATGATCAGGAAATTATGGCAATCGAACATCAAGAATACCCGATTTTTGGTCTTCAATTTCATCCCGAATCGATCGGTACACCAAGTGGAGCCATAATCATCAAAAATTTTATCCAACTAATGGAGGAAAAACGCTATGCACGAACTATTTGAGAAGGTATACAAGAATGAACACCTAACACGTTTAGAAGCAGAGCAAGTAGCCGAAAAAATCTTTGAAGGTCAATTAACGGATAGCCAAATTGCAGCCTTTTTAACAGCACTAAAATGCAAAGGCGAAACGGCTGAAGAAATGGCTGGAATCGCCGATACGATTCAAAAAAAGGCCGTAATGATCGATTGTCAAAAAGAAAATGTGATGGACAATTGTGGAACAGGCGGGGATCGCTCAGGCAGTTTTAATATTAGTACAACAGCGGCATTTGTGTTAGCTGCGGGCGGCGTAACGGTTGCCAAACATGGTAATCGCAGTATTTCTAGTAAGTCGGGCAGTGCAGATATTTTTGAGTGTTTAGGTGTAGATATCAACTTGTCACCAGAAAAAACAAGTCTGATCCTTAATGAAGTGGGACTGGCCTTTCTATTTGCCCCCCATATGCATCCAAAAATGAAATATGTCATGAAAGTCCGGAAAGAATTAGGAACACCAACCATTTTAAATTTGATCGGTCCATTAACCAATCCAGTCGCACTGACTTCACAATTAATGGGTACTTATCGTCGCGATTTATTGGAAGAAACGGCAAAAACGTTGAGTGAATTGGGTCGCAGTCGTGCAGTAGTTGTTAACGGAGCAGGTGGTTTGGATGAAGCTTCCCTTGCAGGAACGACACATTTTGCCTTATTAGAAGATAACCAAATCACGATGCATACGATCGAACCAGAAGAATTTGGGTTTGCGCGTCTTCCTTTAGAGGCCATTCGTGGTGGTAATGCGAAACAAAATACAGAAACGCTATTGTCTGTTTTAAAGAATCAAGCAAGCCCTTATTTGGATACAGTGTTATTGAATGCTGGATTAGGATTTTTCAGTAATGGTAAAGTGGGAACAATTCAAGAAGGAATTGTATTAGCGAAAGAATGTGTGGCAAGTGGAGCCGCTTTTTATAAACTAGAACAGCTGATCCAAGTGCAAAAGGAGGTTGCTTAAGATGGATTTTCTAGAAAAAATTATCAATGCCAAACAACAAGAAGTAAAAGAGTCACCCATAGAAATAGTTCAACCACTGCGAGAAACATACTCGTTTTATCAACAAGTCAAAGAACATCCTGAGAAAATGCATATCATTGGAGAAGTCAAACGAGCATCACCATCTAAAGGTGCAATCAATTTGTCAGTCAATGTCATCGATCAGGCAAAAGCCTATGAGCAAGCAGGCGTTACGGCTATTTCAGTATTGACAGACGAACATTTCTTCAAAGGATCGATTGAAGACCTGCGCCAAGTTGCGGCACAAGTGAGTATTCCAGTTTTATGTAAGGATTTTATCATTGATGAAAAACAACTTATTCGAGCAAGAAATGCTGGCGCGACGATCGTTTTATTGATCGTTGCAGCATTGTCTAAGCAAAAGTTAAAAGAACTATATACAAAAGCCATTGAACTGGGGTTAGAAGTACTTGTGGAAGTTCATGATGAACAAGAGCTAAGACGCGCAGAAGAATTGTCGGCGCAACTGATCGGTGTGAATAATCGCAATTTGAAAACATTTAAGGTTTCGCTAGATGTTAGTCAAACCCTAGGTGAAAAACAAGAAACAGATGCGGTTTACATTAGTGAATCAGGTTTTTCAACGGCTGAACAAGTCAAACTGGTAAAAGAAAATTATCAAGCCGTTTTAGTAGGCGAAGGATTAATGAAAACCAATGATCCTAAAGAAAAGGTCAAAGAATTGCAGGTTTTGCGATGAAAGTCAAAATTTGCGGATTAAAAACGAAAGAACACGTTGATTTAGCAGTGAACTTTGGTGCAGATTATCTTGGCTTTGTTTTTGCAGAGAGTAAACGTCAAATTACACCTGAAAAAGCAAAAGAAATCACGAGAAATGTACCAAAAGAAGTTAAAAAAGTTGGGGTCTTTGTTTCGCCTAGTTATGCAGAAGTTGAAACCGTCATTCAGCAAGCTAATCTTGATATCGTGCAGATCCATGGTATTTTAATGACAGAAAAATTGTCAGTTCCAGTCATTCGGGCAATACCTGTTAATAAGGCAATACAAGAAACCCTTAGACAAGAACCAGAGACAGATTTTCTGCTTTTTGATGCACCACCACAGGAGTTTGTCGGTGGTAACGGTCAAGTCTTTGATTGGCAGCAATTAGATACGAGCCTCATTAAAAATAGAAAAATAATTATTGCAGGAGGCTTAACTACTGAAAATGTTCTGCAAGCTAAGCGAAGATTCAATCCTTACGCCGTTGACGTGTCCAGTGGAGTAGAGACAAATGGCGTAAAAGATCCTGAAAAAATCATTGCTTTTCTAAAGAAAGTTACTTAGCTTTATGAGTCAGTATCTCGGAAAAAAGATAAAACCTGAATGTGGTAAAGAGGACCACTTTCATGTTTTCCTATTTTTCGTCGATACTAAGCGGCCCATTCAGCTTTTATATTATCTAGCTTTACGGGCTAGCCTTTCGGAAAAAAGATAAAATCTGAATGTGGTAAAGAGGACCACTTTCATGTTTTCCTATTTTTCGTCGATACTAAGCGGCTCATTCAGCTTTTATATTATCTAGCTTCATGGGCTAGGTTCTCGAGAAAAAGATAAAAATGGAAAGTGACAAAGAACGTCACAGTCAATTTTTCCTATTTTCTTGTCGAACCAAAACGAGCCCATTCAGCTTTTATTATTATCTAGCTTTACGGGCTAGCCTTTCGGAAAAAAGATAAAATCTGCCTGTGACAAAAAGCGTCACAAACATATTTTCCTATTTTTCAGTCAAGGCTAAACGAGCCCGCTACGCTTTTATATTATCTAGCTTCATGGGCTAGGTTCTCGAGGAAAAGATAAAAATGGAAAGTGACAAAGAACGTCACAGTCAATTTTTCCTATTTTCTTGTCGAACCAAAACGAGCCCATTCAGCTTTTATTATTATCTAGCTTCATGAGCCAGTATCTCGGAAAAAAGATAAAACATGAATGTGGTAAAAAGCACCACTTTCATGTTTTCCTATTTTTCGTCGATACTAAGCGGCTCATTCAGCTTTTATTACAAGGAGGAAAATTATGTATAATCAACCAACTGAAGGATTTTATGGAGATTTCGGTGGTCAATTTGTTCCTGAGACATTGATGTATGCGGTTAAGGAATTAGAGGATGTTTATGCAGCATCAAAGACAGATGAAGCATTTCAAAGTGAGCTGAATTACTATTTAAAACAATACGTAGGACGAGAAAATCCATTGTACTTTGCGGAACGTTTAACAGACTATGCAGGTGGTGCTAAGATTTATTTAAAAAGAGAAGATTTGAATCACACTGGTGCTCATAAAATCAATAACACGATCGGACAAATTTTATTAGCAAAAAAAATGGGGAAGAAAAAAGTCGTCGCTGAAACAGGAGCGGGACAACATGGTGTGGCAACCGCTACAGTTGCGGCTTTATTCGGAATGGAATGTACGATTTTTATGGGAGCAGTCGATGTGGCTCGCCAGTCACTGAATGTTTTTCGGATGGAATTGTTAGGGGCGAAAGTTGAAAGTGTGACTTCTGGTAGTAAAACGCTAAAAGATGCCGTTAACGAAGCACTGCGTTTTTGGGTTGCAAATGTTGAAGATACGCATTATGTAATGGGCTCTGTCTTAGGGCCGCATCCGTTTCCTGAAATTGTGCGAGATTATCAAAGTATTATCGGAATCGAGGCTAGGCGTCAGTTTTTAGAAGTGGAAAATAAATTACCAGATGCAGTTATTGCGTGTGTCGGCGGCGGTAGTAATGCGATGGGGATTTTCTATCCGTTCATCAATGATAATGTTGCACTGATTGGTGTTGAGGCAGCTGGTTTAGGATTAGACACAGAAGCTCATGCCGCATCGATCAATAAAGGGAGGACGGGTGTCCTTCATGGCGCAATGATGAAGCTGCTTCAAGATGATGATGGGCAAATTTTAGAAGCTTTTTCGATTTCAGCTGGCTTAGATTATCCAGGACTTGGACCGGAACACTGTCATTTAAACGAAATACAAAGAGCAAGCTATGAGTCAGTGACCGACCAAGAAGCGTTGGATGCGTTTAAAATTTTATGCCAAACAGAAGGGATCATACCAGCTTTAGAAAGTGCCCATGCTATTAGTCATGCGCTAAAAGTCGCAAAAGAACTTGGATCAGATAAGCAAATCATCGTTTGTCTTTCAGGGCGCGGAGATAAAGATGTCCAGCAAATCAAAGAGTTATTTGAACAGGAGGATGCGTAATGAAATCATTAACGAGACAACTAAAGCAAAAACAACAAGACAATGAAACGATTTTCGTGCCTTATATTATGGCTGGTGCCCAAGGCTTAGATCAGTTAGCCGATGAAATTCGATTATTAACAGAAGCAGGAGCCAGCGCTATTGAATTAGGGATTCCATTTTCAGATCCAGTGGCAGATGGTCCTGTCATTCAAGCGGCTGGCCTAAGAGCATTAGAAAATAATGTCACGCTAAGAAAAATAATCCAACAGTTAAAACATATCGAAACCCCAACGCCTTTAGTAATCATGACGTATTTCAATCCAATTTTTAGCTATGGCTTAGAAGAATTTATTCGAGACTTAGCAAAAACCAATGTTTTAGGGTTGATCATTCCAGATTTGCCTTATGAGCATCAAACCTTATTAACACCATTATTAAAAGAAAGTGATATTTCCTTGATTCCACTGATTGCGTTGACAACACCTAGGGAACGAATCATAGAATTAACGGCAGCGGGAGAGGGGTTCATATACGCAGTGGCTGTTAATGGTGTAACAGGAATCGGGCGAAAGTATCAAGAAACGTTGGATGAACATTTAGCTTATATTCAACAAGTCAGTGATAAGCCCGTTCTTGCAGGATTTGGTGTTTCTTCTAAGGAACACGTTGATCGTTTCAGAAAAAGCTGCGCTGGCGTGATTGTAGGTAGCAAAATTGTTCAACTGCTTAGTGAAGGGAAACAAACAGAAGTCAGTGCCTTTATCAAAGAAGCAGTCAGTAACTAATTTTAGATTTCTTATTTTTTCATTTTCCCCCTTGCCTCAGAGCAATTCTTTCGGTAAAGTAGTATGAAAAGTAGGTGGACTTATGGAAATTGTCATCAATCGTAATTTGATTTTTGCAGAGAACCAATATTTAGAAACCGAACGTTTAAAGCTGCGTCCTGTAACGTTAAGTGACGCGAATGATATGCACGAATATGCATCTGATGAAGAAACCGTCACCTATGTTTTCCCAATCCATCAGTCTTTTAAAGACACGAAAGAAAGCATTGCAAACTATTTCATGGCAGCGCCACTTGGAAAATATGGTATCGAGTTAAAAGCAACGGGTAAATTTATCGGAACGATCGATTTACGTGTGGTCGATCAGCACAATATTGCTGAAATCGGCTATTCTCTAAACAAGTCATCTTGGGGGCAAGGCTATGTACCAGAAGCGGCGCATGAATTGCTTCGTTTAGGCTTTGAAGAGCTACAATTGATGCGGATTTTTGCAACCCACGATATCGATAATCCTAAGTCAGGTCGTGTGATGGAGAAAATCGGTATGAAGATCGAAGGGAATATCCCGAATGCTCGAATGTGGAAAGGAAAAGTCGTTACAGATATTATTCGCGGCATCACTTTAGAGGAATGGCAAAATCGGCATAATTAAACTACAGAACTGCTCAGAGGAGAATAGAATACATGTTAATGTTTACTGAAAAAGATTTTGAGGTTTTTACAATAGCAGGATTAGAACCAAGAATGGCTGGTATTCGTTCGACGATCCAACCAAAATTTCAAGAATTAGATGATTATTTTGCTGAGAAATTAGGGGAGCAACTAGAAACGGAGTTTTTTGTGCATATTGCCCAACATCGCCGTAGAACGGTTTATCCACCAGAAAATACATGGTCAGCATTAAGCCAGAAAAAACGCGGCTATAAAATGGAAGCTCATTTTCAATTAGGAATTTGGCCGGACTATCTTTTCATGTGGTTATCACTGATCGATAATCCCAAAAATGAAAAGGAAATTGCTCAAGCTTTTTTAGACAATCAAGCATTATTTGAGCAACTAGATGATGATTTTTACCTGTCGATCGATCACACACAGCATGAGATCGAACGGTTGAATGAAGCCGATTTAGAGAAACATCTGACACGTTTTCGTGATGTGAAAAAGGGCGAGTTTCAAATCGGACGGATCATTAGAAAAACGGATGTTTTGTTGAATGATCCTGAAAAAGCGCGTGACTATATGTTGAAGACGTATGAAGAATTAATTCCGCTGTATAAACTTGCAGCGGAAAAACAGTAAAAATAGGTAGTCGACTGTATTTTTAAAGTCGACTACCTATTTTTTCACTGCACGCCAATCTTATTCAACGGATAATATCGGAAATAAACCACACCGACAATATCTTCTTTATCCACAAAACCAAATAAACGACTATCATCTGTCTTGCGACGGTTATCTCCCAACACGAAGTATTTCCCTTCAGGAACAACAGTGGCAGGGCCTGTTGCACTATTTTCCAAAGTAAAATCGTCAGTTAAAGGCAGACCATCTGTTAATGCTGCTTTAAATTCATCTAAATAAGGTTCGTCATATTTTTTATCATTGATATACAACTGATCATTTTCCATCCGAATCGTATCACCAGGTAAGCCAACAACGCGCTTCACAATTCGTTTTCCATCTCGTGGACTAGGAAATGTAGCGACATCAAACCGTTTTGGACTAACTAAAGACGTCTGCCATAGACGATCAGACTCATGATAAGTTGGTTCCATTGAAATGCCAATAACTTCCACAGGTGTTAAAACAAATGTTCTTAAAAAAAGTGCAAACAACAAAATCATTGAAAACTGCATTACCGTATAAAGCGTACCGTGTTTTTTTTTCATAAATAAACTCCTTTTAACTTATTGTTTCTTTTAGTATATCAGAATAATTTTGAGAAATAAGAAGAAATATAGACGAATTTGGGGATTTTTTTAGAGAATGATTGAAGCAGATATTTTGTTGTCAGTTCTAAATTTTGCTATACTTTTTATGGAACTTATCGATTGATAAGGAGGAGGATGGAATATGTTTTTAGCATGGAATGAAATAACCCGCTCAAAATTGCGCTATGCACTGATTATTAGTGTGATGTTTTTGATTTCTTATTTAGTTTTCTTTTTAACAGGCTTAGCGTATGGTTTGGCTGAAGATAATCGCACTGCTGTGGATAAATGGCAGGCGGATGGTATCGTGTTGTCCGATGAATCGAATACCAATATCAATATGTCGATGATTCCAATTAAGGCAATGGATGAAGTCGATGCAAAAGAAAAAGCAACATTAGGTCAAACAGCGGCTGTGATCCAATTAGACAAAAAGAAGACTGAAAAAATCAATGCTAGCTTTTTTGGTATTAATAAAGATGAATTTTTAATGCCAAATATCATTGAAGGAAAAGCATTCACAAATGAAAATGAAACAGTTGTGGATAACAGTTTAAAAAAAGAAAATGACATCAAACTTGGAGATACAATAAAATTAGCTGGTAGTGATAAAAAGCTTAAAGTCGTTGGTTTTACAGACAATGCTAAATTTAATGTTGCACCAGTATTGTATGTATCCACAGCTGCTTTTCAGCAAATTCGCTTTGAAAAAGTGGATATCTCAGAAAATGCTCGTGTGAATGCGATTGTTTTTCGTGCAAAAGACGGAGAGCTAAAAAACGTTCATTTGAAAGAGGATGGATTAACTCGTTATAGTATCACAAAATTCATCAATGAATTGCCAGGATATAGCGCTCAAGTATTGACATTTGGCTTTATGATCGGCTTTTTGATCGTAATTGCAGCGATTGTAATAGGCATTTTCATCTATGTCTTGACCATGCAAAAAGCAACGATTTTTGGAATCATGAAAGCGCAAGGAATTTCTGGTTTTTATATCGCAGTCTCTGTAATTGTTCAAACGTTTGTCTTGGCTGTTTTGGGGATAACTTTTGGTTTGCTTGGTACAGTGGGAACTGCTCTTGTGTTGCCAACCGCTGTTCCATTTCAAACGAATTGGTTATTTTTCTTATCAATCGGGGGCATAATGTTAGTAATTGCGGTATTAGGTGCGTTGTTCTCGGTTCGGACAATCGTTAAAATTGATCCGTTGAAGGCAATTGGATAGAAAGGGGCTAGTTTAAAATGAAGGCAATTGAATTTTTAGCTGTGGATAAACAGTTTTTAGATGGAGATACGACAATTGAAGCGTTGAAATCCACAGATTTTTCTGTGGAAAAAGGTCAATTTGTTGCAGTGATCGGTCCCAGTGGTTCAGGAAAGAGTACCTTCTTGACGCTGGCAGGTGGCTTACAAACACCGACTACTGGGGAAGTTAAAATAAATAATGAAGCATTTAGCCAAGAAAATGAAAAAACACGCTCTAAAATCCGCTTTTCTGAAATTGGCTTTATTTTACAAGCATCAAATTTAGTTCCTTTTTTAACTGTGGAAAAGCAATTACGCTTAGTGGATAAGGTAAAAAAAGAAAAGACGGATGTGGATAAAGTCAACAAGTTATTAACAGAGCTAGGAATTGAGAAGTTAAAGAAAAAATATCCTGATGAAATTTCTGGAGGAGAACGTCAGCGGGTAGCAATTGCTCGAGCTTTGTATAATGATCCATCGATTATCTTAGCAGATGAACCTACAGCAAGTTTGGATTCGGATCGAGCTTTTGAAGTTGTGAAGATTTTAGCGAGAGAAACAAAAGAAAAAAATAAAGCGACAATCATGGTCACTCACGATCAACGTTTGATCGATTTTTGTGATGAAGTATTCGTGATGAAAGACGGTGTGTTAGAAAAACAAAAATAATAGTAGGGACAAAGATGCAGGTAATTATCAGCATCTTTGTTTTTTTGTACAAAAAAACCTTGCCCAACAAAGTGAGCAAGGTTTGTAAAGATTAGATGAACGGTGGAAGAAACGCAACTCCTTCTTATTTCTCGGAGCTGGGCGCTTTTCTCCCAACCTAATCGAATCTTAAAGTTTTTGGTTGTAGTATTCAACGACAAGAGCTTCGTCGATATCAGGGTATAATTCATCACGTTCTGGTAAACGAGTGAAACTACCTTCTAATTTTTCAGTGTCAAAGCTTACGAATGCTGGACGTCCAACAGTTGCTTCAACAGCTTCTTTTAGAGTTACGATATTTTGAGATTTTTCACGAACAGAAATCACTTGACCCACTTCAACGTGGTATGAAGGGATATCTACGCGTTTGCCATCTACAGTAACGTGACCGTGGTTTACTAATTGACGTGCTTGACGACGAGTAGTTGCAAGGCCTAAACGGTAAACGACGTTATCTAAACGTTGTTCTAGTAAGATCATGAAGTTAACACCGTGTTTACCTTCTTTGATCTTGCTTGCTTTAATAAACAAGTTAACGAATTGACGTTCGTTCATACCGTACATATGACGTAATTTTTGTTTTTCAGTTAATTGCATACCGTACTCAGAAACTTTACCACGGCTGTTTGGTCCGTGTTGTCCTGGTTTGTATGGGCGACGTGCTAGTTCTTTACCAGTTCCTGATAGAGAGATACCTAGACGACGAGAGATTTTCCATGATGGTCCTGTATAACGTGACATTAAAAATTCCTCCAATAAAATAAGTTTTTTGGAGTAAAATAATCTTCTGAAAAATTCATATTCGTTCAGTTCATTCTTCAACCTTCGCCCTTTGCAGCCGTGGGTTACGCAGTTGAACCTGAAAGCCTAAGCAATCAAGGCAATGAAATGTTGACGAGCCTATTATTTTTCTGCTGCATTATTTTACACAAAGACTAGTATAGCGCAAAATCAGGGATAACTCAAGCTTTTTATTGAGTTATCCCTGAGAAACTACCAGCCGCCGGATGCGCCGCCACCACCGGAAGACCCTCCACCAAAGGAGCCCCAAGAAGAGCCACCGCTTCCACCTCCAGAAGAATCATTATCTGACCAATTACTAGAATTGTAGTTAGAAGCTAGATAAGCCGTAGTTAGAATGTCTCCGTTACCTGAATAAAGAGTATCTCCGATTAAAATACGACCAAACGCTTTTTGCTGAGCCGTTGGATTTTTTAAAAATCTTCCTCTTGTGATTGCCCGACGTAGGCTTCTTCTTGATGAGATTAAGAAAGTTCCGCTGAGCATAATATAGTAAAAATCGGTTTGCTTTATTTTTTCAAGAAGCAATTCAGTCTCATTTTGATCAAATTCATTAGTATAAACGGTCATTTGTTCTTGATACTCATTGTAGTTTACTTTTAAAGCCCGTCGTGCACGTATCAATCTAATAATAAGGAATAAACTAACTATTATTATAGTTACTAACAAGACGAATAGACTCCCATGGGCAAATCTAGCTGAGTTTTTTTGCGCTTCAACCTGATTGATTTTAGAATCTACCAAAGCTGTTTTTGTATTCATTAACGCAAAAACTTGATCCACTACCCGATTTACAGCAGTGGCGTAATTTTCTTCTTTGAATTCATCAACAATCGCATCATCATTGATAATATTGTCTGCTACGCCATCAGGAATCAAGCCTTCCAATCCATAGCCTACTTCTAAACGAAACTCTCGGTCATCCAAAGCAATCAAATATAAAACACCGTTGTTTTCATCTTTATTACCGATCCCTAGCTGGTTAAAAATTTTATTGGCATAAGATTCAATGTCTTCACCACTAGGCAAATTACTGACTGTTACGACTTCTAATTGGGCACCATTGGTACTTGCAGCCAATTGTTTGTTTAAATCATAGATTTTTTTCTTTACTGTAGAATCTAGCATATTGGCGTTATCTGAGACAAATATATTATTTTTATTGATTACTAGATTACTATCTGTTCCGTCTATAACGACAGAGTAATTGTTTTCCTGTTTGGGATACTCTTTTAAATTATCTAGATTTTCTTGTAAAATTGTATCAAACGATTTTTTCGTTTCTGTTACTTTTCCTGCCTCGATGTCTGCTCGTTCCTGTTTAAGAGAGACTAATTGTTGATCATAAGAAGCTATTTTTTCAGGATAATGATTATCTGTTATAAAGAATAAACTAAAAAGAAAACCACAAGATAGAAAGAGCCATAATAAAATGACCGTAAAAATCTCGTTTCTTCTTTTTAAAGAACGGTAATGCGAAATGATTTTTTGATTTAGTTGTTGCGGTTGATTATTTTGAGCGGATCTATACATAATATCCTACCCCCTTATCCAAAGATAATACCAAGATTTTTTTTATAGCATTAGCTACCACCAACAAAAATGTTTTCACTTTCATTCACATACAACTCCTTCCTTGGAATAAACGAGTGTTAATATTACTATTTTACCATTAGCTAAAATAAAATCATCCTACTTCAGGTGGATTTTTATTGTCTTATTACTCGATTTGTTTGGATTTTTTAGCCTAAATTTGTTATCCTATGAAAAAAAGTGATACTTTGTCTGAAAAAGCACTAGACAAAACCTGAGATGGTCTTTAGAATGGTAAAGGATGTTTTTTGAAAATATTAGATGAAAACAAATTGAAAAGGAGAAACACAATGAAACCTGTATCGCCATTATTTGAGCAGATCGACAAATCAATCAGTAAAAAAATGAACTTATTCCAAAGTAGTTTTATGCGTTACGCTTTTCGTGCAATGCTGGCTTGTATGTTTTTAACATTAGGAACGGCAGTTGCCTTTGCGATTGCAATCAAAGGTGAAGGAATGGTCCATGGCTTAGGCAAAATTCTATATGCCTTTATGTTCAGTTGGTCACTTGTTATGATTCTGTATATGAATGCGGAACTTGGCACATCGAATATGCTTTATATGACAGTTGGAGTTTACCGTAAAAAGATCAATTTCTCTTTTGCGGCAAAAATTTTATTTGCATGTATTTTCTTTAATTTAGTCGGTGGCGTTCTGTTTGGCTACTTGATTTCCTTGACTGTTCCTTTCCAGGATTTACCTGCGGATAGCTTCTTCTTTACATCGATAGCTGGTAAATTAGATAAAACAACGACACAAATTTTAGTTGAAGGAATGTTTGCTAATATCGTAGTAAATACTGCTGTGTTAGTAAGTATGCGTATGAAAGATGATGCTGGTAAAGTTGCGGCTATCATTTTCATCATCTTTATCTTTGCTTTCTTAGGCTACGAACACGTTATCGCCAACTTCCCTGCGTTTAGTTTAGCGTATTTCGCTTCTCACGGAACAATGGCAGCAATGACAGTCGGCAGCGTAGCACACAATCTATTCTTTGCTTTGATCGGTAACTTTATCGGCGGTGGTTTAGTAATGGGCTTGGGTTATGCTTGGCTGAATAATGCAGATACGACTTATGTAGATTAAACAATTTAGAGGCTGGAACGGAAAGTATTTTCGTTCCAGCTTTTTTTGCTGTCTATCGTTTATTGAAGTAAAATAAAGGAAAGAAGAAAAAGGAGCAATGAAATGGATACAGTCGTTTTTCCTAAAAATAAAGAAAAAGCGGAGCAAATGGCAGCGTACATGAAACATTTATTTCCTTTTGCAGGTGTTTCAGCGCCAGAGCGAGCTATAGTAGAGAAGGAACTTTTGAAAGTCAGTAAAAAAATGCCCTTTACAGAATTATTTGATTTAGTCAGTTTTTACTATCAGAAGTCTGAACGAGAATACCAATATTTAGCAATCGATTTGGCAACAGTTAATGTAAAACGCTTCTCTTTTGAAGAAGTGCTGCGCTTCAAACCTTTTGTGATCGATAAAGCTTGGTGGGATAGCGTTGATTCTTGGCGTAAGTTTTTTGGTCTTTGGTGTTTCCAGAATTTAGACGCAATGCCTCAGTTATTTGAAGCCTTTTTTGGTGAAGAAGATTTTTGGCATAGACGTATCGCAATCAATTTGCAACTGTTATATAAAGAAAAAACAAACACTGTGTTATTGAAAAAAGCCATTATTTATGATAAAACTACAGATGAGTTCTTTATTCAAAAAGCAATCGGCTGGTCCTTGCGTCAATACAGCAAAACGGATCCTTTATGGGTTCAAACCTTGTTCGAGACGACCGAGTTAAGCCCATTAGCTGTTAGAGAAGGCAGTAAATATTTGCCAAAACCATAGAAAGCGAGCGAGTTATTACGCCATGAGAAGAAAACTTTTTGCATTTGATATTGATGGAACATTGCTAGGAACCGACAGACAGCCGTTGGAAAGCACACGAGAAGCATTAAAGATATTAAGACAACAAGGACATCTTGTAACAATTGCAACAGGTCGCAGCCGATTTATGGCGCAAGATATTATTTTAGATTTAGATTTTTCCAATTATGTTCTTTGTAATGGAGCGGCAGCATTTTTGGATCATGAACAATATTTTCAAAATTTATTGGATGAAAATGAATTACATCGCTTTGCCACAGAAGTAGAAAAAAGAGAAATTGGTTTAGCCTATGTCGGGCTAGATGACGTGAAGAAAAACAATCATCACCGTCGTGCGCAAATGGCTGAAGCGATGGGATCAATCGACTTTGAAGCGCCAGAGTATGATGTGAATTTCCAAAAAGAAAATGATGTGTATCAAGCATTGGCCTTTTATGATGAATCAGCTGATGGTATGTTTGACCGTGAATTTTCTAAATTCCGCTTTATCCGTTGGCACTCTGAAAGTGTAGATATTGTACCTAAAAATGGTTCAAAAGCAGCTACATTATTGAATTTAGCAGATCGTGTCGGGATTGCTCGTGAAGATATCGTTACATTTGGTGATGGTGAAAATGATCGTGAAATGTTGCGTGAAGCTGGGATCGGTGTTGCGATGGGGAATGCTTTGCCGCATATCCAAAAAGAAGCCAAAATCGTGACCGATACCAATGATAATGATGGTATTTGGAAAGTATTGAAGGAATTAAAGGCGATTTAAGGATAAAAAAAGTGATCTGTGCAAAACTATTTGAGTTTGTACAGATCACTTTTTAGTTATTCAATTACCAAAACGCCATCTTGCAACGCATATGGGTTTTCTGCATTGATATGATCATAAAACATCACACCATTTAAATGATCGATTTCATGTTGAACCACGATTGCTTCATAATTTTTTAAACGGATCTTTTGTTTAACACCCGCTGCGTCCACGTAAGAAAGTGTGATTTTATTATGGCGTACCACATAACCAGGCACTTCACGGTCAACCGATAAACACCCTTCGCCTTCGCCAAGACAAGCATCTTGAACGGAATGGCTTAAAATTTTAGGATTATACATCACCGCACTTAATGTCGGTTCTGGATTTTCCAAATCACCGCTGGGTACATGAACTGCAATGATGCGTTTAGAAATATCTAATTGTGGTGCCGCTAAACCAACACCGCCGCGTAGTCCTAATTCTTCAGCTTTAACTGGGTCTTGGCTATTATGCAAGAACTCCATCATTTCTGTACCTAATGTGATATCTTCATCAGCTAGTGGCACAGTTACTTCTTTTGCCACTGCTCTAAGTGTTGGGTTTCCTTCGCGGATAATATTATCCATTGTAATCATTTGATATTCTTCCTTTCAATACAATAAAGTATTAAAGTTATTTATCCTCTATTTTATCATATAAGGGTTGCAGAAAAAATAGAAAAATAAACTAATAATAAGTAGAATAATGCACCATCGTTTATTATACAAAATAAAATAAATAAATATATATTGATTATATGTTTGTGGTAAAATGAATATTGTATCGCGAAAAATGTAAAATAAATATATATTAAATTGTTGGTTTGAATTTTTTGTTTGTAATTGTAGTACACGCAAGATAAGTTAATGCCAGAGCGTTTTTTATATTGTTATGGAAAATGCAATGAAAAATATTTTATGTATTTTTTTGCGATACGAAATAGAAATTTAAAAAAGGAGATAGAAATGAAAAAAATATTATGGGGTTTAAGTGTTGGTTTGGCGTTGTTATTTCCAAATATAGTGCATGCTGACGAAGCGAAGAAAGTAGAATACTTTCCAGTAGATCCGGAAACTGGACTACAAGTGGAGGTGCCAACTCCTGATCTACAGTCAAAACAACAACTACTAAAAAGACAAGCTCTGCCAGAAAAATTTGATTTTATGGATGGAGGTTTTGGGACGCCTGTGCGGAATCAAGGCGATGTTGGAATATGTTGGGCCTATTCAGGAACAGATGTACTAGCAATTTCAATGAAAAAAGAATTTGGGGTTGATTACGCTATTTCTCCAAACTATTTTAATTATTATTTTGCAAATAATGCTTTTACGGACGAAATTAATCCACACGCAGATAATAGACCATTAAATGGTGGTGGAAATTCAGAGATACTAATAGAACAAGCCTCACTGGACAATATGGGAGTGACAGAGGATGTATTACGTACACCTTCTTACTCATCTCAGATAAATCCCATGTCAAGTCAAGACTTTTTAACGATAAAAAATCAACAAATTCCAATGTATGCAGACAAAATAGTGGTAATCCCTGGTGTAAGCTATACTAAAGGGACTGAGGAAGAGCGTAAGAAAAAAGTAAATGATATAAAATCAATGATCTATAAACATGGAGCAGTAACGTTCCATTACGATACCAGTTACTCTCATAATGATAATTACTATAATCAACAAACTAATGCTACTTATGTACCGATTGAAGACATTAAACAAGGATTAGTTCCGAATCATAATGGAGAGTGGGCAACATCGAATCATGCCATTGTGATTGTTGGTTGGGAGGATAACTATTCGAAAGAAAATTTCAGAAAAAAACCGCAAAATAATGGTGCTTTTAAGGTGAAAAATTCTTGGGGGAAATATGAACATGATGAGGGATATTTTTACATTAGCTATGAAGATGTCTATATGCAGAGCTCTGTTAACTCAGCTGTAGACACAGAGAAAAAAGAATATGATTTTAATCATAAGTATGTGAATGGATTTCAAAATTATCTCTCAAATTATACTATGAAGACTAAAGAGTTATTTTATGGTAATGTATTTCAAACTGGAAAAAGTGAAGAAGAGCTGACAGCAGTTTCATTGTACACAGTCCAAAATAATATCAACTACGAGATATATTATTTGAATAGGAATATAAAACATGATGAGATGATTTCTGGATACAAAGATATGACAAAAATTGGTGAAGGTGTCAAAGAGTTTGAAGGAGTTGAAACGATAAAAGTACCGACTCAAAAAATTGACCCTAATCAAGAGTATACAATTATTATTAAATATATATACCCAGAAGACGTTCCTTATTTTCAAGTACGAATGCAGAAGATTAAAGAACCGGGTAAAGATGAAACACCATATTTAGAAAAGGGACGTTCGTTTATTAGTACGAAAGATATAAAGAATGAAATGCACTGGAGAGATGTGTCAGGAGGAAAAGTATTCAGTTCTCCGTTTAATATATGGTTAAACGTGTATACTAAAGAGAAAAAAATAGCAGTAGAAAATATCCAACTTGACCCGACAGATGTAACATTGAACGTAGGAGAAGAAACGTTATTAAATGCAACTATCTTACCAGAAAATGCAACAAATCCTCAAATTATCTGGAAAAGCTCCGATGATTCTATTGTTAGTGTTTCTGATACTGGCGTTATAAAAGCTAAAAAAGCTGGGAACGTCACTGTTAAAGCCGTTTCAGAAGAGGGACAGAAAACAGCAGAGTGTCAAGTTCGGGTGGGTGATGGAAAAGGAACTTTTGGGACCGTCCCATGGACATGGAATGAAGCAACACAAACAGTTACCTTTGGTGCAGGAGAGTTTCCTAGCTATGTGCATCACAAGCACAATATTCGATCGCATATTGAAGCTCAAAGTCGATTGAATGGAAAGAAAATTAAAGAAATAGTCTTTACCGAACCAGTAAAATTAGGAAAGAATTCTTCCAATCTGTTTTATGATCTATCTGAATTAGAAAGCATTGAAGGAGCAAATTTATTAGACACCTCAGAGGTGACGAGTATGTCTCATATGTTCTCGACAATGCCAAGGTTGAAAAAAGTAGATGTATCAAATTGGAATACAAGTCAAGTAACGACCATGTCGAATATGTTTAGCGGTGCAAAGAACTTATTGGATATAGATGTGTCGCAGTGGGATACAAGTCAAGTGACGGACATGTCAAACCTGTTTGAAAATGCAGAGAAATTGGAACGTATAGATGTGTCCAGTTGGAATACAGGCAGAGTGAAGTATATGTCTCGTATGTTTGAGGGTGTACGTAAGCTGACCAGTATAGATGTGTCGAATTGGGATACGAATAAGGTAACATCTATGATAAGAATGTTTTATTCACAGTCACTAACAAGTTTAGATTTATCTAAATGGAACACTACAGCGGTTGAATATGCGGATGACATGTTTCCATATTACCTTGAAGAGCTGACAATGGGAAAAGAGTTTCGTTTTGATGGAAAGACAGGAATAAGAGAGAAAAAGGATGCCCAGTTTTCAGGCTATTGGATAGGACCAAGCGGTACACGTCAAACACTAAGTGAGTTTACAGAACTAATCCAAAACTACGATGGTTCACAACCAGGAACATATGTAAGAGAACAAACCAAGTGATGTTTTAACTAGAATTGATTAGTAATTATTGACTAAGAAACAGTTTTCCTGTAAAGTATACCTGTATGGAAACGTACCGTCTTTTACTTGGTTGTGCGAATCACCAACGCATTACTCAGTAAGAAGATGACTATTAAAGAAGAGGTGAAAAACATGGCAATGTCAAAAGAAAAGAAAAACGAAATCATTAGCGAATACGCTCGTCATGAAGGAGATACTGGTTCACCAGAAGTACAGATCGCTGTATTAACTGCTGATATCAATCACTTGAATGAACACGCTCGCGTTCACAAAAAAGATCACCATTCTTACCGTGGACTAATGAAAAAAATTGGTCACCGTCGTAACTTGTTAGCTTACCTACGTAAGACTGACATTCAACGTTACCGCGTATTGATCGAACGTTTAGGATTACGTCGTTAATCAAACAAAGAAAAGCGAGATTCGTAACGAACCTCGCTTTTTAGCTTATGTAAAAGCAAAGGTTGAGTATCCTTAAAATACTAAAAAATCATCATCTTTGGAAAGTTTGAATGAATCTACTAACCAAATAAAAGGACTCAATTCTTTTGAATCTTTTCATTTGTTTAGTAGTACTCTAACTTTTCCGAAGAATCAAAGGAGAAGAAGTACATGTCAGAAAAACAAGTGTTCAAAACAACTTGGGGCGGACGTCCCTTACAAGTTGAAGTTGGTCAATTAGCCAAACAAGCAAATGGTGCAGTATTAGTTCGTTATGGAGATACAGTGGTACTAAGTGCGGCTGTTGCATCAAAAGATGCGAGAGATTTTGATTTCTTTCCATTAACAGTGAATTACGAAGAGAAAATGTACTCTGTAGGGAAAATCCCAGGTGGATTTATCAAACGTGAAGGTCGCCCAAGTGAACGCGCAACATTAACGGCTCGTTTAATCGACCGTCCGATCCGTCCGATGTTTGCTGAAGGTTTCCGTAACGAAGTACAAATCACAAATACTGTCATGAGTGTAGAACAAGATTGCACACCAGAAATGGCGGCAATGTTTGGTTCATCTTTAGCTTTAGCAATTTCAGATATTCCATTTGATGGACCAATCGCAGGTGTTGATGTGGGTCGTGTTGATGGCGAATATGTATTGAACCCAACTGTTGAACAATCTGAAAAAACAGATATCGAATTAACGGTTGCTGGAACGAAAAAAGCGATTAATATGGTTGAAAGTGGTGCCAAAGAAGTATCGGAAGAAGATATGCTTGGTGCGTTACTTTTCGGTTTTGATGCAATCAAAGAATTAGTTGCTTTCCAAGAAGAAATCGTTGCCGCTGTCGGTAAAGAAAAAATGGAAATCAAATTATTACAAGTAGATGCTGATTTGAAAAAAGAAATCTTCGCGGCTTACTATGCTTCAATGAAAGAAGCAGTTATGACCGAAGAAAAACTTGCTCGTGAAGTCAATATCGATGCCATCAAAGATCAATTAAAAGAAGCGTATGCTGAAAAATTTGCTGGTCACGAAGAAGAAGCGCAAGTAGCAAAAGAAGTAAAACAAATCGCTGAAGATTTAGAAAAAGACGTGGTTCGTGAATTGATCACGATCGATAAAATCCGTCCTGATGGTCGTAAATTAGACGAAATCCGTCCTTTAGCATCAGAAGTTGGTATTTTACCACGTGTTCATGGTTCTGGATTGTTTACTCGTGGACAAACACAAGCGTTGTCTGTAGTAACTTTAGCACCGCTTGGTGAACATCAAATCATTGATGGTTTAGGTGTAGAAGACAGCAAACGTTTCATTCATCATTATAACTTCCCACAATTCTCTGTTGGTTCAACAGGTCGTGCAGGCTCTCCTGGTCGTCGTGAAATCGGTCACGGTGCTTTAGGCGAACGTGCGATGGCGCAAGTGATTCCAAGTGAAGCGGATTTCCCTTACATGATCCGTGTGGTATCAGAAGTTTTAGAATCAAATGGTTCTTCTTCTCAAGCAAGTATTTGTGCGGGCATCTTAGCATTGATGGATGCTGGTGTACCAATTAAATCACCAGTTGCCGGAATCGCAATGGGACTTGTCAGCGATGGCGAAAACTATACGATTTTAACAGATATCCAAGGGCTAGAAGATCACCTAGGCGACATGGACTTTAAAGTTGCTGGAACAAAAGACGGAATCACAGCACTACAAATGGATATCAAAATCCAAGGAATCACTGAACAAATCTTGACAGAAGCATTGACTCAAGCGAAAAAAGCCCGTATGGAAATTCTTGCTGAATTGACATCAACATTGGCTGAACCTCGTCCAGAGTTAAGCAAGTATGCACCTAAGATCGAAATGATCCAAATCGCTCCAGCTAAAATCAAAGATGTTATTGGTAAAGGCGGAGAAACCATCAATGGGATCATCGATGAAACTGGCGTGAAGATCGACATCGATCAAGAAGGTAATGTAAGTATTGCTTCTGCTGATGCAGATATGATCAAAAAAGCGATCAAGATCATTGAAGAGTTGACAAAAGAAGTTGAAGTTGGACAAGTTTACCTTGGTAAAGTCGTTCGTATCGAAAAATTCGGTGCATTCGTTAACCTGATCAAAGGGAAAGATGGTCTAGTTCATATTTCTCAATTAGCGAATGAACGTGTAAATAACGTTGAAGACATCGTAAAACTTGGCGATGAAGTGCTTGTAAAAGTGACTGAAATCGATAAACAAGGCCGTGTGAATGTTTCACGTAAAGCGTTATTGGCTGAAGAAAATAAAGAAAAATAAATAGATTGAATAAGTAGGTTGGGACAGGAGTGTTTAATCCCGAGAAATAAGAAGGAATTCACGAAAATTGCTCTTCAAATTTTTGTGAATTTCAGCTTATTTCCGAAGGGATTGCTTCTGCTCCCACCGTTTATACGTATTCCAAGTGAGTGGGATATGACTCAAAGAGTTATGTCCCACTCACTTTTTTGTTTTGAGTAGAAAGTCAGTTAGCCAAAGCTTCTTCTGTAGAAATAGCTGTCGTTTGATTCCGACTGACCTCATTTAGTTGTTTTTCAGCACTGGTTAGTAAAAGCTCGAACTCTTTGTTAAATGTCTGAAAGAGCTTTGAACAAGCATAATATTGTTTGACGACCTGTTTTTTATTGATGGGTGTATTTGGGTTGTTAAAATATTTTTCCAATGTTGTTAACGGTTCTTGCCAAGAAGCTAACCGTTCTAATGTGTCGCGAAGATCGATAATTTCTTGATAAGGAACAGCTTTGATACAATGTGCGGAATTTTTCATAAGTAAGTTCTCCTTTTTTCTAGTGATTTTACCTGTTGATTTTTAAATGAGAAAAAGAAAAAACGATAGAGATTGCCGTCTCTATCGTGGCTCTGATTACAAGTCTGTAGCAGGATTCTTTCACCTATTTAGAAAAATTTCAAAAACTGTCTAGAAATTCTTACAAAAATTAGGTACAATAAAGAAGCTAGTGCTACGGTGCTAGTACTCAGGCAACTTGGATGGAGAGTTATGGCTTTCCATTTAAGGCTTCATCTTTTGGTTGGTGCCAATGATGAAGTGCCTGTTTTTCTTTTTCTCAAAATTTATAGGATAGAAAACAAAAAAGACGGTTACAGCTATAACTGCAATCGTCTACAATAGGCAAGACAAAGAAACTCTATTTTTACTTATTCTTGAAAGGAGAAGGTTGGTAGTCTTCTGGCACACAAAAGAACGTAAAAATAAGAAAATGGCTTCCGCTATTGGCAAATTGTTTAGCAGTTATGGCTGTTAAGCAAGGCTTCGCTAGTTCGGTTGGTAGCCGTACCAGAAAGTGCCAATTTTATTATTTATTTTCATGTTAATTATTTCTATCCTATGCCATTCATTATACCCAAAGAAACGTTCGTTCGCAATAACAATTCTTACATTCCCTGATTAAATAACATCAAAAACGACTCTCTTATATATAAGGAAAAATAACAGAAAAAAATTTTGAATGACGCTTATTTTATCTTCTTAAAGAGAGGAATATTATGCAAAAAATCGATTTATTCTAAATTTTATAGAAAACAACCACGCTATTTGTTATGATTATATTATTAAACGAATTTAGTGAGGTATTTTATGGGGAAAGAAGTCAATAGTAATAAACAGGTTGCGTACCAGTATGCGACGGATATTTTTTTAGCGATGGATGTACTGAAAGATGCAAGTACAGTTCAAGAAGATCATCAAACAACCGTTGCTGGTAATACAAATGCAAAAGAAGCCATTCAGCTGGCAAAAAATGCGGCAACAGATATCGCCAATGCAGTAGGGCGAGCATCCAACAATTTAAAAAGCGTAGCGAATGAATTTGAAGCTGCGGACGCAACGATTCGGAAAATCATGCAGTCTTCAATGATTGCAGGTGCCGATAACAATCGCGGCTCAAAACCAACCTTACCATTTACTAATGGCCCTTTCGGAGGGAAGTAAATGACTGAAATAGAAGTAGAAGTGACTACTAGAAACGTGCGTCAATTAGAAGAAAGCCAACAAGAAAATGAAAATCAGCAACGCGGTATGGAACAAGCGATGGAATTATATCATGAGCATTTTCAACGTTCCAATACGATCTATAGTGAAATGAATGACACCTTTCACCGCAATGATTTCGCTCCGGTATTCCAACAAATGCAGGATGAAATTTACCATGAACGGCGCCAATTATTCGATCAGTTAGAAGAAGAGTTGGAAGAATTGAAGCGAGAAAACCGAGTGTTGGATGATCAGTTGTCAGAAGAACAATATAAACGACAACGGTTGTTAAACGAAGCGGACGAGGAGGAAACCAACAATGAGCAGTATTGATATGTACCTCTCGTCGGCGAATACCCAAGCAACAGGTGTTAGTGCATTAAGCAACAAGCATCATAATGGCTATAATCAGCTAGAAAAAAGTCTTCAACAATTCGCTGGAGATTCGGTCTTAAAAAGTGATTCCTACGATTCAGCGAAAGCTTTTTATTCAGCTGTCTTGATTCCCTTAGCACAAGGTGGGATACTATTAACAGATGCAGTGGAAGAGGCGTGTAAAAAATTTCCAGAACAATATACAGCGGACGTGGACAGCAGTGACTTAAAATCAGAGGAATTAGAAAAGGAAATCGAAGAACTGGAAAATAATATTACTCATGTTCAAAGCTTACAGCGGGAATTACACCATTTTCCAGTCCCTAAGCTAGTCAAACAAATACTGATGCATCAAAATCAGAAATCCTTGACTCGAGACCTAGAAGCCAAACGAGAACTAGAGAAGAAGCTCCAAAAACTACAAACTTTCCATATCAGTTCACCAACGATTTTTTCTGAGATCAGCGCTTTAAAAGCCACAATCGATCAAGGAATAGCCCAAGCCAATCAGTCGTGGAATGCGAGTACAGGACAATTTACGATTCCAAGTGGAAAAAATATGGATTGGGCGAATACGATCAAGAACAGCTGGGCAACACGAGACAAGCGCTTGATGGAAAAACAATTAAAAGAGTACCAAATCTATGCGGTGATTTATAAGGATAAAGACGGCAAACCTAAGATCATTTGGAAAGTGACGAAAGATGGAGCAGGGGTCAAAAATTCAAAAATCTATCAATATTTGAATGCGAATGGCAAAGACTTACCAGCGGACTTGTTTGAATTTATGTCTCAGCACGATTGGGATGATAAGGTAAAAGTGGCTTTTCGAAATGGGAAAGACTTACAAATCGGAGACAAGTATAATCCAGTTTTAGGTGCGTTAGTGGCATCGGGTCAATATCTTGAGGATGCTTATAAGTTTATGACAGAAGACGAGCTGGGACAGGCGCTGCAGATGTTAGGATTTAACTTTGCTTCTTATCGTTTGGCGACGAATAAAGGCACGAAGACGGTTGAGAATAAGAAAGCTGGTGGTTTAGGTTCAGGAAATATTGGGGACTTTAGTAATTTACAAGGTACTAGTGTAGACGATATTTTGTCTAGAATTCCTAAAGATGCCAATAAACGAGTATTAACACCTCAGCCAGGAAAAGTAACAGAAGGATTTGAATATACATGGAAAGCTTCTGATGGAACAAAAATGACTGTTAGAGTCCATGGACAAGATGCATCAGCACCAGTAGGAAGTAATGCTGCAAATGGTTGGATTGTGAGAGTGCAACAAGGTAAAAAATATTTAGATCCTATATCAGGTGAATTTCAACCACCTGGAATTTCAAGACCTAATAGTGAGTTTTATAATGAAGAACTTATAAATAGTACCCATATTCCGATTCAGACACCAAAAAAATAGAAGGAGGAATCTAAATGGATTGGTTAAGTATCTTAAAAGATTCAGAAAAAAGTAAGAATGATAAATTAGAAGCGGTAGGTTATATAAGAGATATTTTAGATTATGGTGGCGAATCAGATGATAACACTATAAAAATAATTGATAATTTATCAGTTCAAGCTACACTACAAAATGATGATGACATTAAAGAATCAATACTCGATGCAATGTTAGAAGGGTCAAAAGCTCCATCTGTTGAAAAATCAATTAATTTAACTCCAATCATTAACCATTTAAATGGATTTAATGATGAGTGTTTGAGTTATATACTAAGTATGCTTGGAAATTCAGGAAATATAAAATACAGACCAATTATTGAATTGTACAAAGATAACTCTAAGTTAGAAGAAGATGTTGAAGAAGCACTATCAGAACTGGATTATCGAATAAAAAATAAAAAAGGCACCGTATCACAGGACTGATAATCAAGTGATAAAGTCTTGGGTAGTAAGCTATAACTCGCTAATCAAGTTGCCAATAAATGAAACAGTATTAGTGAGATTTACTTGCTGATGCTGTTTTTACATTTATTCTATCACAGTCATTCTGTCTTTGTCCCTCGATAAAACTATGATGAGGCGATTCTTACGATTCAAGGAACTTCAAATATATTTAAACCTACAGATACTATGAAAAATGGTGCGAAATATGAATTTCAATTATCTGATGGTCAGAAAGCTATTATTAGATGGCATGAGCCAGATCCTGTTGCAGCAGCCAAGTTTCCAGACTCAGCATCAGGTTCAAGATTGACTGCTCAAATTAAGATAGGAAATAAACAAGTAACTGTTGATGGACTATGGACAAAAAAGCAAAACTTAAATGGAGTTCATGTTCCAGTTCAAGGGAGGTAATAGAATGGAAAAAGTCATGAAAAAAGAAGATTATTCTGATATGCCATGGATGTCTGCAGATAAATTGTATTTATTATTTGAACAAGCTATCATGGACTTTAAAAATAAAAAAGTAACCAAAAAAGAATTTTTTGATATTCTAGACGAATTGATGATGAGACAAGGGGATACTTATGAAAACTTAAAAGAACCTCTAAGAAGTGAACTAGATAATGTTTTATGTAGCTTATGGAATACAGAAAATTATGATGATGTAGATATAATTACATCATTACTAATAAATTTAGGATTGAAAAAGACTTATAATAAAATGAAAGAATCTATTAAAGATACTACAAATATATCTTCAGAAATACTTGAAGAAATAGAAGATACCATTGAAGAGGTAGGGGATAATATAGATGACCCTTATCATGATTACATGGAAAAATAACAGAACAAGCCCCTGAATAATCAACAAAATAAAAAGGCACTCTACTTCTCAATTGACGTTGAGGAAGCAGAGCCTTGACTAGTAAGGTCTAAACTCACTAATCAAGTTGCCAATAGTTGAAACAGTATTAGTGAGAATTGCTCATTAATACTGTTTTTAATTTTATTTTACTACAATGCCCTGCCTGCATTTCTTGACAAATCTATGCTCAGGTGATTCCTACAATTCGGCGAAAGCTTTTTATTCAGCCGTCTTGATTCCCTTAGCACAAGGTGGGATACTATTAACAGATGCAGTGGAAGAGGCGTGTAAAAAATTTCCAGAACAATATACAGCGGACGTTGACAGCAGTGACCTAAAATCAGAGGAATTAGAAAAGGAAATCGAAGAACTGGAAAATAATATTACTCATGTTCAAAGCTTACAGCGGGAATTACACCATTTTCCAGTCCCTAAGCTAGTCAAACAAATACTGATGCATCAAAATCAGAAATCCTTGACTCGAGACCTAGAAGCCAAACGAGAACTAGAGCAGAAGCTCCAAAAACTACAAGATTTCCATACCAGTTCGCCAACAATTTTTTCTGAGATCAGCGCTTTAAAAGCCACAATCGACCAAGGCGTAGCCCAAGCCAATCAATCGTGGAATGCGAGTACAGGACAATTTACGATTCCAAGTGGAAAAAAGATGGATTGGGCGAATACTATCAAGAACAGCTGGGCCACACGAGACAAACGATTGATGGAGAAACAATTAAAAGAGTACCAAATCTACGCGGTGATTTATAATGATAAAGACGGCAAACCTAAGATCATTTGGAAAGTAACGAAAGATGGAGCAGGCGTTAAAAACCCAAAAATCTATCAATATTTGAATGCGAATGGCAAAGACTTACCAGCGGACTTGTTTGAATTTATGTCTCAGCACGATTGGGATGATAAGGTAAAAGTGGCCTTTCGAAATGGGAAAGACTTACAAATCGGGGACAAGTATAATCCAGTTTTAGGCGCGTTAGTGGCATCGGGACAGTATCTTGAGGATGCTTATAAGTTTATGACAGAAGACGAGCTGGGACAGGCGTTGCAGATGTTAGGATTTAACTTTGCTTCTTATCGGTTAGCGACGAATAAAGGTACGAAGACGGTTGAGAATAAGAAAGCTGGTGGGGCTACTGTACCTAAAGACTATTCACAAATTAGGGAATACTGGAAAAAAGATATCGATTTTAAAGGGACCAGAGTTTATCAAAGAGATGGTATAATTGATATTAATAAAGTAGATGTTAAGGGACGCTCTAACCTTCAAAGAATGGAACAAGGATTGGCTCCTTTAGGACCAGATGCAAATCCAGTGAACTTGCATCATATGACTCAACGAGATATAAGTTCTATTGCTGAGGTAGAGCAGTCTTTCCATCAAAGTAATTCTAAAACGATTCATATCAATCCTAATTCAGTTCCGTCTGGAATAGATAGAAAATCTTTCAATAAATGGCGTTCTGAGTATTGGAAAAATAGAGCAAAAGATTTTAAATAAAGGAGATGTTGTAATGAGTACAGAGTATAATAAAGCAAAAAAACTAATTGAAGAGAATGAGAATTTGGTAGACGATTTTGGAGGAGCCTCAGATGATATTATAAAAAAAGCTCAGGCAGTTCTGGGTATACAATTTCCAAAAGATTACGAACTTTTTTTATCTTGTTTTGGCGCTTTAACTTTTGGTTCTATCGAAATTTATGGAGTTTTTAGAGAAGATTTTGAAAATTCGGGTGTTCCAGATACTGTTTGGGCTACGTTAAATGAACGGAAATTAGTAAACATGCCAAAACATTTAGTTATTTTGTATAATACTGGAATGGGAGAAATGTATTGTTTGAACTACAAAGACTTAAATAATAATAATGAACCTAAAATAACATCATATTTTCCAGGTTTTTCTGAAGATGCACAAAAAAATGAAGTTTTATACAATAACTTTGCAGAGTTTCTCTTAGATATGGTAACTGAAGAAATTAATTAAAAATAAAAAAGGTGCTTTACTATCTGATTGACGTCGGATAGTAAAGCCTTGAGTAGTAAGCATGCACTCACTAATCAAATTGCCAATAATTGAAATAGTATTAGTGAGAGAGGCTCGCTGATACTGTTTTTTTAATTTACCATCTTCGTTTCTCGACAAATCTATACTCAGGTGATTCCTACGATTCAGCGAAAGCTTTTTATTCGGCCGTCTTGATTCCCTTAGCACAAGGTGGGATACTATTAACAGATGCAGTGGAAGAGGCGTGTAAAAAATTTCCAGAACAATATACAGCGGACGTGGACAGCAGTGACCTAAAATCAGAGGAATTAGAAAAGGAAATCGAAGAACTGGAAAATAATATTACTCATGTTCAAAGCTTACAGCGGGAATTACACCATTTTCCAGTCCCTAAGCTAGTCAAACAAATACTGATGCATCAAAATCAGAAATCCTTGACTCGAGACCTAGAAGCCAAACGAGAACTAGAGCAGAAGCTCCAAAAACTACAAGATTTCCATACCAGTTCGCCAACAATTTTTTCTGAGATCAGCGCTTTAAAAGCCACAATCGACCAAGGCGTAGCCCAAGCCAATCAATCGTGGAATGCGAGTACAGGACAATTTACGATTCCAAGTGGAAAAAAGATGGATTGGGCGAATACGATCAAGAACAGCTGGGCCACACGAGACAAACGATTGATGGAGAAACAATTAAAAGAGTACCAAATCTACGCGGTGATTTATAATGATAAAGACGGCAAACCTAAGATCATTTGGAAAGTGACGAAAGATGGAGCAGGGGTCAAAAATCCAAAAATCTATCAATATTTGAATGCGAATGGCAAAGACTTACCAGCGGACTTGTTTGAATTTATGTCTCAGCACGATTGGGATGATAAGGTAAAAGTGGCCTTTCGTAATGGGAAAGACTTACAAATCGGAGACAAGTATAATCCAGTTTTAGGTGCGTTAGTGGCATCGGGTCAATATCTTGAGGATGCTTATAAGTTTATGACAGAAGACGAGCTGGGACAGGCGTTGCAGATGTTAGGATTTAACTTTGCTTCTTATCGGTTAGCGACGAATAAAGGTACGAAGACGGTTGAGAATAAGAAAGGTAGTGGGGCTAATCAAAAAGTAGTAGAGGAAATCACTAATCCTATTTTAGAAGCTCCTAGGTCTGGAAGTGGATTGAAAGTCGATGATATTAAACCGGTTAAAGGGAAAGGCTCTGTTTATGATATTGACCCATTAACAGGAAAACCACCTACAAAACAAACTCAAATTATTATAGATGAATTTCCTAATGTTCCAAAAGCACATGTTTTTTCTGATATTATTGACAACTATGCTGGTTTAGCAGAAGTCACAGATTTAGGTAATGCTAAATTATATCAAATTCAGGGAATCCAAAATGGTGTTATGGGGCGTTTTGAATGGATAATTCAAGACGAAAAAGTTACACACAGAATGTTTGTCAGAAATCCAGAATTGAATGGAGTGCCTATAAAATAATGAATTGTGTAGATGAATTTAAAAAAAATAATATTCCTTTTTCTTGGAACGAGATTAAAGTAGGTAGGTTTGGTTATTCAGACAACGAATTTTATTTACAAGGTATACTTGATGATGAATTTGTAATGAAATACACCTTAGATTATTTATCTAAAAATGAAAATGAAGAAAATTCGTATGTATGGGAGCTTGGAAGTCTATTTTCACCATATGATGAGAACGAAATATATAAACTTCTGGATTTGATTGAGGATTCTAATGAAAAAGATTTGATGTCCTATTATAGATGGAGATGGATTTTAGTTAATAATTTATTGAAGAAAATCTTAGATAAAGACTATGTAAATGCTTTGTTAGAAATTAGTGAATTCTGGCTTGATTTCAAGTCTCCATTCGATATGCCTTATCAATACCAAGGTGTAGAAAATAAATTAACCCCTCAAGAATTTTACACTGAGGAACACTTATCTAAAGTTATTTCCGACCATAGGAGATGGTTGGAAGATGAAAAAGAGAATTTAAAGTAATAGGTATCAAAATAAAAAAGGCACTTTATCACAAGACTGGTAATCAAGTGATAAAGCCTTGACTAGTAAGGACTAAACTTACTAACCAAATTGCCAATAATTGAAACAGTATTAGTGAGAGAGGCTCGCTGATACTGTTTTTTTAAATTTACCATCTTCGTTTCTCGACAAGTTTATGCTCAGGTGATTCCTACGATTCAGCGAAAGCTTTTTATTCAGCCGTCTTGATTCCCTTAGCACAAGGTGGAATACTGTTAACAGATGCAGTGGAAGAGGTGTGTAAAAAAATTCCAGAACAATATACAATGGATGTTGACAGCAGTGACCTAAACTCTGAGAAACTGGAAAAGGAAATCGAAGAATATGAAAGGGAAAATGGATATAAGCAACCTTCTTCTCATACAAAATATTTCTTAGATGACAATGGTGTATTAAGGCAAGGGAGAATTGATTAAAGGACAAATAGTGTTACATTTGATTTTGATAAGTAAATAGGAGGGGAAAAATGTTTGAATATATTGAAAATAGTAATGTAATTTTAGATGAGATAGGTTCAGAGAATCCGTTTCATTTTAGTGATATTATGAAAATAGAATATAATATCGAGGAAAATATTTTTAATAAAAAACGCTCAGTACTAAATTTAGATTTAAAAACTAAATTTTCAAAAAAGCCTCAAGTAATGTTATCAAAATTTAAATTTAATAATGTAAGTGAATTATCACTAAAAGAGGTTACTAACATTAATGTTTATGACAGATTAATAATAAAAGATATGAGGAATGAACCTATAGATTGGCCAAGTGACAAAAGATATCATGTTCATGATGATAGTGGCTATGGAGAAAATGATGGATATAATTATATAAATTTTTATTGTGAAAGTATTGAAGCAATTGGGTTAGAAGAGTTTCCTTACGGTGACTTCTGAATATAGTTTTAAAAAATGAGTTGAATTAAATAAAAAAGGCACTTTATTACAAGGCTCGTAATCAAGTGATAAAGCCTTGACTAGTAAAGTCTAAACTCACTAACCAAATTACAAATAATTGAAACAGTATTAGTGAGACTGTTTTTAGTTTTATTTCACACAATCGTTCTGCCTTCGTTCCTCTAGTCCAAGCGATCATTAAAATCACACTATTTTAATAAAAAAATGTAAAGACGCACCACAGCTCTTTTGTTTGCTTCCAATTAGTGGTAGAATTATTGCTATCAGTCTAAAGAGTAGTCGGGGTGTCGATGTGAAAAAATTTAATCCAAATAAAAATATAATTATCACGCTGATCGTAGTGATTGTCGTGGTGACCATTATTAGTTTGACCGCAGCTCATAGAGCAAATAACGGCAAAAACAATCTTGGGCAATCAGCGGTTAATGATAGTGTGGGCTTTGTGGACAAAGTTATAGGCTTTCCAGCTAAGGTGATCGGTAGCGGAGTATCGTCGATCAGTACACTATTTAACACCTATGATGAGAATGAACGGTTAAAAGAAAGAATTGATGGATATGGTGAATTATCTATCCAAAACGATAACTTAAAAAAAGAAAATGAAGCACTAAAAAAAGAGCTAGCGTTAAATGAGACACTGGGCAATTATGAAAAAGTGACAGCAACTGTTGTTACTCGTTCTCCAGACATGTGGCAAGACCTATTGATCGTTGATCGAGGATCGAATGATGGTATCGAACCGAATATGGCGGTCTTAGCTCAAAAAGGATTGATCGGCCGAGTGATTGAAGTAAACGCAACATCATCAAAGGTTGAGTTACTATCGTCTAAAAACCAAAATTCAAATCATTTTCCTGTTCAGATCAATTCTGAAAAGGGCGATTCATATGGTCTATTAAAAAGTTATGATGATAAAGCAGGGACTTTGGTTGTTAGCCAGTTAGTAGGAGATATGGACATCAAAGAAGGCGATATCGTTCAGACTTCAGGCTTAGGTCAAAACTCTCCAGCAAACCTACCAGTAGGTGTAGTTCAAAAGATAAAACCAGACAGTTATGGTTTAGATCGAGAAGTTTATGTTAAACCGTATGCTGAAATGTACAGCATTCCCGTTGTAACAATCATCAAAAGATTAGCTGGAGCGGGGGAGTAGGATGCAAATGATACGGAAAGAAAATGTTAAATACTATGCACCAGTAGTCTTCTTTTTATTGATGCTGATCGATGGTCAATTGACTCAAGCAGCTGGGAATTTAACAGATAATGTCTTTTTTGCAAATGCTCATTTTATGTTACTGGCATTTTTGATGGCTGTTCCCAATCTGTCTAAACGCTACTTGTTGATTACGGCAGTGATTTTAGGCTTGATTTGTGACAGTTACTATCTAGGAATCATTGGCATTTATACTGTTGCATTAGCTGCAACGGTTATGATGATGTATCGGTTTCAGCGAGTGGTTCATACAAATTTATTGACAGCTTTCTTTGGAATGATCATTTTTGTGACTGCCTATGAACTGATCGCAGTAGGTCTGCAAATTATTTTTCGCCTGTCAAATGTTGCTCCGTTGTTATTCATCACTAAAGTTTTAGGACCAACATTACTTTTCAATATGTTGATATTCGTTATTTTTTCTTACCCATTAAAGAGATTGTTCGGCAACGAATAGTCTCTTTTATAGCGTTTGTAAAAGTTTATAAATAATCAATGGATGCTCTCTCAAAGTTATGCAGACAAAGCGATTTAAAGGATGATCGGCGTTATTTAATTTTATTGGATGAAACATTTTTGTAATATCTTTTTTATCTGCATGTCATACTGCTATGGTACAATTGTCCCGTTGCCAGATACATAATACCGAAAAATAATCAGAAATTATAGATAAAGTAAACGCCGGAGGAATAAATAGTGAAAAAAAGTATATTATCAGCATTGCTGATTTGTTCAGTCACTCTAACCTCAGCTGTATTGCCAATGGCTGCAGTTGCAGATGAGTATGATACAAAGATCGAACAGCAAGATGAAATCATCAATGGATTGAAAACAAAAGAAACTGAAGCCGCAACGAAGTTAGCTGCAATTGAATCAGATATGCTAACAACTGCGACAAAAATCGATGAACTAACTGCAAAGAAAAAAACACTTAAAGAAGAAATCAAAAAATTATATAGTGAGATTTCAGATTTAAATGTTCGTATTCAAAAAAGAGAAGTTCAAATGCGTAATCAAGCCCGTGATGTACAAGTTAGCGGTTCAAGCACTAGCTATTTAGATGTGATTCTGAATTCAGAATCAATTTCTGATGCGATTAGCCGAGTGCAAGGAATTACAACATTAGTTAATGCGAATAATGATCTATTAGAACAACAAACTTCGGATAAAGAAGACGTGGAGAAAAAATCAGAAACAGTAGAATCACAAATTTCTGTTTTAGAAACATCCACGAAAGAATTAAATGACAAGCAAGCTTCTTTGGATACACTGAAGCTTGAACAAGAAATTGCTAAAAATGACTTAGAAGCACAACGCTCTACAGAAGAAAACAAAAAATCTGAGTACGTTGAACAAAAAGCCGCAGCTCAAAAGAAATTAGAAGAAGAACAAGCCAAGCAAGCAAAACAAGCTGAGGCACAAAGAAAAGCCGACGCAGCAGCTGCAGTAAAATTGGCGGAAGCTCAAGCTGCAAATCCAGGACTGGTAAAAACAAATGTTGTTCAAGAAAATGGTACAACACAAGAAACACAGAATGCACCAGTTTCTGAAAAACCAGCAGGAAAACCTAGTGGCGGTGGCAGTAGCATTGGTACCGGTGGCGTATCAGATGCGAAGAAAAAAGCTGCACAGATTGCTTTAAATGCTGTTGGACAAACAAATCCGACAGGTTGGGGGCAAAGCGGCGAGTGTATCGTAGCCGTACAAAATTGGTTGAATGCAGCAGGCGTTAGATTCTCACCAGGTGGTCCTCATAGTGGCTACACTCAATCAGGAGCAGTTCAAGTAGCTTGGTCTGATGTTCAGGTTGGTGATGTGGTTCAATACGAGAACGCGCTTAGCCCAGATGCATGGTTAGATGGGGTTCATACAGTTTTAGTTGTTGGTGTAAACGGCAGCTCAGTTCAAATCGTTGAATCAAATAATCCAGCGGGTTCAGGTTATGTTTCAACTACCACAGGTTGGACACCAAGCCCATATGCGGCAAACTTCAGAGCCGTTGTCTGGCGTTTTCCAGGATAATCTATAATAATAAAGTCCCTACCTATTAAAACCAAATGGATTTTGTGGGTGGGGATTATTTGTAATTACTCAGTGATTGGCGTATGGTAAGAGAATCAGTGTTGCGTGTTAGTTTTGTTCAGTTGTCATGTTTAACTTTCAAAAATGAAATACTCCTGTAACATTAATTTTATATGTATGACATGTGACTATGATACAATGATTTCGTTGTCAATAATAAGAATGAAAATTACTCAAACAATGAACGAATTTATTATAAGTAAAAAAAGTAGTAAAAAAGTCGGAGGAATGAATTGTGAAAAAAAGCGTATTGCCATTACTAATGATTTGCTCATTAGCCCTTACATCTGTAGCCTTACCAGTATTATCATCAGCGGATGAAGTGGACTCTAAAATTCAACAAAAAGATCAAGCAATTTCAGGATTGAAATCTCAAGAAGCTGACGCTCAAAGCCAAGTGGCTGCAGTACAAGATCAAGTTGCTTCTATTAACGAAAAAGCAGAAACTTTATTAGCTGAACAAGGCAAATTAAGAAAAACTTCTACTAACTTAGAAAAAGAAATCACGCAATTAACAAAACGTATCGACAAACGTGAAGTAGCGATCCAAAACCAAGCACGTGACGTACAGGTTAATGGTAATAGCACAAGCTACATGGATGCATTATTGAATGCAAAATCAGTTTCTGATGCCATTACTCGTGTAACTGCAATGTCTACAATTGTTAATGCTAATAATGACTTAGTAAAACAACAACAAGAAGATAAAAAAGCAGTAGAAACTAAGAAAGCTGAAAATGAAGAAAAATTACAAGATCTTCAAGATAATCAAGTAGAACTTGAAGCTCAAAAAGGCGATCTTGTTAAAGCAGAAGCTGATTTGAATGTATTACAAACAACATTAGCTGCTGAAAGAGCAACTGCTGAAGATCAAAAAGCTGGCTTAGTGAAAGAAAAAGAAGCAGCAATTGCAGAACAAGCACGTATTGCTGAACAAGAAAAAGTAGTAGCAGCTAACGCTAAAAAAGCAGAACAAGAAGCTGTAGCGGCCAAAGCAACTGCCAAAGCAACAGCACCAAGCACTACGACTGCTTCATCTACTGAAGAACCAACAACAGGTAGTTCAGTAGATAATAATAATACAGGAGTTGTAACACCTCCTGTTAATAATGGTGACGGAAATGTTACACCAACACCAACTCCGGATCCAGTCAAACCAGCAGATCCAATTCCAGACCCACCACTACCACCATCAACTGGCGGTTCTGCAATCTCTATTGCAGCAGCACAAGTTGGTAAACCATACGTTTGGGGTTCTAAAGGACCAAGTAGCTTTGACTGTTCAGGTTTAGTCTACTACGCATTCATGAACTCAACTGGCCGTAATGTCGGTGGTTATACAGTTGCCCAAGAAAGTGCTGGTACACGTATCTCTGTAGCTGAAGCTCAAGCTGGCGATTTATACTTCTGGGGTAGCCCAGGTGCTTCTTACCACGTAGCGATTGCTACTGGTGGCGGCGGTTATATCCACGCTGGTAACGAAAGTACAGGCGTTGAATACAGCAATGTTGGTTCATTTACACCAAGCTTCGCTGTACGTATGTAATTAAATTAAACTTAATATTCTAAGAACCAGACTCATGTCTGGTTCTTTTTTGTTCAAAAAAAGTTCCAACGAAAACTCGTTGAAACTTCATATTGTTACTTAATATATTCTTCCGTCAATTCCATAAATTCATTGACATCTTTAATTACTTGATCAATTCCAGCTTGCCAGAAATCAGGTTTTGTTAAATCGACCCCGAGATGTTTTTTAGCTAAGTCTTCTGATGTCATTGATGCAGTGTCACGAAGTAAGGCGATATATTGATCTTCAAAATCACTACCTTGTTTATTTGCATAAGCATAAATTCCCATGCTGAACAAATAGCCGAACGTATAAGGGAAATTATAAAATGGTACATCATCAATGAAGAAATGTAATTTACTTGCCCAGAAATGTGGGTGGTAAGAACCTAAACTATCCTGATAGCTTTCTTTTTGAGCTTCAAGCATCAACTCAGTTATTTCATCTTCACTCAATAAGCCTTTTTGACGAGCTGCATAAAAATTGTTTTCAAAAATAAAACGAGAATGGATATTCATAAACATTGCAATGGCATTTTGCATCTTAGTATCCAATAAATTAATTTTCTCTTCAGGTGTCTCAGCACTTTGTAGTGTTGCATCTGCAACGATCAATTCTGCGAACGTACTAGCTGTTTCTGCGACGTTCATCGCGTATTCTCGATCAAGTGCTGGCAGATCCCACATCACGCTGCTATGGAACGCATGGCCTAGTTCATGAGCAAGGGTTGCCACTTCATTAATTGAATTGCCAAAGGTCATAAAAATTCTAGATTCTTTCGTTTCAGGAAGTTCTGTACAATAACCACCCGGACGTTTGTCAGGACGATCTTCAGCTTCAATCCAACTTTTTTCAAATGCTCCTTTAGCGAATGTAGCCATTTTAGGACTGAATTTTTCAAAGTTTTCTAAAATAAACTCAGCTGCTTCATCAAAGCTGTATGTTTTTTCTTTTAAATCACCTAAAATGATCGGCGCATCTTGATCTTGCCAGTTCATTTTCTCTTTTCCAAATAATTGAGCCTTACGTGTTAAGAAGTCGATAAAAGGCTGCTTGTTTTTTTGGATGGTTGCCCACATAACATCAAGTGTTTCTTTTTGCATACGGTTATAGTTTAATGGCTTTTCTAAGAAATCATTGATACCATGCAGTTTATAATCGCTTAAACGGAACCCATCCAAGTGATTTAAAGTATCTGCTAATAAAGGAGATTTTTCGCTCCAAGCTTTTTCCCACTCAGCGAATAACTCAGCACGAACGTCTGAACTAGGATCGCTCATCATACGGTTAAAAGCTTGCCCAGCAGAAAGGAAGACTGTTTGACCATCTTCTTTGAATGGAATCGAAATGCTGGCAACGATCGTATCATAATGGCTACTCCAAGCGTTAAGTCCATCTAAAGACAATGTATTGATAATGTTTTCTTCTTGCTCAGATAATAGCTGCATGCCATCTCGACGGATTTCATTTAAACGAAATGCAATTGTTTCAAAAACAGGTAGAGCAGTTAAGGTTTGCCAATCTGCATCGGAAATTTCTGTTAGTTTTTTTGTAAAAATTGTTTCTGCTAGCTGAATCGCTGGTAATAATGAAAAAAGATCGCCAGATAAAATTTTGGCTTTTTTATCCTTAGTATCAGCAGAAGATAAAGCGGTGATAAAGCTACTACATTGAGAAAAACCATCTGAAATAGCTCCTTGCAGAGCTAAAATTTGCTGTAATTCTTGATAGTCAGTGTCGTTTTGCGGTATCCACTGCTCGATCAATTGATGATAGTTGCTGCTTTGTTCTGTTAATTTTGATAATCGTTGTTCCAGTTGAGCTGAATGGCTACCGCCAGGGAAAATACTATCTAAATCCCAAACGAGTGAATAGGTCATACACGATTCCTTCTTTCTTAAATCTATTTTCTTCTAGTATATCATAAGAAAAAAATTTTGAATGATTGTTTATTTTTTCTGAAAAGACCACTATAATAAAAGAAACGAGGTGACAATTTGAAAAAGCAATTGAAAAACAGTAATTTTTATATACTGGTGGCATTCTTGATTATGGCTGTTTTATTTTACAGTTCTTCTCAAACCTATGAACAGCAATCACAAGTAGGGCTTCTGGATAAGCTGCTGGGCAATCAACCATTCAAAGAACAGTTAAAAGGAATTTCTTTTAGCTATGCTGCAAGTGAAGTAAGTATTCAAGCAAAAGGATATGCAAAATTTGTGGAATTCTTTATTCGTAAAGGGGCTCATTTTGGGACATACTTTTTATTAGGTGGTAGTTGGTTTATCGGATTGAATATGAAGCTTAAACAACCCCTTTTAATTGCCGTTGTGGCATGGCTTAGCGCAACGGGATATGCTGGCTTGGATGAATATCATCAAATGCTGACCGGAGGACGGACACCACTCTTTCAAGATGTGATGCTGGATTCTATAGGTGCTTTGACAGCAGTCGCTATTTGCTTGCTTGTGATAGGTGTTAAAAAATTGAGAAAAAATAAGCGCTAAGACATATTTTCAATATAAAGAAACAAGAGTCTGGTATTCAGGCGCTTGTTTTTTGTTTTTATCATTTAATTCAAAAATCAGTCTCTAGCTGGATGAAAATAGAATAAATAAACTCTATTATAAGTAGAGTAAATCAAACTAGGTAAAAGAACAGGGAGAGGTATTCGATGAAACACTTCTGCAAATCGATACTGGTGATAGTTGTTATTATAGCAATCAGTATGATCGGACTTAGAATTTATACATACAATAACACTTCAACTGCTGCAAGGATGATCGATTATTTTAATCCACTGGTCAAAACTGCCACTCTTTATACTAAGACAACTGAAAAATATGATTATAAATACCCAGATGCGGTCAGCAAAATAGAGAACTTTGCGTATGTTGAAACGTGCTACACAAATGAAGGTGAGAAACGAAAAGTAGAATATATTTCGTTTGGAAAAAAAATACAGTCAGGAAAATTTCTCAAACTAACAACTAAGGGACAATACGTTATGGCATGGGAAGAAATCGACAAAAAAGAATTACCAGAAAAAGTAAAGCCATCATTATTGTAATTAAATGAAAGAAATCTTATGTAAAGAATAGTTAAATTTAAAAAAGACCCCTTATACTATTGAATAAGGAGTGATTGATCATGGAATATGTGACGATTAGCAAAAATAAGACAAGAGATACGGCCACAATCGCTAGGTTAGGAATGTTAGCCTATCGTATTTTTCCAGATACCGGCAGTATCAATATTCAATTATTGAGCGGGGCACAAGAAGAATGTACGATTCCGTTTAAAGACGGAGAAATAGTCAGATTACGTGATGTGGATTTACGTATCAATATTGTTGATTGAAGCGAAAAGAAAAAGCTAGAAACAAATGTGTTCAGCATGTTTTTGAAGGAGCTGCTTTTTTCTCGCTGTTTATCCTATTTTAAAGAGCGAAACAAAACTGATTATTCGGTTTGTTTCGTTCTTTTTTTATTTATATAGTATCTAGAAACAAAATGCTTTTTCTTAGTCGCTGTAATCCATCAAGCAGTTTCTCTATTTTTCCCCTTTCTAAGAGTAAAGGTTGCAACTATTTAGAAGCATAGTAAAATAGAAGGTAACTGAACTTAATTGACAGGTTCGTAAGACGTTATTATACGAGGAGGAATAAATAATGGCAGGTCACAGTAAGTGGAAGAACATTCAAGGACGTAAAAATGCACAGGACGCAAAACGGGGCAAGATTTTCCAGAAATTATCAAGAGAAATTTATATGGCAGCAAAAGCAAGTGGCACTGATCCAGCAACTAATGCCGCTTTAAGATTAGTGATGGATAAAGCAAAAGCTGCTAATATGCCGAATGATAATATTGATCGGGCCATAAAAAAAGCCAGTAGTGCAGGAGAAAATGAGCATTATGATGAGATTACTTATGAAGGCTATGGACCTGCAGGCGTTGCGATTTTAGTCTATGCCTTGACAGATAACCGAAACCGGACAGCGACCAATGTCAGAGTTGCATTTACTAGAAATGGGGGCGCTCTGGGTGAAACGGGTTCAGTTAGTTATATGTTCGACCGTAAAGGCTATATCGCAATTGAACGCTCAGGGATCTCTGTTGACGAAGATACAATGTTTGAAAATGTATTAGAAGCAGGTGCAGAGGATCTGGAAACATCAGAGGAAGTCTTTGAAATTTATACAGCGCCAGAAGATTTTACCGCTGTTCGAGATGCACTAGAAAAAGCTGGCTATACTTTAGCTCAAGCAGAATTAACTATGGTTCCGCAAAATTTGGTAGAGTTAGATGAAGAGCAGCAAGAACAGCTACAAATTTTGATTGATAAACTTGAAGAAGATGACGATGTGTCCGAAGTGTTCACTTCAGCGGATCTGTGAGTTATTTAGCTAGGAAATAGTTGGAAATGATGACAGACAGTCGTCATCATTTATATGGTAATTTATAGTTATCACATGAATGGAGCTGATACTATGAACTACAGAACCGAACAAAAAAAAGCATTTATTATCGCTGGATACAGACAAGAAATGAAAAAGATAGAACAAGATGAGAATTTTTATGAAATATCGAACTTCTGGTCAAATTTGACTGAAGCAACAATCAATCAGATCATGGCAGTAACAGATGGAACGCTCCAAGGTTTGCTAGGTGTTTCTGATAGTAATAAGAGCCAGGAACAATTTAAATATATGATTGGAACAAAGAAAAATCCGGATCAGACTACGTCAAATGATTTAGCTGAAACCCAGTTTCCAGCTTCAAAATGGGCGATTATTGAATGTGTTGGAGCAATTTTAGCGGGGGTTAAAGCACTTGATGAAAATCAGCCATTTGAACCGAATGTTTTGATGCAATTAAAACAAAGCACACGTGCGCCGTGGGCAGATGAGGGAATTCATGAAAATATTGAGATACCAAGGATCGAGTTTTATCCATTTGGGGACATGGAAGCAGAGGACTATAAGTGTGAACTATGGATTCCTATCAAAGATGAAAAAAGATAATAAAAGAGGGATAATATGAAAGAATTTTCGGATCCAGCTGTGGCTACTATTTTTGAGCAGTACCCTGAACGATGTCGCAAAGCGCTGCTAGCACTTAGAGAATTGATTTTTGATACAGCAGCAGAATTAGCAGTAGTAGGTGTGTTGGAAGAAAGCTTGAAGTGGAATCAACCTTCGTACGCAACAAAAGCAACAAAATCAGGAAGTCCGATCCGTATTGATCGGTTTGGTGATAAAAAAATTGCACTCTTTTTTCACTGCCAAACAACATTAGTAGAGGAATTTAGAGCATTGTTTAGTGATGTTTTTGAGTTTTCAAAAAATCGAGCAATCGTTCTGGATCCTGAAAAAGAATCACCGATCAATGAGTTAGCATTTTGTATTGAACGAGCGTTAACGTATCATAAAAAAGGTTGAAATACTATTAAGGTAAAGGCTATAACAGACAACATTTTATACGTTGTCTGTTATAGCCTTTATTAGGTACGTTCAATAAATGTATATGGAATCGTTTTGGTGCTGATTTTTTTGTCTAAAAGTAAATGAAAAGCTGCTTCCCCACACTGATCTATATGATGATCGATCGTAGAAAAGTTAAGCAATCTGCTAGAAAGTAGATTTTCTTCTCCAATCACTAAGACGTGATCCTGAGAAATATGTTGTAAAATACCAGCAGCAACATCATCGCCATTAGTCACGATCACTTCCAAGTCTGGCAACATTGAGAAATGACTACCGGCGTTTATACCATCTTCATATGAACGACAGTTTCTAACAATCATCGATTTATCCAAATAGCCGATGATATCGCTGTAAGCTTGTAAAACTAAACCAGTGCTGGCGCTCTCTTTTTCAGTTCGCCCGACTGTTAAGCCGATATGATTATAGCCTCGGCTTTTTAACTCTGTAAACAGATCGACATAGGATTTTTCCCGCTTGATTGAAACACAAGAAATCGGAAACTCACCTGTATCTTCACAACAAACGATTGGTGCATATTTGAGATAACCGGCAATCATTTCAAAAGAAACTTTTTTTGATGTAATGATCATACCATCCCACGCTTGTGCAGCTAGCTCATCAAGATAGTGTTTCTCAACTTCAGGGTCATAATTGGTTGGCAGCAAGGTCACTTTATAGCCATCCTCAAAGGCGGCAGTCAAAATACCGCTGACGATCTTGTCAGAATAAGGATGGTTGGCATAAGGAATCATGACTGCAATATGCTTTGACTTTCCCTTACTTAAATCGCGAGCTTTGGCGTTTGGGATATAGTCAAGTTCATGCATGATTGTTAAAATTTTTGCTCGTTTTTCCTCAGATACATAAGGATGATTATTCAAAACACGTGAAACGGTTGTGACTGAATAACCAGATAACTTGGCAATATCACGAATATTTGCCATAAGTGACTCCTTTCAAATCTAGTAAAGAACGTTTAGAGGACGGAAAATAGTACTCAAAAAAGGGATTAGATGGTTGCCATAATCAATAAAATGATAATGCTCATCTGCATAATCAAAACAGACAAAATCCAGCTCGCCTTCTTCACCGAATGTTAATCCTTCTATTGCAGCCAATTTTACTGCTTTATCGATTGGTTTGCAATAGTTATTCAAACTCCGAATGACAAGTAAGCCATTTTCAGTTGATAAAGAAACAAAGTAATAATCCAGTCCTAAATAATCAGTCAATTCAAGCATACCATTTATCATAAATCGATTCCTCCTGTCTTTTTTCAACTATAAAGTATGAAACGCGTATCAGGTCAAGAGGAAATGTCTCATTTATTTTTTTATAAATAGTTGATGATGACTTCTTGTTTGATTCGATCGATATCGGCTTGCTTCATTTTAGGAAACCAATTTAGCACATTAGCTGTGGAGTAACTATCGCTTTTTTTAATACATTGAGGTCTTCTACTTGCCCAAGCGCCAAATATTTCACCAAACTACTAATATCAGTAAAAAATGATTGTCTTGCCCATTTAATTGTTTCTGGATTTGAGCAATTTTTTTAAAGCCATCTTCTTTGTCTTTCTAAATATCAGCGAGTATACTCAAAAGTAAGAGAGGTATGTCCTCAAAAAAAGAGTAAAGGAGCTAGTATTATGATCAAAATCAGCCAAGCAAAAATGGATGCCCTCAATCGTTTGTCCAATGAAAAAGGGTTGATCGAAGCGTTGGCGATCGATCAACGAGGTTCTTTAAAGAAAATGATCGCAGCTGCTAGTACGATGGCCACAGGAGAAGAAATTATCGACTTTAAAAAAGTGGCCTCGCAAGAGTTAACTCCTTATGCGTCAGCGATTTTACTTGATCCAGAATACGGTTTACCGGCAACCAAGGTACGGGATCAAAATTGTGGATTATTATTAGCTTATGAAAAAACCGGATATGAGGTTTCAACACCTGGTAGAATGCCAGATTTACTAGAAGACTGGTCTGTATCACGTCTGAAAGAAGCTGGAGCTGATGCTATCAAGTTCCTGCTATATTATGATCCAGATGAACCTATGGCGATTAATAAATTAAAGCATGTATTTGTCGAACGTTTAGGCAGTGAATGTTTAGGTGAAGACATTCCGCTCTTTGTTGAGATCGTGACGTATGATTCTGAGATTACGGATGCGACCTCTGCGGCATTTGCCAGAGTTAAACCACATAAAGTGTTGGAATCAATGATTGAATTTTCTAAGCTGCAGTATCATATCGATGTATTAAAAATGGAAGTACCAGTCAATATGAATTATGTGGAAGGCTTTGCTGAAAATGAAGTCGTTTATAGTAAAAAAGAAGCCTTAGGCTATTTCAAAAAGCAAAGTGAACTGACAGAACTGCCGTTTATTTTCCTAAGTGCAGGTGTTTCAACGAAATTATTCCAAGAAACCTTAGAATTTGCGAAAGAAGCTGGTTCTAAGTTTAGCGGTGTCTTATGCGGACGCGCAACTTGGCGTGAAGGAGTTAAACCGTTTGCTGCTAAAGGTGAAGCCGCAGGTCGTGATTGGTTTGCGACACAAGGAAAAGAGAATGTTGAAACACTAAATGAAATCGTTGATCGTTGTGGGACTTCTTGGCGGTCTAAGGTTGAAGTTGGCTAACACTAAAAAATGTCTGAAATAAATCGATGTAGGATTTATTTCAGACATTTTTTTTAATTGTATAATTAAAAAAGAAAGAGAAAATTAAATTTTTTTCTATGTATTGCAGATGAACTTTCATTAAACTATAATCTAGTAAGTAGCTTATAAAATAAAACGATAAGCAAGTAGTTAGAGAGGATCCTGAATAATGAAAATTGGTATTCCAAAAGAAATCAAAAATGGCGAAAATCGCGTAGCATTGCCAGCTGCTGGGGTGTTAGACCTCATTAAGCATGGTCACACAGTTTATGTTGAGACCAATGCTGGGTTGGGCGCTTCAATTCATGATGAAGAATATGTTGCGGTTGGTGCGACAATTGTGGCGTCTGCTAAAGAAGCATGGGCCCAAGAATTAGTGTTAAAAGTAAAAGAACCATTAAAAGAAGAGTATCAATACTTAAGAGAAGATTTGGTTTTATTCACATACCTTCATTTAGCAGCCAATAAACCATTAGCTGAAGAATTGATGAAGAGAAAAACGAAAACGATTGCTTATGAAAGTGTTCAATTAGCGAATGGCGAATTACCTTTATTGGCACCAATGAGTGAAATTGCGGGACGCTTGGCTGCACAGATTGGCGCTCAATTTTTAGAAAAAGTACCAGAAGGAAAAGGCATTTTATTAGGCGGCGTTCCCGGTGTTAAAAAAGGCAAAGTAACGATCATAGGTGGCGGTATTTCAGGGTATAATGCTGCTAAAATCGCGCTAGGCCTAGGAGCGGATGTCACTATTCTAGATGTAAATATCAAGAAGCTGCAAGAAATCGACAATCAGTTCAATGGTGCTGTTAAAACACTTGTGTCGAATCACTTCAATATTCAAGAAGCAGTCAAAGACGCAGATCTTGTGATCGGAGCCGTCTTGATTCCAGGGCGTAAGGCCCCTGTTTTAGTCACAAAAGAAATGGTTGCTTCAATGCCGGAACATTCTGTGATCATTGATATTGCGATCGATCAAGGTGGTATTTTTGAAACAATCGATGAAGTGACGACGCATCAACATCCAACTTATATTAAACATGGTGTGGTTCACTATGCTGTGGCAAATATGCCTGGAGCAGTGCCACAAACCGCAACCTTTGCCTTGGCAAATGCAACATTACAGTATGTGCTTGAGCTGGCGAATAAAGGTTTTGAACAAGCAGTAGAACAAAATCCAGCGGTATTAGCAGGAGTGAATACATTGAATGGTGCAATGACGAATCATGCAGTTGCAACTGATTTGAATTTGCCTTACTCTTCCGTTCAATCAGTACTATAAATAGTTAATTTTACTAGGAGGATAAGCATACTCATGACAAAAAAAGACTCGTTAGATTTAATTGAACGTCTCTCAAATGCATCCGGTGTTTCTGGATTTGAAGACGATGTAGTAGCAATTGCCAAAGAATTTGCCGCGCCTTTTGCTGCAGTTAGTGAAGATCATATTCGCAATGTTTATATGAACGTTGGTGAACACAAAGCGGATAAACCAACAATTGTATTTGATGCGCACAGCGATGAGGTTGGTTTTATCGTTCAAGGAATCAAACCCAATGGTACATTGCGCTTTTTACCTTTAGGAGGCTGGGTACCGAATACCGTACCTGCTCATCGTGTACGAATTAAAACGTCCGATGGTCAGGAAGTACCAGGAATCATTGCCAGTAAACCACCACATTTTATGACAGATGCCGAACGTAAAGAAGTGCAAACAATCGATGATATGGTGATCGATGTAGGCTGTACGAATGCCAAAGAGGTTGCAGAAAAATTAAATATTGCAATCGGTGACCCAGTGATTCCAGACGTTGCCTTTGAATATCTTGAAGCAACCGATGTAATGCTAGGAAAAGCATTTGACTGTCGTATAGGTTGTGCTTGTTTACTTGAAACGCTTAAAGAATTATCTAAAAAGGAATCGGAATTCAATCTGATAGGTACGATGACAGCCCAAGAAGAAGTTGGGGAACGTGGTGCAACAGTAGCCATGAATAATGTCAAACCAGATCTAGCAATCGTATTTGAAGGCTGTCCAGCGGATGATACATTTTCAGAAGAATACATGATCCAGTCTGGCTTAAAACGTGGTCCGATGCTTAGAAACTTTGATGTTTCGATGATTACTAATCCGCGTTTCCAACGTTTTGCTAAAGAAACAGCCGAAAAATATGGTTTACCAATGCAAAGTTCAGTTAGAAAAGGCGGCGGTACTAACGGTGCTATCATTAATTTAACAAACAAAGGGGTACCAGCCATTGTAATTGGTGTACCAGTTCGTTATGCGCATACTCACTATGGTTATGTTGCATACGAAGATTATCAAGCAGCGTATCAATTAGCTGTCGCTATCGTGAATGACTTAACGAAAGCCACAATCGACAGCTTTTAATAATAGAAAAGAAATTAGGGGGAATTAAAAAATGAACATGAAAAAGTGGGCATTTACAACAGTAGCCGCGGGTTTATTAGTTGTATCATTAGCAGCATGTAGTTCAGGGAGTAAGGAAGATGAATCAACTGGGGATAAAAAGCAAGTATTGACTGTGATAGAAAGTGCAGAACTACCAACAATGGATATCTCCCAAGCAACCGATGTTGTCAGTTTTTCAGCAATCAGCCAAGTGATGGAAGGTTTGTATGAATTTGCAGACGATAGCACTTCTGCACCTGCAATTGCTGAAGAAGTTGTGACACCTACAGATGATGGAAAAAAATACACGATCAAATTACGTGATGACGCAAAATGGAGCAATGGCGATGCCGTTACAGCAAACGATTTTGTGTATTCATGGAAACGTACAGTGGATCCAAAAACAGGTTCAGAATATGCGTATTTATTTGATGGGTTTGAAAACTACAAAGCAATCTCTAAAGGTGAGAAATCAGCTACGGATTTAGGGGTTAAAGCAGTCGATGATCACACGCTAGAAATCAATTTAGAATACCCAATTCCATACTTGTCTTCTCTTTTAGCAAAACCAACATTCTATCCATTGAATGAAAAATTTGTTGAAGAAAAAGGTAAGGAATATGGAACGAACAGTGATAACATGATCTATAATGGTGCGTTCACTCTTTCTGATTGGGACGGCACAAGCATTACCTGGAAATATTTGAAAAATGATCAATTCAGAGCAGCAGACAAAGTAAAATTAGATGAAGTCAATGTTCAAGTCAGTAAAGAAATTGGCACAAATGTGAACTTGTTCAAAGCCGGTGATACAGATATCGCTCCGATCAAAGGAGAATACGTAGATCAAGAATTGGACAATCCAGAATTAGTGAAACGTATCTATCCATCCACTTCATACTTGCAATACAACACTGAAAATAAAGTATTTGCCAATAAAAATGCGAGAAATGCGATCACAAAACTGATCAATTCAGATCAAATCGCTAAAAATATTCTAAAAGATGGTTCAATGGCGATCGAAGCCTTTGTACCAAAAGGAATCACGAATCAAGAAACAGAAAAAGATTTTGCCGAAGAAGCAGGCGAATTGATGAAAACAGATATCGAAGGCGGAAAAAAACTGTGGGAAGATGCTAAGAAAGAATTAGGTGTTGACTCGGCGGAAGTGACGTTATTAACATCAGATATCGATACAGCTAAAAAAATGGCAGAATATATCCAAGGGTTATTAACAGAAAACCTAAAAGGCTTAAAAGTAACGATTTCAAGCGTACCATTTAAGAACCGTTTGGATCAAATGAGCAAAGGCGACTTTGATGTTGTTTTAGCTGGTTGGGCAGCAACGTATGCTGATCCATACGATTTCTTGCAATTGTTTAGAACAGGCGGAGAACAAAACTACGGCAAGTTCAGCAATGAAGAATTCGATAAATTATTAACAGAATCAGCAACAACTTATGCTACAGAAAACGAAAAACGTTGGGATACATTGTTGGATGCTCAAAAAGTATTGATGGATAACTCACCAGTGACACCACTTTATCAAGCATCAGAATCCTTCTTAGTAAATGATCGTGTTGATGGTTTGGTGTATCGTGCAATTGGTGCTCCTTATTATAAGAATGTGTCGTTAAAATAAACAGTAGCAAAAATCTGTTGGGAAGTTAGCTTAGTGCGGCTTTTCAACAGATTTTTTTGTTCGCCTTCTTGAATCGTCTAATTAAGTGCAACACTTCTTTAAAATACTTTGATATAAGAAAGATCTGAACTAAGATAATCACTTTGGATCCCTTTATTCTCTTAGATATTAGTGTTTCTGCTTACTATTGTTTTTACAGTCGCTTTTTTCTAGTTGGTATTTTTGATAAAATAGAAAAGGAGAAGTTTAACCAAAAGTGATCAGAAAGGGTGAAATAAATGTTTATAAAAGATAGTACGACTAATATTAGCTTAAGAAGTATAGAAACTAAGGATATTTTTGATTTATGGAAGATTGCGTATGATGAAGATTTAGAATGGATGAAGTGGAATGGCCCGTACTTTAATGATCCAGTTCTTACATTTGAGGAATTAAAGAAAATAGCTGAAAAATACTATTTGGATAATCCTTATCGGGCAGTCATCGTTTATGAAGATAAAATCGTTGGACAGGTTTCTGCTTTTTGGGAAGACGGAGAATTGAAACAGTGGTTAGAGTTTGGTATTTTGCTCTATGATCAAAATACTTGGAGTAAAGGGATTGGTTCTAAAGTCATTGAATTATGGATTACCCATTTATTTGAGATCACTCCTTATATTCAAAGACTTGGTTTTACTACATGGTCTGGAAATAAAGGTATGATAAAAGTTGGGGAAAAAATAGGGATGACGAAAGAGGCACAAATTAGAAACGTAAGATACTATCAACAAAGGTATTATGACTCGATAAAATATGGAGTGCTACGTGATGAATGGCAGTTAATACATGAGGTATGAATTTCCTAAAAGGGTTAATTCTTCTTGTTTTAATAGATGAAACACCCTTGACCAAATAGCCAACAATTCCCAATCGATGTGTCTAGTTCAACATCCGTATAAGCTATTGAAAGCTCTCAAGAATAATTTTGAGAGCTTTTTAAATTGATTATAGTGAGGACAGGATGGAGTCATTATTTTAATTTCTCTAGTTCATCTTGCTCAATAAAAAAGGTCACTTCTCCTGTATCTAAATTGACGTTTGCTTTGACTTCAGGATTTTGATTCTTAAAACTAATCTTTTTATGTTCTCCTGCGTTTTTTACTCGTAATGGGGTCGTAACATTATTATAAGTCATTGTTTTAAATGTTTTAGTTGTCAATTTAATTTCCTCCCTAAGTAATTCATCCAAAGTACAGCCAAATAATAAACTCATTTTTAATAAATTTGAAATATCTGGTAAAGTCTTATCACCTTCCCAACTAGATATTGTAGGTCTGGATATTTTTAATCTGTCTGACAATTCTTCTTGAGTCCATCCTCTTTGATTTCTTTTCGATTTAAGTAGTTGTCCAAATGCCATTAATTCTTCCTCCTAACTCAATCTTACTACTATATTTTTTTTAATTCTGTTCGATTATCTTTATATTTTAGGATTGTTAAGTGTGTTTTACAAGGTAATTCACTAATTCCTCAAAAAAATATTTTATAAGAAGCAAAATAGAGGACAGAGAAATACATGTGAATAATGCGCAAGTTTTCTCTAATAACAAATCCAGATGACTGTTACTTATTTTATTTATGTTTTTTTTGTGGCACTTAATTTGACAATTCTAGTTGACAAGAAGAACGTATGTTCTTATAATAGTTATAGAAACAAAAAAATAAAAAGGTTGGGTGAAGAAGTATGATGGATCATTTTTCAGTAAATGTAAGCGATATCGAAAAAAGTAAGCAGTTTTACAAAGAGGCCTTGGCACCATTAGGAAACGAAATAAAGTTAGATTTTGGGACGACAGTTAGTTTTGGTAAGAAAGAAATTATCAGCGGAGATCCTGCTGGTGGTTTTTGGATAGTTGAAGGCGAGCCTAAGCTTATTCATTTTGCTTTTAGTGCTGCATCCAAAGCAGAGGTAGAAGCGTTCTATGATGCTGCCATAAAAGCTGGTGGGACTGATAATGGTAAACCTGGAATTAGACCAGATTATGGCGCTCACTATTATGCAGCGTTCATTCTTGATCCAGATGGCTATAACATTGAAGCCGTATATCATGGAGCATAGTATAGTTAAAATCGATCATTTATTTATTCTAACAAATCACAATAAATTGATGCATTCTCTGAAAGAAAGCTTTATACTAAAGAAATAATGATACGTTTTCTGGAGGAGAAAGATGAATAACAACGATATATTGATTCGCTTGCGCTATGCATTGGATATCAAAGATACAGATATGATCAAGATCTTTAAACTAGGTGATCTAGAGATTACCAGAGAAGAACTAAGGGTATTACTAACAAAACAAAATGAAGAAGATGAACTTCCACGTGATGCAGTCTGTGATAATCGTACATTAGAGGCTTTCTTGAACGGCTTGATCACGTACAAAAGAGGTAAGCCGCCAGTGAAAAATGGTGTCGCACCTAAGCCAACATTCTTGATCACTAGCCAGAGTAACGTCAATAATGTTTTGCTTAAGAAAGTAAAAATTGCTCTGACGCTTACAAGTGATGACATGCTGGACGTATTGAGACTTGCAGGTGTTTATGCTTCTGATAGTGAACTAAGTGCTATTTTAAGAAAAGAAGGGCATCGCAACTACAAAGAATGTGGCGACCGGTACGCCAGAAATTTCTTGAAAGGTTTAGCAATCAAATATCGGGAATAAAGACTTGAATAGTTAAAAAGTGATTATAAGAATGAGACTAGAGAAGGGACTGGGACATAACTCGAAGAGTTGTATCTCAGCCCCTTAAAATCTGAATAAACGTTGAGAAAAAAGGAGCAACAACGCGCTGATCATGTCAAACTAGAAGTGTTAAAGCACTAAAAGATGAAGCCTTGTATGCTAATCTTTTTTTCAGATTAATGGAGGAGAACTGTATGAAGAAAATCGAACGAATATTAGCGATCATCGTTTTGCTTTTAGAAAATGAGATCGTTTCAACGGCTCAATTAGCGCAACGTTTTGAAGTGACTAAAAGAACAATTTTTAGAGATATCGAAACGATTGAATTAGCCGGTTTTCCGATTGTTTCTCACCCAGGCCGTCATGGTGGTTTTTCTCTAGTGGATTCTTTTAAATTGCGAACATATACCTATAGTGGAGAAGAAAAGCAAGATATCCTAAATGCATTGAATGTCCAAGAAGGGTTATTTGGAATTTCTGATCAACAAAACACGATCAAAGAAAAAATTACATTAATACAGGAAAAAGCCAATCAAAAAGGGCAATTCAAAAGACAATTTTCCTTTGAATCACCAACGATGCATCGCCCGGAAATTGAAATAGAAACAAAACGAAAAATCAATGACATCAATCTTGCGCTAAAAAAAAATAAAAAGCTAATAATTGATTATGTGGACAACAAAGGTGACCATACGCAAAGAACGATTCATCCATATGAACTGATGTTGATGAACGGGAGCTGGTATATCTATTCTTATTGTGAGGATCGAGAAGCATTTAGATATTTCAAGGTCACTCGAATTCGGCACCTTATGATTCAAAAAATAACTTTTGAACCTGTTGAGTATTCTAATAAAAGGCTCGTTGAAACAAATGAAGAGATCATTCAATTACGCTTTAAAAAAGAGGACTTAGGAAAGCTATATGATTATTATACGGAAGATGAGATCGAAGTAAGAGCTGATTCTGTTGATGTAAGGATTTATGCCAACCAACAAAAAACGATTTTACCATATTTATTAATGTTTGGTAACGGTGTAAAAGTGATCGCGCCAGAAGTATTAAAAGAACAGCATAGGAGCGAAATAAGTAGGCTGAATGAGACGTATTAAATAGGTCATAGTCGCTATAATGAAATAGCAAACAAGCGTTTATATGGGTAACTAACTCATATAAACGTTTGTTTGCTATTTTTAGAAAGAATGTCCCACACAAAAGTCAAACTGATGCAGTTGTAAGCTATTTAAGGGATGGTTGATAATGTCCAAAGGAGTTCACTAGAAAATGAACCAATCGTTTTGTTGGCTGTTTCAGGAACGAATAGATGGATACTAGGAGTATCACTTGTTTGCTCATTAAAGTAAAAACGCCAAGTACCGCTACCTTCGCCAGATTTAGCTGTTAAAACATTTTGATTAGAGCCTTGATCATGTTCATCAAACGTTAAAGTGAAATCTGAATTTATAACAGAGGGTACTTTCGTGCCATCGGTTTTCTTTTCAGCGTAGATATTCGAGATTGAAAAAAGTGCTCCAGCTAAAACGTCATTGTTAGATGTTTTGAATTGTTGGCTTTGTTGTACTTGTAAAAGCCAATTTCCAGGTGCTGTTCTAGTATCTGTAATTTGAATATAATACGCTGGTTCAGGCAACTTTTCAGCGGTAATATTCATTGTTTTTCCTGAAATCGGATGAGTCCCAAAACTGATAGCTGGAACAAAATCGAGGGATAATGTTCCGTCTTTGGTGTAAACATAGGTAACGGCTTGATCATTTACATTGAAGATACCTGTATTATTTTCAGGTGTTTCTTTTAAAACATAACCTTCAATATCTTTAGGTGTTGTTGCGTAAGTTGCGCCGATTTTCCCAGTTAAAACATCTGATTTATGGATGGGAGTGTTCTGATCGTCTACATAATTGACGGTGACGTTACCAACTATCTCATCTGGATTTTCGTATAATTTCAAGCCCTTATCTGTCACTAAAAAGTATTGAGTAGGTCCACTGAAGGTCTCGTGTTTTTCCCCCTCAACAAATGCTGTTAAGGCTTTTGTAACATATTGTTGGCTATCCGCATCGAGAGAAATCGCCTCTTGATTGACTCTAGCATGTGTAATCTCTATCACATCGCCTGTTTCCAACGTAATATTTTGATCATTGATCATCTTAGTAAACGCATTCGCTCGGGTACTGTTCTTTACCTCTATTTGTGTGGGCGTTTTCTCTTTATTCAGATAAGTGACTGTCATATTGAGCAAAGGTTTCGTTGAAGGATCTGATCCGTTCATGGTGTAAGGATCAGATCCTTGGGCAATGAGCTTTTTATTGTCTTTGTCAAAAGTCAAAAGTGTACCGTATCCTCCGTGTCTAGGAATAACGATTGTATCCTCAAAGTAATAATTGAAAGGAATCGTATAATCCCCAACACCTCCAAACAGACTGTTTTGAGCTTTGATTGATATAGTCTGACTAAGATAACTGGATAACGTTTGCCCTTGTTTAATGCTTTGTGTAGGAAGTGTTGCGCCAAAGGAAAAGGTAATATCGCCGTTAACAGGATTAGTGTAACTCGCAATGAAATCATCTGTCGTCAAGGTTTTTGCAATAGGAAATTCTGTTTGTTTCCATTGGACTACAGGAGCGAAATCAAGTTCTTTCCAACCACTAGGAGTAATGATGTAATAATACGTATCTTTGTTTGTTATAACCTTTGTACCATTTATATAGCGGGACACGCGTTTGGTTGATTCTCGATGATAAATCTCTATAATATCATTTTCCGCTACTTTGAACTTATTTAATTTATTAGCAAAAGCAAGGCCTGTATCTCTACCATATCCTTCAGCGTAAAGTTTTTTCTCTGTCATCTGTGCACTATAAACGGTTACTTTAGGATAAATATTATTTGGTATATTTTGCAAAATTTGCTTGAGGTTTCCGACAGCAACCAACTCTTGGGTACTAGGATCATAGTCTATAGCAGCATAAGAACCATTTTGACCAGACATGACATACGTATTATTGGGGATGATTTGTGTTTGGACATTTAATCTATTGGTGATCAACCGATCATTTTCAAAATAGGCATAACCATCTTGGATACTAAAATTTGTTGGATCAGCAATATCACTTTTAAGATAGTGAACGGGAGAAGCAATTGGTTCTGAATGAAGATTAGAAAAATATTTTTCTAAAGAAAAGCGATTTAGATCTTCAAAACGGGTCGTAATAACTGGAATAGTAGAATCTAAATCAGCATAAGGTAATGTATAAGATCTATCTGAAATGCGATACGTTCCGTCCTTTTCTTCTTGTTCAGTTGCTAGGATATCTTTCCAAATTTCCTTCTCTAGTGTCGGTAAATGAAGATTAGCTAACGTTTGTTTCGTATCATCATCTATCTTAAAATGCCAAAAATCAAAATAAGGAGTCAAATCTCGATTGGCTATTTTTGAAGTCATAATAATGAAAAATTGCTTTTTCTCATCACTAGTAACTGGTAATTGAGAGACCGGAGTAGCTCGATATAACTTATTAAGCTCAGGGTAAAAGTCATAGCCAAATGTTCTAGGTAAGGTAACAAACATCCCTAAAGCAGCAAAATGAAAATCAGTGGGATATTTTGCTATTTCTGCATTCAAGTCCCATAAAGGATCATTTTCTAGGTTGGTAAAATAGCGAGCCACTTTTTCTCTATATTTATTATTTTTGTTATTAGGACTCATGATAGCGTCGTAGGGGCTATTATTACCAGTGAGATGTTTTTGGACATGATCTGAATAAATATTGACAGTAACTTCCCCCATATCATCCCAGGTATAATACATATTTTGATAAGAGTGACCAATCTCATGGAATAGTCCCCAGTTGGTCATATTATCGCCAGAACTAAAGACTTCCCGATCCCCTGTTGTAGCACTATGTATCGCTAAAAAATAGTCTGTACAGTAAAATTTCCCAGCTCCACTTGTAGGATTGGCGATATGAACACGCTGTTGGGCTTTTTTAGTAATCCCACTGCCATTAAAGTCAAGTCCGGCAGCTTCGTTTTCTAGCTGAATAGCTTGGGAGACATACGTCATAAACCGATTGGCTTGTTCTCCTTGCAGAAAAATATCTTTTGCCCGATCCATGCGGATTGTAGCAATCGCGTCATTGTTTACAAATTCCATAAAAGGAACATCACTAAAGAGCTCTAGTGAAGCTTTAAATTCTTCGATAGAAGTTTCTCCTTGAATAAAATAAGGAACATTGATGTTTTTAGATAGACTAGCATGAACAGTCTGCGTTGTAGAAGAATTGACTAGATAGACCATTCCGCCCGTTAAAGTATTGGTGAAGCGATTCTCTCCTTTTTTGAGTTTCAATTTTCCAGAATTGAACTGAAGGTTTCCATCAGTCAGGCCAACAACATTAGTATAGTTTCCCCATTGACCAACATACAATTCTAAATTTTCGGGTGTCTCATCGACATAAATGATGATCTCTTCATCCTTTGGCAAAAAAACACCTGTAGGTTCAAAGGATGTATGGGTATGTGAGCGTTGCTCTTTTCTCTCGTCATTTTTTGCATCTCCTCGAGGAATGATCGTCATTTTAAGTAGATCAGTTGATTCGGCGTAAACGCTATCCGAGACAAACATTACGTTTGTAAGAATGGCTAGAATAAGTAACCAAAATAAGTGCTGTAATTTAATGTTCAATTAAATCATTCTCCTTGTCGTTCTGTTGTAAATTAAGACGTACGATGAACGTTAATATATTTTTTTGACAATAATTCATTAAATAACATTATATATCTTTTAAAAAGGAATTTCTTTCAAATAAGCTTTTGTGGGAAGGAAAAATAGAAAGTAAGTCTAGAAATATTATTTGGAGTAAATGGCATGTTCTGTTTAGTTGAGAGCAATACAGAACAAGTGTTGCTATTGTTTTGAAACCAGATATACACTAGCTTGGCAAGGGGGGATTGTTTATTCCTGTTTTTTTTGCGTTTAGATATAAAAAAACAATGAAAATGAGAAAAAAATAAAATCTAATTATTTCAGTGAAAGAAGAATCTATTTACTATTAATTCTTGATAGTACTAGGTTTAAATGTGTTTGTTCTGATCATAGTTGATTTTAATAAGGGGACATTCTTTTTTTTTGTCTAAAAAATAGACTTAATGAAGTAATAAAAAATATAAAAAATAATTTAATATAAATAGTTGTTATTTCAAAAACTTCTCAAGTGGAGGAAAAGAAAGGAAAAAACAAAAATTAGAAACAGTTATGATAATAACGTTGTTGAAAATATTGAAAAAAGAAATAAAGATGATAAAAAGAAGGTGAATACGTGTGCGGATTTTTTTGGACGATATTTATGATAGACGTATAAATGTCTTGAGCTATATAGATAATCAAAGAAGAGAGGTAAGTCTAGCAGAAATTGCGAAAGCGACAAATCTTTCAAAGAAAACAGTTTCAATGATCATCAAACAATTTGAACAGGAATTGGATGTTTCCAAAGAGCAATTTGAGGTTTATTACATAAATCAAACGATACAAGGTGTTTATGCGAATAATCTAGACATAGTAAGTATTAGTAATAATCAGTTGAAGCACTCCATTTTATATAAGATGATCAAACATATTTTTTTAATGGAGAAAATCGATGCAATCACTTTTTGTGATATCGAGTTCATCAGCCCTGCGACATTTTCTCGTCATCGAAGAAAACTACAAAAAATATTGAATCAATGTGATTTAAGTTTAACTAGAACGAACGAAATAAGAGGTGACGAGTTAAGAATCAGAAATTTCTTTTTTTTATTTTTTTCGAATGCGTCCAATATTTGGGCATTTGATCAAGAGGTGTATAAAGAGATGGAAGAATACTTTGGGGAGAGAATAGCTGGTTGGGAAAATATGAATTGCATAAGAAAAAGACAGATCTGTTTATTACTCTATATTTGTATTGTTCGTATCAGCCAAAAAAAAGTGATGAAAAAGTCTATTTTAACGGTCTTATCTGAGCGATTTCAGGATGGAATTTACACAAAGGTATTTTTTGAGTATTTTCACTTAAAGAAAAATCGTCCAGAACAACAGTCTTGGGATGAAACAGGTGCTGCTTTGTTATTGCTTTATAAGGAACGTTTGGTAGATGGAGAAGGATTTGTGATCGAAGCACATCAGAATTTTTTTAATGAGGAGAATTTTAAATTAGTGAAATATAGTCACATATTAGCTGAAAAGCTGATTGAGACTTTCTTTCAAGGAAGCAGCACACCGCCACTTTATTGGAAACTTAGAAAAGAGCTAGATATGATGCATTTGTTGATGGAGACGTGCTTTATTGATCCGAAGCTGTTTTATTACGTTTATGATGAAAAAAATTTTTTCTATGCAGATCCGACTGAGAAAAAAATCCAAAAGAATATTCAAACCGTTATTGAAGAGCTAATCACGAAAACAGAATATGGTTCTTTTTTTAAATCGATTAAAAAAAATACGTCACAAGAGACATTGACTGATTACGTCTATCTCGTTACATATACAATTTTAGTGAAATTTATGCACGTTGAGTTACCTAAAGTACGTATTCTAATTCAAAATTCTAAAGTATTTGTAGGCCCTATCATATCGCAAAAAATCGAATTACTTTTTAGCGATAAGATAGAATTTGTCCAAAACCAACTTAGTTCACCGGATATTATTGTGACAGATACCGAACTAACGGAAAAAAGTGACAAGGCCAAGGAAATATTCATTTCTTCTTTTTCAAACAGTTCAGATTTGGACTTGTTGCTAGAAGAAATAGTGAAAAAAATCGTTGAACACTACGATGATCGCCACTTGTATTTAAGTTAGAGAATCAGCGATTTCAAAAATGAACATTGCTTAAGCATTATGCAAAGCATAAATCTTCCCACTGATAAAAAGAATTAGCTCTCTCCAAGAGATTTGATCATGGGAATGTTCAAAGTGAAAGGTTCTTTCGTTAGAATCTTCTCCTTCGAAAGCATCAGAAATAATCACATCGGCGTCATCTACATCAAAAGTAAATTCTAATGTTGAATCCCCAAAAATGGTGAGTAGATTATTCTTAACAAAGTCATAAATAAAATGATTGTTAGAATGCTGAATGAAGATCAGTAACTTAGCCTCCCTCTCTCCACTTTTCAAAATAGAGTTAAAAAATTTTGCCATAAAAGAGACAAGACCAGCATTCATATGTTTGCGTAACAAAGGTTCTTTGCCTAGTGTCTCTTTTACGAAAGAACGATAAGACGATTCATCAGAAGAAAACCAGTTCGCTTTAGAGACAGTCGTATCATCGACGAGAAATTTTCTGAAATTGATGCCAATAAAACGAATATAAATCAAGCAAATAATCAACAAATAGTAATTTTCCAGATAACTATCAGAGGATAGTCTCACTTTATACTTAGCTAAAAGTTTGTCTAAAGTACATGTGGTCAACTCAGCTAATGGTAACTTCGACTGGGCAAGTGATTGGGTAATCACTTGTCTTTCTTCAACTGAATCAATATTTGCGATAAGGAATCTTGATAGAAAACCGAAGAAATAGGCTTCATCTTTCTCATTGACTTGCTCAAGATCTACATTTTCTAAACTTGAAAATAGTTTAGTAGGTGCGACAGTTTCAAAATAGACAAGATAGTCCTTAAACTCTTGTGATAGGGTCAAGCTTTTTTTCCTATACAACGCACGCCAGTAGGTGACATTTTGAAAATATCTAAGTCTAGTTTGTTGTGAAGGCGAAAGTCTTTGATCATTTACAGCTAGTGGAAGTGTTTGGTAAGAACTTGGAGTTTTTTCGAAAGGCCATTCTACCCCTTTATAAACATTCCAGAACAAAACGAATCCTAATGCACGAATATTTAGTTCAGCTCCTTGAAAATTTGTTTTGTAGATAGAAGGAGAAAAAGAAATAGTCAAATCAAAAGGACGCAGTAGTTTATTTAAAAACGTTAAATTTGAATAAACATGAGAGGGACTTAAGTTCAAATCCTGAGCTAATGCCTCAACAGAAATATAATGTCGTTTTAAAAGCGCTTCAAGGATCGAAAATTTTTGTGAGATTCTTATGTAATACAGTCTCATAGAGTCAAGGACGTAGCTAAAAGTCAATGAAGGAGCCAATTCAACGATATAAAAGAGCTTCCTTTTCTTGATTGTGACTTGTCCATGTATAAATACAGTGTCTAAATCATCAACGAGTTGCTTTTTGTAACGATAAAAAGTTTTGCTGGAAATATTGAATGAGTCCATCATTTGCTGTGTTGTGGTACCAGCTTTAGCATAGAGAAGTTGCTTTAATAGCTCAAAACGAAGGGTTTCATTCTTCTTCATAAAAACAGTTTCCATGTCGTTTTAACAACTCCTTTCAAAATCTTGAGACTATCATAACATGGATATTTACTAAGCGTATATTATTAGCATTTTTTCAAAAAATATTGTCGGGATTTCAATAACTTCTTCGGGAGAAGATGATATCGAAAACAAAATAAAACAAAATATTATATTATTATTTTTGAAGGTTTGATATAAAAAAAATATATTATAAAAAAATACATAATACATAGAAAAAGGAGCAGAGGATAATAATGTGTAACATAGGCATGCTTTCTTTAGGAAATACTGCGGAAAATAGAATCGACATAGAGGAAATTAAAGAAAAACATACAATTATTGAAATAACAGAGAATTTAGAGTTACTAGAAAGCTTTGATGCAGTTATCATTCTAGAAGAAAATATTAGTGATTTAAGTAGGATCTGTGAATTGATCTCTAAGATAAGACAGAGATCAACTTGTTATATCTGGGTCATGACAGTTGCAGATCAATCAGTTGGCAAGTTAGTTTATTTACAACTAGGAGCGGATGAAGTTTTTGATTTGAGCAGGGAAGCAAAAGAAATTGCTTTTATTATGGAAAACTCAATGCTAAGAATCAAACAACTTCAGGTCAAGAAGGGCAGTGAAACAGAAAATCATCATAGTGATGAGTTACTTAAACTGATCCCAACGAATGTTAGTGTGATGATAGAAGGAAATGAAGAAATCGTTTTAACAAAATTAGAATTTCAAATGATGGAATTATTATTAAGACATCAAGGAACTGCGGTTATCTATGAGACGATTTACCAAGAATTGTGGAAAACAGAGACAACAGAAAACAAGCAGTATCGAATCGCAAATATTATCTATCATTTGAGAAGAAAAATCGAGAAGAATGTCAAGAAACCAATTTTTATAAAAACGGTGCGATCTAAGGGATATATGTTGAATATTTGATTGTGTTAATCATGTAGAGTGAATAGTTAATGACGAAGTAGCAAGTAAAAAATGGTGGCTTTCGGGCTGAGAAGGTGAAAATGACGAATGAAAAACAAATTACTGATCGTAATCGGGATGATCATTTTAGTGAGTGTAGGATCTCCGTGTTTTGCATCTGAGGCAGATAGCGAGATTGGGATTTTATTTACTGAAAAAGATTCATTGCCAAATGAAGCAAGTATAGTTGAACAACCAAAGAAAGATAGAGTGGAGAATAACAGAGTATTACCTAAAACGGGTGAAGACAATAGAAATATGTGGTCCTTCATAGGTAGCGTTGTTTTATATGGGATTTTTTTAACTAGAAAAAATTTAAAGCTTAAAAGGTGAGCAGAATCGCGAAAAGAATTTACGGAAGGAGTACTAGAAATGAAAACGAAAAAAATCATGTCGCTTAATCAAGCGCTGATTTCTCTGTTCTTGCCAATTTGATAAAGGGATTGTAAGAACTTAGAAATTAGTAAGAAACAGAAAAAATTAACAGAACGAGGGGAATAGAAATGAGTAAAATGAGTTTAAAACAAGGGATAATGGCAGGGATGTTAGCAGTATCATTATTGGCAGCAAACAGTACAGTACTTGCAGCGGAAACAACGACTGGAAATGATAACGATGGGACAAAAGCAACTTCTCATGGGCATATCGATTTAAAACCTAATGAAGGGAAAGAGTCACCAGAAGTACTTGTTCCAGAAGAAGAAAAAACAGAAGCACCAGATACTGAAACACCTTCAACAGGCAACAAAGGCCCACTAACGATCGATGCAATTTCAGCGCTAGAATTTGGAGCGTTTGAGCTATCTGGAACAACTGAAGTCTATTCAGTAACGAATCAAGTTGACGGAATTAAATCAAAAAAAGTGCAAGTAACAGACCGTCGTGGAACGGGTGCTGGTTGGAACTTACAAGTGAAATCATCAGAATTCGCAGATAAAACAGATGCTAAGAAGATTTTAAAAGGGGCAACATTATCTTTTCCGATAGGACGTATGGATAAAACAGAAGGAAATACGTCTGCAGAGCCAAAGAAGTCTGAAGTTACTTTGATAACAGGAAATTCGGAGCTGGATTCATTTATGAAAGCTGAAGCAGGTGCAGGTTTAGGATCATGGATGAATGTAATGAATTCAAGCGAAGTTGAAATCAAAGTCCCAGCAGGGAATTTAGCAGGTGACTATTCAGCTACTTTAGAATGGTCATTGATCAGCGTACCAACAGCAGAAGAAAAATAAATTAAAACAAAGGAGATTTTTTTATGAAATTCATTAAAATAACAACATTATTATCACTATCAACAATGGCTTTAATCGGTGCATCACAAGTTACGTTTGCAGAAGACGCACCAGCAAAAAATCCAACATCAAAAGGAATTGTTACATTAACTGCTGGAGACGGTGCTGCCATTACACCTCCAATTGATAAGGATACGCCCAAAGAAGATATAACAAATCAACCTGGACCATTATCAATTGATGTTGCACCGAATTTTGATTTTGGTACCGATAAAATCGGTGTAGGAACAACCGAATATCCAATTAAAAATACAAACAATCCCTATGTCCAAGTAACGGATTCTCGCGGAACAGGTGCTGGTTGGGATTTGAAAGCTAAAATCACAGAATTTGAAACAGCGGATAAAAGCAACAAGTTAACAGGTGCAACACTTACTTTAGCATCTAAAGAACTTCAAACAACCAATCCTCAAGGTGTGGCATTCAAAGCGCCCGTTGGTGATGCTAATGGTGTTACATTAAATGATTCACCTCAAAGCTTGCTACTTGCTGAAGCGGGTAACGGTTTAGGAACTTGGGCTAATTACTTCGATAAAGGAACATCTAAATTAACAATTCCAGGTGGTAACTTTATTGGTGAGTATTCAGCAACACTTGAATGGTCATTAAGTACGACGCCTAAAGCTGACTAACCAATTAACTAAAGGAAAATGTTTTCAGTTGGAGGATTAGAATGAAAAAAGGAAGTGTACTGAATCTGGTAGGTTTATTCTTTTTACTGCTTACTTTTACTATGCAAAAGGTAGAAGTAAACGCCAGTCAAGTAAACTCCAAAGATAACCAGATTGAATTCACAGAGAATACGAGTGTTAAACCGCCACTAGACCCTCTTGACCCTAATAACCCAACACCACCGATACCACTAGATCCGTTAGATCCAACGAATAAAGGTACGGGAAATATAGGTGCGTTAACAATTGATTATGTTCCGAGCATTAAATTTGGCAAACAACAATTAGCCAATGGGGATAACCACTATTTTGCTCTGAACAAAGATCCTTTTGTGCAAGTCACTGATTTACGAGGCGTAGGGACTGGTTGGAATTTAACAGCACAAGTCTCTAAGTTTATGAATAGCGATGGCACAAAAGAATTAAAAGGTGCAGTTTTATCTTTTAAAGAAGGTGTTGTTAAGACCCGATCAGGCAATGTTTCCTCTGCTCCAGAGGGGGATGATCTAGTCTTTGATAGTCAAGATACATATACGTTGATGCAGGCTGGAGAAGGTAGCGGTAAAGGCACATGGTTAGATGTTTTTTCAGGGGAAGCGAATAATAACGAAAACATACAATTACTCGTCCTTGAAGGGTCAGCGGAAACCAATATTCGCTATACAGCAACGATCAACTGGGCACTGTCAGATATACCAAAACCAGCAAATAATGAATAAATGAGCATAACATATAGTGTAGTGCAGCCGCTATATTTGTCTCGATAGTTAGAGGCTGAGACAAAAGCGTTTAGCTCCGAAAAATAAGAGGGAATTCACGAAAATTGCTCTTCAAATTTTTGTGAATTTCAGCTTATTTCCGAAGGAGCTGCTTTTTTCTCGCCGTTTATTCGATTTAGAGCGCGAAACAAAACTGATCTTTAGTTTTGTCTCACACCCTTGTTAATAAAAAGCGATGGAAGGATAACGAAGTAATGCAAAGAAAATTAAAAGCCGCACTGTTTACGTTTAGTATCATAGTGGCATTATTATTATTGCCGCAAGTAGTAGCAGCCAAAGAAGAATCTGGAGAAGCAAATTTTTCAGCAAGAGCAGAGATTCCAGAGAATCAAGTAGATAAAAATCAAACGTATTTTGATTTAAGGATACAACCAGGAATGGAGCAAGATTTAACGTTAGTACTGACCAACCCAACGAAAGAGAAAGTCAGTGTGACCGTTGAGCCAAATGTTGCGACGACCAACCAAAATGGTGAAATGGACTTTACTAAACACCCCAAAAAACAAGATAGCACGTTGCAATATCCATTTACTGCGTTAATCTCCGACAAACAAGTCGTTGAACTTGCTTCAAATGAAACAAAAAATGTTACCTTCAAACTGAAAATGCCGAAAGAAAACATAGAAGGCATGATATTAGGTGGTTTTTACCTCTACAAAAATATCGGTGAAGAAGAAGAAAAAGCAGAAGCAAACGTTCAAATAAAAAATCGGTACTCATATGTAATCGGAACAAAACTAACAATTGATGATCAGAAAGTAAAACCCGATGTTGTATTAAATGAAGTCAAACCAGATTTATTGAACTATCGAACAGTTGTGACTGCCAATCTTCAAAACATCAAACCAACAATGATCGGTAACTTTAAAGTAGCAGCAAAAATCTACAAAAAAGATGATACAGAAGTACTTCATGAAACAACAAAAGAAAATATGAGTATGGCACCAAATTCAAACTTTGATTTTCCAATTAATTGGGACAATCAACGCTTAGAACCAGGAACGTATCGATTGAAGCTTCAGGCAAGTTCGAATGATGAAAACTGGGAGTTTGACAAAGAATTCACCATTGTGAAAACAGATAGTGATCGATTGAATAAAGAGGCAGTTGAATTAGAAGAACAACCAATGAATTGGTATTTAGTAATTGGCGTAAGCTTAGTCATAATTGTATGTGTGATTGGTTGCGTAATGCTTTACAAGAAGAACAAAAAGAAAAAAGAACTACTGAGAAAAAAGATGAAAAAGAGAAAGAAAAAAGTGTCTAAAAAATAATGATCTTTAAGGAAGCACGTTCTAATAAACATTCCTAAAAACAAATTGGGAGCGTAAAAACTTCGGGAAGACACAATATGAGAATAGGAGGTTTCCCACCAAATGAAGCAAATAAAAAAAAGGAGCTACGTGCTACTGATCAGTGTCATAGCAGTATTTACCTTAGTTTACATAAATATACAGTCGGATATCAGTGCGAATGAACAAAAATCTGTTAAGAAATCTAATGATTCTCCAATTATGGATAGAACAAGTTTATTGAGGGCAAATACTGGAATAGGTAATCCACCAGAACATGTGACCTTAGAGGGGATTTTCCAGTTACCAGCTATTTCAGATAGTACGTTGATCGGAGATGTGGTTCAAGTAACAGACAATGTAGGCGGTCAAGAAGGAGCTATTTGGTCAACACCTAATAATCTATTGGATTTGACGCAAGATTTTGAGCTTGAAGCCTACCTTTATTTTGGTAATAAGAAGACAAATAACGGGGACGGCATGACATTTGCCATACATAATGATCCCGAGAGATTGACAAGTAAAAGAGGAATAATTGGGGAACAGTTAGGTGTTTATGGAAAGCATGATCCTAAAACTAAGTCCAATACGGTCGGAGCCTTAGAAAATAGCTTCGTTGTTGAATTTGATACTTATTATAATGATAAAGGAATGGATGGTTTTTTATCCTATTGGACCTACTTTAATAAAGCACATGTGGCCTATGCCTTTCCTAGCAGAGAAGACTCTTATGGTAACGCCTATGCGAATATGCTGCCAACATTGAACCATCAATCCACACAAGTGTATACATCTTTAGCTAACGACCAATGGAATAAGTTTACTGTTTTTTGGGATAGTGAAAAAAATGTCTTAACCTATCAGTACGGTAGTTCTCCTCAAGTAGCGGTACCTATTGATCCACAAGTGATATTTGGCACGAATGATGTAATTTGGGGATTCACTGGTTCAACAGGTGGTGCGATGCAGTACAGCCGGGTTGCATTTACGAAAGTTCCAGGTCTAGTGAATGCGAAGTCAAATATCACAGTTGTTGATAGTATGGGAAATCCTGTGGACGGAAAAACACTAAAAGCCAGACAAAACTTGACTTATACTGCAGAAGTCACGTATGAATCTGGGAAACAAGATTGGTTTGATGTATCAGGAGTAGCGAACCTGAATGAATCTGTGGATTATGTTCCTGGCTCACTGAAAGTAGATGGTGTCACTATTGACGATACTTCTTTTATTGAAAGCAAGCGAATTTCTTTAGGCGATCTGTCTTTAACATCTACTACCAGAAAAATATCGTTTGAAGCACAGACGAAAGAATTGACGGCGAATCAAAATGTTTCAGATACGATCAGTTTTGCTGGGAAAAACTATATGTCGAATCCAGAGACATTTAATTACCAAATCACCGCAAGTACTGTTAAGGATAGCCTAGCGATAGATCCAATCGCTCCTTTCAATAAAAGTACTGATATTACGGGGAATTGGTCACTCAAAAACCTCCGGAAATTGAAGTCACTGATCTATCAAGTGGATGATGGCGCAACCATTCTTTTACCAAAGGAAACATATGCAACCAATAAAGAGGAATTTAACCCTTGGAAGCTGCAGTTATCACAAGAGCTGATTGATTCCTTGGATGTAAAAAAAGAGCATGTCCTAACTGTGACGGGCATTCCAGAACAACCATTGTCCGGGCGACCAGAAATTCAAGCAACAGCAAAATTTGCCGTAAAACCGAAACAAGTAACTTTAGATGCTGCTATTACGGATAAAGCGACATCAATCGAAGGTACAGGGATTCCTGGATTAACCATCCAGTTAAGAGATGAACAAGACAAACTTATTAAAGAAACGACCGTAGATCCTGAAGGGAAGTTTGTTTTAAGTCCACTGATGCGAATGAAAGAAGGCACAAAGGTAAACTTAATTCAAAAAAGCCAATTTGCTATTAGTGAACCTTTGGAAGCCACTGTTGAGCATTTAGAACTAGCACCTAAATTAGTCGTTGAAGGTGATGGTGAAACAACAACCATTTTAAATGGGGCAGATTTTACGATCAAAACGCAAGTTTCTGGTGAAGAAGCGGATGATTTAGTGTTGAAATATGCGATTAATGGTGCTGTGAATGACTCAATGACTGAAATCATCGCAAATCCTACAATCAATGAAGTTCATACAAGAACTGCAACATTAAAAGCAGAAACGTTACCTATTGGGGAGTACAGTCTGACCGTTGTAGCTGAGTGGAAGACAAGTGGAATGAAATCTACTGTTGGAAAAATCAACTTATTGGTAGTAGCGGGAACGATGAGCTTCAGTAAAGTACCAGCAGAAGTCAGTTTTGAACAAGGCGCCATTACCAATCAACCACAAACGTTGGCTAGAAAAGCTGGTTGGGATATTCAAATAGAAGACTTTCGAGGAAAAGGGAGTAGAACAACGCTTTACGCTAAACTGACAGGCGATTTTAAAACGAAAGAAAACCATATTATTACTAATTCGTTGATTTATGTGAATCAAAATAACCAAGTCACACCAATCCCTATGGACAGTAGTATTAAAGTATTCGAACGAGAAACAACAGAGACTTTTGCCAATGTAGTTGTTGATTGGCAAGCGAATCAAGGTATTCTTTTCGACTTGAAACCTGGAAATTACAGCGGAACTTATCAAGGAGAGATTGAATGGACATTGTTGGATATTCCAAAAGCATGAATTAATGAGCTGTTCAAATACGAATTTAAAGATATTATTTGTGTCAGAAAGGGGAAATATGAGTGAAAAAAAGGTTGATAATTGTAGGATGTGTATTCTCAATAATAATATCTATGAGTATTTGGCAAAACACAGAGTTAATCAAAGCTAAGACCATTACAGAAGATGAATTATCTGAGAAAAATTCTGAAGTTGAATCAACAGAAACTCTAACAAGTAAGATAACGGAGATGAGATCAGCGGATGGTTATGTTGAAAATCCTGAACTGGAAGGGTGGACAAGAGTTGTAGGGAGGAGCCCTAGAGCTCAAATACCTCTATCTGAAGAACAACGTTTAGAATTTAGCTTTCAAGGTTATCAAGACCCGGTACCGCCAATGAATAATGCTGACAGAAGTTCTTTTTTCCCTAATGTCTATTTCGTGGATAAGGATCAACTTATTGGTGGATTATTTTCTTGGAATTTCAAACCTGGGACTAGTTGGCCAGTAAATCTAGTCTTTGGAAGCGCTAATTCATCGAAACCAGAAGATAAAATGAGTGCATATACAGTTGATAATCCGAGATATTACAAAAAAATGAACGGTAGTGGAAATACGACAAGCTTGATGGTTAAAGGAGATAAAATCCGAGATTTAAGCAATTATGCTCCTGTAAACACCAAATCCCGATTTGATATCACTATTATTATGACTGCGTTTAATGGTGCGGTCAAAATAGATACATTTGTCAAAAACAATTCTGATCCTGTCATGGTTCAAGATGAATGGTATAAAGAGGTTGTTTTGTATACGATGATGGATACTAAATTAGCAAATAACGACTCAGTACCTGTTCGTTTTCTAGGTGGAAATAGAGGCTTATATATCGAAAATCCAAGTCCAGATAAGGCAAAAGTTTATCGTTTAAATTATAATTTTAAGGTTTCTAATCCAGTAAATAATTGGAAAGCTGGTAGATATACTGGACCACTTGATATTTCTGTTGTCTTTAGTCCAAGTTATGGTGGTTTTCCAACCTATGATGCTTCAGGAGCAGAAGCCTTAAATGGTGTAGCAGGTACAAATGCGTATGATGCGTACCCTAATAATATTCCTGAACCCATTGATACTGCAATTTTTATGAAATCAGCGAAACAAGCTTTTCCGATTGGTTCCGTAATCGGCTACTCGTACAGTGTAGGATTGGAAAAAACAGATGAAGATACTCCAGTTGCGACTGGTGATGGCTTAATTTTAAAAGTAGATAAAAATCTTGATACCTATTCAGGTGAAGGAAAAGGATATACGCTATCAGGAACATTTAATGATGAAACTATGTTTTTAGAAGATATATCGTATTCTATCGGTAGCCCATTTAATATGAAACCAGTCTTAAGTTGGATTCATAATACCAATCCTGGGACAGATATGCCATTTAACTTTCTTGTAAATAAAGATGAATTAAAACAAGGGCAGAATGCTATTTTTCTTAAAGCCAAGAATATAAATGGTGTGGAGTCTGAGTTGGTTGCAATGATACTAAATGTTACTATGCCTAATCCACCGAACATTTCTGCAAATCTGGCTATAGACAAAGCGGAAATCTTAGAAGGGGGAAAAGTAACATTTACTTCGACCATTCAAAATACAGCAGTGGCACCATCACCTTGGGACAATGTGATGTATGAAACAACCAACGCTTTTCCAGCAAATATCGATGTTGATTTGAAAACAGTCAAATTGAACGGTGTAGCAGTACCTGCATCTGATGTTACATTTGGCGCAGATCGAAAACTGCAAGTGAAACTGGGGAATGTCGAACCGAAGACCGAATTAAAACTGACCTACGATGTTCTATCCACCATTGCTGTCCCAATATTGACCAGCTCTTTTGACGTGAGTCAGGCATTTAAAGTCAGCGGAACGGCATCAAATGGTGAAGTAGCAGAAAGTACATCTGGGGAATTAAAAACATTCACAGTCAAACCAAGAGCTGCGAAACTTACGCTACTACATTTAGAAGAAGGAACGACCCCTGAAAATGAACTTTACAAAGAAGAGCCTAAAGAAGGCTTGATAGGAGAGAAAGTTGTGATAACTTCTCATCCAACCGAAGACTATATTTTAAGTAAAGTGCTGATTGATGGTCAAGAAAAAACGCCCTTACCAGAAGCTGATTTTGAAGTGGTCTATGGAGAGGTCAAAGAAGTCAAATTTTATTATAAAGGTGTCTTAAGACTTAATTCAGTTCCAGAAATCATGGACTTTGGGCAGCATGAGGCAACGTTTAGAAAAGTTCGTGTAAACCAACCGGATTTAGCGGGTCAGAAATTAGCTATAACAGATACCCGCCAAAGCAAAAAAGAATGGACACTAAAAGCCGTTTTGATACAAGAATTCACTAATATCGATGATCCAAATTCCCAAATGACAGGAATTCTACGTTACAACACAGGAGCACAAGACAGCGAAACTATTTTTGAATTAAACAAAGTAGAAGAACTGATGCGACATACAAATGACTCTAAGAGTGAATTTGTTGTGAGTGATACTTGGAGTGAAGCTGGTTTTGGGTTCAAAATGGAAGTACCAAACGGCGGAGGGAAAATCGGAAAGTATCAGGCTCGTATCGAATACCAATTGGGCGATACGCCATGATGATGAAGGAGAATAGCCAATGAAAAATAGAAAAGGAATTTGTCTTTTCATCACCTCTATTCTATTCAGTATGATGCTGTTCATTCTTCCGATGAAAAGTCTTGGAAGTGAAGGTGCCGTTCAGACTAAGGGGGAAGTAACGTTAATTAATGGAACGACTGCAACAAGTGGAAGTCCTACCTCAACAACAAAAGACGCATCACTACCCAATACCAAAGGACAGAGTCAAAAACCAATCGGGCGATTGCCTTCTACAGGTGAGTTGGTACAGAAAAGTTTAACCATTAGTGGAATACTAATATTGTTGATTTTTTTGACGGCTTATTTTTTAAGAAAGAAAAATAAGCAAAGTGAACGCAAGAAAGGAAGGATGGATGATGAATAAAAAATCAATACTTATTCTGACCTTCCTAATGTTTACTATAGCGACGAGACCAGTTATTAGTCAGGCTACAGATCATTCTGGCGGTGCCATTTTTGAAATTGAAAAGTCTAGGTCCGATAGCTCTCAGATTCAAGATCCAGAAGATAATAAAGTAATCGTAAATCCAGGAGAGATTCCTCGGACTGAAGGCGATTTAAGAATCGACTTTGTCCCTTACTTAAACTTTAGTACGGTCGAAATGACAGACGATAGAAGTGTGTTACCTGTTAATGCACAATTGTTTCACGATAGTGACAAGGTTCGCGGCAATTTTATTCAAGTAACCGATCAACGTGAAAAACCTAGCGGTTGGACGATTCAATTAAGACAAGAAACACAATTTAAACAACTGATGAAACACGGTGCCCAATTAAAAGGTGCGACCATTTCATTTGATCGTACGTGGACGAATTCTGCCACGAACAGTCAATACTCACCAGAAGTATCAAAAGAAGTGATTCAAATGAATCACGTCGGTGAGACCTATACAATAGCGACTGCAAAAGCTGAACAGGGCATGGGAACTTGGAGTATCATATTTGGTGCGTCAAAAGAAAATACAAATAAGCAACAACCAACCATATTTCCCAGCATCAACAATACTGGCAACATAATCGAAGATCCAGTATTCAAGAAACCTAGCTATGTAAATAATGCAGTCAATTTAACCATTCCCAAAACTTCTGAAAACGAAGCGGGAACATACTCAACGGTGTTAACTTGGATAATAGCCGAGTTGCCATAAATACAAACAAATCTTAGGAGGAAATACAAATGAAATTCACACACAAATTATGCGGAACAATCTTACTAGCAGCGTTAACAACAGCGGCAGCAACAGGGACAGTGGTAGCAGCTGAACCAGACAGTACAATGGACGGAAATGTTGGTAAAGTTGAGTTTACAGATGCAACGTATGAGGAAGAAACGGATAATCCAGTACCTGATACAGAGGAAAAAGATCCTGAAAAACAACCAAACGGGAAATTCTTGATTCGTAAAGTGACACCACTAGATTTTGGTAAAGCAGAAGCAAGTGCGACCAAAGAAATCACGTCATTTGCCAAAACATATGTGCCTGTTGGAAATCCTAAAGCAGAATCTGCTAACTATATTCGTTTTAAAGATGATCGCCAAGTAGATGATCACACATACCAATTAACAGCTAAAGTAACAAAGCAATTTGAATTCAAAGACGGCGAAACACTAAGAAAATTAGACAATGCAACGATCACTTATGGTCACCAACGTCTACTTGATGCTGCTGAAAATGGTATCCAAAATCCAGGAGAATCTGGATTGCACCACGATGCAGTAGTGAAATTCGGCGAGTCTACACCAATTTTCACTAATACTGGAGCAAAAGGTCGAGGAGACTACTTTATCGCTTTCGGTAAATTAGGTGACGAGGCTAAACCAGGTAACCAAGCAGTCAAATTAACGGTTCCATCTGGTACAGATGTTCGTACAGGAACGTATCAAGCAACAGTTACTTGGACACTTTCAGAAACACCATTAAAATAAAAAGGTAACGCAAACGAAAGTAAGCTCACCGATTAAAAAAATCGGTGAGTTTTTTTAGAAAGGTTGATTTATAGATGAAAAAAAGAAACGCATTTTTATTAATCTGTTTATTTTACATAGTTAGTATGATTGTGACAACAGAGAAAACATATGCTACCGAAGCAATCGCCACGCCCTATACTTACACAGTAGTCAAACCAGAAAATCAAGAAGGAGATGTTGGGTATTTTAACTTAAGAATGACACCAGGGAAAAAACAAAAAATTCAAATAGAATTGAAAAATGATGTAGATAAAGAAGTCACTGTTGGTGTCGAAATCAGCCAAGCAAAAACAAATTCAAATGGTGTGATTGAATTTGGCCCAAGCCCAATTAAAGACGATTCCTCACTGAAATTTGACTTGAAAAAAATGGTGACAGGGCCTGAGAAAGTTGTCCTTCCACCAAAGCAAAAAAAGGTATTAGAATTAACAATCGATATGCCCGAAACAAGTTATGACGGTATTTTGACTGGTGGAATTCACTTGAAAGTGATCCCAACCAAAGAAGAAGAGGAAGAAAAAAAGAAGCAAAAAGGAGTTATCAATGAGTATGCTTATCTGATTGGTTTAGTGTTGAAAGAAACAGATACACCGATCGAACCAGAATTAGAACTGAATAACGTTTATCCAGGATTATCCAATTATCGTAATGCTATATTTATTAACTATTCAAATATACAGCCAGATTTTGTCAATGATATGGATATAGAAGCCCAAGTCATGAAAGAGGGCTCCAATGAAATTTTGTATGAAACCAAGAAAATCAAAATGCGAATGGCCCCTAATTCGATGATCGATTTCCCTATATTAATGAACTCCGAAAAAATGGAGCCTGGGGAATACAATGCTCATATCCTTGTAAGCAATCAAGAAAAGAAATGGGAATGGACGAAAAAATTTAAGATTACAAAAGAAGAAGCCGATAAATATAATGCGCAAGATGTGACCTTGATTCAAGAAAGAGGGATCGATTGGGGACTGATTGGTCTGATTGTTTCTGGGATAATCGCTGTTTTTGTCATCATTTTTTTCATTGTTCAAGTAATCAACAACAGTAAGAAAAAGAAAAGAAAGCAGAAGAAAAGTAAAAAAAATAGCTGAGGAGGCATGACCAAATGAGTGTATTGGATTGGCTGTTTATTGGGCTATTATCAAGTGGTTTCGTATCCATCCTTGTACTTCTGTTTGTGAGTACGCGCTTGTTCTCTATTAACCGAACGTTAAAAATGTTGAATCGCAAACGACCAAAAACGAAACAAAAAAGACGTGGGCTAAAAAAGAAAAAATATCGACTTCAAAAACAAAAACGCATTTTTCTCAGCTGGCTGTTGTTTCTTGCCATTTTTGGGATCGTAACTATTAGCGGAGCAGTGTATGCACGTTACTATCAATCAACGAATTTAACGGCAGAAGATTCTAATATGATTGTGCAAAGTTATTTTGTCACGGAAGAGGTAAATACAAATTTAAAAGATATCGAAAGCGGTGGCAGCATCGATAAAATCCAACCGAAGTTAAGAGAGGTCAGTTCCTTACTAGTGAGTTATGGGAATCGAAATCTAGCGCAAGGAATGACAGAGGAAGGAACCTCTTTATTGATTCGTTATAAAGCCATGATGAAAGAAATCGGGACGAATATTTACGCCTTAAGTAGTGAGGATTTAACTAATGCTCAACTTAATTCTAATTATCAAAAAGATCTAGAAAAGTTAACACAAAGCCGTAAGAAGGTTTTTGACTATTTTAAAATCAACGAATTAGCTTTAAAACAAAAAAAGTAAGTCAGTTGAGGTGAAATGTGGTGAATAAAAAAAAGACAATTCCCTCTACAAAGAAGCGGCCGAAGAAACGCAAACGATCGACGACCGCTTCTATACATAAGCGTTCTAATGAAAAAAACATAAAGAAAGTCAAGCGTAAAAGACAATCTCAGCAAAAAAGAAAAAAGCGAAGGACTAGGAAAAGAGTGCAACGATTTTTGATAGAGCTAGGTATTACGACAGCTATTAGTCTACTTCTACTTAGTTTCTTTCGATTAGTCATATTCACTGTTCCTAGAGTTGGCGGATACAGTATGACAATGGCTTTGAATGAAGGGGATCGGCTTTTTGTAAATAAGTTAGCCCCTATAAAGAGGTACGACCTGATTTATTTTATTCATCCATTTACCAAAGAAAAAGTGATTCAACGCGTGATTGGTCTTCAAGGGGAGTCATTATACTATCAAAATGATCAACTATTCATCGATGGAGAAATGAAGAATGAACGTTTTTTAGCAACCTCGATTACGCAGGCTGCGAAAGAGGACCACTTATATACCAACGATTTTACACTGTTGGAAAAGACAGGGAAATCTATGGTGCCAAAAGATAGTTATTTTGTGATGGTGGACAATCGAATGTATGAAACAGATAGTCGAGAATTTGGTTTTATACAAGTGAGTGATGTCATCGGGGTCGTAAAATTGAAATGGTTCCCACTCCATCAAATGCAAAAATTTTGATTCACTAAGTAAAATATGAAAAGAGGCACATCTTTTATGAGCAGAAAAACGCGTGTGATGACGCTATTAATCGTATGTTTACTCCCAATATTACTTATTTCTGGGTGTAAGAAAGAGAACGCTTTACCAAAAAAATCTCAAGAACTGTTATGGAGAGCCGAAAGAACCAAGCCGTTTGGTGTTTTCGAATATAGTGATTTATCTAAAGAAGAAGCTGAAACGATTCTAAAAGAAAAATTTTCGGTATCACTATCTGCGTTGACCAAAAAAGCAGAAGCAATCTTAGATGAAGAATTATTGACTGATACAGGAGCAAAAGGTCCCGTAACCTATACGATCGATGCAAAAGAAAATAAATTACAGGTACGCGGATATTATCCATATGAGCAAGCGGATACTATGCAGGCATTCGCTTATATTGATTCAGAATACCTCTACCTTCCAGAAAAAAACCAAGCTAATTTGTTTGACCAAACGATCACACTTTCAAATTATGGAGAATCATCGGCATTTCAAAGTGAAAATGTAGAGTCATTATTAAAACGCTTAGGGAAACTAGTTCAAGTGGAAAATCTGACGATTGCGCTAAGACAGCTTAAAGAGAGTAAACAGGAGGGAGAATCCAAAGAGTTGGAAGTCTCAGATAATGGCGAGGATGCCTACAATAAAAAAAATATCCGTTCTTCTTTGTATGTAGGAATCAATGATCAATCAGAAATCAAAGCAATATATGCACGTATCACAGATTATAGGGAATAGCTTTGCTGAATAGTTAATTTTTCCACCAAATTCATGTATAATACTTTAATCATAGTAAAATAGGAGTTTAACTGATGGAAATAGACAATCTGTTGACCATAACGACCAGACAGGAATTACGCAACTGGCTACAAGCAAACAGCACAACCGAAAAATACTGCTGGATCATCGTCAGTATCAAACCAGAACCTAATAAAATCCAATACCTAGATGCGGTAGAAGAAGCACTTTGCTTCGGTTGGATCGATGGCATCAAAAAGAAAGTCTCTGAAACACAAACGGCTCAAAGACTTTCACCAAGAGCCAAAAAAAGTCCATGGACAGAGCTAAATAAAGAACGTGCTCGCCGAATGGAAAGAGTAGGCTTGATGACCGAACACGGTAGAAACGTTCTGCCTGATATGTCGGAAGCTTCATTTCAAATAGATGAAATCATAGAAAAAAGACTCAAAGAAGATCCAGAAATCTATGAAACTTTTCTAAACTTTCCAGAATTATATCGGCGTATTCGTATTGATACGATTCAAAATTATAAACATCAGCCAGAATTATTTGAGAAGCGTTTGGATAAATTTCTGGAAAATACAAAGGCTAAAAAAATGTATGGTGCTTGGCATGATGAAGGCCGGTTGCTTGAATAAATAGTAAAAAAGCTGAATCGACAATGTTCAGCTTTTTTTGCTTGCCTTGGAGTTCACTTCATGGTTTATGATAAATACAACGAATAGAAATGAGGGCAAGAAGATGACCAAAACATTATATCTGATGAGGCACGGGGAAACACTCTTCAATCAACAGAAAAAAATCCAGGGCTGGTGTGATTCACCACTGACAGAAAAAGGCATCAAACAAGCGCAAATTGCAGGGGATTATTTCAAGGACCGCAACATTATTTTTGATAGCGCATACGCTTCTACTTCTGAACGAGCAAGTGATACCTTAGAGCAAGTAACGGATAAGCCATATCAAAGAGTAAAAGGCTTGAAAGAATGGAATTTTGGTCGGTTTGAATCAGAGAGTGAGTCGTTGAATCCACCATTACCGTATGGGGATTACTTCGCTGGCTATGGTGGAGAAGAAGAATTTCAATTTAGACAGCGCGTATCAGAAGCATTGATGGACATCATGAAAGAAGCTGGAGAAACTGTTTTAGCCGTGTCTCACGGCGCAGCCTGTCGCCAGTTTATGCGAAACTGGGCGCATACCAGTGAAATCGATCAAAAAGACCGATTAGGAAATTGTTGTATTTTGAAATTTGAATTTGAACAGGATACATTTAAATTAATAGAAATCATTAATCACGATTTTTCAAGTTTGGACTAAAAGATGACAGGGGTATTCCAAGAGGAGTAAATTTTTATTTCAGGGCTTGATCAAATAGATGGCCGTCACAAAAATGAGTGTATAAGTTTTTTGTGGAAATAATAGATAAATATGTTCAAAACCTTCGTAGATTCTACAAGTTTTTGAACGTATTTTTTTATTTTAAAAAGGCAATAATCCGTTAGAGTTTTGTTATAATGTTTAAGGACTGATTCCTGAAAAACCCAGTAAATCAACATGACACGAATGGTATCAACACAAAATTTAACAATGACACGAAAAGTGGCTACCCTTTGCTGTAAGTTATCAAGATAATAAAAAAGAAAGAGGTGATACCATGAACATTGGTGACAAAATCAAAGAACAGCGCTTAAAAAAAGAACTGACTCAAGAACAATTAAGTGAGTTATTAAATGTTTCTCGTTCGACAGTGTCCAGTTGGGAAGTTGGCAGAAATTATCCGGACTTAGAAACAATTGTCGCAATTAGCGATCTGTTCGGTATCTCTCTTGATAACTTATTGCGGGAGGATATGGAAATGACAAAAGACTTATCGAAAAAAATGAGATGGAACAACTATTACAAGCGAATATTAGTAGTTATTGGAATTCTTTCTTTGATCTATGTAGGGTTTAATGGCAAGCTGCGAATGGACGAACAGCGCTATTTAAAAAATCTTACTGCGCATTCTTGGAAGCAAGATGACTATAGATATTCGGGAAGCTATGCTTTGGAAGAAGGAGGAGTGTTGTATTCAACCTATGTCATGGAAGTGGGCTTCAATCCTATTCCCTTAACAGAACATAATCCGTGGGTGATCGCAAGAAAAGACAAATTAGTGGTTAAAGTCAAAGAAGGAAACAAACGGAATGTAGTGATTTCAAAAGCGAATGATCCAAAAGTAAAATACGATGCAACTGTTGAAGTAGATGAGACTGGAAACTTAATAAATAGTGATCCGAGTTGGTCTGACGAAAAAGAGCAGTCATTAAAAGCGTATCTGAAAAAATATCAAAAGGAATATGTAGAATTGCTGAGAGAGACTGCAAGTAAAAGAAAAGAAATTATTAACGAATGAATCTATTTAGGAAGTGTTCAAGATAAGTCATATTCTGGAAAAAACTGAATTGTCAACACCAGTTTAGTGTGGTAAAGTCAATGTTCACCAAATGTGATTTTAGAAGGAGAATAGTAGAAATGATACAAAAAAAATGGACGAGCATTGCAGCAGTCGTAATAATGCTTATCTTAATGACTTTTACTCACGCTGATCAAGTAGCAGCTTTTGAATTACCTCAGTCCAATTCTTTAGCAAAAGCTGGTAGAGTTAGTATGCCAGGCGAGCTAGTAGTGAATTATCAGCTGCTTCAAGAAGATAGCCAACCAGTCGACCCGCATACGCCATTGAAAATAGGCGAGACTTATCTGGTCTCTATGAGATATCAACTAAAAGAATACGACAATAATCAAGAGATTTATGATCATAATATCATTTTTTCATTTAACGAAGGCTTGGATTATCTGGCGGACTCATTTTACATAGGTTCCAACGATTTGCCTGCAACTCACCTTAGTGATGAAATTCTTGCCAGCATCATGACTGATTTTCCAAATGAAATGGATCTTCCTTTTACCGGGGTACTGTCAGGCAGTATGGAAGTATATTACTATTTCAAAGTAAAAGTAGGTAATATTACTGGGAATGTTGATCTGCCAGGCTTGTTCACTGGTGAGACCTCAGATGGTACTGGTGGCATCCAGCCACTTTCACCAATTACATTATCTCTAGCAGAGACCAATTTTTTTATAGCCCCTGATCTTCAGATGCTGCTAACGGTTAGTAATCCAGAAGCTCAAGTAGGAGATATTTTGACGTATAGCTTAACCGCAGAAAACAGTGGAGGCAAAGTTGGGGCAAGTGTTCTTAAAAACAGTTTGCCTGCAGGTGTTGAGTATCTTCCAAATACAACAAAAATCAATGAGACTCTAGTGGATGATAGTGCTTGGGACGGGCCAGAGTTTGCCTATTCATTTACTGACATACCCGGAAATGAAAAGGTAACGTTGAGTTATCAAGTAAAAGTAACTGGGGAAAATCAACCGTCAATCGCTCAAAATATGTCGCTAGAAGGCGTGACTAGTCTAGCTCAACAACCTTTTACAGTAGCGTCTAACAGTGTGACAACAACGATAATTCATGTTCCTGTACTATCGAGTGTTACGGCTTATTTCAAAGATGAAGAGGGCAAGACCTTAAAGCCAAGCATTACTTTAACAGGAGAATCAGGAACTAAATATGAAATAGATAAAGAAATCACTGGTTATCAGTTAAAAGAAGTTATTGGGGACGACAAAGGAATTTTTACAGATCTACCTAAAGAAGTCACTTATCTTTATGAAAAAATAGAAACAGCGCCAATTGAGCAGGAAACAAATAATACACATGAAGAACAACCACAAAAAAAAGAACAAAAAAATGCACAATTACCTAAAACGGGAGAACTAGAACCAAATCAAGTACTCCTATTTACTGGAATGATTAGTCTATTTCTATTTAGTTTACTTTTTGATTTGCGAATGAAAAGAAGCAAATAATAGCGTAACGAGCGAGGTTGGGTCACACTTATGAAGGCAACAGCTCTCATGGGTGTGTGACCCAACCTTTACACGTTATATTTAAGGATGAAAAACTAGAGATTAAGCTCTAGTGGGGAAGATAGTTGCCATAAATCAAAATCAGACTGCTCCAAAATGTGATGAAACCAACTTTAGAAAACGCGTTATTGTAACAAGCTATTTTTAATACCATCAGGCAATTCATTTTCAGATACTTGTACTGGCTCATCTAAAACACGTTTTTTTGAAGCGGTCACTTTGATAAAAGAGTTTGGTATAAGTGGTTGAGGCTCTAAGTCAGTGATTGATAATTTAAGCGATCGCTTCTCGCCTTTTTTTGTCACACCATTTAATGAATAATCATAAGAATAAAGCTGTTTGTCTTGAGAATTTTTGACTAATTCACCAGAATCATCCTTTGTTTCTATTTTTGTGGGGACTGTTTCTGGAACCAAGGCATACGTTTCTATGCCAACATAAGTGCTTTGATAATAGTCAAAACCTTTGTAAAAAAGTAGACCAAGGATCACTAGTGCGAGTATGCTTACTATTTTTTTCATATTAATCAGACCTTTCTATGGCTATTATAGATGAAAGTAAACTAGGAGTAACGAACAAGGAGCTAACAATTTTGTTAGATAAGTAACACAAAATTGTGTGTATTCCTCATACTCAGCGTTCACACCTAAGTGAGTATAGGCGCGAACAAAAATAGGGAAAGAGACAACAAACCTGCCTAGGTTTGTTGTCTCTTTCCCTATTTTTCAATAAGTACTTATTTTCTATTTCGATACAGGATGTCCTCGGCATCGCCATTAGACCAAATTTTGCCAGAAGTCGCATCAAAATCTTCATTATCTAATTGAATACAGCGAATCCGTTGATTATTGTATGTTTTATAGTAATAATTCAGCGTGCTATTTACCATAACAGAAGTATATTGCGTATAGTCATACGCTTGTGTTGTTTTTACAACACCTTTAGGAATATCAACATTGGCAAGCACATGGAACAAAGAAGTGATACCATCTAGCTCAGATTGGATGTCTTGTAAGCAATTTTTCAAGAACACGGCTCTGACAAATCTTGATGGCGGCGTAAAATCACCAGGTAGGCCAAATGCGCCAGCGCCTTCACCAAACGGTTTCATCACCATATCTTTTAAATGTACTTCTGTTTTTTGATCTGGCTGTAAGCCAATATAATTTCTTAAATTTGTAGTATGCCACTTATAGTCGGGACTATTGGTCATGACCCCAATCGAATTTTCATAAATGTGTAAAGTTTGTTCCGTGTACTCGACGACAATACTTTTACCAGTAGTATCAGTAATGACCCAGTGAAGAGGTAAGACGATGCCTAAAAAGTCTAGAGCCGTATTGTCAACTTGAGCATTTTCCATTGTCCGAGTGGCATCTTCAATGGTAGAACAAGTGGAGAGTAAAAACGGGACAACATCGTGAGGAGCTAAGGAATATTTTTTATTGCTATCCTGACTGTTATAATCCGCATATCCAGAAAAATAAAGAGCAGCACAAGAGAGTCCTTTTTCATTTAAGCCATCGGCAAAAACAAATTCTCCATTATCCATTTGTCGAGCCATCCCAACAAAGGCATAGTCATTTTTACGGTCATCATTTTTATCATTTGCAAAGAAAAGTTTCTTTCTTGGAATAAAAGTTGGCTCAGCATCTAAAATAACCGCAAAATCCATTGTTCTAGCTAATAAAACTGTTTGATCTTTCGTTGTCATCGTAACGCTTGTACACATCGACTATCGCTCCCTCTTTTTTATGAAATAGAAATTGTATCTAAAAATTAAGATTATAGAATAATATAAGCTAAAGTGGACTTTCTAAAAGTTTAACGTAGATTAATTTTATAATCAAATAAATACCGTCTTCTTTTTCATAAAACGATTTTAAAATAGTATTTTATGAAATTTCGGTTTTTTTGATGCAATAAACCTTAAAGATGGATAGAAGATGAATAGAAGCGAAAAACAAACAATCGATACAAGTTATTTTATTTTTTTGATTGAGTCTAATATTTTTAACTAATAGATAAAAGCTACGCTTTTTTGATCCGCACATCGAAATTTTCTCTAAGCACATCTTCTTTAAAAATTTCTGCTGCTACATCTTTAGCAGTAATTCTCATTTCTTTTGTTAATTCAAAACCACCTGGTAAGTCTTCACGGTTCGCTTCTTTTTTCTCATCAGTAATCAAAGGAGGGTTATCTAACGGGAAATAACCAACAAAAATATCCTTCTCTTTTAACTCTTGGTTTAAGTGCATCATCAGCATTTTCAACGCTGCCTGAGCGGTGCCCATGATCCCAGTGTAGGGATAAGCAATTCGATCAGATTGGCCACTTGAGATCAACACAGAGCCGTGAGTTTTTTCTAAATAGGGTAAAGCATGTTGAACAGAGCTTAAGACTGACGTTACTCTTAATTGTAAAAATAAAGATAATAATGATTCGGGCGCCTCAGTCATTGGCATGTATGATTTGCCTAAGGGACCAGGAACGTTATAGAAATAAGTAGTTAAACCGCCAAGTTGTTCAACTAGACGATCAATGGCTTGATTTAATTTTTCTGTATTGCTTGCATCAGCCGTTTCATAGTAGACAGTAATGTTATCTTGCTCAAGCTCGGATTTTAGATCGACTAAAATAGGTTCTGAAATATTGATCAATCCTACCTTATATCCTTCAGTACCAAATTTTTTAGCTGTTTCATAACCAACTCCTGGACCTGCACCTACGATAATAATTGATTTACTCATAAAAAACATCCTTCCGTTGTATAGTTAAATTACATCCAAAGAATAGCATCACTTTCACCTGTTGTCTGCGTAAATAAGTTTATAAAAAAATGATTGAGGTCAGAAAAACCATGAAAATACAGGCTTTTTTCGCTATTTTGACTTGAGAAAAATAGTTGGTTTTTGCTAGCTAATCAGTACCTTTTTGTATTTAAGTTTGCTTTATGCAATGAAACTGACTATAATAGCCTTCAAATGAGCAAGGGAAAGTAGGCTTTGAAATGAATGACTACGTAAAGTATAAAAACGAGCTGAATACAGTTTCGCTGGGTACTTTTAATGCCAGTGAATTTAATTTATTTTTTTCTATATTAAGCAAAACAAAAGAAGAACAGCACGAGCAAATTTACGTAAAATGGGAGGATTTAAAAAGCTTGGCTCACTATACCTCAACGTCTAATACTAGATTTTTGAAGGATTTAAATAGTATGTATCAAAAATTGATTAATTCTAACTATATTCATCTGTATACAGACAATGATCAAGTAGGTGTAGAAAGCTTTACGATTTTTGAAGATTTTAGACTTCTTGAAAAAGAGAAGGCAATTGAAGCTCGCTTTAATCCCAAGTTCACCTGTCTTTTGAATCAAGTGAATTCGAATGCTACGTGTTTTTCTTTAGAAGAATTTATTTTGTTGAAAAAGAAGTATGCCAAGAATCTTTATCGGTTGTTAAAGCAGGCTGAAAAAAAAGGTTACTGGAAGGTATCGGTTGAAAACCTGTCTTTTTTACTTGGGATGCCTAAACATTATCGAGTTGGGCAAATTGATCAAAAGATCTTAAAGCCAGCGATTGAGGAATTAGGTGCGTACTTTACACATTTGGAAGTTGAAAAGAAGTATAGTGAAACGCAAGGAAACAAGGTCTTAGAGTATCTATTTAAATTTGAAAAGCTTATATAAATAAAATAAAGAGAATTTATATGAAAGAAGTCGCTAAAATCTTAGTTGGCTTCTTTTTTGTATATAGAAATACAAGGGAAACCTAATCAAAATCTATATTTTTACAATATAACTCTATATAATAACGGGTTTGTATAATATAAACTAAACTTATGGTTAAAAATTTAATCATGAAATGGACAGATAATAGTTTAGTTGATAGTGGTAATAGAAAAATCAAACGATGCCAATCAAAAAATTATTATTGGAAGAGAAAAAAGGAGGAAACACAAAGTGCAGAAGAAAAAAGAATTAAAATGGTTGATTTCTATGATGCTGATGTTTGCATTAACTGTTGGTGGCTTATCACATACGGAAGTTGCTAGCGCACAAGAGAGCGTTGAAGCAACTGCGCAAGTCGAGCAAGTGGATATTAATAGTGCAAGTATAGGAGAGCTACAGAAGCTTTCTGGAATTGGAGCGGTTCTCGCACAGAGGATTATTGATACGAGACCGTTTACGTCAATTGATGAATTAACTAAAGTTAAGGGAATCGGTGCAGGTACGTTAAACAAGATTAAAGATCAAGGGTTGGCTTATGTAGATGCCGATCCTGTGCTAGGGACTATTGCTGAGGTATTCCCGGATCCGCACTTTTCTTCTGAAGTAGCTTACGCTTTAGGAAAAGAAATTACTGCAAGCACTACGAAAAAAGAATTAAACAATTTGGAGTTAGAGCGTTTCTTTTTAAAAGCTGTTACTAACCTTGAAGGTTTACAACATTTGACTAGTCTTAAAACGATAGAAATCACTGCACAGGAAATTACTGATTGGTCTGATTTTTCTAAAATCACTTCTTTGAACAATATTGAAAGTTTGTATCTCAATATTTACAACTTACAGAGTGTTGCTAGTATTGAGAATTTAACCAATCTAAAAGAATTAAGAATAATCGCTAGAGATAATATAAAGGACTTTGAAAAAATATATCAGCTGCAGAATTTAGAATATTTTGATTATTCTGGTAGCTATAAGTATGGAGATACTCTTGATTTTGAAGGAATCAACAATCTAACTAAATTAAAAAAAATTAGAATGAATGGGATTGAAGTCAATGACTTACAGCCAATATATAAACTTCCTAATTTAGAAATACTAGATATAAATACGATATGGAAAAAAGGGAGGGCGCCATTAGATTTTGCAGGGATTGACCAATTACAAAACCTGAAAGAACTGACAATTATTAAGCCTTCTAATGTTTCTGATATTAGTTCTCTTGGAAAGTTGAAATCTGTAGAAAAATTAGCTTTAGCTTTATTTATGAATTCTAATTTAACAGGTTATTCAGAGATCGGTAAGATGGGGCAATTGAAAACTCTTAGCTTATCTGATAATTATATGGCTGATATAAATTGGTTATCCTCAATTAATCAGATTGAAGATCTTAGTATTTCTGAAAATAACTTAACGGATATTTCTGGATTATCAAATTTAAAACAGTTAAAAAACCTTCGTTTGGAAGGATCAGGGCTGACAAATATTTCTTCATTATCTAAATTAGAACAATTAACAGAGCTATCATTAATTAGGACCAAAGTTGTGAATGCTGATCCATTATCACATTTAAGCCAACTAAAAAAACTCACTCTTTATGGTAACCAAATTTCAGATATATCAGCATTAGGAAACTTAACCAGTCTTGAATATTTGAATATGACAAGTAGTGTTAACAAAGATTATTCAGTTCTTAGTAAATTAACTCAATTGAAAAGCTTAAGAAAGCTAGAGCTTTCAAGAAATAAAATAGTTAAACTCGATGAGTTGAAAACTTTGGAAAACTTAGAAAGCCTCACTCTTTATAACAATAAAGTGGCGGATATCTCAGCCTTGTCAGCCCTGATAAATTTAAAGGATCTATCACTTGGTCAAAATGAACTGACGGATATCTCAGCTTTGTCAGTTTTGCTAAATCTGGAAAGCCTAATACTTGATAATAATCAAATTACGGATATTTCCGCCTTGTCTTCCCTAAGGGAGCTAAATTATTTAGGTATAGAATCAAACCAGATTGCGGATGTCTCGGCATTAAAATCTTTGACTAAATTAGAAAGATTGCGTTTAGCTTCGAACCAAATCATAGATATCTCAGCATTGGATTCATTAATAAATATTCACGAACTGAATTTGAAATCGAATCAAATTGTAAAGATAGAAGCTCTATCAAACTTGAAAAAGCTATCGCATTTATATTTACAAAATAATCCAATCATTGATTATTCACCGTTGGATAAATTGCCGTTTCTTCATAAAAACGGTTTGCCATAAATTTGAAGCTATCAAGCTAGGTTACTAATAATGAGACAAGCAAACTATTAGTGACCTAGAGTGAAGTTGAAAAAGAGAATATACGCAAATAGAGAAGAAAAAAAGAATTAAGATTATTAATTTCTATAATAGGGTGCTATTAGTATTATCGAATGATGAAATTCAAGATATCTTGGATTGTTCTCTATTGACTGGTTTGAATTGTCAAATTATTAAATAAATTACGATGATTAATTTAGAGAAAAAGCATGTTCACTATTGAACGGGGAGGAAACACAAAGTGATACAGAAAAAAGAACTAAAAGTATTGATTTCCATTATGATGATGTTTGTATTATCGGTTGGTGGATTATTAGGTACAGAGATTGCTAGCGCACAAGAGAGCGTTGAAGCAACTGCGCAAGTCGAGCAAGTGGATATCAATAGCGCAAGTATAGGAGAGCTGCAGAAGCTTTCTGGAATCGGAGCAGTTCTCGCACAGAGGATTATTGATACGAGACCTTTTGCGTCAATTGATGAATTAACTAAAATTAAGGGAATTGGTGCAGGTACGTTAAACAAGATTAAAGATCAAGGTTTAGCTTATGTGGATGCCGATCCTGTGTTAGGGACTATTGCTGAGGTATTCCCGGATCCTAACTTGGCAGCTGATGTAGCAAACTCTTTTGGTGGGGATGTGTCTACAACAATCAGAGAAAGTGAACTAGATCTTGGGCTTATATGGTTAACCGATGTGAATAATCTTGAAGGCATCCAGCATATGAAAAAACTTCGCTATTTAACGATTTCTAGAGGGAACATAGAAGATTTCAGTCCAGTAGCAACGTTAACCAATCTTGTGCAAATTGATATAAAGCATCATACAGGATCAGCCTACATTAACTTAAATGGGATCGAAAATTTAACTAATTTAAAATCACTCACAATAAGTAACCTAAACGATGCAGCTGGCTTTGAACAAATAGCTAATCTGCCTAGCTTAGAAAGACTGTTTATATCTGGAAGTACTGAGAGCTCCTATGTGTTTGATTTTACTAGTTTTAGTAAAGGAAAGTTACCTAAATTGAATAAGTTAGGGCTATCTTATGTTGAAGTTAAATCGTTAATACCAATATATAATGTCAGTAATTTGAAGTCCTTGCAATTGAGTGGAGCTAGGAATGAGGGGGATCAACCTTTAAGCTTTGAAGGAATCAGTCAGCTTACTAATTTGACTAATTTAGACATTTCTAGTCCAAGAAATAAAGCAGGTGATGTTTATGATTTAGGACCTATTGGGGGATTAAAATCTTTAGAGAGATTAAGATTAAGCTCTTTTTATGCAACAGGTGCAAAGGTTATCGGCTATTCAGAATTATCTAAGCTGAAAACGTTGAAAGAACTTAATATACATTCTAATTACTTTGTCAATACTGAATGGATTTCATCTCTTGAACAATTAGAGAATCTATCTATTTCACAAAATATGATTAAAGATATCTCACCATTAGTAAGTTTGAAAGCTCTAAAGAAACTTGAGTTAAGCACGAACGATATTGTAGATATCTCACCTTTATCAAACTTAGTACAGTTGGAAGAACTTTGGCTAGGAGGCAATTATATTGAAGACTATTCTTCGCTTTCATCGTTAGTTAATTTAAAGAAGATGTCTGTAGGATCTAAAAAATTGACCAATGTCGATTGGATAGCCCCTCTTGAGCAATTAGAGTTTCTTCAACTTAATCAGAGCAATATTACGGATATAAAGGCTTTTTCAAATCTAAAAGCGATGAAACACCTTAATCTATCTGGTAATAAAGTTACAGATGTTTCACCATTGTCAGGTTTAGAGCAGCTTGAATTTCTTAGTCTATGGAATAATCCAGTGGAAAATATTACGCCACTTGCATCCTTGACTAATTTAAAAGACCTAAATCTTATAGGAACTAAAGTAACTGATTTTTCGCCATTAGATGGTTTAAACTGTACTATTTCCAAATAAAAAAACAATAATTTCTAATTATTCCTAAAAGTAATAAAAAATATAATAAAAAAACTTCTTTATTTGTTATAGTAAATAAAGGAGTTTTTTCTATTGAAAGAAAGAAGGGGAGAACATGTATAAAATTTTGGTTGTAGAGGATGAACCGCTAGTCCGAAAAGGAATCGTGACGTTGATTGATTTTAAAAGATTGGAAATTGATCAAATTTTTGAAGCAGGAGATGGCAAAAAAGCTCTTGAAATTGTCGCTAAAGAAAGCCCGCACATTATTTTAACAGATATTAATTTACCCTATTTAGATGGTCTAACCTTTGCTAAAAAGGTCAAGTTACTTTTACCGAAAACAGTGATTATATTTTTAACAGGGTATGATTATTTTGAATATGCTGTGTCTGCTCTAAAATTAGGGGCGGACGATTATATTTTAAAGCCGGTAACAAAACAAGACGTTGAAGAATTGTTGACTCAAGCAATTAATAAGTTAAAGTCAGATCTGTTGTGTCAGCAACTTAATGATGTGAGTATAGCTAGAGCGGGGGATCAGAAAGAAGGGACTTTAGCGGATACATTAAAACAAACGATTGAAGAGCAATTAAGTAATCCTTTATTATCCTTAACATGGCTGGCACATAAGTTAGGCTATAATTCTAGTTATTTAAGCAGTGTGATAAAAAAAACACTAGGCACGACATTTCAGGATTATGTCAGTAAAAAGCGAATCGAACAAGCAAAAGTATTGTTGTTAGCAACGACATTAAAAAATTATGAAATTGCTGGAAAAGTTGGTTTTGAAGATGTTAATTATTTTTCGTTACGTTTCAAACAAGTGACGGGCTTATCACCAAGACAATATAAAAAAGAGGCAGTACAGCAATGAAGATATTGAATAAGTTAAAATTGCATTCACTTTCTATGCAAATAAGCAATTATTTTTTCTTAACGATGCTTATTTTATTAGTTTATTATGGCCTTTCAACGACCTATAATACTTCCGCAATCATGTTGTCTAAGGCGCAAAAGGATACAATTAATATACTTGAACGTAGCAGTGACTATGTCAATGATTACATCAAGCGTTTGAAGCAGACAGCAACGGCAATTACGATTAGCTCTGATATACAACGATTTATAGACACAGACAGTCCAGAAAATCGTGCTCAAGCGTTAAATATGCTGACTAATATGCTAGGGACAGATGATTCGTTTATGTCAGCTATGTTACTTACTAAAGATGGACGTTTCGTTTCCAATGAAGAGGCTGAAGAGGTGTTAAAATCAAAAAATATACTAGCAGAAAAATGGAAGCAACAGGAAATTAAGATGGACGGCGTGACGACCCTAACTTCTATCAGAAAACAAACAGTAGCTGGTCGTAAAGAAGGTTGGATAATCTCTCTTACCAAAGAAATTGTCGCTGATGATGGCCAAAAAAAAGGCGTGATTCGACTGGATATTGATTCCAAAGAGATAGAAAATTATTTAAGTCATTTAAATATAGGAAAAAAAGGCTATGTATTTATAATCGATCCTCAGGAAGAGCTTGTTTATTACCCGAAGCTACCTACCCTCTCAGATCAAGACGCTCAAAAACAAATTCAACTTGATAGTAAACGGAAAAATGGATACGACGCAAAGGCGCAACAATTTATTTATCATCAATCTATAGTTGAAGCTAATTGGCAGTTAGTGGGAATCGCATCTTTGGAAGAATTAGCGATGATTTCCAGTAATATGTGGTGGAAGATGCTGCTAGTTGCCGGGGTGATGTTTTTCGTCGTTTTTATAGGAAGTTTATTCGTTATTAGAGGACTGACTAAACCGATTAGAACCCTTGAATATTCAATGAAGCATGTAGTATCAGGTCTATCCGATGCTACAGTTATAGAATCTGGCTCTGACGAGGTTCGTAGTTTAGCTCGCAGTTTTAATGTTATGTTGACGCAGATGGAGCAGTTAGTATCTGAGGTAAAAGCCAAAGAACAGGCGATCCACAATTATGAGATCCAGACACTGGCTAGCCAAATCAATCCCCATTTCCTATATAATACGTTAGATACGATTATTTGGATGGCAGAATTTAATGATAGCCAAAAAGTAGTCGACACGACCAAATCGTTGGCTAATTTTTTTAGATTATCACTTAATCAAGGCAATGAAATGATTCGACTGAAGAATGAAATAGAACATGTTCGGCAATATCTATTTATTCAGAAACAGCGTTATGGCGAGCAATTAACCTATGAAATAATCGAAGACCCGCAGTTATTTGACTATCAGTTGCCAAAACTTGTGATCCAACCGATTGTTGAAAATGCAATTTACCATGGAATTAAAGAAATTGATAGGCAAGGATTGATTACTATTCGTACAAGAGCGGATGATACTAGTCTTTACATCGAAGTTTGTGACAATGGTAAGGGGTATCAGTTAGCTGAAAAGCAGAAGCATATTTGTACTAGATTAGGAGGGATCGGACTGAGCAATATCGATGAGCGACTTCACTTACAGTATGGTTCTGATTACCAAATGAAGATCAGTACTAAAGTAGATCAGTATACGCGCGTTGTTTTAAAGTTACCACGCTACTAGAAATTGACACATTTAAGGAAAACAGTCACTGGAATTTGTTGTGTCCCCTTAAGTTAGACCAAAAATCTAACTCAAGGGGTTTTTACTATGGAAAAATATGAGATTGGCTTTAAATATCAAGTAGTTCAAGCATACCTTTCTAACGAGCTGAATACTTTATTATAAAATAATGTGCAAGAATGTATATGCTTTGACACAGCTTCATTTTTTGTTTAACATCAAAAAAGTTGCTTTTCATAACAGCAACAAAGAATACATATTGGTCTATATCAATCAAAAGAAAGGGACGATGTATAAAAGATGTTAAAAAAATTATCATGGTGTGTTGTACTGTTTGTAGGTTTTTTAGGAGTAGTTGGCTTTAGTCAACAGTCATTGGCAGCAGAATTAAGTAGCGGAGGATTTGTTGATACAATACATTTTGATAAAACAGAGTTGTCAGATGGTGAACTGACCTCGATTCGAGTAACATTCAGTGAAAAATCTGATACAAAGTTAAAAGCGGGAGACACCTTGACTTTAACTTTACCAAAAGAGCTTGAAGGTCTTGCAGACTCTGACAGTACCCCACGTGAAATTGATTTAAATGGATTAGGAATAGTCCGTGTTTATAAAAATAAAGTAATTGCTACATTTAACGAAAAAGTGAATCAGCTCGATCGTGTCCGAGGTGAGTTTACTTTTGGCGTCCGTGTAAAAAATGTCGCAGAAAACACAGTGAAGGAAATACCAGCAAATCTTGGCACGTCAATCACTGTACCAAATATTGTAGTCAAAGGACACACAGGCGGTGGCGTGGAGGGTGAGAAACCTTTCTTCTATAAAACAGGAGACCTCCTAGGGAAATCCGGTCAAATTCGTTGGTTCTTAAATGCAAATTTGAATAAAAGTGAACTAGGTAATGATATCGTGTTGACCGATACATCAGGTGGCGGTCAAGTGCTGAATAAAGATAGTTTTATCTTTACTATTGATAATTATTTAGGTCGATCAACGTTAAGCTTGGCAGAATTTGAAAAGCAACGATATGGTACAGTGACATTTGGAGCGGATAATACTTTTGTGGTTCGTCTTTATCGTGAAAAAGCACGTTTGGCTTCATTTTCAATCATGTACACGGCAACGATAACCGAAGCTGGGAAAAAACAACCTAACTTTACCAACGATTGTAAAATTGATTACCAACTGTATTATGAAAAAGCGACAAATGAAATTGCAACGCATAAAGTGAAGAATATCTTTTTAGATGGCAATGCCACAGGCGATGAGAGTCAACGAATAAAAGAACCTGTTGAACAAGAAGAAATCGTCGAAGATGAATCAGGTCAGCTAGAAGAAATTACACCGCTTGATCCTGAACAACCAAAAGAAACTAACGAAGAAGAATTAAATAAACCCAAAGAAGAGCAACCAGAAATTCGCATTGGTGAACAAACTGAGCTCGTCGAAGACGAATCGAATGAATTAGTAGAGATTCAACCGATCGAGGAAGAACAGGCGAAAGAAAGCCAAGAAGATGAATTAAACAAAGCAAAAGAAGAGCAACCAGAAATTCGCATTGGTGAACAAACTGAGCTCATCGAAGACGAATCGAATGAATTAGTAGAGATTCAACCAATCGAGGAAGAACAGGCGAAAGAAAGCCAAGAAAATGAATTAAACAAAGCAAAAGAAGAGCAACCAGAAATCCATGTTGATGAACAAATCGAAACCATCGACGACGAATCCACTAAGCTAGAAAAGATCAAACCAATTGAACCAGAGGTCGTTGAAGTAACAGAAGTTCCACTGCTAGAACCTGCTATTTCTGGCAAAGAGGTAGAAATTCATCAAGATAAGCCTATAAAAGAAGAAATCAAAACAAATGGTCATGCACAAGGTGAATTGATCCCCGTCAAAGAAGCAACAAAAGAACCACAAACAAAAAAAGTTCTTTTAAATACTTCAAAACGAAATTCTGCAAACTCAAAGGAACAGTTGCCTAAAGCAGGAAGTAAAGATAGTTATGTGATTATAGTTGCTGGCCTGGCAGTAATCGCTTTGGCTTTAATAGGAGTATTTGTACTAAAGCAAAAAAAATAGTTGAATTAGAGAAATAGGAAAAGGATAAAGTAAGTAGGACGGACTACTTACCTATCCTTTTTTTCGTGCGCATAAAAAATAAAACTATCTATAAGAATGTTGCCGATTTATAATTTTGATGCAACCATTTACCTTTTTCTAGACTCTAATAAATAGAAGGGTTAAAAGAAGTGTTGGAGATGAAGGGAGTATTTTACTTGGCAAACGATGTATTTTTAGTTAAAAAGGCTCAAAAAGGGGATCAAGAAGCCTTTATTCAATTAGTTAAAGAGTATGAACCGGTACTTTACAATATGGCTAGACGTTTTTTGAAAAATGAACAAGATATAGCAGATGTACTGCAAGAAACAGTGATCACTGCTTATCAAAAACTGAATCAACTTAAAAATCCGAAATATTTTAATACTTGGATTTGTCGAATAATGATCAATCAATGTAAGAAGTTAATGAGCTTGGAGCCTTCTTTTGATATAGAGGATTATCCGTTTTTAGTTGATAATCAAGAGACAGAGCATTTAGCGATGAATGACTTACTGGCTGGACTCAAACCAATTTATCGGATCCCTCTTGTATTGTATTATTACAATGGTTTTTCAGTAAAGGAAATCAGTGAGATTTTAACTGAACCTACTGGAACGATCAAATCTCGTTTAGCACGAGGGCGAGTATTGTTGCAAAAAGAATATATTGGATCTGAAGGAGGATTAGTATGATGAAAGATTTTGAAGAAGAGTTGAACAAGACAATGCAAGAAACTCAAGCGCTCTCTCCAGAAGCTCGTCAAGCATTTGATACAGCATATAAAAAAATCTCTCAAGAAACGAAGCGAGTGCATCCTAAAAAGAAAAAAATTCTGCCATTCGTTGTACTTGCAGCGATCCTATTACTAGGATTTTCTTTAGTCTTTACACCGATTGGTAAAGCCGTGACCAATTTCTTGCATCTTGGGCAGTTCACCTCTAAGACTCTTCGAGATAAAGGTTTTGTCACACAACAGAGTACAAAAGCAATAAATGAAGATATTGAAATCAAGTTAAATGAAGTCTATGCAGATCAAAATGAAATAGGCCTGCATTTTATGATCGAAGTTCCGAAAAAGTCAAAATTCACTGATAAAACACTCGATAATTATGGGATAAACTTTGCACTTAAAAATGGTGATGGCCGTTATCTGGTTGATTTAAAAAGTGGCTTGTCAGAATCACATGAAAATTTGAATCTATTTAATTCAATTGTATCTGATTCTCATTTTGATCACAGTACAAATCAGCTAGAATTAACTTATCGACTTCGTGCAAGTGACGGAAATGTACCAGCATTGGAAAATGCAGTAATTGTCATTAATCGTTTAACTGCTATGTATTCTATGAATGATAGTTCAGGAGTTCATGAAGGAAAAGAAGGTAAAATATTTGAAGAGCTTCAAGGTATGTGGGAATTACCGATTGATACGTCAAAAAGCAAATCATTTGATGCGCTTGATTTTGCTCCGACTGATCCTTTATGGTCCGAAATAGCGTCGGGTCTAGTGTATCCAAATTCTTTTGTGCTGACAACAAGTGATAAGAGGTTTAATGAATTAGTCGATATAGATGATATCTGGCTGCAAGCTACGATCAATGGTCAAGAAGAGCGTTATTTACTAAGAGAACTTAGCGCTGATGAAAAAGATGGAAAACAGTATTATCAGGTGATTTTTGATTACCCAGGATATGATCAAGCAGATTTGTTGCTGATTCATTATGGGAATACTGAAGTTGAATTTAAGCGTCAGTAAAAGTGTATAAAAAGAAAAAGTCAATGGTATGAGCACTGACTTTAAAGTGAAATTGATATTGAATAGCGCTGCTATCTTGTGTTTGCTAAGCAAGGTAGTAGCATTTTTAGTTTCCAGCAAATACGAACTGCCAAGTAATACCGAACTTGTCTGTCAGCCACGTAACTTTTTGAAAAATTCCAGCAGCTTCAGGGCCCATAATGACCACGCCTTCAGCGGATAGTGCTGAAAAAATGTGGTCAAACTCTTCTTCAGTGTCCATTTCCACATATAATGAGAGGTTCCAACCAGGCGCAACAGGATTTTCAGGTCCCATTTCTAAAAAATAAATCAAGGCGCCATTTAAATCTAATTGTCCATTCAAAACACGCTCTGGGTAGTCATCGTAATAAGTAACAGAGTCAATCGTAGTGTTTGGAAAAACGTCAGCATAAAAATCCATTTGTTTTTTTGCATGTGCCGTTACTGAAATAAAGGTTATTGGTTGTTTCATTTTCGTCACTCTCCTTAAGTGTAAGATAACAAATTTTGATGTAATATCAATGGATATGCTCGAAATCTATCCAAGAAAAACCTGTGTCAGTCACTTGCTTGCGCAAACCACTAACACAGGTTTTTAAGATTCTTTGAAAAGGCTAGTTCAATTAGCCGAGATTTTCTCCATTTGATTCAATTACTTGCTTATACCAATGGAATGATTTTTTCGGACGTCTATCAAGTGTGCCGTTTCCTTCATCATCACGATCCACATAAATAAACCCATAACGCTTACTCATTTCACCTGTTCCAGCGCTTATCAGGTCAATACAACCCCAAGGCGTATAACCGATCAAGTCGACGCCGTCATCAATCGCCTTTTCCATTTCAATAATATGTTGTTTGAAATAATCGATTCGATAATCATCATTGATCGAGCCATCGGCTTCCACTTTATCAAAAGCGCCAAGTCCGTTTTCTACAACCATTAACGGCACTTCGTAACGAGAATAGATTTGGTTTAATGTATAACGTAGGCCAACAGGGTCGATTTGCCAGCCCCAATCGCTCGTTTCAAGATACTCATTTGATACACCACCGAACAGATTTCCGCCTGTTTTATCATTACGTTTTTCCAAGTCATCTGTGATACAGGTAGTCATGTAATAGCTAAACGTATAATAATCGACAGTTCCTGCTTTAAGTAGCTCTTTATCTTCTTCTGTAATCTCGACTTGAATATTATTTTTTTCAAAATACCGTTTCATGAAGTAAGGATATTTTCCTTTGACTTGTACATCACCACAGAAAAAGTTGAATTTCTCATTGATTTGCTGTGTTTTTAAAACATCTTCTGGTCGACACGTTTTTGGGTACATCGTAATATACGCCAACATACATCCAATTTTAAAGTCTGGGTTGATTTTATGTCCTGCAACGACTGCTCGAGCTGATGCAAGAAAAACGTTGTGTAGCGCTTGATACTGTTCAGATTCACTATATTCACGGTTAAATAAACCGTTGATTCGCTTGCCATGATCCATCGTACCAAAATTGATTTCATTGAATGTTAGCCAGTATTTTACTTTATCTTTATAACGCTCAAAAAGAGTAGTGGCATAGTTTTCGTAAAAACCGATTGCTCGTTTATCTAAGAACCCATCATAGTTTTTTCCTAGATGGAAAGGCATTTCAAAATGAGAAATCGTAACAAGTGGTTCAATGCCATAGTTCGCTAGCTCATCAAAGACCTTATCATAAAATTGTAGCCCAGCTTCATTGGGTGTTGCTTCATCGCCATTAGGGAAAATCCGTGACCAAGCGATCGACATCCGATAGACTTTGAAGCCCATTTCAGCGAACAACGCAATATCTTCTTTATAATGATGATAAGAATCAATCGCTGTATGGCTAGGATAGTAGTATTGATCTGTATCGATCACTAAATCGAATGTGCGGTGTGTATTAGAAGTACGACTTCCTGCACGATTGTGATCGCAAATCGAATCGCCTTTACCCTCTTGATCCCAGGCACCTTCGCATTGATTGGCAGCTGTTGCACCGCCCCATAAAAAATTCTTTGGAAAACTCATTGGTTTGTACTCCTTTGTAAATAGATTGTGTATTGGTTCAAATGATTATTTTGCGATGATTGCAGTAATCAAAACAGCTCCTTGTTTAGTCGAGGTTTCAGAAGTTGCAATCACATCAGCGTAGTCAGGGGTATTTGTAACGATAATCGGCACTTGTGTGCTGTAACCTGCTTCTTCGATTGCACTGATATCGAAGGTCACTAATTTGTCCCCTTTTTTGACTTTCGCATTTTGTTCGACGAAGGCCTCAAAGCCTTCACCATCTAGCTGAACGGTGTCGATACCGATATGGATCAAAAGCTCGGTCCCATTGTCCGAAATCAATCCAATGGCGTGTTTTGTCGGGAAAAGAGTCATCACGGTACCATCAAATGGTGCCACGATTTCCCCAACAGTTGGTTCGATCACAACCCCTTTGCCCATGATGCCTTCAGAAAATGCTGCGTCTCTTGCTTCGCTCAAAGGTAGGACTTTGCCTTCTGCTGGAGAGAAAACTTCCTCTTTTGTTAGTTTCTTTTTTTGCCCAGTTGCGGCTAATTTTGCTTCTTCTTTTGATAATTGAATCGTTGGTTCATCATCTTTAAATCCTAAAGCCCAAGCTACTGCAAAACCAGCTGCAAGAGCACACACATCCAAAATCATTGCGTAAATCGCAAACTTAACATCGCCATCTGGTGAGATAGAACTTGGATAGCGGAATATTCCGAGGCCACCCATTTGATAGCCTTGCATCCCTAATCCCATAGCGATGGCACCAGTAACTCCCCCAACAATACAAGATGCCCAGAAAGGTTTTTTTCTAGGTAAAGTGATACCGTAAATAGCCGGTTCAGTTACACCGAAGATGCCTGAAATAAAAGCAGGGATCGATAATTCTTTTAATTTCGCATTTTTAGTTTTCAACATGACCGCTAATACCGCACCAGTTTGAGCAAAACTCACACTACCTGATGGTGTTAATAATGATGTTGGGTCACCTTGAGATAACGCGATAATGGCAAATGGAATAAGTGCCCAATGTAGACCGAACATAACAAGAATTTGCCAAGAGAAACCTAGAATAGCACCGAATAAAATGGGGCTGAAACTTTGAATAGAAAGCAAGCCATTTCCTAAAGCGTCAGAAACAGTATTCATGATTGGTCCGATAACTAAGAATGTTAATGGAATCGTTATAAGGGCTGTTATAAATGGAACAATAAACAACTTAATAACGTCAGGAATCACTTTTCTTAATTGCTTTTCTAAAAAGGCAGCAAAAGCCGCCGCAGCAATAATCGGCATAACCGTAGAACCATAACCAGCAGGCGGAATAGAGAATGGAATACCAAAGAAATTAAGCCCTCCCGTTTCAGCAAACTGAGCAGTAGCTGCACCTTCTAAAAATCCAGGATAGACTAAACTGGATGCGATCAACATCCCAAGGAAGGGTGAGCCACCAAATTTTTTCATTGCTGTGTAACCAATAAAGATTGGCAAAAATTTGAATAATCCATCACCCATCGCATTAAAAATAGCTGATGTTGAGGATTCCGCAAAGCCAGCCCCTAACGCGAAAATTAAAATGGCATTAACCCCTTTTAACATACCGGCTGCAGACAGTGGCGCTAAAATTGGTTGGAAAATAGAGGAAATCATATCAACAAATTGATCAAATAAATTTCCTTTTGATCCAGACTCAGTTGGAGCTTCTAGCACACCTAATACGGCATCCACCTCTTTACGGACATCAGGGACATGGTTGCCAATCACTACTTGATATTGTCCACCAGCCTGCATGACCGTCACAACACCATCCATATTTTTTAAGACTTCGGTGTTTGCCTTGCTTTCATCTTTCAGTTTAAACCGCAGGCGTGTGATACAGTTTGTTAAAGAATTGACGTTTTCTTTGCCTCCGACTTCTTTTACAATATTTTTTGCAAGTTCTTCGTATTTACCCATTTTTGTTCCTCCAAATGTTTAGTTATTTTTTATTCAGAGGTCTCGCCAACTTAATGTCACGATCCAGCGCCTTTCCACAGGCAATAAGTTTCCTACGCTCCTTTTTGGGATATCATTTAGATTAAGAGAAGAGCTCTCTAACTAACTCGTTTTATCGATGATTCGGGCTAAGTGTATGGTGATGTAGACCTGTTCATCTTTTGACAATGTGTAATTGCGTCGACTCTTTAACAGCTCAGCGACTTTTTTTGTTGCTTCAAAAGCCTCTGGATATTGTTTCGTCACGAGTAAGAATAACTCATTTTCAACTTGTTCTTCAGATGGTGTTGCAGTATTTTCTTTTAACACTCGTTCAGTGAAGAATTTTAAATGTGTAATAAACCGTTGAAAGTAAAGATCATTTTCAGCAAAATTGATTCGGAGTGTATATTTAATGACGGTCAAGATTTCTTCGATCAACTGAGTTAGACTGATCGCATCTTCGTGATTGCTGTCGAGTTGAGCATTGGTGATATGCAAGGCTAGAAATCCAGCTTCATCATCAGTCAAATCTACATCCAGTTGCTGATTGACCATTTGAATAGCCGAGCGTGCTATCTCTAATTCGATCGGGAAAAAACGCTTGATATCCCATAATAAAAAATTTTTGACTTGAATGTTCTTTTTCGTCCGTTGAATAGAGGAGTGTAAGTGGTCGGCGATTGCTATGAAAGACGACTCATTCAAATCTTTGTTTAAAGTAGCTTGAGCTTGAGATAAGATTCTATACGAAATTTCAATGATTTCCTCAGGAATCTCTGCAAAGAGTTGTTCGATTTGTTCAGGTTCCACTTGGTTTTCAAGTTTAAAAACCTTTTCGATTTTTGCGGCCTCTACTTCTGAGCCAGCCTTCATCTGAAAGCCTAATCCATTGCCCATAAGAATCACTTCTTCATTATTCTCATTGAGCACAATGACCACATTGTTATTTAAAATTTTTAGAATTTCCAAAATAGTCGACCTCCTTTAACTTGACGAAAGAGATTGAGAACAGAAAAAAGCCCAAACAAGAGCCTAGATAGGCGTTGTTTAGGTTTAGCTTAACTTAATAATCACTATCCATTTAACAAAGCAAATATACACTATAAAGAAAGCGCTGTCAATGTTTTTTCAGAAATCGTCGCCTATAAATGCTGATTAGACATGGCTTGGCTAGTGTAGAAGATAGTAAATACAGCATAGGAAAGTGACAAGTTTGGGTTTCATAAAATGCCTATAATTGACTAGTACTGCTACACTGATTTTGTAGGTTGAATGTTGTCTAAAGTCTAGTGGAGTGTTTTAAGCGCTTCTACTATATGATAAGCAACAAGTGTCGGTACTGTTGTTTATTTAGAGAAATACTATCTTTTCCAACCAACTAAAAATAACCGTTAACTTCTTAAGCCAGCAAGTAGTTGAGCATTCGATTCAGAATTATGTGGAAAAGAAGGGCTATCGTATATCTCACTACATTACGAGCTATGATCCGATTACCACGTCAAAAGAACAGTCGCAACTACTGTTATGTAAAAGAGGAACACCTGCAATGCAGATCACAAATCGGGCGATCTTAGAAGATGGTCAAGTGTTTGAGTATAGTAGTATTATTGCAATTGATTATTCTGTGACCTATATTCGACCGTTTGATCGCGAAATTCATCGTTCTAGAATAGACTAAATAAAAAACGACTAAGCTTCTTTTGTTCAGCAATTGGTTTGCTGGTAGTAAAGAAGCTAGTCGTTTTTTATCATAGTTATGGTGTCACGATCGTCCCGTCTGGTGTCCGGCTTTGTGTCCATTCATGTGGACGATAAACAACTGGGTATTCTTTTGCAAGCTCTTCGTCAAATGTCACTCCGATCCCGCTTTGCTCGATCGGATAAAAGAAGCCTTTTTCTGGCGTTGGAATATTGCCAAAAAGTGTTTTTGTATTTGTTGGAATCTCGATATTTTCTTGAATCGCCGCATTGTGTAAGTGAATATTCAAATGCGTATTCACTGCTAGACCAACAGGCGTAATATCAGAAGGTGTATGCCAAGCGATACGAATGCCCATTGCTTCGCAGAAGTGTGCGAGTTTCAATGCTGGTGTGATTCCACCAATTTGAGAAACGTGTGCCCGCATAAAATCGATTTGGCGATTGCGGACAAGTTCTTTCCATTCCATAGGGTTATTGAATAATTCACCAGTAGCGATCGGTGTTGCTGATTGGCTGCGTAATTGTGCTAACCATTCATTTTGATTAGGAGGTAAAATGTCTTCTAAAAAGAAGAGATTATACTTTTCGGCAGCCTTCGCAAATTGTACAGCTTGATTAGGATGCAAGCGTTCATGAACATCATGAAGCATTTGGAAACGATTATTGTATTTGTTCTTAACACTTTCAAACATACTCAAAGTCGTTTGCATATAGTCTTCCTGATCAAAATAAGAACCACTGATTGGCTGATTTGGCGTCTGCAGATTGTCAGGATTGCCACCATAAAAACCTAGTTGACAGCGAATATAACGATATCCTTCATCGAGAAATTTATCGATTTCACCAAATAAATCGTCTAGATTATCTGCTACCGCATGTGTATAAGCGGGGATGGCTGTCCGGGCTTTTCCGCCTAATAATTGATAGAGTGGCATATCCGCTAGTTTTCCTTTAATATCCCACAAAGCCATGTCTACACCAGATATAGCATTATTAGTGATCGGGCCGTTGCGCCAATAAGAATTTACATTCATCACTTGCCAAATGTCCTCGATCTGGTTGGCATCTCTTCCAATTAGAAGTGGTTTTAGATACTCTTGGACGACGGTTTGAACAGCTAATGGGCGAAACTGAAACGTTCCACAGCCGATGCCAGAAACGCCTTTGTCGGTCTCAACTTTAACTACAAGTAGATTATGTCTGTCTGGTTTAATCGCAAAACTTTTTATATCGGTAATGATCGTTGGTGTCATTTTTTTCACTCCAATTTCTATTGATACAGATTAATTCTACATTTATTGAAACACGATAATAAGGCAGTGTCAATTTGGTCTGAAAAAAACGAGTTAAACGATATAAAACCAGTCCAATTTTTAGTTATTATATTTATAAACGTTTATATAAAGCTGTTTTTATTATATTTTCAATAAAAAGGACTGGTTTTACAAGGTGGATTTTCCATGCTACTATGTTGGTGAAAACGGAAACAAGAATTCCTGTTCTGCTGGTTTAAATAACTGAGTAGAAGGATGTATTCCGAACAAGGGGGATAAAAAATGAAGTACGAAGAAATAGCAAAGCAAATTATTGAAGATGTTGGCGGGGCAGGAAATATCAATAATGTTTGGCACTGCATGACTAGATTACGGTTTAATCTGAAAGACGAAAAGAAAGTGGATTATTCAGCGCTTGAAAAACTTTCTAAAGTTGTCGGAACGAAATATCAAAGCGATCAATTACAGGTAGTCATCGGAACCGACGTTGCAGATTACTTTGCACCAATTGCTAAAGAACTAGGCTTAGATGAGAACAATCAACAAGGTGAAACTGAGAAAAAAGGCCTCGTTTCGGTCTTTATGGATACTGTTTCAGGAGTGTTCGGTCCAATTGTTCCAGCAATTGCTGGTGCTGGAATGATCAAAGGATTGATGGCGGGGCTGGTTGCACTGAATGTCATTTCTAACCAAACGGATACGTATTTGATCATTGACATGGTAGCTAGCGGTGTATTTACGTTTCTGCCATTCTTCGTAGCAGCATCAGCAGCAAGAATTTTTAAAACGAATCAGTATTTGGCGATTGCGATTGCAGCGATTCTACAATTTCCTACAATGACAGCAGCAGTTGCGGAAGGTAAAATTTCGGCGTTCCAGCTGTTTGGTGTTGTGCCAGTTCCGGTCTTTAACTATGCGGGTACGGTTATTCCAATTATCTTTGCTGTGTTGGCCTTGAGCTACATTTATCGCTGGGTGGATAAGGTGTTACCGCAAATATTACGCACCGTTTTTACACCGACTATTTCATTGTTTGTTGCAGGATTGCTGACTTTGACTGTGATTGGACCAATCAGTATTCATTTAGGAAATCTATTAGCAGCAGGTGTTGCGTGGCTATTCTCGATTTCACCAGTCTTAGCAGGAATCGTCGTGGGTGCGATTCGTCCGATCGCAATCTTTACAGGATTGCATCATGCGATGACGCCGATTGCGCTGCAAAACTTTGCCAATCAAGGGTATGACATGTTGATGCCGATGATGTTTATGGCAAATATGGCGATCACTGGAGCGACAGCTGCGATTTATACAAAAGTAAAAACCAAAGAAGAAAAATCTCTAGTGTTATCTTCAGCCGTTTCTGGTCTTTTAGGGATCACGGAACCTGCGCTTTTCGGGATTTTGTCTAAATATAAAAAAGCCTTTATCGCTGCAACGATCGGTAGTTCTGTAGCGTCAGCTTTTATTAGTTTCTTCGGCGTTCGGATTTATGGGTATATCTTATCTAGTATTTTTAGTTTGCCAGCCTATATTGGTCAGTATTTCATTTTTGCGGTTTTAGGAATTCTAATTGCACTGATTCTTTCATTTACTATCTGTTATTTTATGGTACCAAAACAAGAAGAGGAAGACGATGTATTAACTAACGAAGTCGATCTTCATGCGACGGCTAAAGGAAGCTATATTCCGTTAGAAAACGTGCCGGATGAAGTCTTTTCAACCAAAATGATGGGTGACGGCTTTGCGATTGAGTCGATCGATGGCACTGTTTTTTCACCTGTTAGTGGCACAGTTACAACAATTTTTCCTTCAAAGCACGCAATTGGCATCAAAACAGCGAATGGGATCGAAGTCCTCGTGCATATGGGAATCGATACGGTCGCTTTAGCTGGAAAAGGGTTTGAGCTTTTTGTAAAAGTGGGAGATAAGGTTTCTACAGATACTAAAATTGCTCAAATGGATCTTGCCTATATTCGTAGCCAAGAAAAAGAAACCATGATCATCGTTGTGATCACCAATATGGATCGTGTAGCTACATTATCAGGTTTAAAAGATTTGGAAGGTCAGCATCAAGCAGGTGCCTTACTTGAACGAGCACAACTTAGCTAATGAAAAAGGATGGGATAAACAGATGAAGCGAGTGGATGTATTAAGAAGATTAGAGCATGCTGGTGTGATTGCAGTCGTTCGTGGAAAAGACCAAGAAGAAGCGGTAAAAGCCAGTCGTGCAATCATTGAGGGCGGATTAAAAGGCATCGAAGTAACATTTACCGTACCAAATGCGCAAGCGGTGATCCAAGAGTTGATAGAATCCTATCAAGGACAAGATGTTGTGATTGGAGCAGGAACTGTACTAGATGCAGTGACCGCCCGTTTAGCGATCATGGCAGGTGCTGAATTTGTGGTTAGCCCAAGCTTTGATCAAGAGACAGCCGAATTATGCAATATGTATCAAATCCCTTATTTGCCTGGATGTGTAACGATCACAGAAATGCAAACAGCTTTAAAAAGCGGCGCAGATATCATCAAATTATTTCCGGGAAATATTAGCGGTCCAAGTATGGTGTCAGCAGTTAAAGCACCACTGCCGCAGATTAATTTGATGCCAACAGGTGGCGTTAGCTTGGAAAATATGGCTACTTGGTTTAAAGCAGGTGTCGTAGCCGTTGGGGTTGGCGGTAATCTACTTGCTCCGGCAGCAGAAGGAAACTTTGCGAAAGTCACGGAAATTGCCAAACAATATGCTGCAAAGTTAATTGAGATCAGAGGACTAGAAAATGGCTAGAGTCGTTTGCCTGGGAGAAATTATGATGCGCCTATCAACCAATCCTGGAATTCGACTGGATCGTACAAATCAGTTGGAGGTTTATTATGGTGGTGGTGAAGCGAATGTAGCCATTTCACTGGCTAATTATGGTCATCAAGTCCAATATGCCAGCAAGGTTCCAAATAACAGTTTTGGACAAGCAATTGCACAACACCTGAGCAGTTATGGTGTGTTAACTAGCCATTTATTGAAAAATCAAGGACGCATCGGAACATATTACGTTGAACAAGGAATTGGACTACAGGCAACAAATGTGATTTATGATCGACAAGGATCGGTGTTTGCTGACATGCAAACGTTAGACTGGGATGTTTCGAAGTTGTTTGAAGGAGTGGCTGTTTTCCACATATCAGGTATTACCCCTGCGTTATCTAAACGGTGGCAAGAATTCACGATCAAATTAATGAAGGCAGCTAAAAGTAAAGGGTGTAAAGTTAGTTTTGATTGTAATTATCGGCAAAATCTTTGGAGTCAAAAAGAAGCGGGCGATTTTTTTTCAAAAATCCTACATTACGTTGACTATTGTTCAGCAGGTAAACTGGATGCAATTCATTTGTTAGGGATTCCTGAACAGGAGCTAGATACAGATATCAGCTATTACTATCAACAAATGAATGTAATGTTTCCAGGAATTGAGGCTCTGTATTCAACGAATCGAATCGTCCATTCAACAAGTTGCAATGAACTTCAAGGAACACTATGGCTAGCTGGGAAAGGTTATACTTCAAAAAATTATAAGATCGATCCTATCGTTGATCGGATTGGCGGTGGTGATGCCTACAGTGGTGGGATAATCCACAGTTTGCTAATGCAAAAATCACCCCAAGAAACAGTTGAGTTTGCCACGGCTGCTTCTGTGTTGAAGCATATGATCAAAGGAGATTGTAATCAATTCAATGAAGCTGAAGTAATCAAATTCCTTAAACAAGATTCAGCGAAGATCAATCGATGATTGTCTAAAATAAACATATAACGAAACGGAAAATCGATAAGAAATCCTTAAAATAAAAGGATTCTCATCGATTTCCTGTTTTTCTTTTTCAATCTGTTGCGGTAATCTTCAAATCCTTGAAGAAGGCTTCAGTCCCAATATCAACAAAGAACCCAATAGCGCCTTTAGCGTCAGCACCGTGCTTCATGTTTTCTACCACTAAGACAGGTTCTTCACGATCATTCAAATAAAATTTCCCTTGAGCGTCATTAATCACCGCTTTTAAACTAATCCATTCATCAAGACCAATCTCGGCTGGTCCCTCAAAATCAGTGATGCCAAGATTGCGGAAATAGTCAAAGGTATATTTAGGATAGGAAAAATACTGAACACCGCGATTTTTTCTGACAGGATCATCAATCCGACCATTTGTTGGTCTTACATAAAAAGATTCAAAGTGTGTATCATCCTCATTGATTCTAAAGGCAATGCCAATAAAACCACGTGCAAAATCTGGCGCATCGGGTAACAAACGACTCAACATTTTGACTTCGATCGTTCCATTATGGAAGATTGAGTCAGTAAGTTTAGCATATGTGTTTTCATCAAATTCCATCAGTTTCTCTTTTTTTGTCACTTTTAAAACGGATTCGCCATTTAAAATAGTTGACTCAACAGTGGTATTAACTGCCTCAATTGGTGTCGATTCAAGGTTCATTGTATTTCCTCCTCAATAGCTGTTTATTGTTCTAATAAAAGTATAAATAACTTTTGGAGAATTGTTAAATAGGCACAAATTTGTAACTATCGATCAACGTTGTTGTTTATAAAATTGCCCCCATTGTCTCATGGACTCAATCACAGGGAGTAACGTTTCTCCGAGCGGTGTTAATTGATATTCAACATGAGGCGGAACGGTTTGGAAGTCTATTCGCTCCACAATGCCGTCTACTATCATAGAATTAAGACTTTCTGTCAAGACTTTTTGGGAAACCCCTGCTAATGATCGCTTTAATTCAGAATTTCTTTTTGGTCCTGTTATTAGGTCGCGTATAATCAGGGTTTTCCATTTACTCCCGATCAACTGAACCGTCGTTGCCACGTCACAAAGCGGCATTTCTGCTTTTTTTATCATGAAAATGTAACTCCTAACATTAAAGGCTGCGCCAATATCTAAATATGACACTTATGTATAAGAATTGTGGCATGTTTAAAAGAGAAAAGCAACTCCCTTCATCAGTGCGATAAATATTAAAATAGGTTATTGAAATATTAGCGCTATTATTGTAGACTGAAAGAAGTGGTATAATTTTTGTCAATTTGTCATGATTTCCATAATAAAAAAGCAGGATAGTAAAAAGCACTGCACTCGTAAAAAAGATGGTTTTTGGCTTTAATATAAAATGAAAGCGTTAGCATTTTGTTGAGAGAGTAGTTTTTTTTATTTGAATGTACCAAACAGAAAAGAGGAATAGAACTATGAGCAATGATAACGCAGTACTAGCAAGAAACACGGAGCACGCACCGAAAAATCCCCTATCGTCACAAACCGTCGCTTTTTCTCATTACAATAACTTCTCAGCGCAACTACCGATTGATCCGGTATCTGGGGAATTAGTTGCTGGCGGTATTAAAGAACAAGCAGAGCAATGCTTTAAAAATATCAAAGCAATTGTAGATAGCATTGATCACGTGATGAGTGATATTGTGAGAATCACTGTTTTTGTAAAAAATATTAAAGATATGGATGCAGTAGATGACGTATACGCATCATTTTTCACTAGCTATCATCCTTCAAGAACAGTTGTCGCAGTAGACGCATTACCTATGGATGCTTTGGTACAAATCGAGGCTTTAGTTTCAAATGGTGAAGGTACGATCCCAAACGCACCACAAGCAGGCGATCTGATAAAACTTACCAATAATACGCTAAATGCGCCCAACAACTCACTTTCAACGCAAACCGTTTCATTCTCTCACTACAATAATCTGTCGGCCCAATTACCGATCGACCCAAAAACCGGTAGAGTGATCGCTGGTTGTGTCAAAAAGCAAACGGGGCAGTGCTTAAAAAATATCAAAGCAATTTTAGAAAGTATTGATGTTCCAATTGATGATATTGTGAAAATCACTATTTTTCTTAAAGACCTTTCAAAAATTGATGCTGTAAACAAAGTTTATACAACCTTTTTCCCAGATTCAGCGATTGCTCGAGCAGTAGGATATGTTCCAGCAAGAACTGTGGTAGAGGTAGCAGATTTACCGATGGGAGCTGCAGTCCAAATCGAAGCAGTCGTTTCACATGGAGATGGTACACCACCGCAAGCAATCGAAGATCGACATGGCTTGATTATCGAAGCGAATAATACGGAAAAAGCACCAAAGTGTCAATTCTCAACGCAAACAGTTGCCTTTTCTCATTATAATAACATTTCGGCACAATTGCCGATTGATCCAAAAACGAATAAGATGGTTACAGGCGGGATAAAAGAACAAACTACGCAGTGTTTAGACAATATCAAAGCGATCATCGAAAGTGTGGATCATGTGCTAGCTGATGTAGTGAAAGTCAATATATTTGTGAAAAATATCGCAGATATGGCTGCTGTGGATGAAGCTTATGGGAAATTTTTCCCAGATGGCATACCGGCTAGAAGAGTAGTAGGTGTAGCGACATTGCCGAAAGACGCATTGATTCAAATCGATGCTATTGTTGGGAACGCGGAAGGAACACCTCCAATCGTTTCGTAACGAGCGAAGTAAAAAAAGATGAGAAGCGGATCAATCGCTTCTCCTTTTTTGTGATTCGTTGCTTTCGTTTGAATACTAGCGAAAGAATATTTTTCAGAAAAAGACATGTTATGGTTGGGAGCAAACCGTGATTTGATTAGTACGATATCTTTTTAGAATAATGTTTTTAAATTGACATCAGAAAATTGATGTGATATCTTCCATGTATACTTATTTAGAGGAGTGGAAGAGACATGACAAACAACAGACGTTCAGTTACATGCTGTTTTTGTATGGTGCGAAAAAGCAGCATACCAATTTGTCATGCCTATTAATAGTTCATCTAGAAAAGTTAAAAGCTTCAGGTCACTTTACTAAATAAAAGGTGAACTGTTTATATTTGACGTTCAAGAGGTACTGATTTAATAGTCAGTACCTCTTTTTTTGTTCACTTTTTTTGTTGCAACGACGCAGTTAGATTCGTTAATAGCGATAGGAGGATGTCATGATAGTTGATGAAGTACAGGAATTGATCGGACACACACCGATGTTTCAGTTTGATGCGACTCGATTTGGAGGTCAAAAAGGGAGTACGATTTACGCGAAATTGGAGTACCTGAATCCAGGCGGCAGTGTAAAAGATCGGTTGGGGCAACATTTGCTAACGAACGCTTTGCAGCGAGGGGAAATAAATACCGCAACAACAATCATTGAACCCACAGCAGGGAATACAGGAATTGGTATTGCCTTAGCAGGAGTGAAAGAAGGAATCAAGACTCTATTTGTTGTACCAGAGAAATTTAGTTTGGAAAAACAACAATTGATGAAAGCGCTAGGAGCAGAAATCGTTCATACGCCAACTGCAAAAGGAATCAGTGGGGCAATCAACAAAGCAAAACAATTGGCAACAGAGATCCCAAATAGTTATTTACCTTTACAATTTGAAAATGCAGAAAATCCCAAGGCGTATTACAACACACTTGGACCTGAAATTTTTAATGAACTTTCAGGACAAATAACAAGCTTCGTTGCAGGAATCGGCAGTGGGGGGACATTCGCGGGAGTTACAGCCTATCTACGAGAACAGAAGCCAACGATTCGTGCTATTGGAGTAGAACCAGAAGGCTCGATTTTAAATGGGGGAGCAGCTCATGGTCACGAAATCGAAGGGATCGGAGTAGAGTTTATCCCAACCTTCTTTGAGAACATAAGTATTGATAACATTTATACTATCCGTGATGAAGAAGGGTTTTATTTTGCAAGGTTATTAGCGCAAAACTTTGGGCTACTCGTCGGTAGCTCAAGTGGCGCAGCTTTTGCGGCAGCCATTAAAGAAAGCCAGTTTTTACCTGAAAACAGTACAATTGTCACTATTTTTCCAGATTCTGGAGAACGATATCTCTCAAAAAATATTTATGGCTAAAGGCAAATTCAAGGAGGAAAAACGATGCATTTTCAAACAAAATTAATCCATGGTGGAATTAGTAACGATGAACAAACAGGAGCAGTCAGTGTCCCAATCTATCAAACGTCAACCTATCAGCAAAATGGTGTTGGAAAACCTAAACAGTATGAATATTCTCGTTCTGGAAATCCGACACGATTCGCTTTAGAAGAACTAGTAGCAGAGCTAGATGAGGGAGTCCAAGGCTTTGCATTTGCTTCTGGTTTAGCAGCCTTGCATACTGTCTTATCACTTTTTGAGTCAGGAGATCATATATTATTAGGAGATGATGTATACGGCGGAACGTTTCGGCTATTTCAAAAGGTTTTTGAGAAAAATGGACTAACATATTCATTGGTGAAAACAGATGCTTTAACCTCAATAGAGCAGGCAATCACGGATAAAACAAAAGCAATTCTCTTTGAGACGCCAACAAATCCATTATTGAAGATTTCTGATATTCAAGAAATCTCATCTTTAGCAAAAAAACATCATTTACTGACGATTGTCGATAATACCTTTATGACACCCTATTTTCAACGTCCGTTAACATTAGGAGCCGACATTGTCGTATATAGTGGAACAAAATATCTTGGTGGACATAGTGATGTCGTATCAGGTTTAGCAGTGACGAACCAAACTGCGTTAGCAGAAAAAATCGGCTATTACCAAAATGCGATAGGGAGCGTCCTAGGTCCACATGATAGTTGGTTAGTTCAAAGAAGTCTCAAAACCTTAGCCCTTAGAATGGAAGCTCACCAAAAAAATGCATTAAAAGTTGCAACATATCTTGAAAATCATCCAGCTATTGCAGCTGTTTATTATCCAGGGTTAAAGAGCCATGCAGGTTTTGAATTAGCCAAAAAACAAATGAGCGGCTTTAGTGGCATGATTTCCTTTGAGCTGAAAAATGCGGCGTTGGTCAATTCGTTTGTGGAAAGCTTAGAAATTTTTATTTTAGCAGAAAGCTTGGGTGGAGTTGAAAGTTTGATCGAAGTTCCAGCAGTGATGACCCATGCATCTATTCCAAAGGAAATCAGAGAACAGGCTGGAATTAAAGATGGGTTGATTCGCTTATCTGTAGGTATTGAATATATTGGTGATTTGATAGCGGATCTAAAACAGGCGTTTGAAAGAATAAGTAGATAGCATTGCTTGGGTAACTTGTTTTAGTTTCATAGCAAGAAGATTAGAATATAGACTAAATGTATGTCAGCAGTTATTCGTAAAATATAGTTAGATAGTAAAGAATGAAATTCTTTATCGTAATCATCCGTAAATAAGTTTATAATAGATGGCAGTATACAAATATCGGAGGGTTCTTACGTGAAAAAACTAGGTTTTGATCCACAAAAGTACATCGAAGAGCAATCGAAATATATCCTTGAAAGAGTTGACCATTATGACAAGCTCTACTTGGAATTTGGTGGTAAATTGATTGGAGATATGCATGCAAAACGCGTTTTGCCAGGCTTTGATGCGGATGCTAAAATTAAACTGTTACAAAAATTAAAAGATCAAGCGGAGATTTTGATTTGTGTTTATGCAGGTGATATTGAGCGAAACAAAATTCGTGGTGACTATGGAATCACCTATGACATGGATATTTTACGTCAAATCGATGAATTAAGAGAGTACGGCTTAGCCGTCAATAGTGTAGTCATTACACGCTACAGTGGACAGCCATCTACAAAAATGTTTATCAACAAGTTGGAACGAAGAGATATCAAAGTCTATAAACATGCGGCGATTGAAGATTATCCATCTAATCTTGAAAAAATCGTCAGTGAAGAAGGCTTTGGTAAAAATGAGTATATCCCGACAACGAAACCAATCGTGGTCGTTACAGCACCGGGACCTGGTAGTGGCAAATTAGCGACATGTTTGAATCAACTTTATCATGAGAGTCGTAATGGCAAGACTGCCGGCTATTCAAAATTCGAAACCTTCCCAGTATGGAATGTTCCGTTAAAGCACCCTTTAAATATTGCGTATGAAGCAGCAACCGTTGATTTGAAAGATGTGAATATGATTGATTCCTTCCATTTTGATAAATACCAAAAAGTTGCTGTTAATTATAATCGTGATGTTGAGACATTCCCAGTAATCAAAAGAATCATTGAAAAAATTACCGGAGAAGAATCCGTTTATCAATCCCCAACAGATATGGGTGTGAACCGTGTTGGTTTTGGAATCGTCGATGATGACGTGGTGAAAGAAGCCTCTAAGCAAGAAATTATTCGTCGCTGTTTTGCCACAGAATGCGACTTTAAAAAAGGCTTGATCGATGAAGAAACAGTTAATCGTATTAAATTGATCATGGAAGAAGTTGAGCTGAAAAAAGAAGATCGCAAAGCGGTGCTTCCTGCTAGAGAGTATTCAGAACGATTAAGAGAACAAACCCAAAGTAATGATACACCCGCTGTTATTGCGTTTGAGTTACAAGACGGTCGAATTGTAACAGGGAGAACGAGCAGCTTAATGGATTCATGTTCATCAGCTATTTTAAATTCAATTAAAACATTAGCGAATATTTCAGATGAAATTTTATTACTATCTCCAGTGATTCTTGAAACTATTCAAACGATGAAGCAAAAAGATTTACACAGTAAAATAACAGCCTTAAAGGCCAATGAAATCTTGATTGCGCTAGCGATCAGTGCCGTGACGAACCCAACAGCACAATTGGCGTATGATAAATTATCTGAATTAAATGGTGTCCAAGCGCATTCTACGGTGATGTTGAGTAAGAATGATGAGCAAACGTTACGAGAGTTAGGGTTGGATATTACGAGTGATGCGGTGTATCCGTCGGAGAATTTGTATTATATTTAGGCTTATTGTAAGAGTGTTACGGTTTGGAAAAGAGATTTCAATCATATTAAGCCATGTTTGAAATCCTAATACCAATATTTATTAGAAAAACAGCAGTTAGCTAGAACGCATTTTAATCTATTAATTCATAAGAGGTTGGGACAGAAGCGTCTAATCCCGAGAAATAAGAAGGAATTTACGAAAATTGCTCTTCAAATTTTTGTGAATTTCAGCTTATTTCCGAAGGGATTGCTTCTGCTCCCACCGTTTATTCGGATAAAAAGAGCCTGAGGTATAACTTGAAAAGTTATGTCCCAGGCTCTTATTAGGATTTCTGATTTGCTTTTAAGTCATTATAGCCAATAGTGAAATAGATGCTTTGTGAATTGTAATAGACTTTTAGGACGAATAATTATAGTTTGCCGAAACATTTGAAAAAATTGAAATTATTGCGATATTTTATGATTAATTCTTTGCCAAGTATCAAACTTCCCAACCAAAAAAGAATTTCACTAATACCCATTATAGTTCCCGCTATCACCATTTTCAGTGAAAGGTTAAATGATATAAAGGGAACTACAGGTAGTAATCCATAGAGTCCAAAGGACAATACTACCATACAAAGAGCGATTTTTTTCAAACTACTATTTTTTTTTTCTCTATTCATTTTTTTAGACTCATTTGAACCAAAATATTTTTTTAAAATTGCGCCATATTTATTTAACAATAGTATATCCGCTGTCTTAGGAGATAAACTATTTAATTTTGCAAAAAAGCGGGTAGCTATTCCACCCATTATATAAATCGTTTTCTTTTGTTCAACTGCCTTGAGTAATTCTGCTGCTACTTGATCTGTAGACGAAATTGAAATGCCCATCTCTTTCCAAACAGAATGAAAAGGTCTTTCAGCAGTCGTATCCGCTGAGTTAGGACAAAAATAAGTTAAACGTACTAGACTTCCATCTTGCTGTAACTCTCGATTTATAGATTCAACAAAAGAGAAAATACCTGAGCGAGTTGCAACATCAACACTATAGTATGGAAAAGCTAAACGACCATCTGCAAAGCCACCCATATGAACAATAGTACTTCCTTTGTTCGCTCTCATATGAGGTAAAAAGGCTCTAGAAATTAAGATAGATCCTATAAGGTTGATGTTTACAGATTTATCTATTTCTGCAATTTGATGCTCGGTTAATGATTTTCGTACATCAAAACCAGTAGCATTCACAACAATATCAATCTTTTCTGCCCATTTGCTTGCTAAAACTGCAAGTTTTTCCACGGATTCTGCACTTGTGATATCGACTTGAGCTACCGAAGTTTTTTCGGGCAAAGCTTGAGCAAGTTCTTGTAGTTTCAGTTCATTTCTCCCAGCTAATAGAATTGAAGCTCCTTCATCGGCAAATGCTCGTGCATAGCTTGTTCCCAAGCCTCCTGTTGCACCAATTATCACAATATTTGCTCCTTCAAATTTTTTCTTCATTATCTAACCTCCTAAAGTTTTGTTTTACGTATTAAAATTATTCTTTCAATTGTGCAGTTAATTTCTCTAACAAACAGGTAAATTGCTTCATCTGATCTTCAGTTGTCAATTCACGGACTTTTTCTGTAAATTGTTGATACAGGCTATTATCTCCTTCAACAATATTTTTTCCTTTTTCTGTTATCAGAAGATTGTATATACGCTTGTCTATAGAAGACTGATGCTTTTCAATGAAGTCAAGACCTTCTAATCGCTTTACCATTGCAGATATAGCGGGTTTGGTAAAGCTAAGTTTTTCGGACACTTCTCCCAAAGTTGGGTAATCCATGTGATAAATGGTAGTTAAGTAGTAATAATCAGCAATATTAAATCTGCTTTTTTCTTCTTTCGTTAAAATAGTATCAATATTTTCTATTGATTTTTGCCATAGATAATTTGCAATATAAGAAATGTTATTTTCAATCATTGTTATCCTCCGTATAATTTTACTTTCATTAATGATGAGGTATATTTTGCTTTTATAAAGTAAAACGTTTGAACACAGACTAACTGAACTACAATTTTTTGAAATTATAGTTCACTTCATTTAATTAAATTCGTAAAACTATATTAGCAATATATAATTGAATTGTCAAATGACATTATTACATCATGAAATAAAAGTACTAGCACAAAGATGCTTATTAACGGTTTATTTGTTTAATAGTAGGATATTTTTAAACGGATAATGGTTTCTCTAAGTTGTAGCGATTGCTAGCTTTAGGAGACTATTAAAAGAGTTTCAGATTATCTAGAATCAGTGATAAAAAAATATAACAAGTGCATATTCAGATACAAATAGCTGCTAATACATAAAACTGATGTCGGTGAAATTACTAAGAATGACGAGCATGTTAACAGAGTATTATATGTAGCTTCTTAAAAAAATACAATGTCTATGTTTATGGAGTTATTGGCTCAGGTTTGAGCAATAGTAAGGTGGAAAATTACAAAACGAGAATCAGGGCTGTGTATTACCAAGGATGTGATTTATCTGTGTGAGAATTTGTATTATATTTTGTTAGTTTTGAGAAGGTCAAGTTTTAGAGAGATAACAATGAAACACTTGGATGCTGATTTATATTACTAATATTTAATTAAAAGACAAGTAGTTGGATAGCCGACTACTTGTTTTTTTTGAAGTTAAATGCTAATTTTTTCTCAATGATTGTTATGCTTGTGAATAAAAAGTTTACATTACTTTCCTATGTAATATTATTAATTTATATTTGTTAGTGATAGATGAGGATTTAGTGGTAAAAAAGTTTGTTTTTCGTTCTTTCTAACCAAATCACAACTACGAAGCCGAACGCTACAGCAGTAAATTACACATGAAGGTATTATCGATGATAGTGTAGCATTATGAGGAGAAGCTATTTATGAACATTTAAAATTACTTTGTCTTCTATGGAAAACTATCCGTGGCAGGAGAAGGAGTTTTTACATGGTGTTCTTAGTTGGGCTGTTTTACAGCATAATACGTTAGATAAAATAGTTGAATTGATTAATTGTATACATGAGTCACTGATTTCAGATATCCATTTTTGTTTATCAAAAGAAATAGTAAATTGTGCATAAAATTTTGACTTTGTTAGTGATTAGTGCTATATGTAAGAGATTTGCTATAGTTTTAAGATGTACAAAAAAGTTAAAAGTAGTTAATTGATAAAGCATTTGAAAATTGGTTACCAACTTTCAAATGCTTTTTTTAGATATATTTTTTTATGAAAACCACATCCATAGCAAAGCACTAATTGCAGTAAGTACGCCAGCCGCTAATGAAAAGCCCAAAACGATTTTTGTTTTGTTCCAACGATCCCTTTTTTTATCACGTTTGGCTCTGGCTGCTTCAAGATTCTCCCCATCCATAAAAGCAACAATTTCACCATACGTTTGAACATCTTTTTCTTTTTTGATTTTCTCGATTTTTAAAGCCGCAATCATAGAAATTGCCCAAAGAATGAAAGGAATACTCAAGCCATACCAACCCCATAAGTCTACAAAAGGTACAATAGATAAAACCGTTAACCCGATAAATAGAAGCATGATCCAAGAGAGTCGATTCATTTTTTTTGCCTCGATGTTTTGATTGTTTTTCATAATTGCTACATCTCCTTTGACTAATTCATCTAAAGTGACATCAAAAAGAGTGCTTAAAGCAATCAAATTATGAATATCAGGATACGTATGATCGTTCTCCCATTTAGAAATAGTTTGCCGTGTGACGTAGATTTTTTCTCCAAGTTCTTCTTGAGAATACCCATCTCTTTCACGATAAAGTTTTAATTGCTTATTAAAGTTCATTTGTTGTCTCCTTTGAGTCTAAGATAATATAGAAGGGGCTATTTTGTCTGTCTATTAGAGTGTACTTTAGTAGAAATATGGGTGTATACAGGTGTTTACATCGATAGGAATGTTGATATAACTGGTTTTTCAAAATAGGATCCAAGTCAATAAGTAACGGTTCAAAAATAATTATGGCACAGGTTATCAATTAATTACAGCTAAAATAAATAATCTGAGGAAAGTACGAGTAGCTAATATGATATGCTTATAGTACATAGCAAATGGAAACCCAAAGAAAGAAGGGAAAGAAGATGGCAGATTGGAATACGTTATTTTATGATCAAAAGAATATAGAACTGGCACCTGAACCTGAAGTCGTTAAATTTATTGAACTTTTAGCAACAGAATTTCCAAATGTGCGGAAGCGGAGGGTTTGGGATCTGGGCTGTGGCGGTGGACGTCATAGTGTCGTAATCGGCAAAATGGGCTGTAAGGTTTTTATCAGTGATAATTCCAGTAAAGCGATAGAGCTGACAACAAAAAAATTAGAAGAAAATAACATCGACTATCTTGAGGCTTTGACTTCGATGGAAAACTACCCGTGGAGTAAGAAGGAGTTTTTGCATGGTGTTTTTAGTTGGGCGGTTCTTCAGCATAATACTTTGGATAAAATCACTGAAGCGATTGATTGTATTCATGATTCACTTCTGGCAGGCGGCTATTTTTTAGGAACGATCAAATCGACAAAAGCAGATTTGTATGGAAAAGGGGAAGAAATTGAAAAAGATACCTTTGTGTTAGAGGTAGGAATAGAAGAAGGCGTGCCTCACCATTATTTTGACGAAGATGGAATAAAGCAGCTTTTTCCTAGTGATAAGTGGGAAATCATCATTCTCGCAGAGCAAGTAGTGAATTATATAGAAAAAGCCGAGGAATTTTGGTCGTTTAATCCATTTAGATATACTACATGGTGTGTACTTGCGAAAAAACGGTAGAGAGTTAAGCAGTAGTCTTGTTAGGGCTTGATTCCTATCTTCATTTTAGATTTCTTCAGTTAGTGCCAATCCAATCAAACTGATTATTAAAGAATTGAGGCAACTATTGTGAAGCTTATAGGAAAATATGATACATAAAATAGAATGTTATCGTAAACAATATAACAGAAACATATATTCAAATGTATATAATAGAAGCTTCTTTTCAGACTAATTCACACACAGGGAAAACTCTTACAAGTCATAATTATTCAGCTGTGAGTCATAACGTCAAATCGTTATTAGTAGCTACATGAAGTGATCAAACTTAGTCTCATAAAAAAACAAAGCCTTTCTTTTTTTTGCTTCATAGCGTAGAATAGCAAATTGAAGAAGCAGGTCAAAAATGAGGAGGTTAAGTCATGAAAATATATAAAATACTAAACAACAATGTGATCATCACAAAAGATGAGAATGGAATAGAACATGTGATTATGGGCAAAGGCATTGGATTTAAAAAGAGCGCCGGCGAAACATTAGATATGACAAAGGCTGATAAAATTTTTCATTTAGAAGATGCTGGTTTGCAGCAGCATTTTAACTCACTTAGTAATGAAGTTCCTTATCCAATTCTAAAAGTGACTGAGGAATTTATTGATATCGCAAAGAAAAAGCTGAATCAAAAATTAAATGAAAGCTTACATGTTTCTCTTGTGGATCATATTTTTCATGCGTTAAAAAGACATCAAAATGGACAATCGATTACTAATTCTTTGATTTGGGAAATCAATCGTTTATATCCAAATGAATTTGAACTAGCTAAGGATTTGCTAGATATGGTTGAGCAGGAAACAGAAGTTAGATTGCCAGCGGATGAGGCAGGATTCATTGCGATGCATTTGATCAATGCGGAAATGAATGAAGAAATGAATACAACTGTTGCGATTACAAAAGAAGTCTCTGCTATTTTAAAAATTGTGAAATATCATTTAGGGATTGAATATGATGAAGAGTCATTGAATTTTTATCGTTTTTTGACCCATCTTAAATTTTTTGTACAACGGATCACCAATGGAACGTTGCTTGATAGTGAAGATCATGACCTTTATTTATTGATGAAAAAGAAGTACCCATTAGCATATGAGTGTGCAAATAAAATTGCGGAGTATGTGTATACGACTTTCCATATGGACTTAACTTCTGAGGAAATGTTATACCTTGTGATTCATTTAAAGCGTTTATATACAAGAGAGAAAACACTTTCAAAAAAAGATTGACTTCTATTTTTGAAAATGCTATCATTTGAGACAGATAATTAAATAACGTATCAGGTTAGTGGATTGTGACTGTTCGGCAGGCGACACCTAAACTTTTACTAAGAGATTGCACACAGGGGTAGTGTATGCATTTTTTAGTAAAGGTTTAGGTTTTTCTTTTGCCAAAAATAGCTCCGGAACTATTTTAAATCAGTTAAAAATAGCCTTTTGCAATTATATTTTGTCTAGCTTCACAGGCTAGTATTTCGGGAAAAAGATAAAAATTGAGTGTGACAAAAAGCGTCACAATCAATTTTCTCTATTTTCCTGTCAAGACTAAATGAGCCTGTTCAGCTTTTAAAATTAGGAGGATTTATCATGGATACGAATCAATTAGCAGAAAAAATATTAAAAGAAGTCGGTGGCGAAGAAAACGTACAATCACTTGTTCATTGTGCGACACGCCTAAGATTTAAGTTGAAAGATAGAAATATTGTTGATAAAAGTGCTGTGGAAAGTATTCCCGGCGTAGTGACAGTGATGGAAAGTGCGGGACAATTCCAAGTAGTTATTGGTAATACTGTCCCTGAAGTTTACGCGGCGATTGGAACTATTTCTAATTTAACTGGTGATCAAACAGGTTCAGATAATAGTTCAAATGACAATGAAACGATTTTTGGGAAATTTGTAGATTTGATTTCTAGCTTATTTACGCCATTACTTGGTGTGATGGCAGGAGCTGGGATTTTAAAAGGGTTACTTTCGATTGCGACGACAACAAAATTGATCATACCAGAAACGTCAACTTATATTATTCTAAGTGCAATTGCAGATAGTTTATTCTACTTCTTACCCGTTTTGCTAGCGATCACAGCAGCCAGAAAATTCAAAGCCAATGTCTTTGTTGCAGTAACGATTGCAGGTGCGCTAGTTTATCCAACGATTATTGGGTTAGCCGCACCAGATATTTCAGCTGATTTCTTTGGAATTCCAGTGGTCATGGTGAAATATACGTCGACTGTTATTCCGATCATCTTAGCTATTTATGTGATGAGTGTCCTAGAAAAATTCTTGAACAAACGTTTACATCAAAGCATTAAAAACTTTATTACACCAATGATTCTGTTGGTTGTGATTGTTCCTTTAACATTAATGATTTTTGGTCCATTTGGTGTCTATGTAGGGAATGCGATTGCGGATGTTTTGATTACAGTCATCAACTTTAATCCGATTATTGCAGGTGCTTTAATTGCAGCGTCATGGCAAATTCTTGTGATGTTTGGTTTACACTGGGGAATTGTACCAGTGATGATGAACAATATTGCCACAATGGGGAAAGATCCTTTAAAACCAAGCGTAGCGATTTCAGTATTTGCTCAAGCAGGTGCCGTTTTAGGTGTTATGTTAAAGACTAAAAATAAAGAGTTTAGAGCATTGTCAGCTTCTGCTGTAGTCACAGCCTTATTCGGCATTACTGAACCAGCTGTGTATGGTGTGACATTAAGATTAAAACGTCCGTTTATTATTGGGGTGATTTCAGCCGCTGTTGGTGGCGGTATTGTTGGGTATGCTGGAAGTATGGGCTATGCAGCAGGACCTTCAAGTATTTTAATGATTCCAGCTTTCTATGGACCAAATGGAGAAGGCTTCGTAGGTTTCTTGATTGGTATTGCAGTAGCCTTTGTCTTAGCAGCCGTTTTAACTTATTTCATCGGCTTTGAGGATATTCCAGAAGCAACAACCGCTACAAAAGAAACAACGACAGTTGCACAGGTTGGCGTAAAATCAGAAGTGATCAGCAGCCCACTAGCTGGTGATATTGTGTCACTAGAAAATATTAATGATAAAGCTTTCGCTTCAGGAACATTAGGTCAAGGGTTAGCGATTGCTCCAACGAAAGGTGAAGTGATTTCACCCGTCAATGGCACGGTTACTATGGCCTTTGCAACAGGACACGCAGTTGGTGTAACTTCAGAAAATGGTGCAGAAGTACTGATCCATATTGGTTTAGATACTGTTCAACTAGAAGGGAAACACTTTGAGTTAAAAGTAACACAAGGCCAAACGGTAAAAGTTGGCGAGCCACTGGTTGTGTTTGATATCGAAGCGATCAAAGCAGCTGGCTTTGACGTAACAACACCGGTTATTATTACCAATACAGCAAATTATGAAGACGTTGTAGTCAGCGATCAAGCACAAGTCAATGCTGGTGACCGTTTGATTACATTATTATAAAAAGGAGTGGCGTTTATGACACAAGAAACTATATTTCCAGAAAATTTTTTATGGGGAGGCGCGATTGCAGCCTGTCAAGCTGAAGGGGCATACGGTCAATATGGTCGTGGCATGGCGGTTTCAGATATTTCATTTTTTGACAGCCAAATTGACCGTCAAGATTTAGCGAAGCATCGCAATGTAACGACAGAAAAGATTGAAGAAGCGATGGATGATCTAGATACAAGACGTTATCCTAAACGACATGGGATTGATTTTTATCATCGATATAAAGAAGATATTGCCTTATGTGCAGAAATGGGCTTTAAAGTCTTCCGCTTTTCAATGGCTTGGAGCCGTATTTTCCCAACAGGTGAAGAGTTAACACCGAATCAAGAAGGCCTTGATTTCTACGATGCTGTTTTAACTGAAATTGAAAAATATGGCATGGAACCACTTGTGACCATCTCACACTTTGAAATGCCGCTAGCGCTTGTAAATAAATATAAGGGCTGGACAGATCGTAAAGTCATTGACTTATTTGTTCGCTTTGCCGATTGCTTGTTTACCAACTTTGGGCAACGAGTGACTTACTGGATTTCCTTTAATGAAATTAATGCAGGACGTTTTTCAACCTTTAAATCTACAGGTGTCGTAGCAGATAAAACCGATAATTATATCCAAGATTGCTATCAAGCAGTCCATCATCAATTTATCGCAGCAGCACTTGTGACCAAACGGTTGCATGAAATCAATCCAGCAGGCAAAATGGGCTGTATGATTGCACGCTTTACGACTTATGCTGCAACGTGTAAGCCAGAGGATGTCTTACAAATGATGCATGACGATCAATATGATAACTTCTTCTATACAGATGTGATGATTCGCGGGGCTTATCCTGGCTATATGAATCGCTTCTTTAAAGAAAATGGTGTCTCAATCGTTTGGACAGACGGAGATAAAGAGCTATTAAAAGAATATACGTCTGATTATTTAGCATTCAGTTACTATATGTCTAATGTCTCAAGTGCACAGCCAGATGAAGGCGACATGACAGATGCCAACTTGAAAAAAGGGCTAAAGAATCCTTATCTAGAAAGCTCAGCTTGGGGCTGGCAAATTGACCCTAAAGGCTTGCGTTACACATTAAATGACCTTTATGATCGCTATCAAGTGCCTTTATTTATTGTAGAAAATGGTATTGGTGCTGAAGATAAAGTAGCAGCAGATGGGAGTATTCATGACACCTACCGTATTGATTATTTGCAAAAACATCTTGAGCAAATGAAGGAAGCTTTGATCGATGGTGTTGATTTAATTGGGTACACGACGTGGTCTTCGATTGATATTGTTTCGTCGGGTACCTCTGAAATGTCAAAACGATATGGCTTTATCTATGTCGATCAGGATGATGATGGTAACGGGACATTGGCTCGTAGCAGAAAAGATTCTTTCTATTGGTATCAAAAAGTGATTCAAAGTAACGGAGCAGAGTTGATAGTTTCATAAAAATAGAATTTTTAAGCACCATACGCAGAGGGGATGATTGCGTAGGGTGCTTGTTTGGCAGGGAGACAAAAGCTTTTATAATTTGAACCTTATACTTTTTAACCTCTTTTTATTGTGATTTTTTGAGCAATAAAGCGTTTACATTTAAAATCTTTATGATATAATTAGTTTATATTAATTAAGAAAGGGTGTGAGAAATGATGGGAAAACCAGAATTTGTTTTATCTAATTCTAACCAAAATGCAACGATGGGGTCAGGATCTACAGTAGTAAATTGTGCGCAAGGAAGAAAATAGTGTGATGTTATTTTATTAGTGATAGTCAGAAATTTATATGAGGGTTCTCTTGTATTTTTTGACTATCTTTTATATTTTTTTAAAAGAAAATAAATAGAGATCTGTTCATGTTTTTATAGCTGATATTAGGTTGGAAAACATTTTATAATAATATAGGATTTGGAGGTGTATTATATGTATTTATCGTTAAAAGAAGGAAACTATCTTTTGAATCAACCTACAGGAATTTCTTTTTCATATATACTTAATGGTACGTATATGAATATTGGGGTAAACAAAAGTGCAGAGGATATTTTGCTTAGATTAAGCGGACAATATGAGCAAGAAATGATCGTGGCAGAGCTTTGTGAAGTATATAATGAAAAGCATGATGTAGTCAAAGGATTCGTTAACGAATTTATTAATACCCTAAAGTCCAACAATGTTATTGTTGAGTCAAACGAGATAAAGAATAACATCGTTTTGAGAGGCAGTGAAACATACTATACACCAGAACATGTTACTTTCGAATTAACGCATAAGTGTCCGTTAAGTTGTCAGCATTGTTTTGTAGATGCTGGATTTGGCAGTGAAATGGATAGTTTAAAATGTAAGGAGTCTCTTCAAGAATTACTTGATATGGGCGTAAGTGTATTTCAGTTAACTGGTGGCGAGCCGTTTGTGTATAGTAAAGTTGATAAAATAATCGAAATGATTCATCGAGAAGGTAGAGCGATCCACATAACTACAAGTGGTTATATTTATACTAAGACCGTTCAATCTTGCTTGGATTTATTATCTGAAAGCGATACTTCGCAAATTCAAGTATCAGTTGATGGACTTGAAGCGACACACAATCAAATACGAGGAAAAAAAGATTCATATGATAAAGCAATAAAATTTATTAAGGGATGTGTAAAAAGAGGGATAAACACAAGTGTGGCTACTTCTCTAATAAAGCAGCCCATTGAGGAAATCGAAAAATTAGCTAGCATAGTTAAGGCGCTTGGAGTGACAGAGTATAAGTTAGGCTTAATTACGAATCAAGGAAGGGCAAAAGATAATAAACTTAATGGTTATACTTATAATGAGTATTGTAGCATAGTAAATTATCTGAAAAAAAATTTTGATGATGAATTTTTTACGATAGAGGAAATAGAAGAAAAAAGTGAGATAGGTAACTGTGGAGCAGGTTATAAAACATTAAAAATCAAACCGAATATGATGGTAACCCCTTGTGCCATGATGCAGTTGAACATTGGTAATTTGAAACATGAACAACTTAAAACAATTTTAAATAGAAGTTTCAAGTTGTTCTCAAAATTAGAGTTTCCGGATTCAAAACAGTGTTCAACATGTTCAGAAGAAAATTATTGTAAAGGATGTATTTCAGAAGCCATTATAAGAAAAGATTCAGTCAGTATCTGTAACTGGGAAGTGAAACAGCAAGGGATATTGTGTGAAATTATTTGATCTTGTATGCGAGACTCATAAAAAGATGTAGTTGAAAAATAAGATGGCACTATCAGTGATAGTGTACCATTATGAGGAGAATCTACGTATGAACATTTAAAATTACCTTACTTTGAAAGAGTAAAGAGAAAATCAAAGAAATAAATTTCTGTTTCTTGATAAGTAAGGGTGAGAAAAAAATGAAAAAAAATATAGCGTTTAAAAAGCTTGTTATCGGTCAAATGTTTGCGAATATTGGCGATATTATCTACACAATTGCCGTCGTTAGTTCAGTTTTTACACTAACAAACTCTGCATTAGCTGCTTCTCTAGCTCCAGTTATTATGACTGTTGGGACAGTATTTTCTGGATTGTTAACGCCTGTATTAATTAATTATGCTACACTGACAGATATTTTACGAAAAACTCAATTATTTAAAACATTTATATTAATAGGATTAGCAGTTTATTTAAACTTAAAAGTAAATAATGAAAATCTGTTCTTTTTATATACATTTATTTTTAGTATTTCTTTTTTAGATGGTTGCGCTGAGCCAATAAGTAGGGCATTGATACCTCATTATGCCGCAAAGTCTTATTTGATACGTGCCAATAGCATTTTTAGTACAATGCTTCAAATTGTCAGTATTGGTGGATGGGCAGTGGGCTCTTCTTTATTGATAATCTTCTCTATATCTGGCCTAATTTGGATTAATGTCGGTATATTTGCTATTGCTACTTTCGCTTTTTGGTATTTACCAACAGTTTCTACGACTGATAATGCTGATGGAGACAGATGGAAACACCTGATTTCTGGATGGCAAGAAATACGTAAACAACCCATTATATTTACAATTGTGAGTATGGATATACTTGAGAGTATTGCAAATACGGCGTGGATTTCAGCCGTTGTATTGGTCTTCGTGAAAGATGTTTTACATGTTTCAGAGAATTGGTGGGGCTACATTAATGCCACTTATTTTCTAGGTGCTGCTCTAGGAAGTATGATTGTATTTTATTTAAATGTAATGGTTGATAAGAATAAATCTAAAGTAATAGTCATAAGTTCAATTTTGGGTGGAGTCATTACATTACTCGTTGCTTTAGGAGGAAATCCATTTCTTATTTTAGTGTATTCAATTCTGATAGGTGTCTTCTTGCAAGTTAAGAATATCCCTCAAGCTACGATCCTACAACAGAAAATCGATAGAAATAAATTAACATCTGTGTATGCTGCAACAGGTATATTGAATACTGCAACCTTTTCTTTGTCATCACTATTGATGGGAGCTGTGGCAGATACCTTAGGTGTGAATGTTGTTTTTGTTCTTTCAGGAATACTATTATTTGTGGTTGCTTTTATAGCGAGAAATAAAAAGGAATTGCTAGATAATTAGGTAAAGAGAGGGAAAGATGATGGCAGATTGGAACACTTTATTTTACGATAAAAAGAGTATAGAAATGGCTCCTGAACCTGAAGTCGTTAAGTTTATAGAACTTTTAGCAAAAGAATTTTCGAATGAGCAAGAGAAAAAAGTCTGGGATTTAGGTTGTGGTGCTGGACGTCATAGTGTTGTAATTGGCAAAATGAACTGTGAAGTTTTCATCAGTGACCATTCTGCTAAAGCAATAGAATTAACGAAAGAAAAACTAGATGATAATAAAATTCGCTATACGGAGGCCTTGTCTTCCATGGAAAACTATCCGTGGCAGGAGAAAGAGTTTTTACATGGTGTTCTTAGTTGGGCTGTTTTACAGCATAATACGTTAGATAAAATAGTCAAATCGATTAATTGTATATACGAGTCGCTGATTACAGGTGGCTATTTTTTAGGAACGATCAAATCGACAAAAGCAGATTTGTATGGAAAAGGGCAAGAAATCGAAAAAGATACGTTTATTTTAGATGTAGGAAAAGAAGATGGTGTCCCACATCATTACTTTGATGAAGAGGGGATAAAACAACTTTTTCCTGATGATCAGTGGGAAATCGTTATTCTTGCTGAGCAAGTAGTGAATTACGTATCGACAGTAGAGAAGTTTTGGGAAATCAATCCATTTAGATATACAACTTGGTGTGTACTTGTAAAAAAACGGTGGGAGATTTAAAAAGTAATCTAAATATTTTCTAAATGAATTAGTCATGAAACAGATCTTTTTATCCATTTATTTTTAGTAATAAGAAAACCGTGAACCTTTGCGTCTTAAATGGATCACGGTTATTTTCTGTAGAATGATGGTGAGATTGATCAAATAATCGCTATCAAAGTAAGGAATTTGATGCGAGCAAGATTCTTTACTTTGATGGGCTTATTTTACATAGTAATAATAATATAGTCGTATCATTATATGAAAAAGTGAGATTATTAAATGGGATTGGAAGTTATTGCGCGTATGCTTGCGTATACAGTTCTTCCAGTATTGCTACACGAATTTATCGTTAACTGGTTAAGTATTTTTATAAAGCGAAAGAGGAAATTTCAAATCTTCTTTCTTTTGTTAGCTAAATTTGCGGATAAATATGGAAAGATAGCAGTAGGGAAATTGTTGGGGACCTCTATTTTTGGCATGGATCAAGCACCAAGATTTTATTTATTTAAAGGTGGGCTGTTTTTGATTAAGATCTTCATTTTGTGCTGTATATATATTTTTTTACTTCCCTGTTCCTAGTTCCTCGATAAAATCGAGCAAAACGTTATACCTTCTTTAAAGTTATGTACTATTTTTTATAAAAGTGCTTCTGACTCTGAATTAGGAGTATAATAAAAAAAGGGGATGTGAAAAAGATGGAAAATATTCAATTGATAGCTTCAGATATGGATCATACGCTTTTGACAGAAAAGGGAGAACTCCCTCCTGATTTTAATTCAGATATTTTAGCATTAGAACAACTAGGTGTCTCTTTCGCAATAGCTAGTGGTCGACCATTGTATACATTAACTAATCTTTTTTCTGAGTTAAACGAGAAAATGATTTTTATCAGTGATAACGGTGGCCTAATCAGTTATAAAGGGAAAATTATTTTCAAAAGTCTTATCTCTCCAGTAGATTATAAAACAATGATTCACTTTGTTGAAGAGCAAACAAATGGTATTGCGATTTTATGTGGTCTGGATTCTGCCTATCTATCTGAAAAACATAAGAAGTATGCTGCATTTTTACGCACGTTTTATACCAATATTACTTTTGTAGAAGATATTCAATCAATTCAAATAGATATAGATAAATTTACCATTTACTTTCCCGAAAATGATAGCAAAGTAAACTATCATGAAAAGATAATGCCTAAATTCAATGAAAAATTTTCAGTAACAATTGGCGATACAATCTGGATCGACATCATGAATAAAGGAGTAGATAAAGGTCAAGCTATGGCTATTTTAGGAGAAAAATTAGGTATTGATTCAAGTCAAATGATGGCTTTTGGAGATACATATAACGATAAAGAAATGCTTCAATATGTAAAGTATAGCTATATTGTAGGGAATGCTGACGAGGATATGAAGCAATATGCTCAGTTTGTAACGAAGACTAATGATGAGTATGGTGTAACAAAAGTAATAGAAGAATTGATAGAGATAAAAAATAATTTGAGGTAACTGAATAAGGTTGTTAGGTAAAAGACCAGGATACTCCTGTCTTCTATTTTAATAAAGTGTAACTTGCTATGATTCACGTGCGCATTTGTGTATGTTGTGAGTATTCCTGTAAAATCTCTGATTAAATTAGCAAAGTACTACAACACAAGCACTGATTATATTCTTGGACTAACTGATATAAAAAAACTTATTCTGAAAAGTAGATAGAAGGTAAGAATAAAGCATAACGACCTTTTGCTTCTATCAAATTAGACTGTTTTTTTATAGCCAATATTAGCTTTTCTACTGTATTTTTGATACTATGATGGTGCGAAACGATAATAATTTTACAAGGGAACACAAAAAACACTCTACGGCGAATAGAGTGGTTTTTCATGTGTGCCATAACCTGTAGATTTCTTTAAATAGAAAATATTACCACAATGCATATACTTAATAAAACAAACCATGGATTACTAGGTATGTAAATCGAAAAAAACTATCACAAGCTGTTCTAAAAAAGGCTTTTTCGATTTATATATGTTAGAAATTTAGTATTATTTAAAAATCAACTAAGAAATTTCTACACCTATAATCATCCAGACGATTTTTATAACTTTACCAGTATCATCAAGCAAAAGCTAAATTGAATAGTGCTGTTGCCTAGATTTTTTTCCTGTCTATTCAATCTTTTCATTAAAAATGGCAAACTCAAGCCACCCATATTTAGAAGCCCCTGTTTCAATAAGGGTGGCTCCTGAATTAAGCTGCCATAGATAGTCTGCAGTTTTTAACTTATTTTTTTGACAGAATGACTTTAATTTAGTTAATCCCTGATGGATACCAGCCTCATTATTTTCCACTAAAATACAAGCGTAACTACCTGCGTTTTTTTCCATGATGGGGATAAAAACTTTATGATCACTATCAATTTTTTCTTTAATAATTCTAAAAGATGCCTCAGCGTAGCCGTTGGGGTTATTAACAGATAATGTAGTTAAAAAACCAGATTTAGCTGTATCCATAACAGCCAATGAGTCCAATTGCTTATAGAATTCTGAAAACAATTGAGCGACCTCTTCCTCCGTACAACTCACAGATTGGCGAGAACACCAAAATATTGTTTTAATTCGCTGTTCTATCTTGGGCTGATATAGGGGAGTGTCTTCAATAACAGATTGATCTTCAATTTTTTTGTTGATTACATTTTGGATTTTAATCAACTCGTCAATTTTTTTATCAATTTTATTTTGAGCATTCAGCAATTGAGGTGCTGGGACACCTTTTGAATGTATTTTGATTGCTTTAATTTCAGCTATTGGAATATCTAAACTACGTAATCCGAGTATAAACATTAAATCGTATAATTGGTTATAATCATAGTAACGGTAACCAGCTTCAGTTTTTTTGGATGGTTTAAAAATATTTTCTTGGTCATAAAATATTAATGTACGGCGGGTTGTATTGGCTAATTTGGCCATCTCACTTATTTTTAACATGTGCGACTCCTTCATTGACTGTAACGTAACGGTATAGTGTATGATTCATTATAACATGAAAATAAATTTAGACTTAAAAGAAAGGTGGTTTAATAAATGAAGCAGGAATCCCTTTTCTCTAATCAACATCAAAATTCACCATTAGCCAGTCGGGTTCGACCACGAAAATTAGCTCAATTTGTTGGGCAACAGAACCTACTTGGCCCCAACAAAATTTTACGAGAAATGATTGAAAGTGATCAAGTGCCATCTATGATTTTTTGGGGACCACCGGGTGTAGGCAAAACAACTTTAGCAGAAATTATAGCAAGCAAAACTAAATCTAGTTTTTTGAGCTTTAGTGCAGTGGATAGCAGTATCAGTAAGATAAAAAAAATCATGAAACAAGCTGAGTTAGATCGCGAGATTGGGCAAAAAACAATCGTTTTCGTTGATGAAATACATCGCTTTAATAAAGCACAACAAGATGCCTTTTTGCCTTATGTTGAAAAAGGCAGCATTATCCTAATCGGTGCTACAACTGAAAACCCGTCTTTTGAAGTGAATTCAGCCTTGTTATCTCGGTGTAAAGTATTTGTACTTCATGCACTGAATCAGGCAGATATTGTCATATTAATTGAAAATGCTCTCAGTAACCCAAACGGATTTGGAGAACAAACAATCAATATTAGCCCTGATGAAATTCAAGCGATTGCTAATTTTGCAGACGGTGATGCCAGAATGGCACTAAACACATTAGAAATGGCCGTTCTTAATGGCGAAAAAACAGACAATATTATTACAGTGACACTCGATAATTTAAGTCAATTAATCAATAAAAGATTTGTGCGTTATGATAAAAATGGGGAAGAGCATTACAATATCATTTCAGCCCTCCACAAGTCGATGCGTAACAGTGACGTCGATGCTGCTATTTATTGGCTATCTCGGATGCTTGAAGGTGGTGAGGACCCTATATATATAGCACGGCGACTTGTTCGGTTTGCAAGTGAAGATGTTGGATTAGCAGATACGAATGCACTCAATCTTGCTATTAATGTTTTTCAGGCGTGTCAATTTATTGGAATGCCTGAATGTGATGTTCACTTAGTGGAAGCAGTAACCTACTTATCTCTGGCGCCTAAATCTAATGCCATTTATAAAGCCAGACTAGCTGCTGCCAAAGATGTTAAGACAACAGCTAATGATCCTGTACCTTTACAGATACGTAATGCACCTACTAAACTTATGAAAGATTTAGGGTACGGTAAAGGATACGAATTAGCTCATTATGCCGAAGATAAGTTAACGACTATGAACACCATGCCGCCTTCTGTAGCGGGACATCAGTATTATAAGCCTACCAGTGAAGGAAATGAACGACGCTTTAAAGAACGTTTAGCTCAAATAAAAGAGTGGCACACGAAAAATGGATAGAACAAATGAAAAAAGTATTCTTGAGATAAGAATACTTTTTTCATTAAGAGAATTACTGTTCAAAATTTTTATTGTTCCATTTTTACTTACTAGCCTATGTTCGTGTAACACCATCAAATAATTTAAAAACATGTTGAATATGTTGGCTACTTTCATAAGGTCTCTGTCCGATGTCTTTAACAATAGGTTGGTTGTCAACAGGTTGCCAAAGCTGATGGTATTGTCCAGTTGCAAAAGACAAAATCGTGTCAGTAACAAATTGATCACGCACCAATTGTTCTTGACTTGCGTTGGGAAGCTGACCACCTACAATTCCATACATTTCAGTCCCATGAACTGCTGGTGACCCTTCTGTCGGACCAACACTCAGCATGTAAGCACGTCCGCCAGCATTGGCATGACTAAGCGCAGCTCTTGCTTTTGGTAGGGTAAAATTATAATCAGTATGAACTTCCCCTCTAACTTCTACAGGCTCTTTCCCATCTTTATAAGCGTCAATTATCCGTTCAGACTGGCTTCGTGGAATGCGAGAACCATTGACAAGTTCATCAACGATCGCTTCATTGCTTTTAGGATTAAAAGCTTCCCTAGTATTTAAAACATACCATCCTGCTTCATAAGTTGTACTGCTGATTAATAGATCAATCTCTTTGTGGACGCCTTTAGCAATCATATCCATAGGCGTTCCCTCAAGTACAGCTCCTGGTTGGCGATGGTCATCTACAACCGCTAGAGTTGTATTATCTATCCCATGACGTTGACCTGAATCTTTTGGCAGTAGTTTTGATAAAGTGTTCGTCAATAGTTGACCATCAACAGCTAATAATTCTTCAGGATTTTGCTCAAGTCCTAACTCACTAAGAAGCTGATAAGCTAGCTCTTCAGCCCACCAAGCAGGAACAATCCGTGAAGGAAATCCAGAAAAAGCTGCTAGCCGATGGAAGAGTCCAGTTGCTGATGGAGCAGCTAAGAGTGCCATTAAGTTGTAAGCACCAGCACTGTGTCCAGTAACTGTCACTTGATTAGGATCACCTCCAAAATATGCAATATTCTGTTGTATCCACTTAAGCGCAGCAATGATATCTTGTAAGCCCAAATTAGTTGCATCTTTAAGTCGTCCTCCATATTGAGAAAGAGAAAGCCAACCAAGTGCACCTAGCCGATAATTGATAGAGACTCCTATCACTTGATTACTCGATGCTAGGCCGAAAAGAGAAGAGGTGTCTTGACTATTTGAACCATATTCCCAGCCACCACCGTGGATATAAACGACTACAGGTAAGGGAGAATCACTATTTTTCGGTGCCCAAATATTGAGATTCAAGCAATCTTCGCTCGTTCCCCAATCAGAATTTAACCAGCTAGAGTCACCCAGTTGAAGTGAGGCTGGACCTGTTTTATCATATTGAATTGTTTCATCAAATGGCACCACTATTGGTTTGCCAAAGCGTTCAGCTTTCGCATATGGTATCCCAAACCACTTACGTACTTCACTTTTTTTCTTATTTAATAGAGACATTTGATTTCCCTCCGAGTTCTACTATTCATTTACTTATCTAATAGACTATTTTAAATTTTAATAAGTCATTTTATAGCTATTATCTATCATTTCTTCTACTTCTTTAAAAGATACGTTCGAATTAAGATCGATCGTTATCCAATTTTCTTTATTCATATGATAAGCTGGGTAATAGCCCTCTTTGCCTAAAAAGGAACCTAGTAATTCTGGTTCAATTTTCAAATCAATAACATCCGTATCACCTGTACCTTTTAAACCTAACTTACTTTTAGAAACATTCATGATTAGACCATACCACTTATCATTATGATTATGCCTCAACACACAATAGTTTGGAAACTTAGAAAATGTTTTTTCAGGATTCGTTAAATAGTTTGATTTCACATAATTTAAAATTGATTCTCTTGTAATCATTGAATTCACTCCGTTTTTTTATTATTTTAATGATGACTTTAAGCGATATAATAAAATCTGAGATTCTAATCATTCGTAACGATAACTTGACCGACTGGACGATCTTTTTCCATTACATAGCGCTGAGCATCTTGAATATCGTCTAGTTTAAAAACTTTAGCGATCGGAATGTGTAACTGTTTTTTATTAATAAGATTAAATAGCTCATCAACTACCGAACTATTAACATTAGATGAATCATAAATTGTTGCATACTTGTTAGCCAAGTTATTAAAAGGATCAAAATCTTTCCATAGCCATTCACCAGTCAATAAACCAACTAGCGTGTAAACACCTCCAGCTTTAAGATGTGCTAAGGAATCCTCTACAGTTGAAGCTCCTACCATATCGATTATCCCATCGAATTTTTTCCTTGTTTCAATATGATTGTCTTTATCTAGGATAACTTCACTGGCTCCTAAAGTATATAACAAATCTTTACGACTGTTTTGCCTGGTTGTGCTAGATATAGAAAGTCCTAATGCCTTTCCTAGTAGTAACGCAGCCATTCCAACACCAGTAGTCCCACCGCGGATCAATAAAGATTGACCTTTACTAATCCGTGTTGCTTTTAGGGCACCGAAAGCAGTATAGAAGGTTTCAGGATAACTGGCTAACTCTATCCAAGTTCCATTGAATGTTACGGGGTAAATAATATTATCAGGAACTAAAGCATATTCTTGATAACTGCCATCAAATTCACGACCAAGGCCACCCATAAAGGTTACGACCTTTCGACCTTTTTCTAAGTTGCTTTCCTGTGAAGGAGTATAGACTTCACCAACAGCTTCAATTCCTATTACTTTTGGAAATTCGACTGAAGGAGACCCACCTTCTCTAGTTAACACCTCGTATCGATGTACTGGAAAAGCATGAATCTTGATAACTGTTTTGTTTTTAGTTGAATTAGGAATTGGACGTTCTTCAATTTCCAGTACTTCTGGACCACCAGATTTTTTTATGACGACTGACTTCATAATAATAAGTCCTCCCTTAACTATTTATTTTATAATATAGACTATCTCGTCACGTCACAGTCAAGACAGAGGGTTCAATAAAGAGAAATTTATCTATTAAATGCCTTTAATTTGAATCGTTTATGATGCCTTCTATAGTAAACACGTAAAAAGTGGTAAGAAAGATTTATTTAGGAAAGCTGATTTATAGTTTTTTGAGTATTATAAAATCCATTATCTGAAATGTTACTTTAAAAAAAACACTGACATAACTGAATTTGACTGGGTTCTAAGATATAAGAAGAGTACCCTTTGAAAACTCAAAAGGTACTACTTAAGTAGTTCTGAAAACTTGGGTATATGAACCTGTTGCAAGTAACCATAATTCCAAACAGCCATTATCAATTCGATAAATAAGTAACCAATCATTTTCAATAGGCAATTTTCGTAACCCTTTTTTATTTCCTTTTAAGGCATGGTCTTTATAGTTATGTGCCAGTTACTCTGTATCTTGACTAAGCAACAAGCCAGGAACTACCTCAAATTTATCCATATCATACTGTTTTTTCTTTAAAGCTTTATAGTTTCGTTCAAATGTGGGAACTGTTTTAATCTTCATTGTTTAATTCTTTCATTAGCTCTTGTTTATTATTAAACGTCTTGTAATTACCATTTTCAATTTCTTTCAGTGCTTGAGATAGATCGTCTTGACCTAGAGAAAGTGTGAATGGAATCGCTTGCTCCTTAACAACCTTAGTTAAATAAATTTTGATTCCTGTAGAGAGATCCATGCCAATATCATTCTAAAAAATAAACGTGTTTCGCATAACATAGAGAATCAAGTCAACGTTATATTTTATTCCACTTAAGCATTATTTCTAAAATAAAAAAACGACGAATCATTTATCCGTCGTTTTAGCGTTATATAAGCACCGTTTCAATCTATTCTTGATCGTATAACCAATAAAACGATAACTTATTGCCATCTGGATCAGAGAAATCAACGTATCGAATGATACCTGGTACATCCTCAATCACCTCATCAACAATTACACCAAGTTTTTTTAAACGTTCAAATTCTGTGTCTAAATCTTCCACTTCTAAACGTAAACCGTTCTCTGAAACATTAATTTTTTCTTCGAAAAGTTGAATCCAAACAGAACCAATTGGATACTCAATAACGCCTTCAACAGGGTTAATTTTCTCATCACTCATAAGAAGTCTTTCATACCAACTTGCAGCCTCCTCCAAATTACTTACTGGTAGACCTACAGTGATACTCTTTACATTTAAACTCATAACTATTTCCTCCATTTCATTAACTTACAGTTATTTTATCATTTCACGGTCAGATAATATTATCCTAGATTGTGTTCTTTAAACGGGAGATTAAAAGTTTTCCCACATTCACTAATATGGGTGGGTCTTCTGGTATTGGTTCTCTCAGCTTAATCGTGTAATGATTGCCAGAACAGTTTGGAAAAGATAACCTGTCATCTTCTTTCCCCCTCAAACTATTGCCTAAGTTAAAGTAAGATAGAATATTATTGGAATGGCTTATCCCACAAGCTAATAAATAATAGTCTCCACTTGGAATATTTTTCAATTTATTTCCGATTAAATTTTTAGTCGCTAATCCAGATATCGGCATATGATTCGGGATAAGTGTACGGAAAAGTCCAATAAATATAATCCCCATCTCAAATCCATCCGGTACTTCAATCGTTACGGTGCAAAAAGACTGACTCTTTTCTTCAAAATGCGCTATCGACTGATCCTGATCATCCGTTTCAAAACGTTTAACATCATAAAAAATTTCACTCATTTCAGTTTTGTACTCTTTAGGTGAACTACCTGTATATTTTTTAAACGTATTCGTGAAACTACCGCTGCTTTCAAAACCTGAACGTTCTTGTAGATCGAGTATTCGTTTTTCTTCATCAAGTTCAAAGATTGCCTTTTCAACTTTTGAACTAGAGAGAAGTTCAACAACACTGAATCCATTTATTTCTTTAAATTTCCGACTAAAGTGATGTTTATCATAACCAAAGTGAACGGCAATTTCCTCACTGGTCATTTTTCTACTAACAGCTTCTTCTGAAATGAAAGAAAGAATTTCAGGCATTTTCGTTTTCATGTTTGTTCCTCCTTTAAAGAAAAAGCTTTGAGAAGTCCTATAAATAAGGGGTTTCAAAACTTGTGGTGTCATGCCCACTCGATAAAATAATAGAAGCTTGAAACCACTGGGGTAAAGGGATTTTAGCTAATTCAGCTATTCTGTTAAACGGTACTTTCCTAAATCGTCAATAGTAGGAATATTTTTAATCTTTGAATTAGGAGAAGTGTAAAGATTTTCGGTATCTATATAGTTATAAGAGTTAGTTATGAGTTAATTTTCTAAGACAAAAGAAAGAATATCATTTCTGCTTTTCTTGCCATCATGAATGTCTTTTAGAAGCTGAACCATGTCTTTTGTTGGCTCGAATCCCTCGTACATACTTGAACCTAAAGAGTTCTTCATTATGGTATATTCTTTTTTTGTTTGAAATTGTACACCTTGAATGGATAATTCTTGTTCATTTAGTTTAATTTGAAATGCCATAATAACCCCTCCTTGTGTTTGGTCATTATACTATGTTTTTTAACTGTTTTCAAAAAGTGGGAAAGTAGTTTGGTAAGTTGCTGAGAGTGTTTAAATCTATTGTTCATCAATATTAGTTCGGCTAATACTGATGAACTTTAAAATCCCATTTTGCGGCTAGGATTTTAAATCAAAATATTTTTGAGTTTCTTGATCTAATGTTTTTAGTATCCGTTCATGCTCATAGAAGAGGTTATCGGGAATAGAATGATTATGGGTGTTGTTTTTTAGTGAACTGAATGTTTCGTGCCAGTTCTTTAATTGTTGGATTGAATGATTTAGTTTATGTAGATCTTGATAGGTGATCATTTTTACTGGGTGAGCCATGTTGAATCTCCTTATTATTGTTGATTTTAATAGTATAGTAAACAAAAATGTATGATATGAGTTTCTTAAAAAAATGAGTAAATTTAAAGTAGTTTTTTTTTAAAACCTTATTGTGATATGATTTATTTGTTATCAAGGGAGGAAAACGGATGAAAAAAATTTATTTAATAGGGATGTTATTATTGTTGGTAGTAGGTTGTTCAAAAATTGGTAGTAGTATTAAAGATACAAAGGATGAAGTCTCACCAATTGTTTTGAAGTTTCAAGGTATGAAATTGTTCATTAAAAATGAGACCAAAGATATTATTACGATTTTAGAATCAGAGACTGAGTTTTCAATAAAGAAAAATAACAAATGGGAGTTGATTGATGAGACTCGCGGTCTTACAATAATAACAACAAATATTTTGAGTGAGGAAGAGACTGAATTGGATTTGACTAATGAACTTTCAAAACTCAAAGAAAAAGAGCTTAAGGTAACAATCCATTACGAACTTAACAGTGAGAGCAGAGAAGAAAGTATAGTATATGTTAAATAGGGAAGAAGTAGAAGAAAATATATTTTCTGAGAAAGAAAGTAAAACGAAAAACTTTGTTAAAAACTAGTATAAGTCGAAAAATCAATTGAATAAACTATATTAATTTTACAAAAAACAATCGTATGAACGTAACTATAAGTTCATACGATTGTTTATATATTACATTTTAAAATTGTTGAGGAAATAAATTAATAGTAACGGATAAACAATACAAAGTATTGCTAGCAAAACTAAAAAATATAAATACTTTTTTGAACAGATTACAGATAAAAGGATAGTTACAATCACATAAATGATGATCATTGTAGTATAAATAATTGTACCGCTACCAGAGAAATCATTATAACTGGCTTTTGTTATGACACGTAATAGACCAAATGGAATTAAAAAAGCAAGAATGCCCCAAATTATATAAAAAATAAATCTAAATAGGTTCATAGTTGTACTATCCTTTGTATTTTATTAATACATAGGTCTCCACCTATGCAGACCAGGTTCCAACATGGGCAGGTCTTGAATTAAAGTATGCTGGTAAATCATAAGGACTTACGATTAACGGTTGTTTCATACCTCTTACTTGAGCCGCAACAGAAGAATACCAATAAGCTTGCCAAACTATTATAGAGCAGTAGGTTTGTATTTAGCAGCAGGGCCATAAATTTTAGTCCATAACGCTACTTAAATCCTTTTTTGACGAGGGGAAGTAAAAATACAGCAATAAACAACAACAAGATAATTTTTTCATTGAGTAAAAACTCTTTATTATTCTGATTAGAAAATGATTGTATTATGAAACGTTTTCTCTGTCAATTTGTTTTTTGTTCAATATAAAACTTATTTAGGATTAAAGATGATGTATAATTTCGTTTTTTAGATTTTCTCAACAGATTAGTTATCAATAGTTCACATGGAAGGAACTATAAAAAGTTGTAAAAATGGGTCTTATGAGGTTTAGAGGAATTCTCTCTAGCCTTTTTTTGAGCTGAAACTAAGTTGTGTTATATCTTAAAATGCTTTGTGTAAACATCATAAGATATTCGTATTCGTTTGTAGATATTTTGCAAAAAAACAAGTAGTTAGAGAGTCAACTACTTGTTTAAATCTATCGTTCGTCAGTAACAGTTCGGCTAATACTGATGAACTTTAAAATCCCATTTTGCAGCTAGGATTTTAAATCAAAATGTTTTTCAGTTTTCCTTTGCTTTTAAGTTTTTGTGTTTCTTGAGCTAATGTTTTTAATATCCGCTCATGCTCATAAAAGAGGTTATCGGGAATAGAAAGATTTTGGGTGTTGTTTTTTAGTGAACTGAATGTTTCGTGCCAGTTCTTTAATTGTTGGATTGAATGATTTAGTTTATGTAGGTCTTGATAGGTGATCATTTTTACTGGGTGAGCCATGTTGAACCTCCTAATGATTTCTATTTTTTTCATTCATTGTTTTTGCTCTTAAACCTATTTTAGAGTTTATTGCTCTAAAAGTCAATAGAGTTTATAACTCTATCGTAAAATAATTAGAAAAGGAGACAAGTCATGCAGTATATAAAGCGGATAAGAGAATTACGTGAAGATAATGATTATACACAGAGAGAAGTTGCAGCGCTGTTGAGTGTTGGACAAAGAACTTATGCTGATTATGAATATGGAAAAACGAGAATACCTTTGGATTCAATGATTATCTTAGCTAAATTTTATGATGTTGACATGAATTATATATGTGGAATTAGTAATGTGAAGAACTCATTTCCTAAAAAATAGTTAGTTTAAAGCTAAATGATAGGTAGCTAATTTAAGAGTTTATAGCTCTAAATGGTGATTGAGTTTATAACTCTAGGATAGAATAATCAAAAAGAGGGATGATTATGGATTATATTAAACGAATAAGGACATTACGTGAGGATAATGATTACACTCAGAGAGAAGTTGCCGCATTGTTAAACGTGGGTCAGAGAACTTATGCTGATTATGAATATGGGAAGACGAGAATACCTTTAGAATCTATGATTAAACTTGCTAAGTTTTACAATGTTGATATGAATTATATTTGTGGGGTTAGTGGTGTGAAAGTACCTTTTCCGAATAAGAAGGGGAAATAAAAGTGTAAATAAACATGAATAAATTATCTTTATCTTCACAACAAGACGAGATTTTAGATGTCATTGATAGCATTTTAGATATTGAGAAAAACAAAAACAATTAAAGACAATGAGTTGATAGAAGTTTGCATACGCAAGCTTCTTTTTTTATGTGTTTTACTTTTCCAACCTTATGTCTTTCTATCATGTTCCATTCTGCCCTTTCGAGTTCGGACGATGCAATTTAGCAATTTTGTTTGATTGCCTGCAAGGAATCAGGACAAGCCTTCGAATACTTCGTCCTTTCCGTCAATCAAAAAAATTGCTGTGTCAATTGCGCCGAAAGCGAAGAGCAAAATGAACCATTCATTGAAAGTTGATACATAAACTTTGAAAACTAAAAGAGAAGAGAAAATCGTCAGGATTGCATCTAACAACCTGCGCCTCAGCTCGAAACAAAATGGATGGTCAAAAAGACAAAGAGAGGAAGAACAAGATGGAATTAGTAAAAGTAACGGAAGAAATGATGATGGAGCAAGACGGAAAAAGAGTGGGCGGAGATAGCGATCATTGGATATATTTAACTAATTTTAAAGCGTATAATGAAGGATTTTTATTAGGTGTATATTTGCACTTTCCATTTGATGAGGAAGACTTGGCGCAAGCGTATCAAACGATTTGTGTGGGAAATGAGTTTGTGGATGAATTTGGTTATTCGTATGAAGAATATTTTATTACTGATTATGACGTGCCTTTTTCTGTTGGAGAGTATGATTTTCCTCAATCTTTAGCAGAAAGATATGATAGTTTAGAAGCTTATATGAGTTATCCAGATGAAGTGGTTTGGGTGATTGCAGAAAATATGGGAGCTGAGATAACTATTATTGAATTAGATGAAACAGGAGTGAGCGACCATGAGAAGTTTGGATATGCTTTGGTAGATTTGGGATATTATGATATTCCTGAGCATTTGGCGAATTATATTGATTATGAGGCTATTGGGAGGGATTATGATTTAGGGACTAGTGGGGAGTTTGTTGATATTTCGTTGAGTTTGAATAATGATAAAAAGTTTTTTGTTTCTTTATCTGACTTAATGTTCTAAAATAGAATTTAAAAGAATGATAATAAATGTATTCAATGATTATACAGATAATATTTCAAGATAAATAATATAATTTAGGAGGATGATTTATGAAGCGTATTTTTATCTCACATAGTAGCAGTGATAAAGCTTTCTACGCAGAACATTTAGTTAAAGCTTTGAACAACAGTTTAGGAAAAGATAAAATAGTTTTTGATGCACATACTTTTGAAGAAGGAGCAAAGATTAATTTAGAGATATCAGAATGGATTGAAAAAACAGATTTATTTGTTTTGTTATTATCCAATAAGGCATTAGAATCAGAATGGGTACAAAAAGAAATTATGCAGTCTGAGTTTCTAGAACTAAGTAATCCGGATGAAGAACGTATTTTTCCAATTATAATTGATCCTAATATCAATCATGAAGATAATAGAATTCCAGAATGGTTAAAGCAATATAATATTAGAATGATTACAAGTCCTAAGAAAGCGGCTCGGCAAATTATTTCACGAGCTGTTGAAATTTCTTGGATGATTAATCCAAGAATAAAAGAAAAAAATAATTTATACGTAGGAAGAAATGATAAAATGGAGGAATTTGAAGATAGAATGGATAACTTTAATTCCGCTAGACCTAACATATTAATCGCATCAGGAATTAATTCAATTGGTAGGAGGAGTTTTTTAAAGAGGGGATTAATAAAAATAGATGTCATAAAAGAAAGTTATTCAATGCCTATATTGGTTTTGGATGGACATCAAAGTATAGAGAACTTAATACTTTCAATAGAAGACCTAGGTTATTCTAATATTAATACAGAAAATTTAATGACAAAAACCATTGAAGAAAAAATTGATATTGCCTATCAAATCTTATTGGATGTAAATAATTCAAAAGATATTATTTTAATTGAAGACGAAGGCGCAATTGTATCTCATTATAGAGAGTTAACTCCTTGGTTTGTGGAGTTATCTAAAAAGATTGCTAAGTCTGGAGAATTTAATGATGTTGTGTTGTGCATTGCATCCAAATATAAACCTATGTATAAACTACTTTATTCATTGCCTAATATATTTAGTCTTCAAATCGACGAATTAAGTAAAAAAGATAGAAGTCGTTTACTGATGAGGTATTCAAAATTAATTGGATTAAACATAAATAACGAAGATTTAGAAAGCATATCCAATTATTTAACTGGATTACCAGAAGAAGTATTTTTTTCAGCAGAGGTAGCAAAAGCGGAAGGTATTCATTATTTAAAAGAAAATACTGACATTATTACTAATTTTGGGGATGATAAGGTTATTATACTTCTTTCAGAATACAATGATGATGAAGTAGCTTTACAAATTCTAAAATTAATATCTTTATTTGATTTTATAAGTATTGAAACTTTAAATAACTTGCTGAATAAAGAAAAAAAATATTTAAAATATATAGAAAAATTTCTTGCTGGAGGAATATGTTCCTTTATTGGCTCTAGATCAGAATATTTAATTATGAACACTGCTATAAAAAATTATTTTTCAAGACAACATTTAAAACTAAACAAAGAGTTTGAACAAAATGTTTCAACATTTGTTAAGTCTAGTATGGAAACAAAAGATACCTATTTTGATTATGCAGATAGAACTTTTATTTTCCAACAAAAATTGAAATTATCAAGCGAAATTTCTGATGAGATGCTTATCCCTTCTTTTTATTTGAAGACGATGAAAGATCTTTATGATAGTAAATCTAATGATAAAGATGTTATTCAACTTGCTGATAAAGTTCTAGAAGCATCTACTTTTTTAGATCCATATATATTAAGTGAAATTAGATTTTACTTGTGTAGTGCTTTAGCCAGACAGAAATTGAATAGATTTAATGAAGAAATTAGACACATTAATGGGGCGCAACATAATTTTCTGTACGGATTTTATTATAGGCACATAGGAAATTACGAAAAGGCAATAGATAGATTGTTATCTTCTTTAGATGAATATCCAAACTATGCCCAAGCTAAAAGAGAACTTGTTTTACTTTACAACAAAACAGAAAATTATGAAAAAGCGTTTGATATGGCGAAAGAAAATTACGAGAATAATAGAAGTAATGAATATCATATACATGCGTACTACCAAGTTTTATCTTATGAAAGAAGTAGCAGGTTTTCCGTAGACGAAAAAAAACCTATAATGGAAAAATTATTAAAAGACATAGAAATAATCCCTTCTGACAAGGCAAAAAATATGTATTTAATTATGTCTGCTCAGTATGAACTTTACATGAATGATAATATAGAAGGTGCTGAAGTTTTTGTTGAAAAAGCTGATAATCTTTTTCCAGATAGCATATACGTATTGTTGTTCAAAATTGATTTCTTTGAGAAGACTGGTAATTTAAGGGGACTAGAATCTGTATTAAAAAGTATGAATAAATTCAATTCTAAGAATAGTAGTTATTATACAGATTTTGTGAAATGCAAAATTTTTATTGAAGCTTTAAAAGGAAATCAAGGGAACGCCAACTCCTTAATTAATAAAATTAATTTAAATGAAAGAGCAAAGAAGGCCCTTAGGAATAAAGTACAAGGAATTATGAAAGTGGAAATTTAAGATATAGTTAATAAAATCAACCAAAACCCCCTGTCTGAAAAGAACTTGACAGGGGTTTTTGGTAGGGAAAATGGTAGGGAACCATATCATTTTCAATGAAAATCAAGCATTTTAAAAGTTGAAAAACGTTGATTTATCGGCATTCCCCATCCTTATTATGTTGGCTCTTTATTCCAGTTCAATCTGAACGGGTCTTTTTATTTTATTCAGTGCTTTTAGTGCCATTAGTACTCCTTTGCGATGAGAGATCAAATTCTCTCATCGATGCTATTTTTCTTAGCTAGCACAAGCCGTTATTTTTTGATCTATTGATTATGAATGCATTCAGTTTTCAAAGATCAAGTTGTTTTTGTAATTTGTATACGCGTATCGAATTACAAGACTTATAATAGCATCTGTTTTTCGATAAATCTATATAAAAAGGCTTTGTAACAACGTTTTGAGTAACGATAAATAATTCGATACACTTTCAATTTTGTTGAAATTTGATATAATGAGAAATGAAGGAGTGGACAGTATGGCTAAATCAGATTTAAGAAATAAACTTCTTAATCTTCAAGAAATTTTAGATATGGTTGATGAAGTGGTAGGCTACTCTAGCTTTGATGATCATGTAATAGGTGAAACAACATGGCGTAAATATGTGAGGTTATACAATGAATTTAAGAAAGAAGAAGAAAAAGTTAAAAAAGTTGGTCAGACTAAAGGGTCAAAATATTATTTATCCGATGTAGAAAAAGTTATTCAGTACAATATGAAAAGGATTGAGAATAATTGGTTTGATAAGACAACATTCGTACCAAAAAGAAGAAATGTTGTGACTGTTCCCAAAAATACTTCTAAGGAAAATAAAGAATTATACAGATATTTAAATTCTTATTTGGAGCCAGAAGAAAGGGTAGATAGAACAACTTTTATGGAACTGGTTAAGAACAAAAGAAATGAAGTTCCTGAATTTACCAAAATTCCAATTGTAGAGATAGCTAAATCAATTAATGAAGAAAGAGTAGAAAAACAATTTAATGTTTTTGACACTGATGATAAGTATGACTTTCTGAAATCATCGCAAATAGAAAAAGATTTGTTTTTGAAATTATTTGATCTAGATGCCTACCACTCAATTCTTGAAGACGTTAATGATAGTGAGCGTGATCGACGTTATAATCGTAAGCTTGAGTACATGATTAATAATCCGATAGTTTTTCTAAAAGAAGAGCACCGCAAACATATTATAGCGCTTGCAAAAGAAAAGTTTTGGGGAGAAGAAGGTTCAGCCTTTTTGGAGGGGGGTGCGGTTGGTGAGTATTATGAAGATTTTCATGGTGAAGATGAAGAGTTGTTATATGGTGGTGTCGAGTTAGGAGAATTTCCTAATACTAGCGAAAAATATTGGAGAGAAAATAATGAGTGCGAGAATGAGTCGAAACTTGGGGATGATGATCTTTTGATGTGAATTAACTATAAAAAAGGACAGCTTTAGTTGGCTGTCCTTACGGAATGTAAATAAAGGTGAGTACAGATGTAGCTACGAATATATTATTACAAGCATTTATTTCTATATGCATTTTCCCGTTAATAAGCTCTATTTAATAAGCCTACTTATCCTGATAAAATGATGAAGCTAGTTGACAAATGACTGCACCTAGAAACGGTTATTGTCTTGCTGGTGAGGAGTTACTTATATATAGTTATTGTCTTGATTGTATGCGAAGATGTGCGATCAGCGATTTTATTATCATTGGTCAAACTAATATGATTTTAGTTGCAATTTGTTTGCTGTAGAGTTAAGGACTGATGATTAGACATCTAACTCTAAAATACTATTAAAAACCTCTTGCGTTAGTGTCACGTCACTATGTGCCTCTAGTCGTTTGTTTGCACTTTGTCGTCTAAGTAAAGCTTGTTTTTTGGAGATGCTACGTTGTTCGCCATTCACTGCTGCATTTTTCCGTAGTGGTGGAATATCAATTCGTGCGATTACTTTCCCTTCAATAATCGCTTGTACTGGCATTGGATAAAGTTTTTTAGGGACGGTGACCTTTAACTTATGGACGAGTGCTTGTGTCATTATTTGTGCATCTTCTCTATGAAGTACAAAGGATAATGCATCAACCTTTGCATAGTTGATATGAATTTCAACTTTTACAACATCAGCGAGTTGGTATCCGATAAACACTGTATTCATTGTCGCATATCCATGAGAAGCCGATTTTAAATGACTAAAGAAGTCGTAAGCAATCTCTGATAAAGGCATATTATAGATTAAGGTTACTAAGTCCGCTTCATTTTTCATTGTCTGAAAAATGCCCTTATGTTTCTCTGCTAATTTCATAATCGCACCCAGACTGTCATTGGGCGTTGTAATCTCAGCTTGAACATATGGTTCTTCTACGTCCTCAATAAGTGAAAAGTAAGGGAAGTTAACTGGATTATTCACAACCAGAACATCTTGCTGCTGTTGGCCTTTTACATGAACCTGATAGGTTACATTCGGGGAAGTTGTCAACACTTCTAATCCATATTCTTTTTCTAAGCGTTCACGAATAATTTGCAGGTGTAATATTCCTAAGAAACCACAGCGGAAACCAGGTCCTAGAGCAGTCGAGGTCTCCAAATTAAACTGAAACGAGGAATCATTCAATGCTAATTTTTCGATAGCTAATTTCAATTTATTATAATCGTTATTTTTAGGATAAAAGCCAGCAAAAACCATTGATTGCACTGGTTCATAGCCTTGGATTGGTTGATTTGTTGGCACTGAATAATTTGTCAAAGTATCCCCAATTCGAACTAAATGTGGCTCTTTCAAGCCAGTCATAATAAATCCAACTTCACCTGGATACAGCTCATTAACTGGTACCATACTTGGTGTGAAAACCCCTAATTCATTAGCCGAGAAGTGCTGTTCATTAGCCATTAACATTAAGGTAGTATGTTTCGTGATGATTCCATCATAAATCCGTACGTAGGCAATGATTCCTTTAAATGGATCGAACAATGAATCGAAGATCAGAGCTTTTAAGGGCTGTTGTTTTTCTCCACAAGGTGCAGGAATTCGTTGATAAATCGCTTCTAAAACGTCATGAATACCTAAACCATTTTTAGCCGATATTTTTAAAATAGTCATGTCTGTAAATTCTTTATCTAGGTTTCTGATTTGCTGCTCAACCTTCGGCACATCTGCAATAGTACTGTCAATTTTATTGATGACAGGAATAATGGTCAGGTGATTTTGTTTTGCCAAACGATAATTAGCCACTGTTTGAGCCTGAATACCTTGGGTAGCATCAACGAGCAAAAGTGCTCCTTCGCTAGCAGCTAAACTTTTCGACACTTCATAAGAAAAATCAACATGTCCAGGCGTATCAATTAGATTATATTGATAGGTATTGCCATTATCTGCTTTATATAAATTTTGAACTGTTTTTGATTTGACAGTGATACCATGAGATTGCTCAACTGCTAGATCATCCAGCAATTGATTTTTAGCTTCACGATCGTTGGTTGTCCCAGTTAGTTCCATGATTCGATCAGCTAAAGTAGATTTTCCGTGATCAATATGTGCAATAATGGAAAAATTTCTTATCTGTTCTTGTTTCATAGTAATTCCTCTATTCTGTCAGTTTGATTTGTACTAAAAATCCATGCAAATAGAATTCAAAGGCTTTGACTGCTTCTTCTTCCAAATTAAATTGAAAAGCGTTGAATTCTTGCTTTAACGATTGATGATTGAATTCCTCTAAATTTGCCATATTCAAAAGTCCACTAATGATGGCACTTTGAATAATAAATAAGTGACTAGCATCTTGAGGAGTAATATTCTCAAGCTTACTAGCAATTGTTTGTCCTAATTGGATAACTATGTCATTCAACTTTTTTCTTCCAGCCAATGTTTGATTGATATTGGCACGGCCTTCCAAAACTGGTCCTCTCAAAGCATTAAGTCGAACTAGAACAATCTGTTCTTGAACTAAAAATCTTGTTTCATCTAACAACACTTTCTTAAATTCACCAATTGTTAAGATTTTTTTATCAGCAAACAGTTGAATCAATGTAGAAAAATATTCTTGATAACCTATCAAAAGCAACTCCATAAAGATGCTTTCTTTTGTTTCAAAGTAGTTAAAGAGCGTTCCTTTTGCTACCCCTGCTTTTTTTGCAATTTCAGCCATCGAGATATCGCTAAATGATTTTATTTCAAATAGATGTAATGCAGCTTCAGCAATTTTTTTTGACTTCTCTGCTTTTTCTTTACGTGTCTTAATATTTGCCATAGTAAACCCCTTTTCAGTATGTGTAGTGGTCTTGAAATTAATTATGAATAAGTCGGAAAACTAGAATGTAGTATTTTTCTATTATTTATATTGAGATGATTGGTTATCGTGTCCAAAAATGACTGATGGTCATTTTTATAATAACGCACTTAAATTTATTCGTCAATATAAAATATTTCTCTGTGCAATGATGCTCATGGTTTTGGTTATGCTCTGTATGTTTTATTTGGCTAGAAGAAGGTTCGGTATTTTTAGATGGTGTGCCAGCTGATGAGTATTATGAAGAGGCTTATGTTAAAAGGTGATGATAATTTTTATGTAGAGTTACAATAGTATAGATACAAAAGAGGCTAGAACCAAACTAAAAAAACAGTTTTGTGCCATTCTTTGAAACCGAATAGACGTTTTGTATCGACCTCTTTTGTAATAATATACAAGTTGATTACTGACTACTTTCGTAATTCGTCTGTGCCATTTGTTGTGTTAATAAATTAGTCATTTCTTTAGACGAAGAATCAGAGTAAAATTCATTCACTAGTTCAACAAGTGAGTATTCAGTATTAGGCGATTCTTTTGATTCAGGTAAAATTAAGATTTGATCGTCTTTTACTTGAAACTGTATCGAATATGGAGACTCTCCTTGATTGACAACATAATCATCACCATTATTTGTATAGCCAATTACTGGCATGATTGTTGCGGTAGGCCAAATTTTTTGAGCGACTAATGCAGCGATTGTAACTGGTTTTAAGTCAGGTAATGGAGCTGTTTTTTGTTTGTTCGTAGGTTCTTTTGAATTCTTAGTTTCCAGTTGTCCAAAATCAGGTTCATCCCAGACAAATAAAGCATGTTTATTTGTTTCTAATTTCAAGGCTTGGCGAGTATATTCATTGCCAGATTCTTTTGAAGAAACGTGATTCCAGTATCCAACGAAAATATTATCATAAACAACTTGCCCGCTAGTAGGCTTATAAAACGTTAATTGATCCTCTTTCTGTTCCTTGTTTATATAGGATAAGATAATTTCCTCTACATTATTTCCTGTACCATCTGTTTCAGTTTTATAGGTAAGAGGATAGAAATTAAATGCTTCATTTTTACCATAGCCTTTATCACTGTTATTTTTATATCGCTGTTCTACTTCTTTCATGATGGTGTCTGTTTTTTCTAACTTCGATATTTCACCTAGTGTAAGAGGCTTCTTTTCTTGTGCATTTTCATGTTCTGGGTTGGTGTGGTCATAGTCTATAGGATAATCTAATATTAATGAAGCAATTTCATTATTTTTGATTAAATATAAATGAAAGACACTAGCATCTTTTGCGTTATCAAGATCATCTGAATCTACTTCATACCAAATTTGGAGCTCTTTATTATCAATAATTGAATTTTCAACAGTTAATAATTTTCTTTCTTCTGCATTATCTTTCTTTGTTGTTGTAGATTGTTCATTATTTTCTTTTACCGTATTTTTTGTTGAACAAGCGCTTAATAGAAAGATACAAATAAGTATCGTAACTAGTGAGGTACATTTTTTCATATTGAAACCACCTTATATAAGATTAAGCATAAAATACTAGGTGACAAATAACTGCCACCTAGAAACGAGTATTATCTTGCTGTTGAGTGATTACCTGTGATAACTGTGGTTGTAACAACATAGTTATTGCCCTGTTTCACTACAAATACACCAACTGACATGTCAGTATATCCTTTTGCAGCAATATTAGAATAGTGCATAGCAGCCGATGTATTTCCTGCTAGATATGCAGCACGTTCTTCTTCAATGTATTGTTGGAACATTGCTTGTGCAATTAGCTTGGCTAACTCGCTTGAATCGCCATTCACTTTAGATGCTGAAATTGTAGATTGAGAAATATTTTCTGTTGTGTTCGCCATCTGTGTATCGCCTGTGTTATAAGATAATTTGTATGTGCCATCCTCCAGATCGTTTTCTGGTCTAGCATGATCGAAATTGTACATTACCTCGACTGCACGAGAAGAAGTACGATCACCGACTTTATCATCAGTAGTTAGGTTTGTTTGATTGTAGTTGTAATTCGCTTGTTCTGCTTGAACCATTTTAGCGAATTCTTCTGCTACCTTAGATGTCAATTCAGCATCCGTTAATTCACGAGCTTGTTCAAGTGAAACGGCTGTATCATCTTTACTTACTTGATTTTTTATATCAGTAATTTTTTTATCAGTAGAAGATAAAATATTATCAATAATCGGATCGGTTGTAGTAGCTTTTTTCTTATACGTAACAGTAGTAGTGTAAGTTGTTACAGTATCTCCGTTAGGTAGCGTTTCAACTGATTTTACTGGTGTTGATTCTGATACTTTTTCATAATCTGTTAAGTCAGTGAGAACTTTTCCAGATTCGTCTACATTGATGGTTACATGTTTATCAGTATTTACATTTTTGTGATAAGTGATCGTCGTTGTATAGGTTGTCACTGTATCACCATTAGGTAACGTCTCTACTGTCTTAACGGCTTCTGATTCGGAAATCTTTGTGTAGCCAGTTAAATCAGTAATAACGTTGCCAGCTTCATCAATCGTAATCGTCACATGCTTATCTATATTGTTCGTTTTACGATAAACAATTGTTGTAATTTGAGTCGTTACAGTGTCACCATTAGGCAAGGTTTCAACTGTCACGCTATTATCACGACTTAGTTCAACATAATTAGCCAAATCTGCTTCATCAATTGGATTTCCTATCTCATCAATATGATAGGTTACGGATTTATCTGTGTTGATTGTTTTATGGTAAGTAACGGTTGTTGTATAAGTGGTTATTGTATTCCCATTTGGTAAGGTTTCAACTGTTTTAACCGCTTCTGCTTCTGATACTTTTACATAGCCTGTTAAGTCAGTTAGTCTGTTTCCAGCTTCATCAACGTTCACCGTCACGTATTTATCTTCATTAGATGGCGTTGTTGTACCACCGTTATTTATTTCTGGCAATTCCTTCTCTGTGTTATTCGCTGTATCGTTTGCATTGGTTACTGGTGTTTCATCTGGTAAATTTTCTACAACATTATTGGCGGAGTCTTTAATCTCTTCAAAATCTTTTTTGCTTTGGTCGGCTTGTTGATCTAGTTGTGCAATTTGCTGATCCAGCTGTTCAATTTTATCTTTTAATGTCGTAATTTGTGTATCTAATTCTTTGAGACATGCTTCAAAATCAGCTAATTGTTTTTGAAGTTTTTTTGCTTCTGCTACTGTTGAAGCTGTCACCGTTTCAGGCAAGCTATTTAGTTCTGTTTCAGCTGTTACTAAAGCTGCTTGAGCAGCTTCTACATTCGCTCGTGCTGTGGCAAGTTCAGCTTCTACAGTTGTTAATTGTGTTGTTGCTGTATCGTAGTTAGTTTGAGCAGTTGCCAAGTTATCAGTGGCTATATTTAATTCATTTTGATAGGCTGTTAAATTCGCTTGTGCAGCATCCATTTCTAATTGCAACGCAGCTAGTTTTGCTTGAGCTGCTGCATCATTTGCAGTGGTTGCTTGTTCTGTTAAAGCATCCATTTGTGCTTGTACATCATTTACACGATTCTGAGCAGCATCTGCATTTGCTTGAGCAGTTGCAAGTGTCGTTTGTGCAATTTCTAGGGCTGTTTGAGCAACACCTTGAGCTGTTGTAGCCTCAGCTACTTTAGCTTCTGTATTTGTTACAGTAGCTAATTGAAGATCATAGGCTGTTTGTGCCTCTTCCACTTTTCGTTGCAAGTCATCACGTTTCGCTTGTAAATCTAATAAAGTACCGTTATTGCTTTCATTAAGAGCTGCCAGTTCTTTTTCAACTTCCTCTTTCTCTTTTTCAACCTGTTCCTTATCCTTTTCAACTTCTTCCAGTTGAGATTCAGCCTGTTCTTTATCTGCTGTAGGATTTTTTGATGGCGTTGAAGGTTTAGTTATTGGAAGAGAAGCATTGGGTTTGTTGTTAGTACCTGTATTGGTTTTAGCAGGTTGATTTGTTGTAGCTTGTCCAGCAAATGGCTGTGTTGTATCAATTTTATCATCGTTGTTAAGTTGTGTTTCGCTAATAACTTCTCCTACTGCATTAGTCACAGTCATTTTGGAGCCATCAAAAGAAATCGTTGTTCCAACAGGTACAGAGTATTGAGAGCCTAACTCAAATCCATTAGCGGTCATTAGGGTTTCCCATTTTACGTTCACAGCGAGCGCAATATTATAGAAGGTATCTCCTTCAACAAATGTATAGGATGATTGATTTTCTTTTAGTGTAGCTTTGATTGTTTCCACTGAATTAACTTGCCACTCAGCAGCTTGTACAGTTTCTGACTCTACTAAGAATGCTCCACCAAATAATAAGGTAGAAAATAGCATTCCCTTAATCAGCCAGCCTTTCTTTCCTTTTACCATCTTAGCGCGGTATTTTTGTTCAGTTGCATTAACCATGTTCTTGTTCTTCGTATTTTTCATAAAATACTCACTCTCCTTTTAATATTTACTGTATTTTTTCTGAACAAGTACTATTATATCACGTTAACGTACTTTTAAGAACTGTAAATGATGTTTAATCGTACTTTTGAGATGTGATATTTTGAGCAGAAACAGTTTAACCTTAATTATTAGGAAGACAAAATTAACTTTAGAGGTGAATAAGATGCAGCTTGATAGTGAAGTGTCAAAAAGAATTAGAGAAATTCGCATCAGTAAAGGCATGAGTCAAGAAATGCTAGCGCAAAAGGCAGATATCAATTCAAATTTCTTAGGTCGAGTGGAACGAGGAGTTAGTAGCAATCTACAATTGAAAACTCTTGATAAGATAATTTCAGCATTGGAAATTGATTATCCTACTTTCTTCTCTTTCAATATAGAAACAGCAGATAAGAAAACAAGAATCATGAATAAGTTATCTTTATCTTCTCAGCAAGATGATATTTTAGATGTCATTGATAGCATTTTAGATATTGAGAAAAACAAAAACAATTAAAGACGATGAGTTGATAGAAGTTTGCATACGCAAGCTTCTTTTTTTACGTGTTTTACTTTTCCAACCTTATGTCTTTCTATCATGTTCCATTCTGCCCTTTCGAGTTCGGACGATGCAATTTAGCAATTTTGTTTGATTGCCTACAAGGAATCAGGCGAGCCTTCGAATACTTCGTCCTTTCCATCAATCAAAAAAATTGCTGTGTCAATTGCGCCGAAAGCGAAAGAGCAAAATGAACCATTCATTGAAAGTTGATACATAAACTTTGAAAACTAAAAGAGAAGAGAAAATCGTCAGGATTGCATCCTAACAACCTGCGCCTCAGCTCGAAACAAAATGGATGGTCAAAAAGACAAAGAGAGGAAGAATAAGATGGAATTAGTAAAAGTAACGGAAGAAATGATGATGGAACAAGACGGAAAAAGAGTTGGCGGAGATAGCGATCATTGGATATATCTCACTAATTTGAAAGCTTATAATGAAGGATTTTTGTTAGGTGTGTATTTACACTTTCCATTTGATGAGGAAGACTTGGCACAAGCGTATCAAACGATTTGTGTGGGAAATGAGTTTGTGGATGAATTTGGTTATTCGTATGAAGAGTATTTTATTACTGATTATGATGTGCCATTTTCTGTAGGAGAGTATGATTTTCCTCAATCTTTAGCAGAAAGGTTTATTAAAGCAGTCTATAAATTTGATTTAAACAGAAAATAAACTGAACCCCAAAATTCAAAGTAATCATCTTGAATTCTGGGGTTCAGCTTTAAGAGTTGATCTAATCATGAGTGTGAATATATTATACATTATCATTTTTACGTACAAATCTATGATAAGCTATTTGCATATCAACTTAGAGGTGAACATAGTATGAGTAAAAAAAAGATTAATTTAGGAATATGGCTGTTTGTAAAGATCTAAATAATCCTCATATTCTTTCTTGTAAAGAGTATAAAAATTATTATGCAATTTTTTGAAAATCAACAGAGCTTCTTCTACTAATTCTTTTCCTGAAAAATTTTTTGTTTGAATTTTATTTATGCCTTGATGATATTTTAAAACTGTTAAACTGAAAAAGTCTGTACTATTCTTGATTTGATTTTCAGCAAGCTCAATAAAACGATAAGCTAGATCAGTTTCAGCTCTGGTGTGGAAAACATTTATTAAATTTAACAGAAAAAATACATAGTCTTTATTCGTTTCCTCAAATGCTTCAAACTTTAAGAATTTTTCTAAGATGTTGTTAGATAGTATTACCAAGATATCTGAATCAAAAAGATAGGCAAAATTTGTAAACATCTTTATTTCATATAATCCATAATTATCCACTTTGAAAAAATAGTTTATAAGTATGTCTATCTCTTGCTTCGTTAGTTGTAGATTATTTGTCATGGTTGAGATCAAAATAGAATGGTGTTGGTAATACACATCATCTGTTTTTTTAAATAACTCGATGCATTTTTCTTGGAGTTCTTGCAACTCTTCTTGTGTGTTTTGACCAGAATAATATAAGTTGATTGCAGTATCACCTACTAATTTTTTTGAATTATTTTTATAATCATTTGCGATAAATAAGAACTCGTCGAAGGTTACATTTAACCTTGAAAGAATTTTAATGCACTTATCAACAGAAAGATTGTTCTCATTTTTTTCAACCTTGTAATAGTGATTAACAGACATAATTCCTTTGACTAAATTTTGACGTGTGATATTTTTCCCAGTTCGTAGATTTTTTAGAGTAGTACCAATTTTCATTAATGTTCTCCTTATGTTAATTCATTTGGAAAGGGGGGTTGTATATGTATACTTGGATTGAGTTATTTGTGCATCATTTTATCAAAGTTTAAAAGTTGTCAGCCTTGTATTTTATGCAAGGCATTTTTTGTATAGTGAATCAAGATCACATTTTAACACCTGAGCTATAACTGGAAGATGAATAGCATTTAATGTGCTATCTCCATTTTCCAATTTGTAGTAAGAACTTGAATTTTGATACCCTAAATAACTAGCTAAATCAACTTGAGTTAAACCTAATTCCATCCTTCTTTCTCGTATAAAAGACAAATCAACTTCGTATCTTTCAATTTGTATACTGTAAATATTAATATTTTCCATTGTTGTCACTCCTTCTAAGTTAGTAGTTTCATTTTAGATGCTAAGTATTTAAAAGAGTGAAAACTCTTCAAAAATGATTAGTTTTTTTGTTTGATGCATACTGCAGCTAGTAGCAAAGTATCCCCTTCTTCTCTATTATATTTTATTATCCTTCTCTTAAAGCTGAATGTGTAATATATTCACTGCTGTTACTTTAAAAAAATTATACTTTTTTGATGCTGAACGAAAAATACGGATATAAATTCAGATAAAGACATGCTTATTTTTCGATTTTTATCAATTGGTTCGAAAAAAATATTGAATTGTCATGTTTTTGTGTAGTAAGATTATATGTATAGAATAATGGAGGTGTTTATTTGGAAAATGAAATTAAGATTAATATACCAGAGGCAAAAAAATACGCTCACAAACTAAACGAAAATCATCAACTATTATCTTTTGACGTTCCTTTAAGCCTAACCAGTGCTTATTCAGATTTAGGTTCTACTAGCCAGATGAAGCAGGTTGTGAGTCAATTGGAAGGTGTTATTTCAGATATGAAAGACGCTTTGTCTAAGGAATGTGTTTCTTTTACAAGCACAACAGAAGAATTCGAGACATTGGATCAAGTGTTGGGTAGGCTTTTAGGAATTGATAAATTTATTGCATCAACCGTAAATGATCCGTTAGCAAAAACTGAAAGTTCACTTTTAGATGGACTTAATCTTAAAGATCCAATGCAAGTGAAAAGTGCAGGGAGAAATTAATGGATAATTATAAATTCGATCAAGAAGTTTATCAAACTAAACAGCGAATTGAAAGACTTGAACAAGATCATGATGAATTAGCTAAAATACAAAGAAAAATCGAAAACGGTGCTATTATTATGGAAGAAATGACACCATTAAAACGAGAAATTGAATCTTTAATTTCAGATGGTTGGCATGGAAATGAAGCTAATCAGTTCATTGGAAATATGACAGAGGATTGGCGACATGAAGAACGGAATTTCTTTAAACAATACGAAGAATCTTCTGATTCAATTAAAAGGGAAAAGGCTAATATTCAGGAACAAATAACCGAAACAGAACGGGTTTTGAAAAAACTATACAGCAAGGAGAATAATGATGAAAGTTGACTCTGCCGAAATAAAATCAATCGCTGTTCTGTTTGGAAATAAAGTACCTGAAACTACTGGGCAACTGGAAAGTATAGCAAATGTTTTTAAAGAAATAATTATTGACCCAGAAATGGAAGGAAAAGCTTTAAAGACTGCTAAAAAGTATTATGAACAAGTGTATATTCCTGTCATTGAAAATTTATCTTGTGTAATTGAGGATGCAAATCAAGAGATGATTCGGTATCAGTTGGATTTCTCTGAGCAGGTAACAAGCAGTGTTGGCGAACAAATTGACACAGATCAGTTGGAGACCGCAGAAAATAGAATTGAGCAAGAGATACAGCGCTACATAGAAATAATTGATGAATTTAAGAAGGCACCACTAGCAGATATGCAACAAATGACTAATACAGTTAGAGGTGCTGAATCTAGAAAAAATGAATTGAAGGCTAAGAGAGAAAAAGTAGAATCATTTGAAGGTGCACATTCTAATCACTTTTCTAATATTATCACTGAAATACAACACATTCAAACAATGATTAATAGTTTTAAAAATGGTATTCCTTTCAATTCAGATGGTAGTGCTTATGTGCTGACTAGCGGTCAAAAAGCTAGTATGAACTATCTTTCAGAATGTACTGAACAACGAAAAGAGAAGGAAAATGAGTCAGCACCACCAGATATAGGTGATCGAGTTTGGATGGAAATTAATGAAGGTAGTTATAGAGAGTGGGTGCTAGTCGAAAAAGGTACTTATTATGCAACCCAAGCTGATTTAATAGTTACTAAAAAGTATAAGGAATGGGCGCTTAAATATGGTAAAGTAGAGGTAATGAAAGAATATAGCACAGCCGAATTTGATTACCATTTGGCAATCATTAATACTGGAATTGATCCAAATACAGGGTTTCCAGTAGAAGATTGGGAGAAATGGCGAAGTTGGGGATTTGTGTTAAGTACCGTTTCCACTGTTGCTATTAGTGTTTATGGCACTTATAAGATGTATAAAGGCGCTGTTACAGCCCCCTCTTCTTCTAAGAAAGCCAGTGGGTCTGAAGTTCCAAAACTCTCTACTTTAACTGAGGCAGAGCGATTAAGGTTAGCCAATCAATATAAGAAAAAATCTCCAATAAATATTCCAGAAGATGCAAATATAAAAGCTCAATCTAAAAATGGATATGAACAAATATCTTATAAGTGGAAAGAAAATGGAGAGACAATTGAAGTGCGTTGGCATACTAGAACACCAGGAGCACCAGAAGGACAAGGAAATACATTTGTTGTTGAGAAAACTATTCCAGGAACAGCCGATGGTCAACGACGTTCACAACAAATATTAGTAGGAAAAGATAAATGGGTTAGTAAAAATGATTGGCAAAAAGCGATAACAGATAGAAAAAATGGTGTTAGTACACCTGAACAAGATAAAATGTTAACAGAAGGTCACTGGAAAGAATAGAAAGGAATGTCATGTATGGATAATTATTATGAAGGATTTGAGGGAAACCCTGAAATTGATATTTATATTTTTTTAGAAAATGAAAAAGTGGGTATCAAAATGTGGGATGGATATTTTGATGAAATAATGAGAGCGATACAACCAGTAAATGGCGAGTGGAAGTCTTTAGCATATTATTATAATTTGTATGAAGGTTGGTATGATGAAAGCCCTTGGGAAATTCCTAATAATCAAGAAGCATTAAAACAATTTGAGTCAATTGATAAATTAACTTTAGGCAAAGTCTCTCAAGAGATATTGATAAAAATAATAGAATTATTAAAAAATAATTCAAGTAACAGTATTTTTATAGAATACACATAAAATAAAAAGGGCACTTTACTATCAGATTGGAGTCGGATAGTAAAGCCTTGATTAGTAAGCTGACAATCGCTAAATTAGAAGATTATGAAAATGATTCTATTAATTTTTATTTTAAGGACTTAGAAATTACCTCTATAACTTAAATAAAAATGAACTTGATTACAAGGATAGTAATCAAGTTAAAGGGAAACAAGATAAGCACATTAAGTAGATTCATAGTAGCTAGTGCTCCACTTGTTTTATTATTTTAAGAAAACACGTATGCATGCTTAAAATTTCAAATAGTGATTTTATGAGACTTATTAAATATAAGTCTAAAGAAAAGTAGTGAGGGATTAAGATTCCCCACTACTTTTTTGAGTATTTTTACAGAGTATCATCTAATACTCCCGTATTAAGATATGATTTACTAAATAAGTTGCCATCAGGTAGATTGGGTTCTAGGTTTCTGTAAATTGACATAATATGGCAATCAAAAATAAAAGTATAAAACATTTCATCAAAAATTGAAGAGAAAATAGCTTGATTAAGCATTGGATCATTCGTCCTTAATAGTATCACAGGAATTTTTTCATGCGTTTTAACCCATTCTGTCACTCTGTGGTTGCCATCAATTACTAAATACGTATGGAACCCTGATTTAAATGGAACCGCAAGAATAGGACTCTCGCTTAATGGAAAGATTGAATCTTCTGTTTTAGTCCATAAAAATTGTGCATTATCATCAGAAAAATCTGATACCTCATAACTATGAACTGTAGCTTGCGAATAATTAATTTCATTAGCTATCAATTCAGCGTTGAAATGAATTTTTATTTTTTGTCCGTCGTAGTTGATATCTTGATGAAATATTCTAAACGTTTCGACAATTTGGTAGTGTTGTGTATTGGTTAAAATTTGTTCAATTGAAAGACTCTCACATTCCTGTAATAACTTAATCCATGAGTCTAAATAAGTTTCAAGATTATGATCAAAGTGAAATATGTTTTCTTTTGCCTGATCTATGAGAGTCTTTTTTATTTTAGAATAATCAATTTTATATTCTTTTCCTTCTGTAAATGCATATGCCATATCCCTATCCTCCATTTTTTATTTTAGTGTAAATATTGAGTCAAAATTCGAGTGGCTAAACGTTAATTATGATGACTCTGAACCCAACGTTTACTAATTTCTTTTGAATCAAAATCCATACTGAACATTTTTCTGAACAATTCAAAGTTGAATGGATTTGAATTTATCCACTCTTGTACTTCCTTTGGCGCTATTGGCAACATGTGATATGTAATCAACGAAAGAGGAACTTCTTTTTTCTTCTGGTCAGCACACCAAACTATTACACTGGTTGGAACTAAATATTTTGAACCTTTTATTGTTACTGTGCTTTCATTAAAATGTTCCAATTAAATATTCCCTTTTCCCTTCTGGATAAAATCCTTCTCTGATCCTTATTGAGAGCAACTAGACATTAAATCCAATATATCTGTCGGAAACAATGGTAGGCATTCCTACATAAAGTCCCTTTGGTACACCATCAATAAAATTCATTATTTGATTAACTTTTATTATTTCTAATGAACTAACATTAAATAAAATAATATACTCTATTTTTTCCTTATAATTATATAACCACTCCAATAATTCTTTATCCGTATTCATTCTGTAGGAATCATAAACCTCAGAAATTTGATTACCTATGATCTCAGCTGTTTCCATTGCAAAAGTATCTGCGTACTCTATCAAAAAAATCCCGTGCTCTTTAATACCTTCATATTTTTCTAAACTATCAACATGTTTGTTCCAATTCTTTTTAATTGAATTTACGATATTTTCATGTGAGTGACCAGCATACGTCTTATTAGAAAAATGTTTGACAGTTTCACCTTTTTCTTTCTCATTAATTGCTTTGGAAAATTTGTCAAAATTCCCTTTCTCAAATCTAGTCATTTCAGCTTTATGTTTTGAACCTTTTCTATTTTCAGAAGAAGATGTAACAGCAAAATGTTCTATAAAACCTCCTTCAAATATGAAGTCTGGAAAAGCATTGCTGTTTTCGTTAGGTACAGCACTTCCCAACCATATTTTTAATTGTTCGTATTCATTATCAGACACACCAAAACACATTTCTTTTGTTAAAGAATTTCTGACAGCATTTAGACAGAGTTGTTCTATCTTATTTTGCTCATTTAAATTATCACTCATGACTAACACCTTTCTTTCTGGTCATTTTTTGTTTACAGATAATTTGATTATACATTAAAACTACGAATGAAAGATATTTATCTTCTTAAAAGATGAAAATATCTTCCATTAATGATTTTATTCGATATAATATGTTAAAGAAGGAGAGTGATTTATGAGTGCATATTATGAAGAGGTAAAAAAATTAATTTTAGCAAAATATGGTTTTTTTGGTTGGGGAGAGCGATTCTTCTACTATTTGGCTTGGTTCTTTTGTTTAGCCATTTTTTGGAATTTTTATAAGCTGACTACTAAAGATTTAATACTGGATTGGGGATCAGTTATTTTATTGTTTTTAGGCATCGGGTGCTTCGCTTATACAAAATGGCAAAAAAATAGAATGCTATACATTAGGAAAGAAGCATGTGGAAAAATGATATCTGACGGTCGTATTGTAGAGACCAGTGTAAACAGTCTAATCTCAGAAATTAAGTATTCCTTGAACAATATTCGTGTCTTCTCTCAATGGACAGTTGGTATTCTAACAACTTTGATTGTTTTGACTGCTACAATTTTCGGCAACACTTTTTTTAAAGTTATTGATTTTGTTATTAAGGCATTGACAGAGGAAGAAATGAAAGAATTGAACTCTTTAATGATGTCCTCCTTCAACTCTAGTCAGAAAGATATTGTTAGTTTGATATATGAAAATGCATTTGGCGTACTATTGCTTCTTGCGTTCCCTTTAATATTAACTTATTCACTTCAAGCTATGTACACTTTTAATAGAAGGCAGGTTCTTTCTATCCTTATTGACTGTAAATACCTTTTTGAATTAGATGAAAATAATCGTGATTCAAAATCTTCTGAAACTGAATAAAAACGTGTAGTGATAGAGATAAAATTCTATTGCTACTTTTTTTGTTCTAGTAATTTTGAACGAATGGTTTCATATTTTTGTTAAAAAGCTTATTTATATAGTGAGAAGTAAAATGATCTTTGAAAATTGAATATCAAATACTAAGTACGTTTTTTACACAAGAAGCCTGTGAGATTGAGTGCGCCATAATATAAGCGATAACCATTCAATTTCACATTAAATCAAAGTTAGGTTTAAGTGCCATGACTTGTGTGAATGATAATGATACTTCCCGTTAAGGCTCGCTCATACATGGAGGGAGAAGCTGAAATGCTTATGTGATTGTGAACTGCAATCAGCTTAGTATTAAAGAGAACTTTTGCACAAAAAAATCCCCGAAAAGCCAATAAAACCAACGTTTTTATGGTATAATTATAGGTAACTAAGTCATGATTGAGTAGTTAATCTATAGAGAGGAGGCTTATGCTTACACTAACAAAAAAAGACCTTATTGAGTTAGGGTATGGACCAACTCACTCAGCCAAAATCATTAAGGAAGCAAAAAACTTAATGATTGCTAAAGGACATACTTATTATCTATCAAGAAAGTTAGATAGAGTTCCCTGTGAGGCTGTTGAGAAAGTTTTGGGTATAAAGCTTAACAATCAAAATACCATGTCTAATATGCACTCTAGCGTAAATCGCAAGGAGTAGATATTATGACAAAAAATAAAAATGAAATAAAAAAAGCCAAAGATGGTACCTATTATTTTAGAGTTTTCTTGGGTAAGAACTCTTTGACTGGAAAAAGAATACAAAAATATCGTAGTGGCTTTAAAACTCAAAAAGAAGCGAAGGAAGCTCTTTCTGCATTAAGAGTTGAAAAAAGCTCGTTTCTTGAATCTTCTATTGATGAAGAAAAAGAATTGAAGATAATGTTTTCCGATTTTATCGAAGATATCTTCTTACCATACTACAAAACAAGGGTCAAACTTAGAACCTATGAAAACAGAGCCCAAACTATTAGAAAACATTTTCAATATTTCTATCATCTTGCTGTATCAGATATTGAGCCTTTACATGTTCAAGCTTGGCAAATTGAGCTATCTAAAAATTTAAGTCGTTCCTATATAAGGAATGTACAAGGAATATTCTCAGTGGCTATGGATAGAGCAGTGGTGTTGAATTTGACAGAAAAAAATCCTTCTAAAATTGTTGGTAATGTTAAAAAACAAAAAACTAAAGTTGAATTTTGGACAAAAGAAGAGTTTGAGAGAGTGATCTCATTCATATATACAGAAGACTATTATCAGCATTTTCTTTTTGTTTCTCTTTGGCTTTTGTTTATGACAGGAATGCGTTCTGGTGAAGCAACTGCATTGTATTGGAAGGATATTGATTTTGAGACAGGAACTTTAAACATTACTAAAACGTTGTTTTACAAGAATCAGCGTGAATACTACCCAGTAGAACCAAAAACTAGGGCAAGTATTCGTCAGATTGTTTTAGATGATGTCACACTAGAGTTTCTAAAGAAATGGAAGCAAGTACAAAAGGAAGTCATAACTACAGACTTTGTACTATCCTATAATGGAATTCCGACTCAAAAACATACTCTTGCTCGTGCAATCGAACGTTTTTCAAAGCTTGCAGGTGTTCATAGAATCAAACTTCATGCTTTACGACATTCTCATGCCTCTCTTTTAATTAGTATGGGAGAGAATGCGATCCTTATTAAGGATCGCTTAGGACATGAAGATATTGAAACGACTCTTGGAACTTACGGTCATTTGTATCCCAATAGTAACTTTGGAGTAGCCACTAGGTTAAGTGGTATAGTTAATTACCAACCAAGTCAAACGAATAATGACATGTCCCCATCAAATGGATTTACAGTTAAGTATAGAGAAAAAGTTGCAATGGAGTTGCAATGACAGCAACAAAAAAGCCTCAACCCCTTGGTATACAAGGGGTTGAGACTCGCCGGTAACTATTCCCACTCAACAGTAGCAGGTGGCTTACTCGTAATATCATAAACAATCCGATTCACATGATCCACTTCATTCACTATCCTCACAGAAATCTTCTGCAACACATCCCAAGGAATTCTCGCAAAATCAGCCGTCATTCCATCAATCGAAGTCACTGCACGAATGCCCACAGTATAATCATACGTACGACCATCACCCATAACACCCACACTACGGATGCCAGGTAACACAGTAAAGTACTGCCAAATATCACGATCTAAACCAGCATTGGCAATCTCTTCACGTAAAATCGCATCAGAATCACGCACGATTTCTAATTTTTCTTCAGTAATTTCACCAAGCACACGAATCCCTAAACCAGGACCAGGGAATGGTTGGCGCCAAACTAGTGCTTCGGGCATGCCTAATTCGATTCCTAAAGCACGAACTTCATCTTTAAATAAAGTATTCAACGGTTCAATCAATTCAAATTGCATATCTTCCGGCAATCCGCCCACGTTATGGTGAGATTTGATCGTTTGCGCTGTTTCAGTTCCACTTTCTACGATATCTGTATAAAGGGTACCTTGTGCTAGGAAGTCGATGCCATCAAGTTTTGTCGCTTCATCATCGAAAAGATAAACGAATTCATTCCCAATGATTTTACGTTTTTTCTCTGGATCAGAAACGCCAGCTAATTTATCTAAGAAACGTTCTTTCGCATCTACTTTAATAATGTTTAAGCCAAATTTTCCGCCTAAACTATCCATAACTTGTTCTGCTTCACCTTTGCGCAATAAACCATGATCTACAAAGATACAAGTCAATTGATCGCCGATGGCTTTTTGTAAAAGCACACCAACAACGCTTGAATCCACGCCGCCTGAAAGGCCAAGAAGGACTTTTTTATCGCCGACTTGTTCGCGGATTTTGTTGATTTCCATTTCGATGAAGTTGCCCATTGTCCAGTCGCCTTCGCAATGACAAATATCAAACGTAAAGTGACGTAATAAGTCGTTACCATATTCAGAATGACGTACTTCTGGATGGAATTGCACACCGTAAAGGTTGCGGTCTGTATTTTGAACTGCTGCAAACGGACAATCTGCACTAGTTGCCACCGTTTCAAAGCTATCAGGGATGGCAGCGACAAGGTCACCATGACTCATCCAAGCGATTTGTTTTTCAGGTGTTCCTTTAAAAATAGGTGAATCAGGAATCAAAAGTGATAGCTCTGACTTACCATATTCACGGTTGCCAGCAGGTTCAACTTTTCCACCTAAATTATGCATCATTAGTTGCATACCGTAACAAATCCCTAGAATTGGAATGCCTAATTCATAAATTTCAGGATCGATACTAAACGCATTTTCATCATAAACACTATTTGGGCCACCAGAGAAAATAATTCCCTTTGGTGCCATGGCACGGATTTCATCCGCTGTGATTCGGTGGCTCAATAACTCTGAGAACACGCCAAATTCACGAATACGTCGAGTAATCAATTGGTTATATTGACTACCAAAGTCTAAAACAATAATTTTTTCGACAGTTGTCAAATCGGCAACATTGGTCACATTTATTACCCCTATCCATTTAGATTTATCTAAAAAGAGGTTGTAAAAAAAGCGTTTAGGTTCGAGCAGAAAAGGAACAACACGCAAAGGTTGCGTCTTGTACTTTTCAACATCAAATCGCTAAGCTCTTTGTGTTTCAAAGCAAAGAACCTGCTTTTTTTACACCGTTTATGGAGAATTTTCCGTTAGGAAAATTCTGACCCCTTTAGAATCAAGTTAAGTGTTACATGTTTCTTTAGTATTTCCGCATAAATATCTCATCAATTATATGATTTTCAGTCTTATGAAGTATAATATCCGCTCTGCCTCGAGTTGGCAAGATATATTCCTCTAAGTTTTTCAAATTCACTGTTTTCCAAACTTCTTTAGCCATCGCAAAGGCATCTTCACGATTGCCGATCGCATATTGATAATAGTAATTATCTGGATCAAGAAAGGCCGTATCGAGTAAGGCGCCAAATCGTTCAAGGTACCATTTTTCGATCAGCTTCGGTTCTGCATCTACAAAGACCGAAAAGTCAAAGAAGTCGCTGACGTAAATTTGCTGATTGGCAGGCAATTGGAGTGTGTTGATTCCTTCAACGATCAGAATATCTGGTTGTTGGATCACTTCATATTCGCCTTCGATAATATCATATACACTATGAGAATAAAGTGGTGCTTTGATTTCTTCTTGGCTATTTTTGACTTGGTTTAAAAAGTCGATCAACTTTTCCATGTCATAGCTCTCTGGAAATCCTTTCCGATCCATAATGCCCTTTTTTTCCAATACTTTATTTGGATACAAAAAGCCGTCCGTCGTAATCAGTTGGACATTGCGGCGTTTAAAGGTTCTGGATAAAATCAGCTGCAGTAAACGAGCGGTGGTACTTTTTCCAACAGCTACACTACCAGCAATCCCGATGATGAAAGGCGGAACAGGTACATATTCATGCAAAAATAGCCCTTTGCTAACAGTTAAAGACTCAAATTCTTTCATATATAAATGAATCAGATGGGTCAGTGGCACGTAAATGTCCTGCACATCCTGCAATGAAATTTGATCATTGAAGCCTTTGATATCTTCTAATTCTTCTTCTGTCAGCGGCGCTTTGCCGTTATGATAGAAGCCCTGCCATTCCTTCCGTGAAATGGGGTAATAATTCATTTTATCGTCCATCGGTTCCTCCACCAAAGCCAACATTTATTTCTGTGCTTATTATAGCATCTTTCATAAAACAACAAAACCCTACTGAGTGGTTAAAGTAGAGTTTTATTGTGTATTCTTATTTATTCATAATCAAAGCACTTGTATCTTCAAAGTCATAGGCTGACAAGTCTAGTTTGATCGGTGTATTTGTTTTAGGATCATATTTGGTGAGTTGATCATCGAACATAAAATAGTAATAACCACTATCCTGAGTGAAAAATGGAGGATTTATATGTTTTTCTTGTTCCAACTTTTCGTATTCAGGGAAATGAATGAACGATTCTGATTGGTCTTTCAAGTTGTAAACGGACCATGTATAGCTTTTTACATAGAGCTCATAGTGACGAATGATTAGGTTTTCGTTTGGCTCGTCTACATATATTTCCATCGGATAAGGATAAGTCAAAGTGAGATACGCTTTATTTTTTGTTGCTAGGTCATATACAAGTACACGATTTGCTTCTCCTGGTTCACCAGTTGCACTCATGCCAGTATTGGCTTCTGTAATATAAAGTTTATTTTGAAAATGAACCATTCTCATGTATGCACTTGTTTCATCACCTAAATTTGTTTCTTCGATCACTTCAAATTCCTTTGTCATTTTCACTAACATATTTTTGCTTGATCCGTCATCAGGGTTAGTGTAGCCACATAAAACGTAGAGATACTCTCCTAGAGGGATCAATTGATTGGTTAGGATACTTTCTTTTTTGCGGAGTTCCTTTTTCAACTGTAGTTTCAAGTTCTTATCATATTTATAAAATTCTGTTCGATCACTAAAACAGGCGGTAGTATAAAAAAATTCCCCGTCTACATTTGAAGTATAGGCATCATTTCCTTCTGCTTTGACAAGATCAATGGCTAAGTCACGACCAATTTTTGCTAAGGAAACTTCAAGTTTGGGATTTTCAGAGGTTTTTGTGTAGTAATGATTATCCATTGTCCAAAAATTATTGCGCCAAAAATTTAGATTTCCATCTGTTCGTTTAAGTTGTTCCACTTTTTCTAGTTTATCGTCTTTTTCAAGAAAGGTTGTGATGTTTTTTGAATCAATAATAGCTAGATCGTACTCTTCTGTTTTTAGTGCAGTTGTCTTTTGGCATCCGCCAAGCGTAATTAAAAATAATAACGAGGCTAGGCCGAGTATTCTTCTTTTATTCATACATTTGTTTTCCTATCTTATTTTGTTTAACTTTATTGTATAATGGAAGAATTACTGTTTCAATATGATTATGACAATTAGTCAATTTTTAAGGATATTAGTTAAATTTAAATCCTATGATTGGATAGGAGGAGGGGCGGTTTTATTTTTACTGCTAAAATAATTCTTTGCCTCGGCAAAACAGCCTTTTCAATGGTATGATAAATAAAGAAAACAAGTTGAGAAAGGAAAATACCTAATGAAAAAAATTGTTTTATTTGGAGATAGTATCACAGCTGGATATGGCGAAGAAGCTATCACGCCGATTTTACAAAATCTGATCACAGAAGATCTGGCGGCTCAACATTATGAAGAAGTGATGATCGTAAATGCTGGGATGCCAGGAGATACCACGCAAGACGCAATGAAACGTTTAGAAAAAGAAGTCTTAGTAGAAAAAGCTGATATCGTAACGATCTTTTTTGGTGCCAATGATACGAATAGTGACAACCTAGTTCCTTTAGAAAAATACGCAGAAAATATCGAAACAATGATCACTAAAATCGGCAAAGAAAAAGTCGTGTTACTCACACCGCCATACGTAGATTGCGCTAGAAAACCAACACGTGCTGATGATCGGATTCGTGAATATGTCGAACGAGTAAAAGTGATTGGTGCTAAATATGAGATTCCTGTCATCGATTTATACAAAGCAATGGTGGTTTACCCTGGCACAGATGAATTTTTACAAGCAGACGGACTCCATTTTTCTAAAACAGGTTATGACTTACTCGCTGCCTTGATTGTTCGCGAAATAAAAGGTAGACTGGTGACAAAAGAAAATAGTTAGGAAGAAGAAAATGAATAATCATTATTATACAGAGAATCCGGATCTAGCTCATGATTTAGAGCAGTGGTCGTTTGAATTAAGAGGAAAGAAATTCCAGTTTTTAACAGATAGTGGTGTGTTTTCTCGTAATACAGTGGACTTTGGTTCCCGCGTGTTGATCGATGCTTTTGAGTGGGAAGAGTTGCCAGAAGGAAAGCTTCTTGATGTCGGCTGTGGCTATGGTCCAATTGGCTTAACGCTTGCAACACTTAGTGGTAGAACGGTGGAAATGATCGATGTTAATCAGCGTGCGGTGGCTTTAGCGCAAGAGAATGCGAAGAAAAACCATGTGGAAAATGTCGATATCCACACCTCAAATATCTACGCGGAGACTCATGAACAACAATATGCTGCAATCATCAGTAATCCACCGATCCGAGCGGGGAAAAGAGTAGTTCATGAAATTTTAAGTGAAGCACATCCCAGACTTTTAGTTGGTGGAACGTTGACCATCGTGATTCAGAAGAAACAAGGCGCACCGAGTGCTGAGAAAAAAATGGAAGCAGTCTTTGGAAATGTAGAAATTGTTACAAAAGATAAAGGTTATTATATTTTGAGAAGTATCAAAGAATAGAAAATGAATCTAAATTACAGCCGAGAAAAACTTGATTTGTTTTTCTCGGCTGTTTAATTATGTTTAATAACCTGTCAATACAGCAATAATGATGAAAATCCAACAAACAATGACTACAGGAACTGCCATTTTCCAGCCTTCTTTTAACCATTTACCATAAGGAACACGAGCCATTCCAGCCATGGCCATCGTTGAGCCTAATGTCGGGATGATCATATTTAAAACAGAGCCACCGACTTGGAAGGCTAAAACGGTAGCTTGTAAAGAAAGTCCAGCCATCACGCCTAATGGTGCAATAATCGGCATCATTGCCACAGATAAGCCACTACCAGAGGTGATAAAAATGTGGACAAAGCCAACCACGATTGAAATGAAAATTCCCGCTACGATCGGATTTAAACTAGACAATGGTCCAGATAATGATTGAATAATCGTATCCAAAATATTGCCGTTAGTCAAAATAATTTGAATTGCTCGGGCAATCCCAATTAAAAGTGCTGTACCTGCAACTGATGCACCACCTTCAACGAATCCGCTGATGATTTCTTTGACTGGCAAACGATAGATCAATCCGGCAATCACGCCGCCGACAAGGAAGATTCCACCGATTTCGTTTAAATACCACCCAAATTTTAATGAGCCAACAACAGTAAAGACAAACATCAAAACAAATGTAATCAAAACGCCAATTTGTCTTGGATTAAGTGAGTAAGAAGAAATTTCTTTTGATAAAGACAAGCCTTGTGTATCCACATCACTAACCGCACTTTTCTCGGGATTTTTCTTGACTTTATTCCCATAAATCGTGAACATGATCGCAATCACGCAAGTATTCACGAACCACATCGCCACACGTAAGCCCATTCCTGAGAAAATCGGTAATCCGATGATTGATTGTGGTGTACCAACAACAGCCGCATTGATCGGCGACATGGCAAAACCGATTCCGCTACCAGCTAAAACTAAAGCGAGTCCTAAAATTAAATCATAACCAAGACCTAGAGAAATGGAGACCGCAACCATCGTAAATGGAATCAACGCATCAGGTCCACTGACAAATCCTAGAATCGAAAATAGGAAGGTCAAAAGCCAAATAACGACAGAAGAGGGGACGTGTGCTTTTTGAATTTTTTGAATCATCACACCGATACCGCCTTCGATAGCACCTGTTTTATTAAAGACGACAAATGCACCAGCAGATAAAAAGACTAGAAAAATAATAGCAGATGATTCGCCCATTCCTTGAGAAATGGAGCCGAGTAGCAGTCCAAGTGTTACAGGCGTACTGTCGATTCGTTTATAGGTTCCAGGAACAACAACTGGGTTTGCGATGCCCTCCACTGTTTCACGATCAAATGAACCAGCAGGAATTAAAAACGTCATTAAGCATGCAATAAATAAAAAGCTGAGCAGTAAAACGTAGGGATTGGGAAATTTGAACTTAAATTTGGTTTTCATTTATCTCTCTCCTTTAAAATTTTGACAAAGAATCAATAATTAACTCGACAAATTTGGTTCGATCAAGATCGAATCCGACTAAAGCATTTTCTTTACGGCCTGTTTTTTTATTGTAATCAACAATTGTTGAAGCGTAATTAAGCCCTTCAGCCGTATTGACAGCAACGTTTAATGGCACCATCTTGAACAGTGACGGGTCAACGATATAAGCTGCAGCACAAGCGTCGTGTAAGTGTTGACCTTCGATGTGATCGCTTGGTGCTAGAAACGGCTGTGCTATTTTTGTGCTGAAAAATTCTAAGATACCGACAAAGTTTCTGCCGACAGGAGTATTGATTTGACGAACACGATCGATGTCTTCATTCATAAATTGTGCTTTTAAGGTCACATCTAAACCAAACATTGCGATTGGCACACCAGATTTTAAAACAATATCCGCAGCATCAGGGTCTACGTAAATATTAAATTCAGCATTCGGACTCCAATTTCCACCAAAACAAGCCCCGCCCATAAAGGAAATCAATTCAATTTTTTCGTGAAGCTCTGGATAGGCTAATAAAAAGATCGCAACGTTCGTCATAGGTCCAGTGGCAACGATCGTAACTTTTTCATCTTGTTCTTGAATCACTCGGGCCATTAATTCAATGGCCTTTTCTTTGGGTTCTTCTATCGGAATATCTGGTAAGATCGCACCATCGATGCCAGATTCGCCATGGATATTCGCCGCGATGGTTAGTTCATGTTTGATTGGCTTGCGAAACCCTTTTGCTACCGGAATATCTTCACGTCCTGCAAGTGCTAAAAGCTTTTTCGCATTACCATAAGTCTTTTCTTGTGTTTGGTTTCCAGAGGCAGTTGTCACGGCAATCAGATCGATATTTTCAGCAGCTAATAGAAGGTACAAAGCAAAGGCATCATCATGTCCTGGATCACAGTCTAGAATTACTTTTTTGTTCTTAGTCATTTTTTCACCATTCCTTTTTTATTTATTACACTATCTCTTTCAATAAGAGTAAGAGGTAGTAAAATAGCTGTTTCTTTGGTAGCAGTACCATTGATTATGGTAATCAATCGTTTGATGGATTCCTTACCAATCTCTTCGATGGGTTGACGGATAGTCGTCAATCTTGGATTGAAGATTTGGGTCATCGGAATATCATCAAAACCTGCCACAGAGACATCCTCTGGGATACGTATACCTAAATCCAACAATTCACGGATCAAATATAATCCAATCAGATCATTGGCTGCAAAAACTGCTGAACGTTTATCAGCAATGATATAACCTGCAGCGATTTTTGCAGCATTGACTTCATCTTGGCCTTCATAGATGGGGATATTAGTGGTAGCAATTCCTGAGCTGCCAAGTTTGGAGATGAAGCCCTTCATTCGTTTAAGTGCTTTATTTCCAAGGTTCTTTGAAACAATTCCACAAATAGAGTCGTGTGCATTCTGGAGAAATAAATCAGCGATCATTGCCCCGCCTTGTTCGTCATCAACGCCAATCGATAATTGTTCATGATCATCACCTTGGCGATCCAAAAACAAGGTTGGCATGGTAAGTGTTAATTGCTGTTTTTCTAATTGTTGAGGATTGGTCGAAGTTAAAATCAAGCCATCAACATTTTGTTCCATAAAGCTTTGAATATGCTTTTTCTCTTGCTCAAAATCGTTATAAGAATTAGCAATAAAAATATTATAGCCATAAGAAATAGCATAGTCGCCTAAAGATTTAGCTAATTCCGAGAAAAAGGGATTGGAAATATCTGGTACGATCACCCCGATATTCATCGTTTTTGAGGTGACGAGACTACTGGCATTTTGATTTTTTCGATAGCCTAGTTCTTGGGCGATTTGTTTGATTTTCTCTCTGGTTTGAGTATTGATTCGTGCTTTTTTATCATTGATAGCAATTGAAACAGTAGCTGGTGAGACACCGGCAATTTTGGCAATGTCTTTGATGGTAACAGCATTTTTTTTCTTTCCAGACTTCTCTATTTGTCTAACCAATAGTTCGTCACCTCTTTGAGCGTTGGCAAAGAATCTTGGGCACCGTTTTTTTGAACCGTCAAAGCAGCTACTTTATTGCCGAATTCGGCAGCGTGTACCACTTGTTCAAACGTTGGCATAGCTTCTTTTGTTGTGACTAATTGTGAGACAAGTCCGCCAATAAAAGAATCGCCAGCGGCTGTTGTATCAATTGCAGCTACTTTTTTAGCTGAGATAAATCGTTGGTCTTCTGGACTAGTCACCAGCACACCAGCGCCACCCATGGTCACGATCAAATAACTCGGACCTTCGTTTAGGATTTGCGGACTTAGTTGTAAGATGTCTTCTTGTGATAACTGTTTATTTGGTAAATTAGTCATTGAAATAAATTCTGATTCGTTTGGCACTAGAATATCTGTGTTTTTCAACAACATCTTATAAGATGCTTTAAACGGTGCTGGATTTAAGACGGTTATTTTGTTCAATTTTTTCGCGATTGAAAAGATTGTGTTGGTGATGGCAATCGGTACCTCTAATTGTGAAACAATAATATCGACATCAGCGATTTTGTCGCGAATGTTATCCAAGTCGGTTTGATCAATTGAGCCATTGGCGCCAGGCAATATACAAATATTATTTTGACCTGCCTCATCAACCACAATGAAGGCTAAACCGGTTTTTTCTGGCCCTTGGGAGATATAGGTTGTGTTGATTCCTTGGCCTTGCAAATGGTGAAGATATTTTTCTCCCAACGCATCTTTACCAACTTTTCCAAATGCAATGGTGTCAACGCCTAGACGATGAATGCCTAGTAATTGATTGGCTCCTTTCCCACCAAAATTTTCAATCAAATCAGAAGCGACGACGGTTTCACCGATTTCTGGAATTTTCGTTGTTTTAATTGTGTAATCAACATTTAAACTAGTTAAAACCATTACTTTACTCATTGCTGTATCCTCCCATTTTTAAGACGGTGGCGAAATGCTTCCACTGTCGTAATATCCTGCTGGAATAAAAATTCTTCAACGACAGACATCAGATAAGGTTGTTCAATATTTGCTTTTTCCATTAGTGGTTTATTGTAAAAGGTTTCTTTTGCCCCGCTATCTGAAAGAATTTGCCCATTGGCCATGACAAGTATTCGATCGAAGTTCCTAGCAACAAACTCCATATCATGTGTAACGACAATGATCGTTGTATCGCTTAGGGTATGAATCATTTTTTCCAGTTGTTGAATTCCTGCCTTATCTTGTCCAGCGGTAGGCTCATCTAAGATGATAATCTCTGGTTCCATTGCGATGACGGACGCTAAAGTGACAAATTTTCTTTGCGAGAAAGGTAAATTATATGGCGGTGTATCCAAAAGTTCTGTTAAACCGCTTAACCTAATAGCATTATCGATAGCTTGTTTTGCATGCTGGGTGTCAAAACGTAGGTTTTCAGGTCCAAAAGCAATTTCTTTTTTGACGGTGTCATGAAAAATTTGATCATCTGGATTTTGAAAGGAGTAACCAACATGTTTAGAAATAACGGAAGTACTTTTGTCACAGATATCGTCTCCAAATAGAGTAATACTTCCTTGATCTGGTCTTAGTAAGCCGTTCAATAACTTGGATAAAGTTGTTTTTCCAGCACCATTTTGACCAATGATCGCCACCTTTTCTCCTTTTTCAAATGCCACGGAAATGTCTTTTAAGACTACCGTTTGATCATAAGAGAATGTCATGTTTCGGACGCTTAGAATGGTCATTCATCTCCACCTCTTTTCTTAAATAGTCTAAAGCGCTCTTTCTAGTTACCGGCAGCTGAGGAGCATCTGGAATGATCGAATGGTCAACCAAATCCTTTAAAAGATAGAGCGGCTGAGGACAATCAACGGCTAAAGAGCTGTGAATGATTTGATTGAACACTTCTACAGGAGTACCGCTAGTGTAAATTTGACCAGAATCTAATACATATAGTCGATCAGCGAATTCTGCGAGTAGATCCATTTTGTGTTCCACCAAAAAGACGCATTTATTTTTTTGCTTCAAGCCTTGAATCATTTTAATTATTTCTTTGGATGAAAGTGGATCCAACTGTGATGTAGGTTCATCAATGATAAAAATTTCCGGGTCCATCGCAATCACAGCAGCTAAAGCGACTTTTTGCTTTTGCCCGCCAGATAAATGCAACGGGTTTTTTTCAGCGATCTGACCAAGATCAAACTGCTCAATAATTCGTTCAACTGTGACTGTGATCTGCTCAAGCGGAATCCCTAAATTTTCCAGTCCAAAAGCAATCTCTTCGAAAACTGTTTCAGTTGCACCAGTAATTTGGACAAAAGGATTTTGCGAGACGAAACCAATTGTTTTACTTAATTCCTCTCTAGAGAAGTCTTGCAGCTTTTTATTGTCGATAAGAATCTCTCCGGTTAGTTCGCCTTTGTAAAAATCAGGTGCAAACCGCCTTAAAACATTACATAGAGTGGTCTTTCCGTGCCCATTATTGCCAATAATACCAATGATTTCACCAGCGGTCGCTTCCAGTGACACTTGGTGAAGTGCCCAACTATGTTCTAAAGGATAGCGGTAAGAAACATTTGTTACTTGAACTTTAGGCATAACATAACCTCCAAACAAGAATAATCAGTAGATAAAGAAGCATCAAACTGTAAATAACAATATCTTTTTTCGTTTTTAAAGGTTGATACAAACGCGCCTTTTTACCTGGAATAGAAATACCGCGTGCCTCTAACACTAACGATTTTTCTTCCGTACTGTAAAATGAAGAAAGAATTAATGGCAACATAGTTGGAATCATCTTTCGAAATCGAGTAAAGGCATTACCGCTAAAATCCATTCCGCGGCTTTTTTGCGCCTCGATGATCACGTTCATTTGCTTTTTCATTTCAGGTACCATTTGTATCGCTGATTTTACAACGAAAACACCAACTGGACCAAAGCCTAAATTAGTTAGGATAAAACTAAGCTCTGCGGATGAAGTGATTTTAAAGAAAAGTAAGAAACCGCCACACAAAACAGAAATTCTAGCAATCAATAAACAAGCACGGTCGATCCCTTCTTGGTAAACATCAAAGACGAAAAAACTAGTGATCAAATCAGTGCCTTTTGTTGTGATAGAGATCATTAAAAACATGAAAAGTCCTAGAACAGCCAACGTTTTAAATAGTGTTTTGCTGTATTCCTTAAAAATGGACGCAGCGGATGCAAGTCCGAGAAACAAAAGTAGGATCAATAGATAAAAGAGGATGTTATTAACGATCAGTGCCGAAAGGCAAAGCGAAAACAAAATGATTAATTTTGAACCAGGATACAGTCGTAGGAGATTAGTTTTCATTTAGATAACCTCCGCCATTCTCAAATTTAATCAAAAATCGATCTGGTAGCGATTTCAAAACAGTATAAACCATTAAAAGTGAAAGACTTTTATCGATCAATTCCTGAATTAATTGAGCTGATAAAACACTAGTTAAAAGTTTTTGGCCCAAAGCAAGTAAAGAGGCTGTTAGCAGCGAACCCGTTCCGCCAGTTGCTCCGCCGAATAAATAGAAAGTAACGATACCAGAACAAAGTGTAGTTAAAATGGAAAGAAGTAAAGCTGAAACGATCACTCTGGGAATAGTGCTTAATAGATGCTGTTTAGATAAGAGGCCGGCCGCTAGCCCAATGATCATGGACGTTCCAATGTAAGCAAAAACGATTGGATTGATAATTCCGTTGATACAAGTAGTCAAAGCACCAGTTAAAATTCCAATGATCGGGCCACATAATGCACCAGCTAAAATGGTACCGATTGAGTCTAATAAAATAGGTAACCGTAAAATTTGAGATAATTGGTAACCAACGACATTAATGGAAACAGCGACAGGAATAATCAAATAATTTAAAATGGCAATATTCGTTAAAATTTTTCGCATGTTGTACCCTCCAATCAACTGATAAAACGCTTTATCAAAAGTATAAAAAAATAGGCTAAAACGTTTTAGCAAAACAATAAAGAAATCGTTTTCAATTACAACTGTTATTGTACAATTCTTAAAAAAATTGTCAAGGGTATTTTCTGCTTTTTTTCAGTAGAAGGCTGATGTAGTCCACTTTTTAAGAACTGTTTTTGTCATGTGATGATTTTTTTGTAAGACTAAGAGTTCATTATTTTGATGTTGATGTTTTAAAAACTATTCTACAAAAAAATAGCTGATGTTTTATAAAATAATACAAAGAAAATTGATTATTATCTATGCTGCAGATAAGAAAACGGTCTATGACAGAGAATTGTTGGAGATGAGAATTGTACGGTTCATTTGCCCAACATCTATATTTTCTATAAGAATATCTATATTTTGTTTATTTTTATTCTTTTTTGAAAGCGCTACAATTCTATTGTAGACAATTTGATGAAAGGAGTTGGGGAAATGAAGAAAAAGTCAAAGAGCTCGCTTTTCTTTACGAATGTATGGCGGTATAAGGCGTTGATCTTAATGGCGATCCCAGCAATGATTTGGATGATTTTTTTCTTTTATATTCCAGTCTTGACCAATGTAGTAGCTTTTAAGGATTTCCATATTTCGCCAGATGGGTTTATCGCTAGTCTGAAAGAGAGTCCTTGGGTTGGCTTGGAGAATTTCAAGTTTTTATTTTCTTCTAATGATGCCTTTTTGATTACGAAAAATACAGTGTTGTACAACGTGACGTTTATTATTTTGAACCTTGTCATTTCTGTATTTTTTGCAATCGTGATGAGTGAGCTACGGAATAAGCGTTTGGTAAAAGTCTATCAAACGATGTCTCTTTTGCCGTACTTCTTATCCTGGGTTATTATTGGGTATTTTGTATATGCCTTTTTAAGTCCAGATAAAGGGATTTTCAATCAATGGATTGTAGGTCAAGGGGGAACGCCGATCAATTGGTACAGTGAGCCGAAATTTTGGCCGTTCATTTTAGTTTTTATTGGAACGTGGAAAGGGATCGGCTATAATAGTATCATTTATTTTGCCTCTGTTATGGGGATCGATCCGACTTATTATGAGGCTGCAATGGTGGATGGTGCCAGCAAGTGGCAGCAGATCAAGAATGTCACGATCCCTCAATTATTACCATTGATGACGATTATGACGATTTTAGCAGTGGGCAATATTTTTAGAGCGGATTTTGGTTTATTCTATAACGTTCCGAGAAATTCTGGTTCTTTGTATCAGGTCACGTCAGTTTTGGATACGTACATCTTTAACGGATTGACTGCGACAGGAGATATCGGCATGACAGCAGCTGCTGGATTGTATCAGTCAACGGTCGGTTTTATCTTGTTGATGGTCACAAATGGGATCGTTCGTCGCTTCGACAATGATTCGGCATTATTCTAAGGAGGAGTGGAAATATTGAGGAAAAAGCCAGTTTCAAAAGTAGCAATTCGCTCATTTAATAGACCTGTCAATTTATTTTTTAATGTGTTGATTGCCGTTTTCGCTCTCTCTTGTGTCTTGCCGTTTTTATTTGTTGTGGCAATCTCACTTACTAAAGAGACAGCATTAGCGGCTCATGGGTATAGTTTTTGGCCTCAGGAATTTAGTTTCTTTGGTTATACGTACTTATTTGATCAGATGCAAGAGAAAATTTTTCAAGCGTTGTTTGTGACGGTGATAGTCACAGTAGTGGGGACGTTGATCAATAGTACAGCGACATCACTCTATGCTTATGTTATTTCAAGATCTAATTTTCCATTTCGGAGGTTCTTTACAGTATTTTGTTTGATCACGATGTTATTTTCTCCAGGAATGGTTGCGAATTATATTGTGACAGCGAATTTACTGCAATTAAAAGATACGATTTGGGCGTTGATTTTGCCAATGGCGGTCAGTCCGTTTAATATTATTGTGATGCGGACTTTTTTCAAACGTTCAGTGTCTGATTCGATCATTGAGTCAGCTCGGATCGATGGGGCTTCTGAGATGCGGATTTTTATTCAAATCGTGTTGCCACTAGCAGTACCAGGTATCGCAACGATCAGCTTATTTGCTGCTTTAGGCTATTGGAATGATTGGTTTAACGCATTGTTATATATTCAAAAAGATAGTTTAGTGCCACTGCAATATTTATTGATGAAGATTCAAAATAACATTCAATATCTGACTCAAAATGCCGGAGCAAGTAGTCAATTATCTGGCGGGATGGCAGCAATACCGGGAGAATCTGCTCGAATGGCGATCGTGGTTATTTCGACATTGCCGATTGCGATCAGTTATCCATTTTTCCAAAAGTATTTTGTTAAAGGGTTAACAATTGGCGGAGTTAAGGAATAAAATATAGGAAATGAGGATGAAGAGAAATGAAGACGTGGAAAAAAGTAATCGGTTTAAGTACAGCTGTTGTTCTTTTAGGTGCGTTAACAGCATGTGGTGGAGGCAGTAAAGAAAAAACTGATGGAAGCAGTAAGAAAGCGGATGAGAATACGTTGATGATGTATCAAATTGGGGATAAACCTGACAATTATGATGCACTGATGGAAGTTGCAAACAAGAGGATCGAAGAGAAAACAGGTGTGAAACTAAATATTCAATATATTGGTTGGGGCGATTACGAGAAAAAAATGAGTGTGATTGTCTCTTCTGGTGAAAATTATGATATTGCCTTTGCAGATAATTATGTACCGAATGCGCAAAAAGGTGCGTATGCTGACTTAACTGAACTGGCACCGAAGTTCGCTAAAGATGCCTATGATCAGTTGGATGAAGCCTATATCAAAGGGAATTTAGTGGATGGTAAGTTATACGCATTCCCTGTGAATGGTAATGTATATTCTCAACAGGTGTTGACATTCAATAAACAATATTTAGATAAATACAAATTATCGATCGATAATATCAAGACATATAAAGATGCAGAAAGTATCCTGAAAACGTTCCATGAAAAAGAACCAACTATCGCAGCATTTGCGATCGGTCAAGGCTTCAAAGCACAAGGTGATTTTGACTTTCCAATTGGAAATGGTTATCCATTTGCTGTCGACTTAAACGGTGATACAAAAAAAATCATCAACCAATACGAAAACAAAGATTTTATGGATGTTTTAAAAACGATGCATAAATGGTACCAAGCAGGCTACATTCCATCAGATGCATCCACAAGTAATACAGAGTTTCCACTAGAGGGAAATACATGGTTCGTTCGCCAAGAAACACAAGGTCCTTACGATTATGGTGATACGATTTTAAGCAACGCTGCAGGTCAAGAATTAGTGTCTAAAGCATTTACTACACCGTTGAAATCAAGTGATCAAGCCCGAATGGCTAACTTTGTTGTCTCAAATACATCTAAAAACAAAGAAAAAGCTGTAGAAGTATTAGGTCAGATCAATAGTGATCCAGAATTATTGAATGGATTAGTTTGGGGAATCGAAGGCGAAGCTTGGGAAAAAATTTCTGGTAAAGAGGATAAAATCAAGTTATTAGATGGCTACAAACCAAATACTCACTTACCTGCTTGGAATACTGGGAACAATAAAATTTTGTATACACAAGATAGCATCACAGAGGACATGATCAAAGAGCGTGATGAATCAATTGCTAAAGCAGAGACATCTCCGATTCTAGGCTTCAATTTTGTCACGTCGAATGTGAAAACGGAAATGAGTAATATAGCAAACGTGATGAGTCAATATTTGGATGGTTTAAATACAGGAACTGTTGATCCTGAAGAAACTGTCCCTAAATTAAAAGAAGCACTCGTTAATGCGGGTTACGATAAAGTCATGACTGAGATGCAAAAACAATACGATGAATTCTTGAAAAAATAAAACAGGTATAGTCCGTAGAACCAAGTGATTCGATGCTGCATCGTCTTTACTTGGTTCTTTTAAAAAATATTTGGCTTAAACTGCGTAATATTATTTTAGGCAGCAGTTTTTTTATTTGGAATATCCTGAATAGTTATCTATTATACTAATAGAGATGCAGAAAGGAAGAGTTAGATGGTTGGAAAGGCGTTAGAAGCGTTATTCATTAAAGTCTGGGTCATTGTAAAATTAAATTTGTTTTTTTTGTTATTTAGCTGTTGTGGGTTACTTGTAGCAGGTATTGGTCCAGCCTTGAAAACGGTTAATGAACTATTTATCAGTCACGAATTTAATTATAAAGAAATTACGTTAAAAGAAGGTTGGAATAGTTTTAAGCAGAATTTTATCAGAGGGAATATGCTCTTTTATGGAACTGTTTTATTGTTAGCAGTTTTAGCATACAATTTGTTTTTATCAGTTCAAATCCAAGGCTTGGTCTTTTTAATGATTGATTTTCTTTTGGTTTTTGCAATGATTTATGCAGTTGTTACTTTTCAGTACACATTATTATTAGACAGCTATTATGAGATCGGTTTAAACAATTTATTGAAGCTAGCATTTATTTCAACGTTAGCTAATTTTACTAATCTCTTGAAAATTGCGATCGGCCTTTGCGTGATTCTATTCATTACATGGAAGTTCAAAGGACTGATTTTATTTGGAACGTTTTCAATGATGCAAATTTGGAGCTTCACTGCGACAAAATCATGGCGACAAACAATCGATCAACGATTGGAACTCCATGCGTAAACGAAAACCTTCTTTCCTTAATGAAAAAACGTTACTGAACCGATTGCTGAAAAATTATGCGTTGATCCTTGTGTCCTTAATTTTAGTCGGCATGGTCAGTATTGGTATGAATACCTATTGGCAATCGATGGGAAGAGGGGAGATCACGGCGCAAGAAGCTGTCGATACGATTAGCCGTTCGATTAATGATAAGAATCTACAAGGAAAAACCATGCTAAATGGTTTGAGAGACAATCAAGAGAAGATCAATAGCTTAAATCGTTATATGGATATGTCGATTTCAGATTATTTGACGTATTCATATGATCAACAATTAGAAACAGATAACTACTTGTTTTTGCCAGGTCAAGTGAAAAACTTTTATACCATGTATGATAATATCGAATCGATTATCATCGTATTGAACAATTATAATGATTACTACCTTTCTACTGCAGGAGATAAGAGTGGTAAGAAAATCAGTGGGACACCGCGTCTAAATAATAAGTTTTATTTGGCGTATCCAATCACGAATCCAGTAACATTAGAAGTGTTAGGAAGTTTTTATATTGAGTTCTCTCAAAAAGATATTCTCGATAGTTTGACTCATTTAACGACATTTGATGGATTATCAGCATATGTATTTTCAAGCACAGGGTACCAACTATTGACGTATACGGAAAAAGATAACACCTTAGAGCAACAATTGATTCAACAAAAAATGAAAGAGACCTCCGCGTTACCGCTTCAAAAATTGAGGGAAGATAATATATTGGAACACCTGCAAACAACAAGTGGTTTTGATATTTTAGTGACGATCTCTAAAGAAAAAATTTTGACGCATGTTCTGTTTGATTTACGTATTTTGATGTTGGGTGGCTTGGTGCTGATTTTATTGCTGTTGTATCTACTTTATCGCACATTTACTAAGTATTCTCAGCAAGTTGATATTATTATGGGGTCGATGGCACTCGTTTCTGAAGGAGATTTGAATACACGCATCAATGAACAAGAAACTCAGTTTGAGTTAAAAGAGCTCTCAATCGGGATCAATACGATGCTGGATAATATTGAGCAATATATTGCAGACATTTATAAACTAGAAATCAAGCAGCAAGATGCACATATGAGAGCGTTGCAATCACAAATTAGTCCGCATTTTTTGTATAACACTCTAGAGTATATTCGTATGTATGCCTTAAGTGAGGGGAGTGAGGAGCTAGCGGATGTTGTGTATGCCTTCTCGACCTTGTTGCGAAATAATACTGATCAGGCTAAAACGACAACATTAGAAAAAGAACTGAGTTTTTGTGAAAAGTATGTCTACTTATATCAAATGAGGTATCCAGATCGAATTGCCTATCACTTTGAGATCGACATGGCATTAAAGGGACTTGTGTTGCCAAAATTTTCGATTCAGCCTTTGATTGAAAATTATTTTGTTCACGGGATCGATTTTTCTAGGAATGACAATGCAATCAGTGTAAAAGCCAGTTTAGTTGATGGGCAAGTGAAGGTTTTGATTCGTGATAATGGCAAAGGCATCTCATTACAAAAACTTGCCTTGATTCAAACAAAATTGCAGAGTAAACAAATCGAGCTGCACGATTCGATTGGATTGCAAAATGTAAATGAACGTTTGCGAGCTTATTTTGGGCCATCATTTTTGATGACGATTACGCCAAACGAAACCAAAGGTATTGCAATTATGCTAACTTTCGATGAGCCACATTCTTAAAAACTGTTGATTATAACGAAGATCAGGAAATGATCACTTCAAAAAAGTCATCGTATGTCACCGCAAAATCATTTGTAATGAGTCGTTGCAGAGTAAAGGAGCAATAAAATGAATTATAACGTTTTACTAGTTGATGATGAATATATGATCGTAAATGGACTGAAAAAAATTATTTCTTGGGAAGCAGAAGGATTTTCTATCAAAGGGACGGCACGAAACGCCAAAGAAGCATTAACGCTAATGGAGACAGTGGCAATCGATTTAGTGATCACTGATATCACGATGCCAGAAATGACAGGACTAGAATTTATTGAAGCAGCTCAAAAAGAGGCCAGAGACTTTGAGTTTATGATTCTCTCTGGCTATCAAAAATTCGACTTTTTAAAAGGTGGCCTGCAGCTGGGGGCGATCAATTATTTGATGAAACCTGTCGATAAGGTCGAGCTTTTAAAAAGTGTCAAAAAGGCAAGAAAACGTTTGGATGATCGCAATCAGCAAGAAACAAGAAACGGCTTGTATAGTGAAATTTTATTGTCTAAGTGGGTGAATGGTGAAATCGATAAGGATAGTTATGAAGAGTTGGATCGATTAGTCAATACTACAGAGCAATCGGCATGGACAGTTTTGTTGATAGAGGTTAATCGCGAGAAAAAAGACAAGGTCATTGATTGGTTGGAAAACCAGTTGCAAACGTTGCTGTTTACTCGGAATTTAGGGGACAAAACTCTGATTGTACATATATTTAAAGGTGGTAAGTATCAATTGAATCAATTGCTAACAGCAAATCCCTTAACAGCCAAGGAAGATGATAGTTGGTTGATCAGTGTAGGCGAGACAGTCAGTGACTGGGAAGATGTGCCGGATAGTTATGAAAAAGCAAACCAGACATTACAGCGCTACAAGTTTTATGAAGCAAGCGGCAGCAATGTGTTATATTCTGTTTTTTCAGATGACTTTGACCTTTCAGCAGATATTATCAATTTTAACAAAACATTGATGGTTGGAGATTTTACCACGATCGAAACTACAATAGCTGAAATTTTTGCTAAAACGCAAAAAATCGGTGCCCGTCCAGAAGATGTTCGCCATATTACGTTTATGTTGTTTATGGATATCTATCGTCGTTTTAATCATTTGGATGAAGGCGAGTATCAGCAAGTTTTAGATGATATCAATCACTCATCGAATGTGGATAAACTACATGATATTCTCTCTATCACAGTGACGCAAATCGCGCGAGAAAAAATAGCGTATGATTATTCAGAAAATGTTCAAAAAGTGATTGATAAGATTCGTTCAGAGTACACAAATGAATTAACGTTGAAATGTGTAGCTCAATCATTGCATCTTAATGTGATGTACTTAGGGCAGTTGTTTAAGAAAGAAACAAAGAAGAGTTTTTCGCAATATTTGAACCAATATCGTATGAAAAAAGCACAAAATCTGTTGCTTCATACGGAGGATAACGTAAATGAGATCGCTGATAAAATAGGTTTTAACAACAGCACATACTTCTCACAAATTTTTAAAAAGATGAATGATCTAACGCCAAAAGAATTTCGAGAAAAATATAAGCACCATTATGATTCAGTAGGGGAAGAATAGTATTTTGTATCTGAAAATCAACAGGTTGGGACAGAAGTACTTATTTCCGAAAGAGTTGCTTCTGCTCCCACCGTTTATCCAGATTCAATGTGGCTAGGATGTGACTCGCAGAGTTGTGTTCCGGCCTCTTTTTTATAAATAAAACATTATTAAATACTAAATGGCAGTTGATCTTCTTTATACTGTTTCGGTCTAGGCACGATTCCTAAAGTAAAATCGACCGTACCGCCATTCATCAATGTGTCATGATCAAAAACTAAACGCTCATGTAAAGAATCATTATAACGAATATGATCCACAAACTGTTGCTGCTCATTATTGGGACTAGTCGAAATGGTCAAAGTCTCACCATTAGATAAATGAATAACGGCTTTATCAAATAACGGCATTCCAATCACATACTCACCTGAACCAGGACAAACAGGATAAAATCCTAATGAACTAAAAATATACCAACTCGCCATACTCCCGTTATCTTCGTCACCAGGGAAACCAGTAGGACTATCGTTGAACTCTTGAATCATCAGTTGTTTCAGTAACGGCTGAGCAAACTCTGGTTTACCAAGATAACTAAATAAATAGGGGAAGTGAAAACTTGGCTGATTAGAAATTGCCAATTGACCAAACTCTGTGGCGGCCATTTCACTCATTTCATGAATTTCAAACCCATATCCATCAACGTTAAAGACAGGCGCTTGATTACATAAATCAAGCAGTTTTTCTTGGAATTTATCTTGACCACCATAGGCTGCAATCAACCCTTTGAAATCATGATAGACAGCAAAGCTACTCTGCCAAGCGCTACCTTCAGCGTAATCTTCGCCCCAACGGTGACTGTTGAAGGGTTCTTTGAACGTGCCATCGGGCTGTTTCGCCCGCATAAAGCCAGTTTTAGGATCGAAAATAGACAGATAATTCTTCGCTTGTTTTTCATAATGTTCAGCAGTTGTATGCTCTTCCAAAGATTTAGCAACTTGGCTAATGCAAAAGTCACTGTAACAATAATCCAAGGTATGGTTTACTGACTCGTGATAGTTAGCAGGAACATATCCATACATTAAATAATCATTGGTTCCTTGTCTGCCGTAATTTGGATTCTTGCTTTGAATCGTTGCACCTTTGATCATGGCTTCTAAAAACTCAGGCATCAAATCAGGGCGGATATGTTTCACTGCGGCATCAGCTACTACTGCATCGATCAAGGTTCCTGGCATCAAGCCACGTTCATCAGGTGAAAGCCATTTAGGCAAATAACCGCTTTCTCGATAACTATTTAAAAAACCTTCCAGCATTTCTACATATTTATCTTGAGCAATCAATGAATAGAGAGGGTAAACCGTTTTATAAGTATCCCAAAATCCGTTATTTGTGTAAAGAAACCCTGGTTTAACTTCTTTGGCTAATGTATCATAATGAATAATTTTTTCGTTAGCTTCTTTTTCATAAAAGGTTTGTGGGAATAAAAAAGCCCGATATAAATTATGATAAAAGGTCGATCGGCGTTGTTGATTTTTGTCTTGAATATCGATTTTATTCAAGTAATTTGTCCATTGTTTTTCAGAGTTTGTAAGATAGTCTGCTGGTTGCCAATGCGCTTCACGGGACAAGTTCAACTTCGCTTGTTCTAAACTGATAAATGACGTACCGAATTGCACGACTTGCTCTTCGATATTTCCAAATGAAAAAGTAATGCATTCATTTTCACCTGTTTGTTTCAGCGTTTTTTCAAAAGTTAACGCTTGTTCAAAATGCAAAGTAAAATAAAAAGAAAAATGCTGATCCTCACAACCTGCGTAGTTAATTATAGAGCCGGAAACGGTATGCGCATTCTCGATAGTCAGTTGATATTTTCCAGGTAATGAAAGTAAAAATCCAGCATCTGGCTGTGTGTAACTTGTTGTTAAGACACCACCATACATACTAGGGATCAGTCGAGTTGTCAATAGATAGCGCTGTGCAGTCAATTCTAAATAACTAGGACTAAAAACGCTTTCATCTGGTCGGTAAGAAGACTGAGCATAAAAGACAGTCGATTCTTTTAGCTGGCCATTGAAAGGCAGCATAACCAGATAACTAAAATCCCCCATCCAAGGACTAGGCTGATGAGTCAAACGAAAGCCTTGAAAAACTCGGTCGCGAGGATTGAACCACCAGCTACCGTTATCTCCGTTGGTCTGAGGCGCAAAATAATTCATGCCAAAAGGCACACCAGTATAAGGTAAGCAATTACCGTTTGAAAAAGAATGTTGATTATCGGTGCCATGTCTAGTATCGATAAGTGTTGGTTTCATACATTAATTCTCCTTTGTTGAGTGTCGAATAATTTGTTTTACTGGAACTTGCTGATCTGTTGGAATTACTTGTTTTTCGATCCAGTCTATCAGCATTGTGCCAGCAAGTTTGCCCATTCCTTTAAAATCCTGAGCAATTGTGGTTAAAGAAGGATCGATCAATGAGGCGGCTTGAATATTATCAAAACCGATAACAGATAACTGAGTTGGTATATCAATGTTGGCCCGCTTAGCTTGGTTCATTAAAGAAATTGCCACTAGGTCATTTTCACAGACAACACCGGTAATTGCATTTTCTAGAAGGTAGGTAATGACATCAGAGTGTAGGAATACTTGTTTATCCGTCAAAGCTGTGTGAAAAGACAAGTGCTGTTCTTTTGTTGCATGAATGTAGCCTAAATAACGCTGGCGCACGGATTGAGGCAATGTTTCCTCACCAAAAATATAAGCGATCCGTTGATGCCCTTTGCTCGCTAAGTAAGTTGTCGCCATTGCACCGCCTGAAAAGTTATCAGATTGAACAGTGGGATAAGGCAGATCATGGATTTTTTTATCTAAGATGATGACTGGAAATTGCTGAATAGACAACTCAAATAACGTATCTAGAAAATCTTCAGTATTATGTGCATAGTAGATCATTCCGTCAAAGTCTTCAATGATATCTGCTGCTTGCTTATTGATCAAAAATTCCGAAGAAGACATGATCACTTCATAGTGATGTTCACTCGTGATCGGGGCTAATCCGTCATTGAAGTTACCGAGAGAAAGGTCATTCACGAAGGGGATCAAAAATAAGATCCGTGAAACTTTTTTCTTCATAGGTTTTCGTTTTTGAACATAGCTGCCTTTTCCTTGAATCCGATAAATCAGCCCTTGGTTTTCAAGTTCTGTCAGTGCTCTTTTAGAAGTGATCCGGCTGACATTATACATTTGAGAGAGTTCCTTTTCTGTTGGAAGTTGTGCGTTTTCTGGTAATTTTCCAGTTTCGATTGCTTGCAATAAGTCATCAGTGATTTTTTTATATAATGGTTTTGACATAGTCGTTCTCCTAATTGTGAAATGATATATCATTGTTGTTAGTTTAACATAGAAAGAAAAAGACTTCAATTTAAAAATATTAATAAAAACACTAGACAAAACGCTTTCATTGACATATACTTTCGTTGTGAAATGATATATCAACTATTGGGAGGTACGTATGACTTATAAAAAAATACCAAGTTCAGTTCAAGCTTTTATGGATAAAATCACTCAATTGTGTGGTGAAGAACATGCTGGCTGGGCAGAAAACTTCAATGCGGCGTTTGCCAACACGTTGACTACGACGGTTAAGAAACAATCAGATGGGACTACATTTTTACTCACTGGAGATATTCCTGCAATGTGGCTGAGAGATTCTACGGCTCAAGTCCGTCCTTACTTAGTTATCGCCAAAGAAGATGAAGAATTGAGAGACATGATTTGCGGCTTGGTTCAACGTCAATTTTTTTACATCACGATCGATCCATATGCCAATGCCTTCAATGAAGAAGCGAATGGCGCTGGACATCAGACCGATCACACGACAATGAACCCGTGGATCTGGGAGCGGAAATATGAAATCGATTCACTCTGTTACCCCGTTCAGCTAGCCTACTTGCTATTTAAAAATACGGGCTACAAGAAGCAGTTTGATGAGAATTTTGTAGCAGGTGTGAAAAAGATTTTGACTGTCTTTAAAACAGAACAAGAACATCAAAATTCAACTTATACATTTGAACGAGAGACTACGCGCTTAGAAGACACACTTCCAAATGAAGGTCGAGGCAGTGAGGTCGGTAAAACAGGAATGACCTGGTCTGGATTTCGTCCGAGTGATGACGCATGCCGGTACGGTTATTTAGTGCCATCCAATATGTTTGCAGTGGTTATCTTAGGCTACATTGAAGAGATTTTTTCCGAAATCTTATCTGATCCAGAAGTCGCAAAACAAGCGTCTTCTCTTAGAAAAGAAATCAATGCTGGGATTCAAGAATTTGGGAAAACGGACAATCGATCTGGAGAAGCTATCTACGCATACGAAGTTGATGGTCTAGGCAATGCTAGTATTATGGATGATAGCAATATTCCTAATTTACTTGCGGCACCTTATCTAGGGTATACAAGCGTTGATGATTCAACCTATCAAGCAACGCGCAAAACAATTTTAAGTAAGGAAAATCCTTATTTTTATGAAGGGAAATACGCTAAAGGAATCGGCAGTTCACATACGCCGGAAAACTATATTTGGCCGATAGCGCTGGCGATGGAAGGCATGACGTCAAAAAATAAGTCAGACAAAGAACAAATCTTAAATTCTTTAGTAGCTAACGATGGTGGAACCCACTTAATGCATGAAGGATTTGATGTAGATAATCCAGAAAATTATACACGTGAATGGTTCTCTTGGGCCAATATGATGTTTTGTGAACTAGTGATGGATTATTTTGATATTCGCGTTGAACGATAAAAAGAATGAAATGGAGCATAAAATCATGAAGAAAAAAGTGTATATCATCTCGCATTCTCATTGGGATCGTGAATGGTACATGCCGTATGAGCAACATCATATGCGCGTAGTTGAGCTGATGGATGATGTGTTAGAACTGATTGAGACAGATCCTGCTTTTGATAGTTTTCATTTAGATGGTCAAACGATTATTTTAGACGATTACCTACAGGTTAGGCCAGAACAGAAAACTGCCGTTCAAAAGGCAATCACGGATGGAAAACTGCGAATTGGGCCCTTTTATATCTTGCAAGATGATTTTTTGATCAGCTCTGAATCGAATGTGCGAAACATGTTGATCGGTAAAAAAGAAAGTGAAAAGTGGGGTCCAGAAGTTAAGTTAGGTTATTTCCCAGATACGTTTGGTAACATGGGGCAAACGCCACAAATGATGAAACAAGCTGATTTAGATGCAGCAGCCTTCGGTCGAGGGGTGAAACCTGTTGGCTTTAACAATGAAGTATTAGAGGATGAGAATTATACATCACAGTATTCAGAAATGTGGTGGCAAGGGCCAGATGGTAGTACTATTCTAGGGTTATTATTTGCTAATTGGTACAGTAATGGCAACGAAATACCTGCTGAAAAAGTAGCGGCTTTAGCCTTTTGGCACCAAAAACTAGCTGAAGCTGAAAAATTTGCTTCTACGAATCACTTACTAATGATGAATGGTGTCGATCATCAACCTGTTCAAAAAGACATTACAAAAGCAATTGCTTTGGCAAATGAGTTGTTTCCTGACTATGAGTTTATTCATTCGAACTTTGATGACTACTTAAAACAGCTGCGTCAAGATTTACCAGCTAAAGTTGGCACGGTTCAAGGTGAATTGACGAGCCAAGAGACGGATGGTTGGTTTACTCTAGCGAATACAGCATCAGCGAGAGTTTATTTAAAACAATGGAACACAACTGTGGAGCGTCAATTGGAAAATGTGACAGAACCATTAGCTGCAATGGCATATGAACTCACACAAAACTACCCGCACGATCAGCTGGATTATGCCTGGAAATTGTTGTTACAAAATCATCCTCATGATAGTATTTGCGGCTGTTCAGTTGATGAAGTCCATCGTGAAATGATTCCACGGTTTGAAAAAGCAAATGAAGTCGGGAAATTTTTGGCTGAAGAAGCGTTGACTCAGCTAGTTGAGGCAGTTGATACAACACAATTCGCTGATACGAGTTATCCGTTTGTTGTCTTTAATACGTCTGGATATCAAAAATCAGAAATCACAAAAGTAAAAGTAGAAATCGAGAGAAAACCTTTTAAAGAAGGGATTCCTCATGAATTATGGGAAGAGCTTGCTAAAAGTCAGATACCAGCATTTGAAGTCGTTGATTCTGAAGGCCAAGTAGTACCAGCCTTGATTTCAAATCCTGAAGTTAGCTTTGGCTATGATCTGCCGAAAGATCGTTTCAGAGTACCTTACATGGCTAAGTATGTGGAAATAGAGCTGCCGATAAATAACATGCCAGCTTTTTCATGGCACTCTTTTGCGCTGCAAGAAACAAAAACACCAATGGAAACATCAAGCTCGATGATCGCCAATCCAGAAAATGATGTGTTGGAAAATAATTGCTTAAAAGTAACGATCAATGGGGATGGAACATTAGAGGTACTGGATAAAGCGTCGGGTAGAAAATACACTAAATTACTAACGATCGAAGATACAGGCGACATTGGCAATGAATATATTTTTAAACAACCCGAAGACACAACACCACTTTTATCTAGCGGGCTTCCAGCAGAAATTTCTATAGTGAAAGATGAACCTTTCATGGCACAAGTCAAGATCGTCCAACGTATGATGATCCCTGAATCTGCAGAAGACTTATTGGAACAAGAGCAAAAAGCTGTAGTCGATTTTCGTTATAGAAACGCTAAGCGTTCATCAGAATTAAAAGAATTGACGATTGAAACAGTGGTAACGATGGAAAAAGATTCTCCTCGTTTGTCTTTTGAAACAACTTTAAATAACCAAATGAAAGACCATCGCTTGCGCATGCTATTTCCAACTGGAATAAAAACAGATACACATGAAGCAGACAGTATTTATGAAGTTGTTACACGTCCGAATCGCGTGAGTAAGAGTTGGGAGAATCCGACCAACCCTCAACATCAACATGCCTTTGTCAATATCCATGATGAGCAGGCTGGGATGACTGTTTCAAATTTTGGATTGAATGAATATGAGATTTTACCTGAAACCAATACAATTGCGTTAACGCTTCTAAGGGCCGTTGGTGAAATGGGCGACTGGGGTTACTTCCCGACACCAGAAGCGCAATGTATAGGACAACATACGTTTAAATATGGCGTTGATTTTCATGGAGAAGCAGCTGATCGCTATACTACGTACAAACGAGCATACGCAGCCCAAATTCCTTTTAGTGTAAAACAAACAATGAAACATACGGGGCAATTAAAGGCAAAAGATGTTTATGTAACGGTGGAAGGCGCAACGTTTGCAGTAACGGCAATGAAAAATAGTGAAGAGAATCAAGCGCTTGTGGTGAGAGGGTTCAATATGAGCGATAAATCAGATAAAGTTGAGATAGCAAAAAGCACTGGCGAAAGTTCTTATTTATTAAACTTGCTAGAAGTGAAACAACCTGAAAAAGTGACAAACAGTCTAAATGCTTATGAAATTCGTACAATTGGATTTGACCGATAAGAAAGAGAGATGATTTTGATGGAGTATTATGGATCGATCGAAGCTGGTGGAACAAAATTTGTCTGTGCCGTAGCGGATGAAAACTTGCAGATCATTGAAAGAATCAGTCTGCCTACGACATTGCCGGAAGAAACATTAAATCAAGTCATTGATTTTTTTGATAGCTATCAATTAAAAGCGCTCGGAGTAGGATCGTTTGGACCGATCGATGTCAATCGTGACTCAAGTACGTATGGTTATATTACCTCTACACCTAAAATAGGTTGGACCAATATGGATCTTTTAGGAGCACTAAAAGCGCATTTTAATATCCCAATTGCTTGGACCACGGACGTAAATGCAGCGGCCTACGGTGAAATTCATTTGGGGGCAGGAAAAGGAACGCAAAGCTGTATCTATTTGACTGTCGGAACAGGCATTGGCGGTGGCGCTGTTGTAAATGGGGCCGTGTTACAAGGGGTTAGCCATCCAGAAATGGGACATATTACTGTTCAGCGCTATCCAAATGATACATTGGAATGTGTGTGTCCCTATCATGATAATTGTTTAGAAGGCTTGGCTGCGGGACCAGCCTTAGAAAAAAGGACAGGAATCAAAGGACAACTGTTAGAAGAGGATCACGATGCCTGGGAGATTGAGGCTTTTTATCTAGCACAGGCTTTGATGAATTACACATTAGTCCTTTCGCCAGAAAAAATTATTTTAGGTGGTGGGGTGATGAAACAAACGCACCTTTTCCCGAAAATACGTGAATCGTTAGAAAGACAAGTAGGCGGTTATGTTTCATTACCTGCTTTGGATGAGTATATTGTTGGCTGTGATTTAGGTGATAATAGCGGTACTATGGGGTGCTTATTGTTGGCAAAGGAACAAAGAGGTTTAGTGTGAAGCGAACTAGAGTGACTAATTTATTCGATTTGCAAAATATCTATTTTTATATGGATCAAAGTTTTGGAGCAGAACGAGAGAGAATCGCTTATTTATACGTACGTTTACTCAACAAAAGAATCAATTTTGTAAAGATCATTGAGAGAGCGGATGTTATCGTCAGTTGTTCATCAGAGTTAAAGAATACTTTTGTGCTAGAGGTGGCTGAATCGATAGTGATTCAAGCAGGTAGCCGCTTGACTGCTTTTCGTGGTGTTATGTATCTAGCAAAGCTATTAAAGACAGGAGCTGAAATCCCAACAGGAAAATTTAGTGAGGCAGTAAAAGAACGAATCGTTATGTTGGATATTGGCAGAAAATATTTTTCGCCTGTAGGGCTACACCGCATCTTAGAAGAAATGGCTCTGTATGGCTGTAACTTTCTTCAACTGCATTTTTCTGAGAATAGTGGTTTTCGAATTGAATCAATAAACTATCCTCAACTTGTTTCAGATGAATTTCTGTCGATCGATGAGGTGAAAGAACTAATTCGTTACGCCGCCTACTTATCAATCGAAATTATTCCTGATATTGATACGCCAGGTCATATGGAACATTTGTTGAAAACATATCCAGATTGGCAATTGTCAATACAAGAGGAAGCGAGCGACGCTAGGAAAGTTCCTGCCGCCTTAGATATTACGAATCAACAAGCAGTGTCATTTGTACTCTCGCTATATCAAGAGTATTTGCAGTTGTTTTCTGATAGTCGCTATTTTCATATCGGCGGAGACGAGTTTGTTGAGTTCGACCAAATGGAGCAGTATCCTGCGTTGAAAGATGAAGGCGTAAATACATTTGAAAACTATGTCAATACCATAGCTAATTTTGTTGGGAATCACGGATTTATTCCCAGAGTTTGGAATGATGCATTTTTTAGAAATGGACAAAGTTCTAGACTGACAAAAAATGTTGAAATTACGTATTGGACGAAATGGCAAAAAGAAATGGCGCCTGTTCAAACGTTTTTGGATGAAGGGTATACTGTTATTAATTTCAATGATAATTACCTTTATTACGTACTTGGTGAGAATGCGGGGGATACGTATCCCACAGCAGAAAAAATAAAAGAACATTGGCAACCTGATTTATTTGCGTCACAGCAACTAATTTCCCCAAAGGCAAGGCAGCGAGTCAAAGGCGCTGCTCTAGCCGTCTGGTGTGATAAACCAAAAGTGAAAGAGGAAGATGAAATCATAACCGATCTTATAAAATTGCTGGAAGGATTCTCTTGTCATTTCTACAAAATCAACTAATTGCGGCAGCTGAGAGGGAGAGTGTAAAACTCGACGTTTCAGCTGTTTTTAACGATTTAACATAATACACACCTATGCTTTTTGATATAAATACTATAGTTTATCTATTTATAAAATCGAAAGAAAGCGTTAACATTTTTGTGTGAGAATGAATAATGCTGAAATTGGGGTAACTAACTTAAGGAGGTTCATTCAGTGAAAAGAAAAGCGTGGAAAAGTGTGTGTTATTGTTCAGCTGTTATGCTTGCTCTTGTGACAGGAGCGCATCTGGCGCTTGCGTCAACTACCTATGCAGAGTCATCTGAATTGGGAAGTACTCAGGAAAGTGGTATCCCGGTGTTTGACCAAATGCCGGAATCAACAGCCTTATTTCCAGAGACGTTGTTAAATTGGAGTCCTAAAAGTGAGCCAGATGCGCCGTTTAACGTATCCAAAGTTCCTCTGGCTGCTCGAGCTCAAGGAAAAAAATCAAACGTGGATCAAAGTACAGAAGCGAAAGTACTATCAATCGCAATCGTGAATCGGCATACGAAAGGAACGCCGTCACAAGGCGGAACGGATAAAGCGGTCTATAATTTTACGAATTGGCAATATGTAGACACATTAGTGGCATGGGCTGGTTCATCTGGTGAAGGGATCATCGTTCCGCCCAGTGGTGATGTGACCGATTCGGCGCATAGAAATGGTGTGCCTGTAGTGGGAACGGTATTTTTCCCGCCAGAAGCTTATGGTGGAAAGAGTGAATGGGTAGCACAATTTGTTCAAAAGGATCAAAAAGGCAGATTTCCGATGGCGGATAAGTTGTTGGAAATGTCCCAAGCATATGGCTTTGATGGGTGGTTTATTAATCAAGAAACCAACGTTGATGCACAAACAGCTACTGGGATGAAAGAATTTATGAGTTATTTACAAGCACGAAAACCAAAGAATCAGCAAATTATTTGGTATGATTCTATGATCCCAAGCGGTGCTGTAGCGTGGCAAGGCGCACTTAATGAGACGAATCAAGGATACTTCCAAGAGGGGAAAAAGCGGGTTTCAGATAAAATGTTCATCGATTTCCGCTGGCAAGACCTTAAGTCATCCAGTGAAAAAGCAACTCAATTGAAGCGCAGTCCCTACGATCTTTTTGCTGGAATCGATGTGCAGGCAAATGGGATAAATACCAGACGTAAACCAAGCAGTATTTTAGGTGAAGACGGAAAACCACTAGTTTCTTTAGGGTTGTATTGCCCAGATTGGACATTACGAGATGGTGGTCAGTATGATATCAATCAGTATTGGGAAAATGAAAAACTACTATGGATAAATCCACAAGGAGATCCTCGTGCCGTAGCAAGCCCTAAGAATGAATGGCAAGGAGTTTCACGTTATTATGTAGAAAAAACGCCCGTTACAAAATTACCATTTTTAACGAATTTTAACGTGGGAAATGGTGATGCTTTTTATCAAAATGGTACAAAGGTCAAAGAAGGAACCTTTAATAACCGAAGTATTCAAGATGTAATGCCGACATATCGTTGGGTCATTGATAATGAAGAAGGCAACCAATTAAACGCCACAATTAGTTATGAAGATGCATTTAACGGCGGTTCTTCTGTTAAATTAACAGGACCAATGACAGCAGATAAGAAAACATTTATCAAATTGTATGCGGCTAAAGTGAAAGCGAGTGCTTCAGATACAGCATCAATCGTAACAAAAGGTGCAAGTGCAACCTCCTTAGTGCTCGAATTACAAGGGAAAGAAAAACCTTTGATTATTCCAGGGATACAGCAACCTTTAGAAAACGGCTGGGTACAAACGACATATTCACTCAAACCAGCAGTTTGCCAAACGATTACAGCAATTGGTTTGAATGTGCAAAATGCTCAGACTGAAACGGCTTCGATTTCTTTAGGTCAATTAAAAATAGGAAAAGAAAAGGCAAAACCAGTCAGTACGCTAAGCAATCTGACGTTTTCTGGGAAAACGATTGTGGACGATTTGACTGAAAGTATTCGAATGAACTGGGAGACGAAAGGGAAAAATACCGCATCTTACCGTATTTACCGAGAAGTTGCGGGGCAATTGCAGTTTGAAGGTGAGACAGCCAATACGTCTTATACGTTATTGAATCAAGAACGAACTGGTGACACGGTCAACTATCAAGTGATACCAGTCGATCAGTACGGGCGCGAAGACCAAAACAAAGGGACTACAGCAGTTTATACATTTGAAGCGTTGAAAAAACCTGAAATAACGATCAATGCTAGCAGTACCTTGTTATCAGTTGGCGAAACGTTAACGTTATCAGCTGATGCTTCTAAATCGACGGAAATGGTCAATTGGGAAGTGATCGGTGCAACGCCGCAAACCGCTTCTGGTAAAGAAGCGACATTCTCTTTTGCAAAATCTGGTGTCTACACAGTCAAAGCCGTTGCGGTGAATGCTTCAGGTGAAACGGAGGTTGTCAAAGAAGATTATCTCTATGTTTATGATCAAAATGCTGGAATCAACATAGAAAATTTGGCTACCTTACCAGCAACAAGTGCTACTCAAGGTTCTGGCTACACGAACGAGCGTGAAAGTTATCGTTTTGCACTGGACGGAGATTTAAAAACAAAATGGTGTGATAATGGAAGTGATAAGCCGTGGATGATCGCAGATTTGGGCGCAGAGAAGACAATTTCTGGATTTGAGCTTTTCCATGCTGGTGCAGGCGGTGAAAGTCCAGAGTGGAATACGAGAGAGTATGACATTTCTGTGAGTCAGGATGGAAGCAATTGGACAACTGTTGTTCAACATCGAGGAAATACAGCAGACAATAGCAAAGATGCCATCAGTTTAGTTGAAGCGAGATATGTCAAACTATCTTTAGAAAAAGCGGAACAAAATGGCAAGACAGCTAGAATTTATGATTGGCAGATCATTGGAGTGGATCAAACTGGCATCGTCAAATAATAAATTTTAACGGTTAACTGATTGAATTGAAACAGAATAAGGCAAAATGAACGATTCGAACATCATTTTGCCTTTTTTGAGTTGGGTTATTGAATTAAAGTTGATAGCTAATGGTTAATTGCTCATGAAGAACTTGTTTTTCACTTTCAGGAATAAAGGCGCCGTTAACGGCGTTATGATTTAATTTCTCCATATCTGCATAAGTGATGCCGTACCATTCATGGAGCTTCATATATTCATCCGTTAACGTTGTATTAGACACCGTGCGATTGTCAGTATTGATACAGACATTGATGCCAGCCTCAAGAAATGTTTGGAAAGGATAATCGGCTAATTTGGTGACGGTCTTAGTTTGAAAATTACTAGTAGGGCACATCTCAATTAAAATATTTTTATCTCGCAATAAAGAAAAATATTCGGGCGTATCTTTTACAGCGATGCCATGTCCAATGCGTTTAGCGCCTAAATAAATTGCGTCAGCAACGTTTTTCCCGCAACCGCATTCGCCTGCGTGAAGTGTTAAAGGGATCGTCAATTGATTGACTAACCCAAGTGTCTCTTCAAAAGTATATGGCGGGAAGTTCAGTTCATTTCCAGCAAGATCAAAGCCTACGATGCCATCTTTTTTGAATGCATCAGCCAATTGCACAATTTTTTCGATAGCTGTGGCTTCTTCGTGCCGCATGCCGCATAATAACGCATTGCTTTTTACACCGAAACGTTGTTGTCCTTGCTCTAGACCTGCTAACACAGCCTGTACTACTTTAGGCAAAGATAGTCCTTTTTCAGTATGGAGAGAAGGCGCAAAACGGACTTCGATGTACTGGATATGTTCTTCTGCCGCTTGACTGATAACATCGAATGCAGCCGCTGTTAAGGCTGCTTCTGTTTGCAGACAGGATAACACTAAATCAAAACGCTTTAAGTAGTCATTTAAGTTTTGGCAATCAATAGGCGCAACTAATAGTTCTTTTAACTGCTCATTATCAGCGGGTAAAAAGATGCCTTGAGGTTCTGCTATTTTCCGTAAGGTTTCTGGGCGTATAGAACCATCTAAATGACAATGTAGCTCTATTTTTGGTAGTTTCTTGACTTGCTCTCGTCTCACGATATCATCCTCTCTTTTCTGTTAACGCGATCGGTCTCATTGATAAGTATTTTGAAGACTTTAACATGCTAAGTGAGCTCTGTCAATAAGTGAGGGATCAAGCTGAGATTAAGAGTAGTTTTTTTAGCCGATTTAAAGTAAAATAGTCCAGTAGAAAAGTAGTTTTTTGATCAGTTATGGGAGGGTTTATTTTGTTAGGAGTAGGACTATTATTTGTAGCGATCACGCTGATCAGCAATGGTTATTGTGGGCTAGCAGGAGTGGATAAAAAATCTACAGGATTGATTAATTTACTCACAGGAAGCCTGTCTTTTATCATTAATACGATTTATTTGTTTAGAGGCGCTTATTATGATGCTGGTATTGGGTATTTGTTTGCTTTTACCTATTTGATGGTTGGCTTGATTTATGTGTTTGAGTTAGATATGCGTATTTATGGAATATTCGCCTTGTTCGTAGCAATCAATACGATTCCAGCAGCCTATATTTCGTTTACGGTAGATGGTGATTGGCGTTTTGCCTTGATTTGGCTATCTTGGGGAATTTTATGGATGACAGGTTTTATTGAATATGTCCTGAAAAAAGAAATTGGGAAACCTGTCTTGTATTTTGCGATTTTCGAAGGAATTGTTACGTGTTGGATTCCTGGATTGTTGATGCTAACGAACAACTGGTAAAAAGCGGTCTGTGAAATTGAAGTAGCAGACTGTTTTTGTGCTGAATGTTGTGAAATTTTTGCTTAAGCTATTTTATTCTAGTGAATTCTGATAAACTAGGATCATTCGATACGTATTTTGAAAACGTTGACATGGTTGGTAGGTCTTGTCAATAAAGGGAGAATAAAATATGAAATTGACTATTAAAGAAATTGCAGATATGGCTGGTGTATCTGTCACGACAGTATCTCAAATCATTAATAACAAAGGCAGTCGCTTTAGTGAGAAAACTAGAAATAAAGTGCTGGCTGTAGTGGAGGAATTTGATTACAAACCGGATTATTTTGCTTCCAACATCATCACTCGTCATTCGAAAACGATCGGGATGGTCGTACCGGACGTGACAGATTTTTTCTTTGCTAAAGTTATCGAAGGGGTAGAAACGTATTTAAATTCGTTAGGCTATATGATCTTGTTGTGTAATTCGAAACACGATGAGGAAAAAGCCACGCAATATGTCACTGAACTGATTCATCGCTCGGTTGATGGCATTATTTTTGCGACACCGAATATTTTACCAGTGGATCATATCTTGAAGAATAAAAGCAAACGGAAAGTGCCGGTGATTCTAGTCGATCGTGGCATCAATCCGCGGGAAAATGGTCGTTTGATCGTGAAAGAATATGAGGGCGCTTACCGAGCAGTTTGTTCCTTGGTTGAGCAAGGGCATAGACACATTGCGATGCTGACAGAAAATGATGGTTATTATCAGCTGACAGAAAGAGTAACAGCTTATCAGCACGCACTAAAAGATCATGGAATCCCGGTGAGAGCAGAATATATGAGCAGTGGTGACTTAAATTTAGGTGGCGGGTATATGGCAGCTAAAAATGTACTGAAGAATCCACAAATCACGGCTATTTTTTGTGGAAATGATGAGATGGCAATGGGGGCTTATCAAGCAATTGAAGAATCTGGCAAGAAAATTCCAGATGATATCTCTATTATTGGGTTTGATGGATTAGAAATTTCGGAATATTTAGTGCCTGGACTAACAACCGTTTATCAGCCGAGTTTTGATATTGGTTTTTATGCTGCGCAATTTTTAGTGGAATCGATCAATGATCCTGATAAAAAAATTCCAAATAAGATTTTCGATACAACATTTATTTTAAGAAATAGCACGAAATCGATTGACAATCTGGCGGATTTGATTTAATGTTCGTGTTATAAGCGTTTTCAAATTATGTAAGCGTTAGTAAACTGTTTTACTAAAAGGTTTTAACCTGAATGGTTTTAGTGTATAATACATCCTTGGGGATTGATTCGGAGGAAGAAAAGCATGAGAATGGTAGATTTGATCGAGAAAAAACGTGATGGACAGGTCTTAACAGAAGCAGAAATTCAATTTATTGTTTCAGGGTATACAAGAGGCGATATTCCGGATTATCAGATGAGTGCCTTTTTGATGACTGTGTTTTACAAAGATATGACAGACGAAGAAATTACGACATTAACATTAGCGATGGCTAATTCAGGTGAAATGATCGACCTTTCATCGATTCAAGGCATTAAAGTCGATAAACATTCTACAGGCGGTGTTGGCGATACGACAACCTTGATTTTAGCGCCACTTGTTGCAAGTGTAGGTGCTAGTGTGGCTAAAATGTCCGGTAGAGGGCTTGGTTATACAGGCGGTACACTTGATAAATTAGAAGCAATACCAGGATTTCATGTAGAAATACCAGATGAAGAGTTTATCCGTTTGGTAAACGAAAGTCATGTAGCGGTGATTGGTCAGTCTGGTGATTTAGCACCAGCTGATAAAAAATTATACGCATTACGTGATGTTACAGCTACAGTCAATTCTATTCCGTTGATTGCAAGCTCGATCATGAGTAAAAAAATCGCAGCAGGTGCGGATGCGATCGTGCTGGATGTAACGACTGGCGAAGGTGCTTTTATGAAAAATATCGAGGAAGCACGTCGCTTAGCAGAAACGATGGTTCGGATCGGTCGTTTAGCGAATCGCCAGACGATGGCGGTAATTTCCGATATGTCCCAACCATTAGGTGAGGCGATCGGTAATAGCTTAGAAGTCGTTGAAGCAATCGAAACACTGCAAGGTAAAGGACCAGAGGATTTGCTGGAAATGTGCTATATCTTAGGTAGTCAGATGGTCGTTCTAGCGAAAAAAGCCGATACATTAGACGAAGCTCGTGCATTACTAAAAGAGGCCTTGGAATCAGGTAAAGCATTGGATAAATTCCGAGAAATGATTCGTAACCAAGGTGGAGATGACAGCATCATCGATCATCCAGAGCGTTTACTAACAGCCAAATATCAAATAGAATTACCAGCTAAAACATCTGGCGTTGTTCAAAAGCTCGTGGCAAATGAAATTGGTATCGCAGCGATGCTGTTAGGTGCAGGTCGAGCAACTAAAGAAGACGAAGTTGATCATGCGGTAGGAATCAAGCTGCATAAAAAAGTCGGTATGCCAGTGGAATCTGGTGAGTCGCTGCTAACTATTTATTCCAATTCAGAATCAATCGAGAACGTAAAAGAACTTTTATATAAAAATATCGAAATCGGCAGTTCTGGGACTGAACCTGAGCTGATTCATGATATAATAACAGCATAAAGGATGTGTAAAAAAATAATGGAATTAAATCAAATGATTGACCACACTATTTTAAAAGCAGATGCAAAGGAAGAGGACGTTTTACGAATTATTGAAGAAGCTAAAAAATATGAATTCTTCTCAGTTTGTATCAATCCATGTTGGGTTGCTTTGGCAAAAGAACACTTAGCTGGAACCTCTGTTGACGTTTGTACAGTAATTGGTTTTCCTTTAGGGGCTAATACATCAGAAGTAAAAGCCTACGAAGCAACAGATGCAATCAATAATGGTGCAACCGAAGTCGATATGGTCATTAATGTCGGCGCTCTTAAATCTCAGCAATACAAAAAAGTCTTGAAGGATATTCAAGCCGTTGTCGATGCAGCGAAAGGCAAAGCCTTAGTGAAAGTGATCATTGAGACAGCGTCACTGACTGACGAAGAGAAAATCAAAGTCTGTGAACTTGCGAAAGAAGCAGGAGCTGATTTTGTTAAAACCTCAACTGGTTTTTCAACTGGTGGAGCAACTGTAGCTGATGTTAAATTGATGCGTGAAACAGTAGGTCCAGACATGGGTGTCAAAGCTTCTGGTGGTATTCATAACGAAGCAGAAGCACAAGCGATGATCGAGGCAGGTGCGACACGTATCGGAACAAGTGCTGGTGTTGCGATCATGGAAGGTTCGACTGGAGCAGGCTATTAATCTAAAGAAGAAAGCGGCGGGCAAATGACAGCAAAACAAGAATGGTTAGCTATCGCAGATGATGCGTTAACAAAAGCGTATGTACCGTATTCTCACTTTCCAGTGGGGGCGTGCCTGATTACCAAAGAAGGAAAAACCTATCAAGGAGTCAATATCGAAAATGCTTCATATGGATTGACCAATTGTGCAGAACGGACAGCAATCTTCAAAGCTGTTTCTGAAGGCGAACGAGCATTTCAACATTTAGTGATTGCAGGAAATACACCTGAGCCAATCTCTCCGTGCGGTGCATGCCGCCAAGTGATGGCTGAATTTTGCGCGCCTGAAATGCCGGTTACTTTAGTTGGCGAGCATGGCGTGATTAAAGAAATGACTGTGGGCGAGTTGTTGCCTTATGCGTTTACAGAAAAAGATTTATAAGATCTTGCTACATGAACCAAACCTCTCAACAAATAGATACATCATCTTGAGACACGACAGAACTTTGATTTTATGTTGAAAAGTACAAGACGACCGAAGAGAGAGTTGTTTCACTATTATCTTGTTTCATTCAGTCATCCGGCTGTTGAAAATATAAAACTATTTTAGGGGGCTTTACAGAGATGAAAAAAGCAAAATTATTTGGTTTTGGCTTGACTGCACTGGCATTAACACTTGCGTTAGCGGCATGTGGCGGGGGTAAAAAAGATTCAACAGATGGAAAATCAGCAGGTGGGAACGCAGATCATAGCGTTGTTATCGTTACTGATATCGGCGGGGTAGATGACCGCTCGTTCAACCAATCAGCTTGGGAAGGTTTGCAAGCTTGGGGTAAAGAACATGATTTGAAAAAAGGAGCAGATGGATTTGATTATATTCAATCAAACGACGCTTCAGAATACGTAACAAATATTGATACAGCTGTTTCTAACGGATTTAAAACAGTCTTTGGGATTGGCTATTTATTAGCGGATTCAATCGGTACTGCAGCTGATGCAAATGCAGATACACAATTTGGTATCATTGATAGTGTCATTGAAGGAAAAGATAACGTAGTATCTGCGACATTTAAAGACCAAGAAGCTTCATACTTAGCTGGTGTAGCAGCTGCATATACAACAAAAACAAACACTGTCGGCTTTATCGGTGGTGAAGAAGGCGCGGTTATTGACCGTTTTGAAGCTGGATTCCATCAAGGTGTCATCGACACAGCGAAAAAATTGAATAAAGACATCAAAGTTGAAATCGAATATGCTGCTTCATTTGGAGACCCTGCTAAAGGGAAAGCATTAGCTGCTTCTATGTATCAAAAAGGTGCAGACATTATTTTCCACGCTTCAGGCGGTACAGGACAAGGTGTCTTCCAAGAAGCAAAAGACTTGAATGAAACGGGTTCAAAAGACAAAGTTTGGGTTATCGGTGTAGATAGTGACCAAGACAAAGAAGGTAAATACAAAACGAAAGATGGTAAAGAAGACAACTTCACTTTAACATCAACACTTAAAGGTGTAGGCGCTGCAGTACAAGATATCTCTAATCGTGCATTAGAAGATAAATTCCCTGGCGGCGAACACTTAGTTTACGGTTTGAAAGATGGCGGCGTTGATTTGACAAAAGGCTATTTATCAGACGAAGCACAAAAAGCAGTTGAGGCAGCGAAAGAAGAAATCATCGCTGAAAAAATCACTGTTCCAGAAGTACCAAAAGATGTAAAAGAGTAGGTCTTTCTGCTTAGCGCTGCGTTTGTAGCAGCGCTAAGAGTTTATTAAGCCTTTAAAGAAAGAAAATGAATGGTCAAACAACTCATTTTCTTTCTTTAAGAGCCTAAAAGCTACTTTATTTTTTAGAAGTACCGTATTAATAGATGAAATAAGTTTTGCGATTAAATCGTTAGGATGTGAAAAATGTGGCTCAGGAAAACTTTGTAATTGAGATGCGCAATATCACTAAGCAGTTTGGGACGTTTAAAGCCAATGACAATATCAACTTAACTGTCCGGCCTGGAGAAATCCATGCGTTGCTTGGAGAAAATGGTGCAGGAAAATCTACCTTGATGAATATATTATCTGGTTTGTTAGAACCGACATCAGGTGAAATCTTTATGAATGGTTCAAAAGTATCAATCAATGGACCAACTGCAGCAAATCGTTTAGGAATTGGAATGGTCCATCAGCACTTTATGCTGGTAGATGCTTTTACTGTAACAGAGAACATTATTCTTGGAAGTGAACCAACGAATGTGGGCGTATTAGATCGCAAAAAAGCTACAGCAGAAATCAAACGGGTTTCTGAGCAATATGGCTTATCAGTAGATCCGAGTGCATATATTCGTGATATCTCTGTTGGTGCGCAACAACGAGTGGAAATTTTGAAAACGTTGTATCGTGGTGCAGATGTTCTGATTTTTGATGAACCGACAGCGGTTTTAACGCCTCAAGAAATCGATGAGTTGATCGAAATCATGCGTGGACTTGTTCAAGAAGGCAAATCAATCATTTTGATCACGCATAAATTAGATGAAATCAAAAAAGTAGCAGATCGTTGTACCGTTATTCGTCGTGGTCAAAGTATTGATACTGTGAATGTTAAAGATGTTTCTTCACAACAATTGGCAGATATGATGGTAGGGCGCTCGGTTTCGTTTAAAACAGAAAAGAAAGCAGCTACCCCTAAGGAAGTGGTCCTTTCAATCAAAGATTTAGTTGTTAAAGAAAGCCGTGGATTAGAAGCTGTGAAAGGTCTTAGTTTAGATGTTCGCGCAGGTGAAGTAGTTGGAATTGCTGGGATCGATGGTAATGGTCAAACAGAATTGATTCAAGCGCTAACTGGATTACGTAAAGCGGAAAGTGGATCCGTTGAACTTAGAGGAGAAGCAATTACGAATAAAAAACCTCGGACAATCACAGAAGCAGGTGTAGGCCATGTGCCAGAAGACCGTCATAAATATGGCTTGATTCTGGATATGACCTTGGCTGAAAATATTGCATTACAAACTTACTATAAAAAGCCATTAAGTAACACAGGTGTGTTGAATTACAACCAAATCAATTCATATGCACGTAGATTAATAGAAGAATACGATGTACGAACAGTAAATGAACTAGTTCCAGCTAAAGCATTATCAGGCGGAAATCAGCAAAAAGCAATCATTGCGCGAGAAATCGATCGTGATCCTGATTTGTTGATTGTCTCTCAACCAACTCGTGGACTGGATGTTGGCGCTATCGAATACATTCATAAACGCCTGATCGAACAACGAGATAAAGATAAAGCAGTCTTAGTTGTTAGTTTTGAATTAGATGAAATTTTAAATGTTTCTGACCGCATCGCAGTGATTCATGCTGGGAAAATTGTTGGAATCGTTGATCCGAAAGAAACAAGCGAAAATGAATTAGGCTTACTGATGGCGGGTTACTCATTGGAAGAAGCTAGAAGAGAATTAAGTCAAGAGGCAGGTGAGGCAGTTGAATAATCGATCAGAAAGACTACGGAATATTTTAGTTCCTATTTTATCAGTGTTGATGGGTTTTATTCTTGGTGCAATTATTATGCTGATTTCAGGTCAAGATCCAATCGCTGGCTATCAAGCGATGCTTAAGACTGCTTTTCAAAGTCCCAAAAGCATCGGTGAAATTTTTGTAACAGCAGGACCGTTGATTTTTACCGCTCTAGGATTTGCGGTAGCGAATTCAGCTGGATTCTTTAATATCGGTCTTTCAGGCCAAGCATTATGCGGTTGGGTGACAAGTATTTGGGTAGCACTTTCTATGCCCGATGCGCCTCGGATGGTTGTTCTACCTGTAGCAGTACTTGCAGGGGCATTAGCCGGAGCGATGGCAGCTGCGATTCCAGGACTGCTACGTGCCTTCTTTGGTACAAGTGAAGTAATCGTGACGATCATGCTCAACTATGTTTTTCTTTATACAAGTACGCATATTGTGAATAATGTAATGTCAAAAGATTTAATGACCAATAAAGGTGTTACAAAAGTAATTGGCGAAAATGCCAGTTTACGTACAGGCTTCTTGAAAGAATTGAGTAGCGGTTCGCGTTTGAATATTGGTATTTTTATGGCAGTTATTTTCTTAGTGTTGATTTGGTTCCTTATGAAGAAAACGACGTTAGGGTATGAGATTCGTTCAGTTGGGTTGAATCCTTTTGCTTCAGAGTATGCTGGAATGAGCAGTAAGCGGACGATTGTGATGTCGATGGTTATTTCAGGAACACTCGCTGGTCTGGGTGGGGTTGTTCTTGGGTTAGGGACGTTTGGAAACTTCTTTGTTCAAGGCTCTTCTTTGAGTATTGGATTTGACGGAATGGCGATTTCCTTATTAGGAGCAGGAAGTTCGGTCGGAATATTCTTATCGGCGATTCTCTTCAGTGTACTGAAGTTGGGTGGACAAGGAATGCCACTTCGTGCAGGTGTTCCCATCGAATTAGTAGATGTCGTTATTGCGGCAATCATTTTCTTTGTGGCAATCAGCTACTTGATTCGTTTCTTGTTGGCAAAAGCTTCAGGTAGCAAAAAAGAAGTAGCCGTAGTTGAAGAATTAGTTGGTAAATCAGATCCGACCAGTCAAGAAGGAGGAAAAATCTAATGAATATTGCATTAATCGCTGTATTAGCGCCGATTATTACACAAACTTTGGTTTATTCCACTCCTTTGGTCTTCACGGCTTTGGGCGGGACATTTTCTGAGCGTAGTGGTATTGTTAACGTGGGACTTGAAGGAATCATGGTTATGGGTGCCTTTAGTTCAGTCGTATTTAATTTAACCTTTGCTGAAACCTTTGGTGCAGCGACTCCTTGGCTTGCTTGTTTAGTCGGTGGTGTGGTCGGAATGTTGTTCTCGCTACTTCATGCCGTTGCGACAATCAATTTAAGAGCGGATCATATCATTAGTGGTACCGTGGTCAATTTAATGGCGCCAGCTTTAGGGATTTTCTTGATCAAAGTTATTTATGGAAAAGGCCAAACAGATACGATCACAGAATCATTTGGTTACTTTTCATTTCCGATTTTGAAGGATATTCCAATTTTAGGAGACCTGTTCTTCAAGCAAACCACTTTGCCAGCATTTGTGGCGATTTTAGTTGCAATCCTATCGTGGTTCGTGCTGTTCAAAACTCGTTTTGGCTTACGTCTTCGTGCAGTAGGTGAAAATCCTCAAGCGGCAGATACACTGGGCATCAATGTTTATGTAATGCGTTATGCTGGTGTTTTGATCTCAGGATTTTTAGGTGGGATTGGCGGCGCTGTATTTGCTCAAACAATCGCTGGTCGTTTTGCGGTGACAACGATTGCCGGACAAGGATTTATTTCGATGGCAGCGATGATTTTTGGTAAATGGAATCCACTAGGTGCGATGGGAGCGGCTTTATTCTTCGGGTTTGCTCAAAATATCAGTATTGCTGGTTCGAGTCTACCAGTCATTTCATCAATACCAGCTGTTTATTTACAAGCAGCACCATATGTATTGACCATTATCGTTTTAGTCGTTTTCTTAGGAAAAGCTTCTGGACCAAAAGCGATCGGGAAAAATTATATCAAATCAAAATAAATATTTTAAGTATAAAAGGGCGGGCTATGGGAAGTTATCTAAAGTCATGCCCTTTTTATCAAATAGTAAGTAAAAATAAGAAAGAAGGATGGTTATGTTTAAACGTGTGCATTTAGTTGTAATGGATTCAGTCGGGATCGGGGAAGCGCCTGATGCTGAAAAATTTGGCGATGTAGGTAGTGATACATTAGGTCATATCGCAAAAGAAGCGGGTTTGACGATTCCTAATTTAGAAAATCTTGGTCTAGGAACAATTGCCCCCCTTCATAATGTTGAAGCCGTAGCTGATCACAAAGGTTATGCAACGAAATTAGAAGAAGTTTCTGTAGGGAAAGACACGATGACTGGACACTGGGAAATCATGGGCTTAAATATTCAAAAACCTTTCCGGGTTTTTCCTGATGGATTTCCAGAAGAATTATTAAAACAAATCGAAGAATTTTCAGGACGTAAGATCGTTTGTAATAAACCATACAGTGGCACCGCAGTTATTGATGATTATGGCCAACATCAGATGGAAACAGGGGACTTGATCGTTTACACATCTGCTGATCCAGTATTACAGATCGCAGCTCATGAAGAAATCATTCCTTTAGAAGAACTATACCGGATTTGTCAGTATGTCCGTGATATTACCAAAGATGAACCGTATATGATTGGTCGAATCATTGCTCGACCATATGTTGGTGAACCAGGTAATTTTACTCGAACAAGTAATCGTCACGATTATGCATTAGATCCATTTGGTCATACGGTTCTTGATTCGTTAAAAGAAAATGGTAAAGAAGTCATTGCAGTTGGGAAAATCAACGATATTTTCAATGGTCAAGGAATCACAGATTCTGTTCGTACGAAGAGCAATATGGATGGTGTAGATCAATTACTTAACGTGATGAAACGAGACTTTGAAGGTTTGAGTTTCACTAACCTGGTTGATTTTGATGCGTTATATGGTCACCGTCGTGATGTTGTTGGTTATGCACATGCAATCGAAGCCTTTGACTTAAGACTTCCGGAGATCATCGATGCCATGGAAGAGGATGATCTGCTAATGATTACAGCGGACCACGGAAATGACCCGACTTTCCCAGGAACTGACCATACAAGAGAATATGTTCCATTATTAGTTTACAGTAAAAAAATGAGCGGCCAAGGTAGCTTGCCGCAAGGTCATTATGCAGATATCTCAGCAACTGTGGCTGAAAACTTTGCGGTTCCAAAAACAGAAAATGGCGAAAGCTTCTTAAATAAACTAGTCTAGGAGAGAAACGATGACAAAACTTAGTGAGATGTTAAAAGAGACAACGAGCTTTTTAAAAGAAAAAGGTATTGGAGAAGTAGAGTTCGGCTTGATTTTAGGTTCAGGCTTAGGTGAACTAGCCGATGAGATAGAGGGAGCCATTGCTATTCCATTCTCTGAAATTCCTCATTTCGCTGTGTCTGCTGTAGTGGGGCATGCCGGTAAACTTGTTTACGGTACTTTATCAGGGAAAAAAGTGTTGGCAATGCAAGGACGCTTCCACTATTATGAAGGGCATTCAATGCAAACTGTGACGTATCCAGTCCGTATGATGGCAGCAATTGGAGCACATTCTATTATTGTAACTAACGCTGCTGGCGGAGTGAATGAAAACTTTACCCCAGGAAATTTGATGCTGATCACAGATCATATCAACTTCACTTTCGATAATCCGTTGATTGGTGAAAATGATGATGAAATGGGGCCACGTTTCCCAGATATGAGTCATACTTATACACCAAAATATGCTGACGTAGCAAGAAAAGTAGCTAAAGCACAAAATGTACCATTGCAAGAAGGTGTTTACATGGGCTTTTCTGGACCAACCTACGAAACACCAGCTGAAATCCGTATGTCTCGTGTAATGGGAGCGGATGCTGTGGGAATGTCGACTGTTTCAGAAGTCATCGTTGCAGCTCATAGCGGTCTAAACGTTTTAGGAATCTCATGTATTACCAATCTAGCTGCGGGTATGCAAAGCAGTTTGAATCATGCTGAAGTTGTGGAAACAACAGAGCGCGTGAAAGGACAATTTAAAGAGTTAGTCAAAGCAATATTAGCTGAACTATAAAAGTTTCATTATAAAGGAGAAAAAATATGAGCGTTCATATAGAAGCAAAACCAGGTGAAATCGCAGATAAAATTTTATTACCAGGAGATCCCTTACGGGCGAAATACATTGCGGAAACATTTTTAGAAAATCCAGTGTGCTATAACCAAGTAAGAGGAATGTTAGGGTATACAGGTACGTATAAAGGCGAACGTGTTTCTGTTCAAGGAACAGGAATGGGGATGCCTTCTGCAACGATTTATGCCCATGAATTGATCAACTCTTATGATGTGAAAAAATTGATTCGTGTGGGGACTTGTGGATCGATTTCTGAGAAAGTCCATGTAAGAGATTTAGTAATCGCGCAAGCAGCAGCCACACCATCATCAATGATCCGCAATGATTTTCCTAAATATGATTTCCCGCAAATCGCTGATTTTGATTTGCTATTGAAATCATATACAACTGCAAAAGAAAAAGGCTTTGTTACCCATGTTGGAAACGTCTTATCTGATGATGTCTTTTATAAAGACAGCATGGATGGTGTTTTTGAACTTGGTAAATTAGGCGTCTTAGCGATCGAGATGGAAGCTGCGGCATTATATTATTTAGCCGCTAAATTTGATGTGCAAGCGTTGGCGATCATGACCGTTAGTGATAGTTTAGTAACAGGTGAAGAAACAACTGCTGAAGAACGTCAAACAACATTCAATGATATGATCGAAGTAGGATTGGAAACTGCAATAAATAGTTAAAAGCCAAAGAGATTGAAGTGGAAAACCTTCAATCTCTTTTATTATAAATCACAGCGATTGCTTGCAGAGCTGATGATGCACAATACTTGGCAAGAGCAAAACAAGAGACGTTTTAGAGAACTTGTTCTATCATAGACTATGGAACCTAAATTGAATGGAGGAAGAAAAAATTGGATAATTTTAGATTTTACGTACCGACAGATATTCGCTTTGGGAAAGATCGTTTAGCAACTGAATTGACAGATGTGTTAAATGCATATGGTAAAAATGTCCTGCTAGTTTATGGCGGAGGTAGTATTAAGAAAAATGGCTTGTATGATCAAGTAATTGATCTGCTAGAAAAAAATCAAAATACAGTTGTCGAATTGAGCGGTGTAGAACCTAATCCCCGTATTGAAACGGTTCGTCGTGGTGTAGCGTTGTGTCGTGAAAATGACGTGGACTTGATTTTGGCGGTTGGCGGTGGCTCAACGATTGATTGTTCTAAAGTGATCGCGGCAGGCTTTTACAGTGACGAAGACCCGTGGGAAGTTATAAAAGGACGCAAAGGTTTCCAAGGTGAGGCCTTGCCGATTGTTACGATTTTAACTTTAGCAGCAACGGGCAGTGAAATGAATGGTGGAGCTGTGATCACAAATTTAGCAACAAACCAAAAATTAGGCGTTGGTGGACCCGCAATGATGCCAAAAGTGTCATTTTTAGATCCGACCACGACATTTACGGTACCAGCTTATCAAACAGCTGCAGGTTCTGCCGATATCTTAAGCCACTTAGTTGAAAGCTATTTTAATATAACCGAAGGAACTGATGTACAAGACTTTGTCTCAGAAGGTCTGATGCGTGCGGTCATTAAAAATTGTCCAATTGCACTTGTTACCCCCGATGATTATGATGCTCGTGCTAATTTGATGTGGTCAAGTAGTTTAGCGTTGAATGGATTGACAAGAAACGGTAAACATGGCGTTTGGTCATGTCATGCGATGGAACATGAATTAAGTGCCTTTTATGATATTACTCATGGAATTGGGTTAGCCATCTTAACTCCACGTTGGATGAATTATGTGCTTTCAGAACAAACGGTCAGCAAATTTGCCCAGTTTGCTCAAAATGTGTGGGGAATCGATGAAGAAGAGCCAATGCTTGCAGCGAAAAAAGGGATTCAAGCGACATATGATTTCTTCAAAGCTTGTGACATTCCGATGACTTTACCAGCTGTTGGAATCGATGAGGAAAAATTTGGAGAAATGGCGAAACAGGCAGTAGCACACAGTACCATCAAAACAGATGCTTTTGTTCCTTTAGCGGAATCGGATGTTGAAGCGATTTATCGTGAATGTTTAACTGAATCTAGCTTTGTATAACTAACAATCACAACGTGAAAAGAGGACAAGCCTATGAAACAATTGTTTGATGAAACGTATTCTGAAAATCGAACGCTTTGGTATGCTTATTTTAATGATATAGAACAACCCGATTTAATCGAAACAATTGGTCGAATTATCCAAAAAGATTTACAGAAATCGACGGATGTTTTGGCGACAAGTTGGATATTTTACCGTGAAGAGCTGCAAAAAGATGCGTTAGAGGAAGAAGTACGATCTTCAATCATGGTTCGTTTTGTGGATGGACAATACTTTGTTCAATATAATATGTCTGATTTTGAATTTGTGACACAAAGGGAAGCTATCGCAAGTTGGCTTCGACGTTTAAAAGAAAAGCTAGAGAAATAAATAAAAAGATCGCCGAAACTATGCAGTTTCAGCGGTCTTAGTCTTTTTTTATAAGTAGTATTTTTTAGCTACAGTTAGGTCATCGTTTAATTCATAAACAAGTGGTTGACCAGTTGGGATTTCAAGATCCATGATGTCTTCATCTGAAATACCTTCGATATGTTTAGCTAAGGCGCGTAAAGAATTACCGTGAGCTGCTACTAAGACAGTTTTATTGTCTAATAAAGCAGGCGCGATTTCGTCTTGCCAGAAAGGTAACGCACGTTCTAGTGTAACTTTTAAGTTTTCTCCACCTGGAATATCGCGTTGGTCTAACATTGCGTAACGACGATCATTTGCTGCAGAGCCTTCGTCAGTCGCTTCCGTCAATGGAGGTAAAGTATCATAAGAACGACGCCAAATATGTACTTGGTCATCTCCATATTTTTCAGCAGTTTCTTTTTTGTTTAAGCCTTGTAATTTACCATAATGACGTTCATTTAAGCGCCAAGATTTGATTTGAGGAACCCATAATTGATCTGAGTTTTCTAAAAGTAAGTTACATGTTTTGATAGCACGAGTTAATACAGAAGTATAAGCTACATCAAATTCAATTCCAGCTTCTTTGATTTTGCGACCGCCTTCGATTGCTTCTTCAACACCTTGTGGTGCTAAATCTACGTCAGCCCAACCGGTAAATTGGTTCAATGCATTCCATTCACTAAGTCCATGACGAGAAAATACTAATTTTGGCATGTATAGCTCTCCTTTGAGTTGTAGTTTCTGAAACTTTCATTTCCTTTTCTATTGTACACCGTTTTAAAATAGATTTCCATTGTAAATTAGTGGAAACTAGTAAAACTAGTGATTCAATAAGTTTTACTAAAGGAAGACAATATTGAGGGAAATAATACAAATAAAGAGACTGCAACAAAAATGTTGCAATCTCCTAGAAAGTCATCACTGATTTATTCTTGTTATTTTTGAGAAATTCCAGCGACATCTGCTTCAGGCAAATTGATGTACTTGTAGCAGGTTCCTACAGAAACATTACACTTAGAAGAAACGGACTGGATCGTTTCTTTCTTTTCGTGGTATAGGTGGCGAATTTTTTTGACTGTTCGTGCATCTATTTTAGGACGTCCACCGATTTTACCTTTTTTTCGAGCGTTGTCTAGTCCGACTAAAGTACGTTCTTTGATTAGATCGCATTCCATCGTAGCCAGTCCATTCATTAACTTAAAATAAATTTCCCCCATCGGGTGACGAGTGTCGATCTCTTCATCAAGACTAACTAGATGAATACCGGTACCCTTGAATTTTTGTGTCAGCTCAGTTAATTGACGAGTAGAACGTCCCAAACGATTTAAGCGGCAAATAACTAAGGTGTCGCCTTTTTCTAAACCGTTGAGAACTGGTTCAAGCTCAGAAATCAGTTGTTCGTCATTTGTAATGTCGAAAGATTCATGATAAATCTGATCACAGCCATAGTCAGATAGTACTTTGATTTGAGCGTCTAAATCATTATCAGTAATTGTTGTACGTGCATAACCAATTATTTTCATCGTTCGTCCTTTCTAGTATAGGATACTAAAAATGTAGCATATAAACGAACGGAATGGTAGTTGTTTTTTTATCTTTTTCTAATGTTCTTCTTTGTTTTCAAATCTTATTCAAATAATTGGTTATTTTGGAACATGAATTGTTTTAGGACCGGACGTTCCACCGACAATAACCGTTGTGACGATTTGAAGGAATAAGCCGTGTTCAACGACACCCACTAATTGATCTAAATAAGCACCTAAAGCAATTGGATCAGCAATTTCTTTTAAATGAAGGTCGATGATGTAATGCCCCCCATCTGTGACCAATGTTTCCCCGGTAGATGTTGTACGTAAAATAGGATCATAACCTTTTTCTTCAAATAAACGAACTAACTGTTGGCTGCCATACGGAACCACTTCGACAGGTAACGGAAACTTACCAAGTTTTTTGACAAGCTTAGATTCATCAACGATCCAAATACATTTCTTCGAATAAGTCGCTACGATTTTTTCAAACAATAAAGCAGCACCGCCGCCTTTGATGCCTTGGAAATCTTCACTGATTTCATCTGCTCCATCGATCGTTAAGTCGACGTAAGGGACTTCGTCAATTCCTTTTAAAGGAATACCTAATTCTTGTGCTTGACGCTCAGTTTCTTTGGACGTTGTGACACCAATGATCGATAAGCCTTCTTCTTTTACACGGCGACCAATCTCGTCTACCATAAATTTTGCCGTAGATCCTGTGCCAAGACCTACGATCATACCGTCTTTTACATACTTTGCTGCTTCGATTCCTGCCATTTGTTTAAGATTCATTACAAGTATCCTCCCTTTTTCAAGTCTCACACAAATATAATACATGGAAGTAATTAAAAAAGATAGCTGATTAAACGGGTTTCATCAACTATCTTTTTTAATTTAGAATTTATTTAGTGAAATGAACATTAAAGGTCTTGATAATTGAAGGGTTTGTTCCGTCAGCGATTACTTTAGTTGTTGGTCTATACAAGTCGTAGCCAGATTTTAACTGTATTGGCAATATACTTTTTCCTTTGTCTTCCTCTTTTAAGTCCTGTACTTTTAATTTTAAATTAACAAAAAGCCGTAAATTGGATGTGACTTCGGGTGAGTAAAAGACTCTGAAGCCTTCTAACTCTTGTATAGCTGGTTTTTCTGAAGAAAAATTTTCCCCATCTTTAGTATATTCGATTGTTGCACCTGTGATCGAATCAATCATGTTAGTAGTATTGAACCATGAAATTTCAGGATAGTCCATAGCGCTGAATGTCTTTCCTTGTGGTGTTGTTAAATGAAATTCAACCCAGTTATCTTTTGTATCGTTCATGAACCCGGCACCATATTGGAAATAAATAGTTTCTTTGGCAGGGTTAGTGATATACAAAGGATTTCGACTATTGTCCCGTAAATCAGTTGCCCACCCAATGGATGTATGCCCATTTGAATAAGGCGCAGAATTCGTAGTGAGGGTACAACTTGCTTTAACTGAGCCATTCTCAGTAGATGCTGTAATAAGCGCCTGCCCTGCTTGTTTCCAAGTGATTTCTCCAGTTTGGGTGACAGTAGCAATCAACGGATTGCTTGTTGACCAAATAATTTTTTGTGGTGCTGCATTTTTAGGGAAAGTTTCTGCAGTTAATGTTGCTTTTTTTCTTTCCTCAAGTACAAGAGTGGTCTGGCTAAGTTGAATTTCTTGAATCATTGGTAAATCATTTATAGTAACGTCGATTTCTGTTTTAATACCAGGGTTTCTTGTGGAAAAAGCCTCTATTTTAGCTTTTCCAGCACGAGCTGCATTGACTACACCGCTAGAATCAACAGTTGCAAATTCTGGATTAAGGCTTCTAAAACCGATTGAAGGATCGGTTGTATTTTTAGGAGTCAAAGTAGCTGATAATTGTTCTTTATCACCAACTAAAAGTGATAGTTTATTTTTTTGAACAGTAACGGAAGTCGGTTGTATTTCAGATGTTCTTTCAGTAAAACCGCTGATAAAGAATGAACGGAAAGTTTCTTCACTCCATTTACCATTATTTTCCAGTGAATAACTACTCCCTTTGTTTAACCCTATTTTTTCCTTTGGACTTACAGGAAGGTTTTGGCCATTTTTTTTATCTGAAGAGCGATAAACCACAGCGATAGAAAAGTCTTCACCAGTTAAAGCAACGGGTTTTTTTAAACGAATGGTTTCAGTTCCAACTTCTTTTTTAGTTCCTTCTTGAATCTTGGTGAAACCTTCTAGATTTTTTAAAGGTTTCCCGTTAGGCATAACATAAATTTCATAATTCATATCATTTGTTAAAGTTTTTAATGAAACTGCCGATAATTGTTCTGGTGTATCTAGAGTACGCGAATAAGAAGTGGCAAGTGTTCGTTCCTTGTTAGGAAATACAGGAACTAGTTGACCAGCTGTAAAATAAGCAACGTTATATTTTTTGTAATAGTTATTTTTATTTTCTACGGAAGTAATGATATCAATTTCTGATTTCTTTAATTGAAAATCATCATAGGAAATATAAAAATAGCCTTGATCTCCCCAATTAGATCCCCAACTGTTTTTGACGATGAACGCGCCATCTTGCGAGGGTGTGTACACAAATCTTTCTTTACTGAAGGAATCGTCCCAGCCAACAATAGTCGTAACATGATTAACTGAGCCAACGCGATCCTTAGGAATATATTGTGAACTGTAACGGGTTTCATATCCTCTAAACATCAGGTTGTCTTGAATAGCGTTTCCGTAACGGTAAACGTAGTCTTTAATGGTTTTAACGCGCTGATTATTTTCTTCCTGAGAGATATCTAATGAGACTTTGGGCAGTGTGACTAAACCTTGAACGTGTTTTTCAGCATTCAAATTTTGCCATTTTGAGACTGGTTGACCTCCTGTGATGGTATTTGGAAAATCTGTTTCATTTACTGGGCCAGACCAATCTAGTGTAGCATCAAGTGCAGGGCCAGAAGCAAAGCCAGCATCCAACCCGCCGCCATTACTAATAACAGTTGAATAAGGATTTTCTCCTACAGTGCCTGTTGCGTTTCTAGCAATTAAGTAGTTAAAATAATTAGCTGAAAAATCATGCTGTTCCCCATTTTTAGCTAGGTGACTCTCCAATGCTGAGGTGACCGCATAGGACCAACAAATTCCTCTTGTTTGCGCTTTGACTGGAGTGACATGTCCTGTTTCCCGAGGATCATATTTTTGCGGTAGTTCATTTCCTTCAGCAAAAGTTTTCTGAGGCGAGAAAACCAAACAGATAAATAAAATAGCAAGAAGATAGCGTTTGTGTGAATGGACTAAAGTGCTGTTTTTCTTTTTCAAGTTAATTCCTCCTTTTTTGATAATACTTGATCAACATGGTTTACGTTGGTTACTGAATCGTATTAGTCATAGCAATAATTCCACCTCCTGTGTTCGCTATATTTATACTTTAGTTTATTATTTGTTACTATGGATTAATATAGATTATTATTGTAAAAATCTAGAATTTAATTAGGTTTCTAGATAGCCTAATGGGATTTTTTGTAGGAGAAGGCTATCAGCTTAACCTTAATGATTTTTTTAGTTTAAAAAGTAGAAATAAGGAATAATGATATTGACAAACAAAATATGACGTGATATGCTATCAAAGGTGCTTTATCTACAGGTCTCTCGTTGGAGACGTGCTGACTGTCTATCGAAGCATATTTGATAATGAGTGCAGAGATTGCATTATTTTTTATCGCTAAAAAAGAACCACCTGGATGTGTGGAACTAGATGCGAAATGAGGAAGGAGGAAACAAGGAATGCCTACAATTAATCAATTAGTACGTAAACCTCGTAAATCAAAGGTGGAGAAATCTAATTCACCAGCGTTGAACAAAGGATATAATAGTTTTAAGAAATCTCAAACGAACGTAAACTCACCACAAAAGCGTGGGGTTTGTACTCGTGTGGGAACAATGACACCTAAAAAACCTAACTCGGCTTTACGTAAATATGCCCGTGTTCGTTTGTCTAACTTAATCGAAGTAACAGCTTATATCCCAGGGATCGGTCATAACTTACAAGAACATAGCGTGGTACTATTACGCGGTGGACGTGTAAAAGATTTACCAGGGGTACGTTATCATATCGTACGTGGTGCGCTTGATACAGCCGGTGTTACAGATCGTAAACAAAGCCGCTCTAAATATGGTACTAAAATGCCTAAAGCTGCTAAATAATTTGACAATCACTAAGGTCTTATACAATAAAGAATTTTCGGAAGGAGGAGTTACGGATGCCACGTAAAGGTCCTGTTACAAAACGCGATGTTTTACCAGATCCAATTTATAACTCAAAATTAGTAACTCGCTTGATTAACCGTGTAATGGTTGATGGAAAACGCGGGATTGCTGCTAATATTATCTATAATTCATTTGATATCATCAAAGAATCTACAGGTAACGATCCATTGGAAGTTTTCGAACAAGCAATGAAAAACGTTATGCCTGTCTTAGAAGTAAAAGCTCGCCGTGTTGGGGGTTCTAACTATCAAGTACCAGTTGAAGTTCGTCCAGAACGTCGTACAACTTTAGGCTTGCGTTGGGTTGTTAACTATGCTCGCCTACGCGGTGAACATACAATGGAACAACGTCTAGCGAAAGAAATCATGGATGCTGCCAACAACACAGGCGCTTCAGTTAAAAAACGTGAAGACACACACAAAATGGCTGACGCTAACCGTGCGTTTGCACATTATCGTTGGTAAAATCCTCTCTGTATGTAATTTAACTTTACGACAGACAGTCACTTTACAATCGATTTAAATAAAGAGAGGAGAACACCCTAGAATGGCAAGAGAATTTTCGTTAGAAAACACTCGTAATATCGGTATTATGGCTCACGTTGATGCGGGTAAAACAACAACAACAGAGCGTATTTTATACTACACTGGTAAAATCCATAAAATTGGTGAAACGCACGAAGGTGCTTCACAAATGGACTGGATGGAACAAGAACAAGAACGTGGTATTACCATCACATCTGCTGCAACAACTGCACAGTGGAAAGGTTACCGTGTAAACATTATCGATACACCAGGACATGTGGATTTCACTATTGAAGTTCAACGTTCACTACGTGTATTAGATGGTGCTGTAACCGTTCTTGATTCACAATCAGGTGTGGAACCTCAAACTGAAACAGTTTGGCGTCAAGCAACTGATTATAAAGTTCCACGTATTGTTTTCTGTAATAAAATGGATAAAATCGGTGCGGATTTCTTATACTCTGTAAACTCATTACATGATCGTTTACAAGCTAATGCTCATCCAATCCAATTACCAATTGGTTCAGAAGATAACTTTACAGGGATCATCGACTTAATTACGATGAAAGCTGAAATTTATACAAATGACTTAGGTACAGACATTCAAGAAACTGAAATTCCAGAAGAATATATGGATCAAGCAGTTGAATGGCGTGAAAAATTAGTTGAAGCAGTAGCTGAAACTGATGAAGACCTAATGATGAAATATCTTGATGGTGAAGAAATTACTATCGAAGAATTAAAAGCGGGTATCCGCCAAGCAACGATCAACGTTGAATTCTTCCCAGTAATGTGTGGTTCTGCCTTTAAAAATAAAGGTGTTCAAATAATGCTTGATGCAGTACTTGATTACTTACCATCACCACTTGATATTGAAGCAATCAAAGGTATCGACGTTAAGACAGACGAAGAAACTACTCGTCCTGCCGATGACGAAGCTCCTTTTGCTTCATTAGCATTTAAAGTTATGACTGACCCATTCGTAGGTCGTCTAACATTCTTCCGTGTCTATTCTGGTGTCCTTGAAAGTGGTTCATATGTATTGAACGCTTCTAAAGACAAAAAAGAACGTATCGGTCGTATTTTACAAATGCACGCGAACACTCGTAAAGAAATTGACAAAGTGTTCTCAGGAGATATCGCTGCCGCTGTTGGATTGAAAGATACAACAACAGGTGATACTTTATGTGCGATAGATTCACCAGTAATTCTTGAATCAATTGAGTTCCCAGAACCAGTTATCCAAGTTGCTGTTGAACCTAAATCAAAAGCTGACCAAGATAAAATGGGTGTGGCTCTGCAAAAACTTGCAGAAGAAGATCCGTCATTCCGCGTTGAAACAAACGTTGAAACTGGTGAAACAGTTATCTCTGGTATGGGCGAATTGCACTTAGACGTATTAGTAGACCGTATGAGACGTGAGTTCAAGGTTGAAGCCAACGTTGGTGCTCCTCAAGTATCATATCGTGAAACTTTCCGTGCGCCTTTAACTCAGGCAGAAGGTAAGTTTGTACGTCAGTCTGGTGGTAAAGGTCAATACGGACATGTCTGGGTTGAATTTACGCCAAACGAAGAAGGAAAAGGTTTTGAATTTGAAAATGCTATCGTCGGTGGTGTGGTTCCTCGTGAATACATCCCAGCGGTTGAAAAAGGCTTGGCAGAATCTATGAACAACGGTGTTCTTGCTGGATATCCATTAGTTGATATCAAAGCAAAACTTTACGATGGTTCATACCATGATGTCGATTCAAATGAAACAGCCTTCCGTGTAGCTGCTTCTATGGCACTACGTGCGGCTGCTAAGAAAGCTAATCCAGTTATCTTAGAACCAATGATGAAAGTAACGATCACTGTACCAGAAGATTACCTAGGTGATATCATGGGACACGTTACAAGTCGTCGTGGACGTGTTGAAGGAATGGAAGCACACGGTAACTCACAAATCGTTAACGCGATGGTGCCTCTAGCTGAAATGTTCGGCTACGCTACAACGTTACGTTCAGCAACACAAGGTCGCGGTACGTTTATGATGGTCTTTGATCACTATGAAGATGTACCAAAATCTGTACAAGAAGAAATTATCAAGAAAAATGGCGGAAACAACGCTTAATAGTTAAGAAATAAGCGTGTGTTTATTTATGACTAGGATTTTCTAATGATTTCGGTTAAACTAATTAAAGATGATCAGGTAGCTGTAAACTATCTATCAAATAAAATAAAATTTATATATTTTAGGAGGAACATTTAAAATGGCTAAAGAAAAATTTGACCGTTCTAAACCCCATGTAAACATTGGTACTATTGGACACGTTGACCATGGTAAAACTACATTAACTGCTGCAATCGCAACTGTGTTATCTAAACACGGTGACGGTGAAGCTCAAAACTATGCTGATATCGATAACGCTCCAGAAGAAAAAGAACGTGGTATCACTATCAACACTTCTCACATCGAGTATGAAACTGATGCTCGTCACTATGCCCACGTGGATTGCCCAGGACACGCGGATTACGTTAAAAACATGATCACTGGTGCTGCACAAATGGATGGAGCTATCTTAGTAGTATCTGCTGCTGATGGTCCTATGCCTCAAACTCGTGAGCACATCTTGTTATCACGTAACGTTGGTGTACCATACATCGTTGTTTTCTTAAACAAAATGGATATGGTAGATGACGAAGAATTATTAGAATTAGTAGAAATGGAAGTTCGTGATTTATTATCTGAATATGACTTCCCAGGTGACGACACTCCTGTTATCGCTGGTTCTGCTTTGAAAGCATTAGAAGGCGACGCTTCATACGAAGAAAAAATCTTAGAATTAATGGCTGCAGTTGACGAGTATATCCCAACTCCAACTCGTGACACTGACAAACCATTCATGATGCCAGTTGAGGACGTATTCTCAATCACTGGACGTGGTACAGTAGCTACTGGCCGTGTTGAACGTGGAGAAGTTCGCGTTGGTGATGAAATCGAAATCGTTGGTATCGCTGAAGATACTAAGAAAACAACTGTAACTGGTGTTGAAATGTTCCGTAAATTATTAGACTACGCTGAAGCTGGCGATAACATCGGTGCTTTATTACGTGGTGTAGCCCGTGAAGACATCGAACGTGGACAAGTATTAGCAAAACCTGCTACTATCACTCCTCATACAAAATTTAAAGCTGAAGTTTATGTTTTATCAAAAGAAGAAGGCGGACGTCACACTCCATTCTTCACTAACTACCGTCCTCAGTTCTACTTCCGTACAACTGACGTAACTGGTGTAGTTGAATTGCCAGAAGGTATCGAAATGGTAATGCCTGGTGATAACGTAGCAATGGACGTTGAATTAATCCACCCAATCGCTATCGAAGAAGGAACTCGTTTCTCAATTCGTGAAGGCGGACGTACTGTTGGTTCAGGCGTTGTTTCTGAAATTACTAAATAATTACAGATTAATATAAAGTAACAAAACCGACGTAAAACATCGGCGTACTCGGACGTAAGTCGAAGGGATTTCCCTTCGGCTTTTTTTGTTTCGAATTTTTTTAGATAATCTAAAGATTGCTTGAAAAACTTTTACAAAAGTTTCAAAACAAGCTTGACTTATATCGAGGTTCGATATAATATAGTGGTACGATATATCGAACTTCGATATAAACTTGGAAAGGAGCAGCAACTAAATGGAAGACAAGCTAAAACGAATCTATATACCAATGACAGAAACTGGCTTTTATATATTATTTGCTCTTAGAAAAGAACGTCATGGCTACAACATTATTCAGTATGTGAAAGAACTGACAGATCAAGAAATCATTATCAGTGCAGGTACCATGTATGGTAGCCTTAGCAAAATGGAGAAAGATGGTTTGATCCAGGCCACAAAAGAAGAAAATAGACGGAAAAGTTATCTGATTACTGAATTGGGAGAAGAAATACTGGTTCAAGAAATCAATAGAATTAATCGATTGTACAAAAATAGTATTGGAGAGAAAGTAGATGGAGACTAAAAAAATAAGAAGACGTTTTGAATTGGCAGATTATTTAGAGGAAGAACAATTTTTACAAGAACAACATAAAAAAGGGTGGAAAATGGTAGATCTTAAATTGCCATTTAGTACCTACATCTTTGAAAAATGTGATCCAGAAGAGTATGTGTATCAATTAGATTTTAAACAAGAAGATAAGGATGTTGAGGCGTATTTACAGCTTTTTGAAGATTGTGGCTGGGAATATTTCTATAAATTTGGCAATTGGTATTATTTTAGAAAGTTAAAATCTGAAGTAGCAGAAGAGAATGTGATTTTTAATGATGCACCATCTCGCGCGGAAATGGCGAAGAAGGTTGTGAGGTTCCAAGGGACTATTTCTCTTGTTGCGTTATTTCCAGTGTGGTATTTGATTCCGATGTTGCTATATAGAAATGAAGAACGAAGTATAATTTTTCTAGTTTTGTTAGCGATATATGGCGTGATTATGACGGTATTGACGGGGATTCAAGTAAGGAATTTTTTGAGACTTAACCAGATTATCAAAAAAGAAGAACCGAAATAAAGAGGCCGAGACAAACACCCATGAGGGCTATCGCCCTCACCAAACAGAATGAAAACGAAAGTGATCGACCTACAGGCTTTTTCCTGTCATACTTAGAGATGACAGGTTCATTTTATCAGTTAGTTGTTCCTTTTTGTGTTTAAATGCTTAAAAAAGTGCTGGTAGAAAATCTTTTTTGATTTCCACCAACACAATATATTATAGAACCGATTTTATGTGGCTAGGATGTGACTCGCAGAGTTATGTCCTAGCCACATTTTTTCTGTTTTATAAATAACGAATGATTATCGATATGTATAGTCTATTGTTCGATAATTTCATTGACAGAATGATGATAAAAAGGTAATATGTTTGAGAATTGATAGGGAAAACGATGGATACTTGTCCTATTTTTTCGTGAAATAACAGATTTATTGGATTACTCGGAGAGGAGCAACAAGATGGGGAACTATTTAGTTTTACAAACTGATTTTGGGTTGGGTGATGGAGCAGTAAGCGCTATGTATGGTGTAGCACATATGGTAAGCAATGAGATCATCGTTGGAGATTTGACCCATGAGATTCCTCCCTATGATATTTGGGCAGCGTCTTATCGTTTGTATCAAACTGTAAAATATTGGCCAAAAGAAACAGTTTTTGTATCAGTTGTCGATCCAGGAGTAGGTAGTGCTAGACGAAGTATTGTCGCTAAGACAAGCTCAGGACACTATATTATAACGCCGGACAATGGTTCTTTGACGCATATTTTACATTATCAAGGAATCGAAGAAATCCGCTCGATCGATGAAGTGACCAGTCGCTTACCGCATTCAGAGGAAAGTCACACCTTTCATGGCAGAGATATCTATGCTTATAATGGTGCCCGTTTAGCTAGTAGCGAAATTTCTTTTGAAGAACTGGGTAGCATCGTCGCGATGGACTCTATTCAAACATTGCCTTTAATTGAAGCAAAGCAAGAGGGGCATATCTTAGAAGGAAGTATCGATGTTTTAGATATTCGTTTTGGTTCCTTGTGGACAAATATTCCGTTTGCCTTCATGAAAGAAGAAAAAATTGTTCCTAACGATCAATTACAGGTAACGATCTATCATCAAGGAAAAAAAGTGTACCAAAATATTATGAAATTTGCTAAATCATTTGCAGATGTCAATATTGGGGAACCTTTAGTTTATGTCAATTCATTAGTCAATATTGGGGTGGCTGTCAATCAAGATTCGTTTTCCAAATTGTATCATATTGGAACAGGAACAGATTGGACAATCCAGTTGAGAAAAGCACCGAAGATCATTTTTTAATAGGAGTGGAAAGAATGAAAAAAGATTTTTCAGTAAAAACAATCGTAGCAATCGGTATCGGTTCAGCAGTATTTGTTATTTTAGGGCGTTTTGTGGTTATTCCAACGGGATTTCCTAATACCAACTTAGAAACAGCATATCCATTTTTAGCATTGATTTCAGCTATTTTCGGACCAGTTGCCGGAGGTTTGATCGGCTTGATTGGTCATACGCTAAAAGATTTTACAACCTATGGCGGTGCGTGGTGGAGTTGGATTGTTTGTTCAGGAATAATCGGCGTAATTTATGGAATAGCAGGTAGAAAAATCGATCTTCAGCATGGCGAATTTAGTAAAAAAGACATTATTCATTTTAATATTTATCAAGTAGTCGGCAATGCTGTGGTTTGGGGCTTGATTGCGCCTACATTAGATGTATTGATCTATAGTGAACCTGCTAGTAAAGTCTACACGCAAGGCGTAATTGCTGTTGTTCTGAACATTATCGCTGTGGGAATCATTGGAACGCTCTTGATGGCGGCATATGCGGCAACGCGCACTAAAAAAGGCAGTTTAACAAAAGATTGATTATGTAGTAAAATGAGGGTATAAGAGAAGTCTCATAAAATAGAAAATTAAGAGCGAGAGAAAGAAAGAGACATAACTCGGTGAGTTATATCACTTTTCTTAGAGACTGGATAAAGAGGTGGAACAGAAGTAACGTCTTCTGTTTCAGCTGCCAGCCTTGTCTCGGCTTTTTTTTACATAGGGAAAAGGAGTGGCATCAATGAAAAAACCACTGATTACTTTTGACAATGTTACGTTTCAGTATCATAGTCAGGCTGAACCGACGCTACATAATATTGATTTAACGATTTATGAAGGAGAAAAGGTGTTAATTGTTGGGCCAAGTGGCAGTGGCAAATCAACCTTTGCTCAATGTATCAATGGTTTGATTCCTTATACTTATGAAGGAGAAATTACTGGGCACGTAAAAATTGGTGATAAAGACTTAATCAATACAAGTTTGTTTGAGTTATCTTTTGATGTCGGCACTGTTTTGCAGGATACAGATGGTCAGTTTATTGGATTGACAGTTGGAGAAGATGTTGCATTTGCTTTAGAAAATGATGAAGTAGCCCAAAGCAAAATGAAGGAAGAAGTGAATCATTGGACGAAAGTTGTTGGTTTGAATGATTTTTTACACCATCGTCCGCAGGATTTATCCGGTGGTCAAAAGCAACGGGTATCTATGGCAGGTGTTTTGATCGATGAGGCGCCTATTCTAGTCTTTGATGAACCATTGGCTAATCTTGATCCTAAAGCGGGAAAAGAAACAATTGCACTGATTGATGAGATCCATCAAAAAACGAAAACCACTATTTTGATTATTGAGCATCGCCTAGAAGATGTGTTGTATCGGTCGGTTGATCGTGTGATTGTTTTTAATGATGGTCGAATCGTTTCTGATCTACCTGCAGATGAATTATTAAAAACAAATCTATTAACAGAGCAAGGGATTCGTGAGCCATTGTATATCACCGCAATGAAATATGCCGGCGTGGATTTAGGAACGGCTACACATTTATCGAATATTGAACAAGTTCAAGCGCCTAATCTGAAAGAACAAATGGAAAGCTGGATGAAAAAGCGAACTCAAGTGACAGAGCCAACGTCATTTCCTCCATTACTGGAGTTAAACGAGATTACGTATCAGTATAGACGAAATGATCGCTATGTTTTAAAGGATGTCTCTGTTCTATTCAAACGTGGAGAGATGCTTAGTATTGTAGGAGAAAATGGGGCCGGGAAATCGACATTAAGTAAAGCTATATGTGGATTTATTACGCCTCAGTCAGGTAAAATGTTATGGTCAGGAGAAGATTTTAGTCAGTTTTCTATCAAAGAACGTGCTGATAAAATTGGTTTTGTCATGCAAAATCCAAATCAAATGATTTCTAAGAAAATGATTTTTGAAGAAGTTGCGTTAGGTTTGACATTGAAGGGGTTTCCTGAAGAAAAAATCAAAGAACGAGTGGAGAAGGTCTTGAAAATCTGTGGACTGTATTCATTCCGCCATTGGCCGATTTCAGCACTTAGCTATGGTCAAAAAAAGCGAGTTACGGTTGCAGCTATTTTGGTTTTGGAACCCGAAATGATCATATTAGATGAGCCGACTGCTGGACAAGATTTCAAGCATTACACTGAAATGATGACATTCTTAGAGGAGCTAAACAAGATGGGAATGACGATTGTAATGATCACTCACGATATGCACCTCATGTTGGAATATACAGACCGTGCATTAGTCTTATTTGATGGCGAAATCATTGCAGACACGACACCTGTCAATGTCTTGACTGACTCTGAATTAGTAAAAAAGGCCTCGCTAAAAGAAACTAGCTTATTCACTTTTGCGCAACATTTGGGAATGACTGATCCCTTTTTATTTACAGAAAATTTTATGGCCTATGATCAGGAGGTACGTTTAAAATGAATGAACATCAAATGCTAGGTTACATCCCTGATGATACAGCTATTCATAGATTGAACGGGACGGCTAAATTAATTTTTTTGATTCTCCTATCTGTCGCTTGTATGACGACTTATGATACCCGTTTTTTACTTGGTATGACGATTTTTTCGTTGATTTTATTTAAGTTGTCCCACATTAAGTGGCATCAGATTTCATTTGTCGTAAAATTTATTTTTGTATTTTCGTTGTTGAATATTCTTGCGGTCTATCTATTTTCTCCAGAATATGGCGTTGAATTATATCAGTCTAGAACGGTGATTTGGGCGGGGATCGGTCGATTTACGCTTACGCAAGAGCAATTATTTTACGAGTTAAATTTAGTTTTAAAATATTTTTGTACAATCCCGCTAGTCTTGATTTTTCTTTTAACTACAAATCCAAGTGAATTTTCATCTAGCTTAAACCGAATCGGTGTCAGTTATAAAATCAGTTATGCTGTGGCATTGGCAATTCGTTATATTCCAGATATTCAAGAGGATTTTGTGAATATTTCCCTTGCGCAACAGGCGCGCGGCTTTGAGATGTCTAAAAAAGGCAAATTGACACAACGGTTGAAAGGGACTGCTCAGATTGTTTTTCCTTTGATCCTGTCTAGTTTGGATCGCATTGAAACAATCAGTACCGCAATGGAGCTGCGACGTTTTGGCGAAAAGAAGAACAGAACCTGGTATGCACAACAGCCGTTTCGTCGTTCTGATTTTCTGGTTATGGGCTTAGCGATTTTGCTAACAGCTATTAGTTTTGCATTATTTAAAGTCAATGGGGGAAGATTTTATAATCCGTTTAATTAATACTATTTAAGGGACTGAGGTTGGGACAAACACCCATGAGGGCTATCGCCCTCACCAAACAGAATGAAAACGAAAGTGATCGACCTACAGGCTTTTTCCTGTCATACTTAGAGATGACAGGAGTGGCTTGTAGGTCGATCACTTATTGAGGTTCTTCTCCAAGTAACCTTGAGGGACAAACTAGATCATTCTACTTATTTGCACCAATCATTAGGTCTTAGAACCTGCGTATAAAAATAAATCGTTTCTATAAGTAGAATAGCCAATCAGTCCCGCTATAATGAACTTGGAGAAAGTTATTTACAAAAATAGAAAGAACAGTTTAAGGTGTAACTGCTAAACTGTTCTAGACCAATTAGGGCTAACTACGCATTAAGTAGAGGTAGCTTTTTTTTGTTTTTTTAAGGGTTTAGTTTTCGTATAAAAAGCGTTCAGCTTATTTCCGAAGGAGCTGCTTTTTTCTCGCCGTTTATTCGGATTTAGAGCGCGAAACAAAACTGATCTTTAGTTTTGTCCCACGCTCTTTACCTTTCAAAGTTCTCCTGTTAAAAACTGTGCTCTACCGTACCCAAAGCTCCAATCTGAATCATTGTTGATGACAAATGAAACAAGTAAGTTTTCGGGTGCAATACCACACAATTCCTCTAGTTGTTCAGAAAGTAGAAAATAAAACATTTTCTTTTGTTCTGTAGGTCGTTCGCGGCTAATAACAGTTAATGAAATCATTTTTTCAGGCTCTCGTTTAAAACCTAGACCGGTGTCTTCCATCACCATTTCAAAAGGTTTATGTTGAGTAACGATTTGATATCTATCGCCCGTTGGGACTTTAAAAGATTCTAAAACTGCGGAATGAGCAACATCCAGAATCGCCTGTATTTCTTCTTTGCTGCGGCCTTCGACCATATCAAATTTTAGTAGTGGCAAGTAGATTCCTCCTTTTTTCCGTTACTAATTACTATATAAAAGTTCGATCGTATGCAAGTCGCAAAAATCTACATACTTTTGTGGAAGCTCTTTTGTTGTAACGATCCCCTTGATACTTTCTAGAGGTGAGTAAGTAAGCAGCGTAGAATGATCGAACTTTGAACTATCTGCAAGCAGATAAATGTCTTTGGCTCTTTGGACGATCATTTTTTTTATGCGGTATTCCATTAAATCTGAATTAGTTAATCCGCTTGTAATCGATACGCCGGTAGCTGCCATAAATGCTTTATTTATATTGTATCTTGTAACTACGGCTTCATCTTCGATTCCCACAAAAGATCGAGTTTTTCTTTTATAGCTATTTCCGATCAGGATGAGCTGGACATTGTTCATTGCTGCAGCTAAGTTAATGATATCAAGATTGTTTGTCAGTAAGGTGAACGGAAGCTCTGGGTTCACATTGTTTAAAATCTGACTGGTGGTTGTGCCTGAGTCGATATAAATTAAGTCGTTTTCTTCAATTAGTAAAGCAGCACGTGCCCCGATCGATTCTTTTTCCTTTTGGTTGTGAATATTTCGATTTTCAAAAGAAACCAAATTATTCTCTACGTAGACCACACCCCCATAGACCTTTTTCAACGTCCCTCTTTTTTCCAATTCATTGATGTCTCGACGAATGGTATTTTTAGAAACATTGAAAACACGACAAAGCTCATCAAGAGAGATACTTCCTTGTTGCTGTATATAGTTTTCAATTTGTTGAATGCGTTGTAATTTCATATGCGCTAACCTTTCCACTTTGTGTTATTAACGTCACTATAACATAGGGTCTAGATGTAATCAACATGTAACCAAATACCTTTGGTAATTAACCAGAAATTATCTTTTTATTTTTAGTTGGAATAAGGAAGTAATCAAGAATTACTGAAAAGGAACAGGTTTTTTTATTATAAATAGGTTGACTATCTAACATTGCAATTGTACAATGTAATCAAAAGTTAACCAAACATCATCAAGATGTTACCAATACGTTGATTTTTAAATAGAGAACAAGGAGGACGCATAGATGACAGAGGTACGGAGATTAAAAAATTATATTGGAGGAAACTGGGTAGCGAGTCAGACTCAGTCGTACGAAAAAGTTTATAATCCAGCTACAAAAGAGATATTGTGTGAGGTACCCTTATCTACGAAAGCAGATTTGGAAGAAGCGGTCAAAATTGCGGCACAAGCTTTTGAGACCTGGAAGGAAGTAGCGGTGCCAAGGCGTGCAAGAATTCTATTTAACTATCAACAACTATTGATTAAGCATAAAGAGGAATTAGCGAAATTGATCACGTTGGAAAATGGAAAAAACCTAAATGAAGCACTAGGAGAAGTACAACGCGGCATTGAAAACGTAGAATTTGCAGCAGGAACCCCAACCTTAATGATGGGGGACTCTTTAGCATCAATTGCCACAGATGTAGAGGTAGCTAATTATCGTTATCCGATTGGTGTTGTAGCAGGAATCACTCCTTTTAATTTTCCGATGATGGTTCCGTGTTGGATGTTTCCAATGGCGATTTCTTGTGGAAATACGTTTATCTTAAAGCCATCAGAACGAACACCCTTACTGACAGAGCGATTGGTGGAACTATTTACAGAAGCTGGTTTGCCAGCGGGCGTATTTAATATTGTCTATGGGGCACATGATATAGTTAATGGAATGATAGAACACCCAGAAGTGAAAGCGATTTCCTTTGTTGGGTCGGAGCCAGTTGGGAAATATGTTTATACTCAGGGAAGTAAACATCTAAAACGAGTACAAGCACTCACTGGTGCTAAAAACCACTCGATCGTTTTGAAAGATGCAGATTTAGATGATGCGGTGACAAATATTGTATCAGCAGCATTTGGTTCTGCTGGTGAACGCTGTATGGCCTGTGCTGTTGTAACCGTTGAAGAAGCAGTAGCAGACAAGTTTATTAATAAATTGCAGGAAAAATCTACAGAAATCAAAGTAGGAAATGGATTGGATGATGGTGTCTTCTTAGGTCCGGTCATTCGGGAAGCAAATCAAAAAAGAACCTTTAACTATATTGAAAAAGGACTTGCAGAAGGTGCGAAGCTTATTGTTGATGGTAGAAAGAATAGTCCAGATAATGGTTATTTTGTAGGAGCGACGATTTTTGATGGTGTAACAACAGATATGACGATTTGGCGAGATGAAATTTTTGCCCCAGTATTATCGATTATCCGAGTGAAAGATCTAAAAGAAGCAATTACAACCGCTAATCAGTCTGAATTTGCAAATGGTGCTTGTTTATTCACTAATAATGCCTCTGCGATTCGTTACTTTAGAGAACATATTGATGCAGGCATGCTGGGAATCAATTTAGGGGTACCTGCACCAATGGCATTTTTCCCATTTTCTGGGTGGAAATCTTCTTTCTATGGCACACTACATGCCAATGGTAAAGATAGTGTGGAATTTTATACGCGTAAAAAAGTAGTTACAGCTCGTTACCCTAAAGCGACTATTTAACTGGAAAGAAGGAGTAAATATGGCCCGTTTAAACTATAAGCCCGTTCCAAGAATGTTGAATGAAGGAACTTCATTACTTCAGCATATCCATAAAAAAAATGCAGCTTTGCACTATATTGAGCTGAAGGTACTTGAGATGACAGCTGGTAGCACCTATCAAGAAAGTTTAGGAAAAAAAGAGGTTTGTATTGTTGCATTGACAGGGAAAATAACTGTAACAGATGGTGAACAGATTTTTGATGAAATCGGGACACGTGAGAGTGTCTTTGAGAAAATTCCAACGGACAGTATCTATATTTCTATAGAGCATTCATTTGAAATTACAGCAAATTCTAAAGCAAGCATAGTACTTTGTTACGCTCCATCTGAGAAAAGCAAACCTACCGTATTGATCAAAGCATCAGATAACACAGTTGAGCAACGCGGAAAATACCAAAACAAACGTTTAGTGCATAATATTTTGCCAGACACAAGCCCACATGCTGATCGTTTATTGGTTGTTGAAGTGTTTACTGACGGTGGTAATTGGTCAAGTTATCCGCCGCATAAACATGATCAGGATAATTTACCGTTGGAATCTAAATTAGAAGAAACATATTATCATGAATTAAATCCTAGGCAAGGTTTTGTTTTTCAGCGTGTTTATACTGATGATCGTTTGCTTGATGAAACGATGACTGTTGAAAATGGTGATGTCGTCGTTGTGCCAAAAGGCTATCATCCAGTTGGAGTGCCAGATGGCTATGATTCTTATTATTTGAATATAATGGCCGGACCTACGAGAAAATGGCAGTTTCATAATGATCCAGATCATGAATGGATTTTAACTAGAAAATAGAGGGAGTGGCAGAGATGACAAAGAAATTTGATATAATCGCTCTTGGTCGAGCGTGTATTGATTTAAATGCTGTTGAGTATAATCGACCGATGGAAGAGACGCTGACTTTTAAAAAATATGTAGGCGGCTCTCCTGCAAATATCGCCATTGGCAGTGCTAAATTAGGTGCAAGAGTTGGATTTATAGGAAAAATTCCTGACGATCAGCATGGACGTTTTATTGAATCATTTATGAATGACGCTGGAATTGATACAAGTCAGATGTTTGTCGATCAAAAAGGACATAAAGCTGGACTGGCTTTTACGGAGATCAAAAGCCCAGAAGAATGTAGTATTTTAATGTATCGGGACCAAGTTGCAGATCTGTACTTGGCGCCTGAGGAAATTGAAGAGGAGTATATTAAGCAAGCGGATCTGTTACTAGTTTCTGGAACTGCATTGGCGCAAAGTCCATCTAGGGAGGCGGTTTTAAAAGCTATTTCTTACGCTAGAAAAAATCAAGTAAAAGTTGCATTTGAATTAGATTATCGTCCATATACTTGGCAAACATCAGAAGAGGTTGCAGTTTATTATTCGATTGTTGCTGAAAATGCCGATATTGTGATTGGTACCAGAGATGAATATGACGAAATGGAAGGGCAAAAAGGTGGAAATAATCAGCTGACGATTGATTATTTATTTCAGTATCGCCCAGAATTGATTGTGATCAAACATGGGGTGGCAGGTTCTTATGCTTATACAAAAGACGGTGGAATATATCAAGCAGGTTCTTACAAAACGAACGTTCTGAAAACCTTTGGAGCAGGTGATTCTTATGCAGCAGCATTTTTGTATGCATTGAATACAGGAAAAAATATAGAAACGGCACTGAAATATGGTAGTGCTTCAGCTGCAATTGTTGTTAGTAAGCATAGCTCCTCAGAAGCGATGCCAACAGTGAGTGAAATAGAACAACTGATCTCAGAACAATCTTGATAATAGTGAGGTGGGAAATTAATGGTTAAAACAATTCGCTTGACCACAGCCCAAGCGCTGATTAAATTTTTAAATCAGCAGTATATTCATATTGATGGAAATGAGTTTCCTTTTGTTGAAGGAGTCTTTACGGTTTTTGGTCATGGAAATGTCTTAGGAATTGGCCAAGCACTTGAAGAAGAACCAGGTCACTTAAAAGTATTTCAAGGAAAAAATGAGCAAGGGATGACTCACGCGGCTGTAGCCTATAGTCGGCAAAAATTACGACAAAAAATTTTCGCAGTGACGGCATCAGCAGGGCCAGGTTCAGCCAATATGGTTACAGCTGCAGCCACCGCTTTTGCTAATAATATTCCAGTACTGCTATTGCCAGCAGATACGTTCGCTACAAGGCAGCCTGATCCGGTCTTACAGCAATTAGAACACGAGACGAGTGCAGCGATAACAACAAATGATGCTTTTAAATCAGTATCAAGATACTGGGATCGGATCCAACGTCCGGAACAGTTGATGAGTAGTTTGCTCAGAGCCTTTGAAGTGATGACCAATCCTGCAACGTGTGGACCTGCAACGATTTGCATTGCTCAAGATACGGAAGCTGAGGCTTATGATTATGATGAAGACTTTTTCAAGAAGAGAGTTCATTATGTCGATCGGCAAATACCCGCTCAACGTGCTTTAGAAGGTGCAGTTGAAAGAATCGAGGCAAGCAAGAAACCTGTAATCATTGTTGGCGGCGGCGCAAAATATTCAGAGGCGCGTGACGCTTTGCTACGCCTATCTTCTCAATGTGGTATCCCGCTAGTAGAAACTCCTGCTGGAAAAGCAACAGTAGAGGCAGATTTTATTAATAATTTAGGTGGTACTGGCGTTTTAGGAACACTAGCAGCCAATAAAATCATTCGGCAAGCTGACTTAATCATCGGAGTCGGCACGCGCTACACCGATTTTACGACCTCGTCTAAAACGGCCTTTGACTATGAGGAAACAAAATTTTTGAACATTAATGTTAACCGAATGCAGGCGTATAAATTTGATGCTTTCCAGCTTATTGGCGATGCGAAGGAGAGTTTAACGTTGTTAACTCCGATGCTTATCGGGTATCAAACAGAACTTGGTGAAACGATCCAACACTTGAAGACAGAATGGTCTGCTGAACGAAAACGTCTGGGTGAGACTACGTTTTCAAGAACTAATTTCTCGCCAGAGATCAAAGGTCAATTTACACAGGAAACTCTAAATGAGTATGCGGATACACTGGATACAGATCTTACTCAAACAAGTGCATTTCTCGCAATTAATGACACTGTTGAAAAAGACAGTATCGCTATTGCATCAGCTGGCTCATTACCCGGGGATATGCAGCGCTTATGGAATTCGGTTGTTCCGAATACGTATCATCTAGAATATGGTTATTCGTGTATGGGGTATGAAATCGGCGGAGCCTTAGGTGTAAAACTAGCTAGCCCGTCACAAGAGGTTTACGCTATGGTCGGAGATGGTAGCTTTTTGATGCTTCACTCAGAATTGATCACGGCCTTGCAGTATCATCAAAAAATCAATATCCTACTGTTTGATAATTCAGGCTTCGGCTGTATCAATAATTTACAGATGGGCAACGGTAGTGGTAGTTATAAATGTGAATTTAGAGACTATAACAATCAAATCATGTCAATTGATTATGCTAAAGTTGCAGAAGGTTATGGTGCTAAAGTCTATCGTGCAAATACGAAAGAAGCACTTATTGCTGCATTGGAAGATGCTAAAAAACAAGATAAGTCCACATTGATCGACATAAAAGTTTTACCAAAAACGATGTCAGACGGCTATGATAGTTGGTGGCATGTAGGAGTAGCAGAAGTTTCAAAAAGCCCAGCCGTTCATGTTGCGTATGAACGTAGCCAAGAAATGTTGAAAAATGCTAAAAAATATTAACACTCTAAAAAAAGTCGTTTATCTGCTTCTTTTAAAAGGAGCAGATAAACAGTTGAATAGAATTGAAAGCGAATACAACTGTAAGCATAAAAGAACTTGTCCGACAGGTTTGTGAAAAAATAGAAAATGGAGGTAACACAATGGATTTAAAAGTAGGTGTCATCGGAACAGGTGCAATTGGAATCGAACATATCAGACGGATCAATGAAAAAGTACAAGGTGCATATGTTACGGCAGTTTCAGATATAAATGTGACACAAGCACAAAGTTTAGCCGATCAAATTGATGCTGTTTTTTTTGAAACGGGAGAAGAATTGATTGCTTCTGCCAATGTTGACATTGTAGTGGTAACATCTTGGGATCCAACACATGAGAAATACGTACTAGAAGCTATTAAACATAAAAAATACGTTTTTTGTGAGAAACCTCTAGCGACGGATAGCGCTGGGTGTAAACGGATTGTTGATGCTGAAATTGCTGCAGGAAAGAAATTAGTTCAAGTTGGCTTTATGAGAAGGTATGATCGGGGCTATATAGAGTTGAAGCAAGCGATCGAAACAAAAAAATTCGGAGAACCATTGATGCTGCATTGTGCACATAGAAATCCGACCGCAGACGAAAACTATCATACACCGATGGCGATCATCAATACGGGAATACATGAAATCGATGCATTACGTTGGCTGCTTCAGGAAGATTACGTTTCTGCGCAAATGATCATGCCAAAGCAAACAAGTTTTACGCATGAAAAATTGCATGACCCGCAAATGCTGATTTTAGAAACAACCTCTGGCATTCATATCGATTTAGAAATCTTTGTCAATTGTCAGTTTGGCTACGATATCAAGTGCGAGGTTGTTTGTGAAACTGGTGAAATTGGGTTAGAAGATCCAGCATATACTCATGTGAAATCAAAAGGTAAAAACTATACTAAAATCGCGCTAGACTGGCAAACTCGTTTTATTGAAGCCTATGATTATGAATTTGAGTTATGGATTCGTTCGATTCAGTCTGGTGAGTTAACGGGACCGACTGCTTGGGATGGCTATGTTGCTGCGGTTACGATGGATGCCTGTGGGCAAGCGAGAGATACGGGAGAACGCGCGCTGATTCAATTGCCTGATTGTCCAAGTTTATATAAATAAGGTGAAAATATCTATAACTAAATTACTGGGAGGCTGAAAATGGAAAAAATTAAAGTAGGAATCGTCGGGTTAGGTCGCTTAGGCAAAGTGCATGCAAAAAACTTAGCCGAAAATGTTCAAGGCTGTCAACTAGTTGCGGCCTGTAGTGTTGTTCAAGAAGAATTAGCTTACGCTGTAACAGAGTTAGGTGTGGAAGAAACCTATAAAAAATATGAAGAGATGGTTAAGAGCCCTTCAATTGATGCCGTGTTCATTGTTTCGCCTTCCGGGTTTCACTGTGAACAGATTCGATTAGCAATGGAAAATGGAAAACATGTTTTTAGCGAAAAACCAATCGGATTGGATTTAGCTGAAATAAAAGAAACTACGCAAGTGATTGAAAGTCATCCGGAGCAAGTCTTTATGTTAGGGTTTATGCGACGTTATGATGATTCCTATCAATATGCCAAACAGCTAGTAGATTCTGGAGCGTTAGGTGAGTTGACGCTAATGCGCTGTTATAGCATTGATCCTAGCTCAGGCATGGAAAGTTTCGTGAAATTCGCAGGAGCCAGTGACAGTGGAGGGATATTCATGGATATGTCGATCCATGATATTGATTTAGTTCGCTGGTTTATGAAAAAAGAAGTTGATAGAGTCTGGGCAATCGGGAAAAATGCTGCTTATCCTGAGTTAGATGAGGTGGGAGAATTAGAGACTGGAGCCGCCATGATGCAGTTGGAAAATCAAGCGATGGCGATCTTAGTCGCAGGTCGAAATTGCCACCATGGCTATCATGTGGAAACAGAATTGATTGGAACCAAGGGCATGTTACGTGTGGCAGCAGCGCCAGAGAAAAACTTAGTAACAGTGATGAATAAACAAGGTGTTGTCCGGGCTTGCTCACAGGATTTTCCAGAAAGATTTCGCGAAGCGTTTATCAATGAAGCAAAAGAATTTATTGCTTGTATTAGAGAAAAACGTCAGCCAGAAGTGACAGCCTATGATGGGCTTCAATCAACTAAGGTCGCTTTAGCATGTAAAGAATCGTTTGAGACAAATCAATTGATTACCATTGAAACTATATAAGCAACATTCCTTAGAAAGGGGAGAAAAAATAAAATGAATGAGTCGAAAATCCGTTTAGGTATTGCGCCGATTGCATGGACTAATGATGATATGCCAGAACTTGGCAAAGAGAATACGTTTGAACAGTGTATTAGTGAGATGGCTTTAGCAGGTTTTGTTGGGACAGAAATCGGTAATAAGTATCCTAAAGATCCGAAAGTTTTGCGCCCGTACCTTGATATTCGGGGGCTATCAGTGGCAAGTGCCTGGTTCAGCGCATTTTTAACAATCAAGCCATACGAGGAAACAGAGAAAGCCTTTATTGAACATATGAATTTTCTACATGCTATGGGAGCCAAAGTGATTGTCGTTTCAGAACAAGGACACAGCATTCAAGGGCAGATGGGAATCCCTATTTTTAAAGAAAAACCTGTGTTTACTGCACAAGAATGGCAAGACCTAGCTTCTGGCTTAGAACGCTTAGGCGAATTGGCGAATGCCAAAGGTATGACAATCGTTTATCACCATCATATGGGGACTGGAGTGCAAACGACAGAAGAAATTGATCAGCTAATGAAAATGACAGATCCAGCAAAAGTCTCTTTGCTATTCGATACTGGACACCTAGTTTTTTCAGGTGAAGACCCGATTTCTATCTACCAAACCTATCAAGAACGAATCAAGCACATCCATTTTAAAGACATTCGAGAAGAAGTCGCTGGACAAGTGAAAGCAACAGATCAAAGTTTTTTAAATGCAGTTAAAGCAGGCGTGTTTACTGTTCCGGGAGACGGGATGATCGATTTTAAGCCGGTTTGGGAAGCAATCAAAAGTAGCGGTTATGAAGGGTGGATCGTTGTTGAAGCAGAACAAGATCCAGCCAAAGCCAATCCTTTTGAATATGCGGTGAAGGCGAGAAAATATATTCGTGAAATCACGAATAACTAAAACCGAAGAAGGAGCGGGAGCATATGAATATATTTTCTCTCATCAGTTTTGTTGTAATTGTTGCCTGTGTCTGGTTATTTGCTTATCGGCGTGCAAAAGGTGTGGACACTTCTGGTTCAGAGGGCTTCTTTATGGGCGGCAGAAGCTTAACGGCCTTGCCGATCGCAGGTTCAATTATCATGACAAACTTATCAACCGAGCAAATTGTTGGTCAAAATGGTCAAAGTTATCATGCCGGTATGGAAGTAATGGCTTGGGAAGTAACAGCTGCGATTGCGATTGTTGCTTTAGCGGTCATCTTTTTACCAAAATATTTTAAATACGGCATTAACACGATTTCAGATTTTATTGAGATTCGTTATGATACAGTGACTAAAAGAGTAATTTCAATTTTATTTATTGTGACCTATATGATTTCATTTTTACCAGTTGTTTTATATTCAGGGTCATTAGTGTTTAATAAAATTTTCCATATTGATGAATTATTAGGCGTTCGTCCGATCGTCGCTATTATTTTAGTTGCTTTAATCATCGGTATTGTCGGCATTCTCTATTTATTGATTGGTGGATTATCCTTGAGTGCAAATAGTGATACTGTCTACGGTGTAGGCTTGTTGATTTGTGGCTTGTTGATACCGATTTTGGGTGTCATGAAGTTAGGCGATGGTCATTTTATTGGTGGGATCGACTATATTGTGGATCATACACCTTGGCTGCTTAATTCTGTAGGGGCGATCGATTCAGCGATCGTACCGTGGCCTACATTGATTACAGGGATGCTATTTAATAATTTATATTTCTGGTGTACTAACCAGATGATCGTGCAAAAAGCTTTGTCAGGAAAAAATCTGGCAGAAGCGCAAAAAGGAACCTTTATTGTCGGGATTTTCAAAGTATTCGGCGCTTTGTTTTTAGTATTCCCAGGAATTGTTGCTCGGAATATATTTGGTGATGCACTGATGAGTAATCCAGACAATGCCTATCCGTATCTTGTAACTGAGGTCTTACCGCAAGCGTTGTTTGGTGTTTTTGCTGCAGTGATCTTTGGAGCAATTTTATCTTCATTTGCGGGTGCCTTAAATGCAACGGCTACGTTATTCTCGCTTGATTTTTACAAACCTGTGATCAATAAACAAGCAGACGATAAACAAATCGCACGAGCAGGAAAAATCGTAACGATCATAGTTGGCGTGATCTCGGTCGTTGTTGCGCCATTTATTTCATTTGCGCCAGCAGGTTTGTATCAATTTGTTCAAGAATTTAATGGTCTGTACAATATGCCATTGTTGGTAATTATTCTATTTGCCTTTTACTCAAAAACGGCAACTGCTATTGCGGCTAAATCAACAATTGCAATCCATATTGTATTGTATGCGTTATCAAAAGTGTTCCTTAAAGATATTCATTTCTTATATGTGCTGAGTCTTCTATTTTTTTTAGATGTCGTGATTATGTTGGGTATCTCCAAATTGAAACCAGACGGAAATTTTGTGCTGGATTCATTTGATACAAAAGTTGACATCAAACCGTGGCGCTATTCGAAAGTTGTTTCGGTTGCGCTGGTTGGCATCGTTATTTTAACTTATATCGCTTTTTCTCCGATAGGATTTGCTAGTTTACGATGAATCTTGCTTTGTCTACTGGGATTGTTTGAAGCAATACTGAATTTTAGTTAAGGAGGTTTGGCATGGAAAAAAATATATTAATTATTTGTGAGGCTGGAATCAGCGCTTCTTTATTGGTATCTAAAATACTTGAAACGCTTAGAAAAAAGCATTTGGATTACGTGATTGATTATGCACCTGTAAGCCGCGTGCAGGAAAAACTGGAATTCAAAGATTATGATGTGTTGCTTTTAACACCACAAGTTGCACGATACAAAGAAAAAATCCAGGAAATTATTGATCAACAAAAATGTACGTCAAAAATCGTCTTTATAAAACCAGAGGATTTCCAGTATATGAACATTGAACAGATTATTAGTGACGTGCAGTAAAAGGATAGTGTGGTGAGATAAAAGCTTGAGTTGAAATAAAAGCATAAGAAGAGGTTGACCTGGTGTTCACCATTGATCCGAATTGCATGAGATTGGAACCTGACTCAAAAAGTGAGGTTCCACTCTCATCTTTTTTGTCTGAAAGTGCAAAATATGGTTCGATCAAAAATGTACATAGAATATTTTCCTTCTATAATAAAGAGTAAAGCTGTTGATCGAATGAATCAATAAAAGAGAAAATACTCTTCAAGAAAATGGTTACAGGAAAAAAGTCATCTTTTTCTGAAAAAATCCTTGCTATTACTATGTTTCTATAATATAATTACAAAGGTGCTATTTACAGAAGTGTAAAAGCATAGGTAAATCAAGCTTTTGATCTACCGGCTAAGAAACGAGAGGTTGCGACACGCCCGGACGCTTTGCCACGAACGAGCGTGACGGAAAAATTTTCGTGGAGCTATGTCTACTTTCAAAATAGGCGAAGGAGGGAACAAGATGGCAAAACAAAAAATTCGTATCCGTTTAAAAGCGTATGAACACCGTATTTTGGATCAATCAGCGGATAAAATTGTGGAAACAGCAAAAAGAACTGGAGCTGACGTGTCAGGACCAATTCCATTACCAACAGAACGCTCACTTTACACAGTTATTCGTGCGACTCATAAATACAAAGATTCACGCGAACAATTCGAAATGCGTACGCACAAACGTCTAATCGACATTGTGAACCCAACACCAAAAACAGTTGATGCTTTAATGAAGCTTGACTTACCATCTGGTGTGAATATTGAAATCAAACTATAAAATCAAGACAATGGAGGTGTACTCATGACCAAAGGAATCTTAGGGAAAAAAGTGGGAATGACACAAATCTTTACTGAGTCTGGTGAATTAATTCCAGTAACAGTAGTTGAAGCTACGCCAAACGTAGTTTTACAAGTAAAAACTGTTGCGACTGACGGATACGAAGCTATCCAAATCGGTTACCAAGACAAACGTGAAGTTTTATCAAACAAACCTGCGAAAGGTCATGTTGCAAAAGCAAACACGGCTCCTAAGCGCTTCATTAAGGAATTCAAAAATGTTGAGCTAGGAGAATATGAAGTAGGTAAAGAAATTAAGGTAGATGTTTTCCAAGCAGGAGACATTATTGATGTTACAGGAACTTCGAAAGGTAAAGGATTCCAAGGCGTTATCAAACGTCACGGACAAAGCCGCGGACCAATGAGTCACGGTTCACGTTACCACCGTCGTCCTGGGTCAATGGGTCCAGTTGCACCTAACCGTGTATTTAAAAATAAAAAACTTGCCGGCCGTATGGGTGGTAACCGCGTAACAATTCAAAACCTTGAAATTGTTAAAGTGGACGCTGAAAGAAATGTAATCATGATCAAAGGGAACATTCCTGGAGCAAAAAAATCATTAATCACAATCAAATCAGCTGTGAAAGCTAAATAAGCGTAGGGAAAGGAGGAACTAAGGAATGCCGAATGTAGCATTATTTAAACAAGATGGAACTCAAAATGGTGAAATCACTTTAAACGAAGAGATTTTCGGAATCGAACCTAATGAATCAGTTGTCTACGATGCAATCATCATGCAACGTGCTTCATTAAGACAAGGTACACACTCAGTAAAACACCGCGGAGAAGTTCGTGGCGGTGGTCGCAAACCATGGCGTCAAAAAGGAACTGGTCGTGCTCGTCAAGGTTCAATTCGTTCACCACAATGGCGTGGAGGTGGCGTAGTCTTCGGACCAACACCACGTTCTTACAGCTACAAACTTCCTAAAAAAGTTCGTCGTTTAGCAATGAAATCTGTATTGTCAGATAAAGTTGCTGAAAACAACTTGGTAGCAGTTGAAGCGTTAGGCTTTGATGCTCCAAAAACAAAAGAATTCAAACAAGTTTTATCAAACTTATCTATTGATGCGAAAGTATTAGTTGTTTTAGAAACAGGAAATGATTTTGCAGCGTTGTCTGCACGTAATCTACCAAACGTTTCTGTAGTAACTTCTGATAACGTAAGTGTTTTAGATATCGTTTCTAATACTAAAGTATTGGCAACACAAACTGCTCTTACTCAAATTGAGGAGGTGCTTGCATAATGAACTTACTAGACGTAATCAAACGCCCAGTGATCACTGAAAAATCCATGCTTGCTATGGACGAAAAGAAATACACTTTCGAAGTGGACACTCGCGCGAACAAAACTTTAGTAAAACAAGCTGTTGTAGCAGCATTTGATGTTAAAGTTAAAAACGTAAACATCATTAACGTGCGCCCTAAATTTAAACGTATGGGCAAACACGCTGGTTACACAAAAAAACGTCGCAAAGCTGTTGTGACATTAACAGATGATTCAAAAGAAATTCAAATTTTCGATGCTGCTGAATAAGCAGTCCATGTTAACTATTAAATGGGAGGGAAAAAGACGTGGCGATTAAAAAGTATAAACCTACCACAAATGGCCGTCGTAATATGACAGCATCTGATTTTGCTGAAATCACGACATCAACACCTGAAAAAACGTTGTTGGCGCCATTAAAAAACCATGCCGGTCGTAACAACAATGGTCGTATTACAGTTCGTCATCAAGGTGGCGGTCACAAACGTCAATACCGTATGATCGACTTCAAACGTAATAAAGATAACGTTGTAGCGGTTGTCAAAACTATCGAGTATGATCCAAACCGTTCTGCTAACATCGCGTTAGTACATTACGAAGATGGAATCAAAGCATACATTCTAGCACCAAAAGGATTGGAAGTAGGCATGCGCCTTGTTTCTGGTACTGATGCAGATATTAAAGTAGGGAACGCATTACCATTGGAAAACATTCCAGTCGGTACTGTTGTCCACAACATTGAAATGAAACCTGGTAAAGGCGGTCAATTGATTCGTTCTGCTGGAACAAGTGCACAAGTACTTGGTAAAGAAGGCAAATACGTATTGATTCGTTTGAACTCAGGCGAAGTTCGTATGATCTTAGCAACTTGCCGTGCAACTATCGGTGCTGTTGGTAACGAACAACACGAATTAATCAACATTGGTAAAGCTGGCCGCTCTCGTTGGATGCGTAAACGCCCAACAGTTCGTGGTAGCGTAATGAACCCGAATGATCACCCACACGGTGGTGGTGAAGGTAAACAACCGATTGGACGTAAAGCTCCAGTATCACCTTGGGGTCAACCAGCTATCGGCTTGAAAACTCGTAATAAAAGAGCTAAATCCGACAAATTTATCGTTCGTCGTCGTACTAAATAATTTTTTTGACCATGTGTCGTACATTTTGAGAGGAGGTTCACCATGGGTCGTAGTTTGAAAAAAGGACCTTTCGCTGATGAGCATTTAATGAAAAAAGTTGAAGCTCAACAAGGTGCCGAAAAGAAGAAAGTAATTAAAACTTGGTCTCGCCGTTCTACAATTTTTCCAACATTCGTTGGATTTACAATTGCCGTATATGATGGACGTAAACACGTTCCAGTATACATTCAAGAAGACATGGTAGGACATAAATTAGGTGAATTTGCACCAACTAGAACTTATCGTGGCCACGGAGCTGACGATAAGAAAACTAGACGTTAATTTTGAGGGGAGGAAATGCAAATGTCAGAACAAATTACATCAGCTAAGGCAACTGCTAAAACAGTTCGCACTTCACCTCGTAAAGCCCGTTTAGTAATCGATCTTATCAGAGGTAAAAGCGTTGCGGATGCAATTTCAATTTTGAAATTCATGCCAAACAAATCTGCTGGAATCATTGAAAAAGTTTTAATGTCAGCAGTTGCTAACGCAGAAAATAACTTTGACTTAGACGTTGAAAACTTAGTAGTATCTGAAGCATTTGTTAACGAAGGACCAACAATGAAACGCTTCCGTCCACGTGCAAAAGGTTCAGCATCACCAATTAACAAACGTACAAGTCATCTTACAGTAGTCGTATCAGAAAAATAATTCTGTTTTTAAACAGACGTCACTTAATAAGAGGAGGATCATTATCTTTGATACTGAGTATTAAAAGATAGTGACTACCGAACCTTAAAAGATTAAGAGGAGGGACAATCAGTGGGTCAAAAAGTACATCCAATAGGAATGCGTGTAGGCATCATCCGCGACTGGGATGCAAAATGGTATGCTGAAAAAGAGTATGCTGAGTTCTTGCACGAAGATTTAAGAATCCGTAAATTTATCGCGACAAAACTTGCTGATGCCGCTGTGTCTACAATTGAGATCGAGCGCGCTGCAAATCGTGTGAATATTTCAATCCACACAGCTAAACCAGGTATGGTTATCGGTAAAGGCGGATCTGAAGTCGAAAACCTAAGAAAATCATTAAATTCATTGACTGGTAAAAGAGTTCATATCAACATCATTGAAATCAAAAAACCAGATTTAGATGCAAAATTAGTAGGCGAAGGAATTGCACGTCAATTAGAAAACCGTGTTGCGTTCCGTCGTGCTCAAAAACAAGCGATCCAACGCACTATGCGTTCAGGCGCTAAAGGTATCAAAACACAAGTATCAGGTCGTTTAAACGGTGCTGATATTGCTCGTTCAGAAGGTTACTCTGAAGGTACAGTTCCACTTCACACTTTGCGTGCTGATATTGATTACGCATGGGAAGAAGCAGACACAACTTACGGAAAATTAGGAGTTAAAGTGTGGATTTACCGTGGAGAAATTCTTCCAACGAAAAAAAACACTGAGAAAGGAGGGAAATAATCATGTTAGTACCTAAACGTGTGAAACACCGTCGTGAATTTAGAGGTAAAATGCGTGGTGAAGCCAAAGGCGGAAAAGAAGTAGCATTTGGTGAATGGGGTTTACAAGCAACTGAATCTCACTGGATTACTAACCGTCAAATCGAAGCTGCCCGTATTGCTATGACTCGTTATATGAAACGTGGCGGGAAAGTATGGATTAAAATTTTCCCTCATAAATCATATACAAGTAAAGCTATCGGTGTTCGTATGGGTAAAGGTAAAGGGGCACCTGAAGGCTGGGTATCACCAGTTAAACGTGGTAAGATCATGTTTGAAATCGCAGGCGTACCTGAAGAAGTAGCTCGTGAAGCACTTCGTCTTGCATCCCACAAATTACCGGTGAAAACCAAAATTGTAAAACGTGAGGAAATGGGTGGTGAATCGAATGAAGGTTAAAGAAATCAGAGAATTAACCACTGCCGAAATGCTTGAAAAAGAAAAGCAATTCAAAGAAGAATTATTTAATCTTAGATTCCAACTAGCAACAGGTCAATTAGAAAACACTGCACGTATTCAAGAAGTACGTCAATCGATTGCACGCATCAAAACAGTATTGCGTGAACAAGCTAACTAATAGTGGAAGGAGGCCAAACGCGTATGACTGAAGAAAGAAATCAACGCAAAGTTTACCAAGGTCGTGTTGTTTCAGACAAAATGGATAAAACTATCACAGTTGTCGTAGAAACAAAGAAAAACCATCCTATTTATGGTAAACGTATGAAATATTCTAAGAAATACAAAGCTCATGATGAAAACAACACTGCAAAAGTTGGAGACATCGTAAGAATCATGGAAACTCGTCCATTATCAGCTACAAAACGTTTCCGTTTACTAGAGGTAGTCGAAGAAGCAGTTATTATCTAATAAAAACGAGATTTTCCTATATAGATTGAAACATAAAATCTGAAAGGGGGATACACATCGTGATCCAACAAGAAAGCCGATTAAAAGTCGCAGATAACTCAGGTGCTCGTGAAATCTTAACGATTAAAGTACTAGGTGGTTCTGGACGTAAAACTGCTAATATTGGTGACGTGATTGTTGCTACGGTTAAACATGCAACGCCAGGTGGGGTTGTCAAAAAAGGTGAAGTCGTAAAAGCCGTTATCGTTCGTACTAAATCAGGAGCTCGTCGTACAGACGGTTCATACATTAAATTTGATGAAAATGCTGCTGTAATTATTCGTGATGATAAGAGCCCGCGTGGAACTCGTATCTTCGGTCCTGTTGCACGTGAATTACGTGAAAACAACTTCATGAAGATCGTTTCTCTAGCACCAGAAGTATTATAATCAGGACACGTATCAAAGGAGGTGCGAAACAGTAATGTTTGTTAAAAAAGGCGATAAAGTGAAAATTATCACTGGCAAAGACAAAAATAAAGAAGGCGTTGTATTAGCAGCGTTTCCTAAAAAAGACAAAGTCATCGTTGAAGGTGTTAACATCATGAAAAAACACCAAAAACCAAATCAAGCAGCGCCGCAAGGCGGAATCCTAGAAGTCGAAGCGCCGATTCATGTTTCTAATGTAATGGTGATTGACGGAACAGGTGTAGCTGGTCGTGTAGGTTACAAAGAAGTCGATGGTAAAAAAGTCCGTGTTTCTAAAAAAACCGGTGAAGTCTTAGATAAATAGATTAAAAGGAAGGAGGGGCTTACTAAATGAACCGCCTGAAAGAAAAGTATATTAAAGAAATTACTCCATCATTAGTGGAAAAATTTAATTATAGTTCAGTTATGCAAACGCCAAAAGTTGATAAGATCGTTATTAACATGGGTGTGGGTGACGCTGTTTCAAACGCAAAAAATTTAGATAAAGCAGTTGAAGAATTAGCATTGATCACAGGTCAAAAACCATTGATCACTAAAGCTAAGAAATCAATCGCTGGTTTCCGTTTACGTGAAGGAATGCCAATCGGTGCGAAAGTTACTTTACGCGGAGAAAGAATGTACGAATTTTTAGATAAATTAGTATCTGTTTCTCTACCTCGTGTACGTGACTTCCACGGAGTAAGCAAAAAAGCCTTTGACGGACGTGGTAACTATACTTTAGGTGTTAAAGAACAATTAATCTTCCCAGAAGTTGATTATGATTTAGTAGATAAAGTACGCGGTATGGACATCGTTATTGTAACAACAGCAAACACAGATGAAGAATCTCGTGAATTGTTGGCACAATTAGGTATGCCATTCCAAAAATAATAAAAGGAGGCGAACTACGTGGCTAAAAAATCAATGATTGCTAAAAACAAACGCCCTGCAAAACATTCAACACAAGCATATACTCGTTGTGAACGTTGCGGACGTCCACATTCAGTTTATCGTAAATTTCATCTTTGCCGTATTTGCTTCCGCGAACTTGCCTATAAAGGTCAAATTCCCGGCGTGAAGAAAGCTAGCTGGTAAACAAGTAAACTCGCATAAAGGAGGTAAATAGTTCAATGGTCATGACAGATCCAATTGCAGATTTTCTAACGCGCATTCGTAATGCAAACATGGTTAAACATGAAAGCTTAGAAGTGCCTGCGTCAAAAATCAAACGTGATATCGCTGAAATCCTGAAACGTGAAGGTTTCGTACGCGATGTAGAATATATCGAAGATGACAAACAAGGCGTGATTCGTGTTTTCCTTAAATACGGTAAAAACGAAGAACGTGTTATCACAAACTTAAAACGTATTTCTAAACCAGGTTTACGTGCTTATGTCAAATCTGACGAAGTACCTAAAGTATTGAATGGTCTAGGAATCGCGATTATCTCTACTTCTGAAGGTGTTGTAACTGATAAAGAAGCAAGAGCTAAAAACATCGGCGGCGAAGTAATCGCCTACGTATGGTAATTTAAAAAAACACACAAGGAGGTGTCTCTAAGTGAGCCGTATTGGTAATAAAATCGTTGTACTTCCTGCTGGCGTCGAAGTCAAACAAGAAGGAAACAACATTACTGTAAAAGGACCTAAAGGTGAATTAACACGTGAATTTTCTGCTGATATCACAATGAATATCGAAGGAAACGAAGTAACATTCACTCGTCCAAATGATAGCAAAGACATGAAAACAATCCACGGAACAACTCGTGCGAACTTCAACAACATGGTTGTTGGTGTAAGTACAGGCTTTGAAAAAGGTCTTGAACTTATCGGGGTTGGGTACCGTGCTCAAATGCAAGGGACTACATTAGTTCTTAACGTTGGGTATTCTCATCCAGTAGAAATCACACCACCAGCTGGTGTAACTGTAGAAGTACCTTCGAATACACAAGTTATTGTTAAAGGCGCTAACAAAGAACACGTTGGTGAATTAGCAGCAAATATTCGTGGTACTCGTCCTCCAGAACCTTATAAAGGCAAAGGAATCCGTTATGTTGGCGAATTCGTACGTCGTAAAGAAGGTAAAACTGGTAAATAATAGCAACTTGAGAGTTATTTTTCAACTACGTTTGGAAAATAACGATCCGTTGTCTATCGCAGCTTAATAGCTAGCAAATATAAAGAGGTGACAATTGTGATTACAAAACCAGATAAAAACAAAACACGTCAAAAGAGACATCGTCGTGTACGTAACAAAATCTCTGGTACTGCTGAGTGCCCACGCTTGAACGTATTCCGTTCTAACAAAAACATCTACGCGCAAATCATTGATGACGTAGCGGGTGTAACGCTAGCAAGTGCCTCTGCCTTAGATAAAGAAATTTCAGGTGGAAACAAAACAGAAACAGCCGCAGCTGTTGGTAAATTAATCGCTGAACGTGCCGCTGAAAAAGGCGTTAAAGTAGTAGTCTTTGACCGTGGTGGATACCTTTACCATGGCCGCGTGCAAGCTTTAGCTGAAGCAGCGCGTGAAAATGGACTAGAATTTTAGGAGAAGGAGGAACACCATTCATGGTTTATATTGATCCAAAACACTTGGAATTAGAAGACCGCGTGGTTTCTATCAACCGTGTAACTAAAGTTGTTAAAGGTGGACGTCGTCTACGCTTTGCGGCACTAGTTGTTGTGGGAGATAAAAACGGTCACGTTGGCTTTGGGACTGGTAAAGCACAAGAAGTGCCAGAAGCAATCCGTAAAGCAATCGAAGACGCGAAGAAAAACTTAGTTGAAGTGCCTATGGTTGGTTCTAGTATCCCTCACGAAGTGATCGGGGTATTTGGTGGTGGCCGTATCCTTATGAAACCTGCAGTAGAAGGTTCTGGGGTAGCCGCTGGTGGACCAGTTCGTGCCGTATTGGAATTAGCTGGTGTAGCAGATATTACATCAAAATCATTAGGTTCAAATACACCAATCAACGTTGTTCGCGCAACAGTTGAAGGGTTAAAACAATTAAAACGTGCCGAAGAAGTGGCAGCACTTCGCGGTAAATCTGTAGAAGAAATCTTAGGATAAGGAGGACAAAATAATGGCTGAATTAAAAGTTACATTAAAACGCAGCGTTATCGGACGTCCTCAAAACCAAAAAGATACAGTTAAAGCACTAGGTTTAGGTAAACTAAACAGCTCTGTTGTGAAACCTGCGAACGAAGCAATCAAAGGTATGATCAACACTGTGTCACATTTAGTGGACGTTGAAGAAGTTTAATTTACAATAGTACATTGTTAAGGAGGTGCCAAACCAATGAAACTTCATGAATTACAACCTGCTGAAGGTTCACGCCAAGTACGTAACCGTGTTGGACGTGGTACTTCATCTGGTAATGGTAAAACTGCTGGACGCGGTCAAAAAGGTCAAAAAGCTCGTTCAGGCGGTGGTGTAAGACTAGGATTCGAAGGGGGTCAAACTCCATTATTCCGTCGTTTACCAAAACGCGGCTTCACGAACATCAACCGTAAAGATTATGCAGTCATCAACTTAGATGTCTTAAATCGTTTCGAAGATGGAACTGAAGTAACACCTGCAGGCTTGATCGAAGCTGGAATCGTGAAAAACGAAAAAGCTGGAATCAAAGTTCTTGCCAATGGTGAATTAACAACTAAAAAATTAACTGTGAAAGCAGCTAAATTCTCTAAAGCAGCAGAAGAAGCAATTGTTGCAGCTGGTGGATCAATCGAGGTGATCTAATGTTTAAACTATTAAAAGATGCTTTTAAAGTCAAAGACATTAGATCAAAAATTTTGTTTACTGTATTCATTCTTTTTGTATTTCGTTTAGGTGCACATATAACTGTACCTGGCGTAAATGCAAAAGGTTTGCAAGACTTAAGCAATTTACCATTTTTAAACATGTTGAATATGGTCAGTGGTAGTGCGATGCAAAACTTCTCTATCTTCTCGATGGGAGTTTCGCCATACATTACAGCATCGATCATTATCCAACTATTACAAATGGACATCGTTCCTAAATTTGTAGAATGGTCAAAGCAAGGTGAAGTTGGACGTAAAAAATTGAATCAAGCGACAAGATACCTAACGATTTTCTTAGGTATTGCCCAATCTGTTGGGATTACTGCTGGATTTCAACAATTAAGTTCAGTTGGGATCGTAAAAAATCCTAATATGAGCACCTATGCAATGATTGCTGTGATTTTAACTGGTGGAACAATGTTTGTTACTTGGTTAGGGGAACAAATTACTGAAAAAGGGATCGGAAATGGGGTTTCAATGATTATCTTTGCGGGGATTATTTCTCGCTTACCAGAAGGTATCAAAGAAATCACTGAGGATTACTTTATCAATATTGAATCTTCTAGAATTTGGCAATCTGTGATTTTTATTGTGATTTTGATTATTGCAATTTTAGCTGTTGTTACATTAGTAACATTTTTCCAGCAAGCAGAACGAAAAATTCCAATCCAATATACAAAACGTGTTTCTGGTGCGCCAACTAGTAGTTATTTACCGTTAAAAGTAAATGCTGCAGGGGTTATCCCAGTTATCTTTGCAAGTTCATTGATTGCAACGCCGAATGCTGTTTTACAAGCCTTCTCTAAAAGCTATGCTGGTGAAGGTTGGTATGATGTAATGACACAGATTTTTAGTTACAATACCGTTCCAGGTGCAATTATTTATACTGTACTGATCGTCGCTTTCACATTCTTCTACGCTTTTGTTCAAGTTAACCCTGAGAAATTAGCGGAAAACTTGCAAAAACAAGGAAGCTATATCCCAAGCGTACGACCAGGTAAAGGGACAGAAGAATATATTTCTGGAATGTTAATGAGACTAAGTGTTGTCGGTTCTATTTTCCTAGGTCTAGTTGCCTTACTGCCGATCATTGCGCAAATGATTTGGAAGTTACCGCAATCTATAGGTCTTGGAGGAACAAGCTTACTGATTGTGATTGGTGTTGCATTAGAAACGGCAAAACAATTAGAAGGTTTAATGTTGAAACGTCAATATGTTGGCTTTATCAATAAGTAGGAGTCGTGTGTTGAGGATTCATCCCTCAGCACATAAACGGCGGGACAGAAGCAGCTCCTTCGGAAATAATCTGAAGTTCACTAAAATTTTCAATTTTGGGGAATTCCCTCTTATTTCTCGGAGCTAGACACTTCCGTCGCGACCTTAACTCTCGCTAGGCTAGCTTCAAAAGCCAGCCTTTAAAATTAGGAGGAAATGAAATGAACCTCATTTTAATGGGATTGCCTGGAGCAGGCAAAGGAACTCAAGCTGAACAGATCGTGGATACTTATGGTATTCCGCATATTTCTACAGGAGATATGTTCCGTGCAGCGATGAAAAACGAAACTGCTCTTGGCTTAGAAGCGAAATCTTATATCGATAAAGGTGCTTTGGTTCCTGACGATGTAACAAATGGAATTGTCAAAGAACGTTTGGCTGAACCTGATACTGATAAAGGTTTTTTATTAGATGGTTTTCCACGGACTTTGGATCAAGCAGAAGCATTAGATAAAATGTTAGTAGAATTAAATAAAAAAATTGATGCTGTCATCGACATCCATGTTGAAGAAGAAATTTTGGTGGAACGCTTAGCTGGTCGGTTTATCTGCCGCTCGTGTGGCGCTACTTACCATAAGATTTTCAATCCTCCTACTGTAGAAGGAACATGTGATCGTTGCGGCGGACATGAATTTTATCAAAGAGAAGATGACAAGCCTGAAACGGTCAAAAACCGTCTGGCAGTCAACATCAAAGGCAGTGCGCCAATTTTAGATTTTTATAAAGCTAAAAACGTATTGCATACAATAGATGGGAATCGCGAGATCGATACTGTTTTTTCAGAAGTGAAAGAAATCATTGGAAAAAAATAGTTTTCTGATTAGCCGCAAGCTTACCATTTGTGTTTGATTCAGATTCTCTTGCCAAATAGAATAGTTTATGATAGAATATATCAGTCCGACTTCTACCTTTTTGTAGAGGTTTAATTGAAAATTCTAGGTGGGGGCTGAAGTTTCCGCCATTTTATCGTGTGAAAATGCGAAACAAGTACAAGGAGGTACTGTGCGTGGCTAAAGAAGATATGATTGAAGTCGAAGGTACAGTCGTCGAAACTTTGCCGAATGCAATGTTTAAAGTTGAACTAGAAAATGGACACCAAGTTCTTGCTACTGTTTCCGGTAAGATTCGTATGCATTATATTCGTATTTTACCTGGAGATAAAGTAACTGTAGAGTTATCTCCATATGATTTAACTCGTGGTCGAATCACTTATCGCTTTAAATAATTGTACTCCGTAAAATTCAGGGAGGTATTATCATGAAAGTAAGACCATCAGTAAAACCAATGTGTGAACATTGTAAAGTAATTCGCCGTAAAGGACGTGTTATGGTCATTTGCCCAGCAAATCCAAAACATAAACAACGTCAAGGATAATAGGAGGTGTAACGTAGAATGGCTCGTATTGCAGGAGTAGACATCCCTCGTGATAAACGTGTAGTGATTTCCCTTACTTACATTTTTGGTATTGGTAACACTACTGCTAAAAAAGTTTTAGCAAACGTTGGCGTATCTGAAGATATTCGCGTTCGTGACTTAACAAACGAACAAACAGATGCTATCCGTGCGGAAATTGATAAGTTAAAAATTGAAGGTGATCTTCGTCGTGAAGTGAACTTGAACATCAAACGCTTGATGGAAATCGGTTCATACCGTGGTATCCGTCACCGTCGTGGATTACCAACTCGTGGACAAAACACGAAAAACAATGCACGTACTCGTAAAGGCCCAGCTCGTACTGTAGCAGGCAAGAAAAAATAATTCCTAAGTGAAGGAGGTTAGATCTTCATGGCAGCAAAAAAAGTTAGTCGTAAACGCCGTGTGAAAAAGAATATAGAAACTGGGATTGCACATATCCATTCTACATTCAACAATACAATTGTAATGATCACTGACAGTCATGGTAATGCATTAGCATGGTCATCTGCAGGTTCATTAGGTTTTAAAGGAAGCAAAAAATCAACACCGTTTGCAGCTCAAATGGCCGCAGAAGCTGCAACTAAAGCAGCACAAGAACACGGACTTAAAACTGTTGATGTAACAGTTAAAGGACCTGGTTCTGGACGTGAAGCAGCGATTCGTTCATTGCAAGCAACAGGTTTAGAAGTGACTGCAATTCGTGACGTGACTCCAGTTCCTCATAATGGATGCCGCCCTCCAAAACGCCGTCGTGTTTAATGAGTGCCACTCATTCTGAGTTTGAATTAAGAACGTCATTGAACAAGACACTTTTCGTTTTGAAAGGGGTATAGATAAGAATGATTGAATTTGAAAAACCAAGAATCGAAAAAATTGATGAGAATAGAGATTATGGCAAGTTCGTCGTTGAACCACTGGAAAGAGGTTACGGGACTACTTTAGGCAATTCTCTACGTCGTATTTTATTATCTTCTCTACCAGGAGCTGCTATTACCAATATTCAAATCGATGGTGTGTTGCATGAATTCTCTACCATTAAAGGTGTAAGAGAAGACGTAACTCAAATTATTTTGAATATCAAAGGCTTAGCATTAAAGCTTTATGCAGAAGAAGAAAAAACCCTTGAGATCGATATTACAGGACCTGCTACAGTAACTGCTGGCGATATTATCGTCGACAGCGATGTTGAGATCTTGAATAAAGATTTAATTATCTGTAGTGTCTCTGAAGGAGCTACTTTCCATGCTCGCTTAACAGTGAAACCTGGTCGTGGCTATGTTCAAGCAGACGAAAACAAAAAGGAAGATATGCCGATTGGTGTTCTACCTGTTGATTCCATCTATACGCCAGTTCGTCGTGTGAACTACCAAGTAGAAAACACTCGTGTTGGTCGTCGTGATGATTTCGACAAATTAACAATGGAAATATGGACTGATGGTTCAATCATTCCTCAAGAAGCCCTTAGCTTAGCTGCTAAGATTATGACGGAACATTTAGACATCTTTGTTAACCTTACTGATGAAGCGAAAAATGCTGAAATCATGGTTGAAAAAGAAGAAACACAAAAAGAAAAAATGTTAGAAATGACCATCGAAGAATTAGACTTGTCTGTTCGTTCATATAACTGTTTAAAACGTGCAGGTATTAACACTGTACAAGAACTTACAAATAAATCTGAACCAGAAATGATCAAAGTACGTAATTTAGGTCGTAAATCTCTTGAAGAGGTTAAACTAAAACTACATGATTTAGGTTTAGGCTTACGTAAAGACGATTAATACTCTTTACGAAGGATGCTAGCTCGACTTATTATTTAGTTTTTTAGTCGAACTTGTATACGAAACTTAGTGAAGGAGGAAAACCAACGTGGGTTATCGTAAATTAGGACGCACATCAAGCCAACGTAAGGCAATGTTGCGTGACTTAACTACTGATTTAATTATCAATGAACGTATCGTTACGACTGAAGCTCGTGCGAAAGAAATCCGTTCGACTACAGAAAAAATGATTACTTTAGGCAAACGTGGAGATCTTCATGCCCGTCGTCAAGCAGCTACTTATGTTCGTAATGAAGTTGCTAGCGTACGTGAAGAAAACGAAGCAATCGTTGTTGAATCAGCTTTACAAAAGTTATTCAATGATCTTGCACCTCGTTACGCAGAACGCCAAGGTGGTTACACTCGTATCTTGAAGACAGAACCAAGACGCGGAGATGCAGCACCAATGGTAATTATCGAATTTGTTAAATAATCAAACTATACCGTCACTTTATAGATGATTCTTTTAGAGTGTTATGATGTTGGAGGCGACTCCTAGTCTAGCTCAACGCTTTCCCTGTCAAACTTGGTTTGGCAGGGGAGCACTCATCATATTATAAGGTGTATTTTTTTGTCCTGAGAGATACTCTCAGGACTTTTTTACTTTTCTGCAACGCTGACTGACAATTTGTGTTATGTTATTGCATCTAGGTGTCATTTTTAGTATACTTTTATTAGTCGGAATTTTCTGATAAAACAAAAAGGAGTTTAAAGGGGGAGTAACATGGCACAAATGACCGCTTTCACGTTATTGATGGCTATTTTGTATATAGGAGATGTTGTATCAAGCAAAACAAAGGCCTGGATATCCTCTGTATTTGTCTGTGCGGTATTATTTATTATTGGTTATTGGACATTTTTTCCAGAAAATATTGTTGAGATTGCGGGGATTCCACCAGTAGTTGCAACATTATTGATGTATTTATTGATCACGAATATGGGTACCTTGTTGTCGATCAAAGAATTAGCGAATCAATGGAAAACAATTGTGATCACACTTTCAGGAATTCTAGGAATTGTTGTCTTATTGTTGACTGTAGGATCATTGATTTTCGATCTCAAGACAGTTCTAGTGGCTGTCCCACCATTAGTTGGCGGGGTTGTATCTTCATTGATCATGTCGGATGCGGCTCAAACAGCGGGTCTGACTTCATTGTCAGTCTTAGCTATTTTGATCTATGTAATGCAGGGATTTGCTGGATACCCATTGACTTCGATCATGTTGAAAAAAGAAGGGAAACGAATGCTAGCAAAGTACCGTAGTGGTGAATGGACACCTATTCATGAACAAGAAAATAGCCAGACAGATGCAAGTGATGAAGATATACCAAAGTTGTTTAAGGCTGTTCCTAAGAAATATCATACTGATTTTTCAAGAATTTTCCGTTTAGCAATTGTTGCTTTAGTGGCCTATTATGTTTCCGTTTGGTGTGCGCCGTTTGTAGTAATTAGCCCATTTGTCCTTTGTCTATTCTTTGGGGTTGTGGCCTCTTCATTAGGATTTCTAGAGAAACAGCCACTAAAAAAGGCGAACAGCTTTGGTTTTGCAATTTTAGGGTTGATGCTATTTATTTTTGATGGCTTGAAAAAAGCAACGCCGGAGATGCTGGAAGAATTACTTTTGCCGATGGTTGGTATTATTGTAATTGGTGTGATTGGAATGTATGTCTTCTCAGCTGTTGTAGGAAGACTACTAGGTGTCAGTAAAGAAATGGCATTTGCAGTCTCTTTAACAGCATTATATGGCTTTCCAGCGGATTATATCATCACTAATGAAGTCATTCAGTCACTAACTGATGATGAAAAGGAAAAAGAAGCTCTGACAAGTCATATGATGCCGCCGATGTTAGTTGCAGGTTTTATAACAGTCACGATCGTATCAGTCGTACTAGCGGGAATTTTTTCAAGTATTTTATTAAGTTTGTAGAAATGGGGAAGTAAGATGAAAGAATTAAAAGAGTTGATTCAAAAGCATAAAGAAGAAATGATCGATTTTAGAAGGGATTTGCATCAGCATCCAGAATTACAATTTGAAGAGTTTAGGACAACAACAAAGGTTGCAGAAGCTTTAGACGAAATTGGGATTGCTTATCGCAAAACAGAACCAACAGGAATCATTGCAGAACTTGTGGGCGCCCTTCCTGGGAAAACAGTAGCTTTGCGGGCTGATATGGATGCACTACCTGTTCAAGAATTGACTGAAGGCATTTCTTATAAGTCACTAGAAGATGGAAAAATGCATGCTTGTGGGCACGATGCACATACAGCAATGCTGTTGACAGCGGCTAAAGCTCTGAAAGAAATTCAAGGACAAATCAAAGGAACTGTGCGATTTATTTTTCAGCCATCAGAAGAAAATGCTCAAGGCGCTAAAGCAATGGTTGCTCAAGGAGCGGTCGAAGGCGTAGATGATGTTTTTGGCATCCATATCTGGTCACAAATGCCATCAGGTTCTGCTTCTTGTGTGGTCGGATCATCATTTGCTTCAGCAGATATTTTTTCGATTGATTTTAAAGGCCAAGGTGGGCATGGTGCTATGCCGGATGCTTGTATTGATGCCGCAGTGATAGCATCATCATTTGTAATGAATGTCCAAACCGTTGTTTCAAGAGAGACTAATCCGTTAGATCCTGTTGTAGTAACGATAGGTAAGATGGATGTAGGCACACGTTTTAATGTCATTGCTGAAAATGCTAGATTAGAAGGTACTGTACGATGTTTTAGCTTAGAGACACGTAATCGTGTAGAGAAAGCCCTAAAACGTTATGCTGAGCAAACTGCGGCGATATATGGCGGTACTGCTAGTGTGGAATATAATTATGGAACTCTCCCTGTGATCAATGACGAAGTAGATGCGTTATTTGCACAAGCAATCATTGAGCAAAATTTTGGTGCTTCAGCCCTTATTCAGGAACCACCAACTACTGGTGGGGAAGACTTTAGTTATTTTACTGAAAATACACCTGGTTGTTTTGCTTTGGTTGGCTGTGGTAATCCAGACAAAGATACACAATGGGCTCACCATCATGGGCGCTTTAATGTAGATGAGGATGCAATGGAAGTTGGTGCAGAATTATATGCACAATATGCGTTTGAATACTTAAATCAGTAATAGGTGATTTAAGCGTAGTAAAATATTGAGTTAATTATTCAAATTTAGAGTCGTGGACAAAGCTGATTGTTAGTTTTGTCCACGGCTCTTATTTGATGAGTCAGAAATTTGGCTTTTAAACAGCAAAAAAACTTTCTGTCAAGACAGATAAGAATTCACATATGGGTACTTATTTTGTTATAATAGAGAATAATGCAAAGAAAAGAATAGATGATTGAAAAAACACTGATTTTTTGTTAGTGTTAGTAAGACTAAATAATTGAGGGAGTACGCGATGCAACCGATAATTGAATTAAAAAATATCGACTTTAACTATCAACCAGAAGATGCTTCTCCCGCTTTGAAAGATGTATCTTTTTCCATCCAACAAGGTGAGTGGGTCGCTATTATTGGACACAATGGGTCAGGAAAATCAACGTTGGCAAAAACGATCAATGGCCTATTGTTACCTGCTTCAGGTAGTATTACAGTCGGTGGTAAACAATTGAATGAAACCAACGTTTGGGATATTCGAAAAATGGTTGGGATGGTATTTCAAAATCCTGATAACCAATTTGTAGGATCAACAGTAGAGGATGACGTTGCCTTTGGCTTAGAGAATCAAGGTATTCCTCGGGATGAAATGCTTGTTAGAGTTAAAGATGCGCTAGAAAAAGTACGCATGGATTCTTTTTCCACTCGTGAACCCGCTCGTTTATCCGGTGGTCAAAAGCAACGAGTAGCGATTGCTGGTGTAGTGGCTTTACGCCCAGATATTATCATTTTAGATGAAGCTACTAGTATGCTAGATCCAGAAGGACGAGAAGAAGTCATTGCAACGATCAAGAAAATCAAAGAAGAAAGCAATTTAACGGTCATTTCAATTACACATGATATTGATGAAGCTGCTAATGCTAACCGAATCTTAGTAATGAAACAAGGCGAATTAGTTAGTGAAGGGACACCGGAGAAGATATTCTCAGCAGGGACTGAATTGATTCAAATGGGGCTGGATCTTCCTTTTCCGGAAAAACTGAAAATTGCTTTGAAGGAGCATGGTATTGAAGTACCCAATGAATATATGACCGAAGAAAGGATGGTGGATTGGTTATGGACATCCGTTTTGAACAAGTAGATTTTACGTACCAGCCTAATACACCATTTGAACAGCGGGCATTATTCGATTTGAATTTAACCATAACTGATGGTTCGTATACGGCGATCGTAGGGCACACTGGTAGTGGGAAATCTACTTTGCTACAACATCTGAATGCTTTAGTAAAGCCGACAAAAGGCTCAGTAACGATTGGAGATCGAAAGATCGTTCCAGAAACAAATAATAAAAATTTAAAACCGATTCGTAAAAAAGTTGGGATCGTCTTTCAATTTCCGGAAGCACAGCTATTTGAAGAGACAGTGGCTAGAGACATTGCTTTTGGCCCTAAAAATTTTGGTGCAACTGGAGCAGAAGGGGCGAAACTAGCCGCTGAAATGCTAGATTTAGTTGGCCTAGATGCTAGTTACTTAGAACGCTCTCCATTTGAGTTGTCAGGTGGACAAATGCGTCGTGTAGCGATTGCTGGTGTTTTGGCAATGGAACCGGAAGTACTAGTTTTGGATGAGCCAACAGCAGGATTAGATCCGCAAGGGCGCAAAGAGATGATGGAAATGTTTCAGCACCTCCATGAAGAACGCGGTATGACAATCATCTTAGTTACGCATTTAATGGATGACGTGGCAAATTATGCAGATCATGTGATTGTATTGGAACAAGGGAGAATCGTTAAAGCTGGCTCACCGCAAGAAGTCTTTCAAGAGATTGATTGGTTGAAAGCAAAGCAATTAGGTGTACCAACAGCTGCTTCCTTTGCAGAAAAGCTAATGGCCAAAGGAGTTGCGTTTGAGCAATTACCATTGACTGCTGAAGCACTAGCTAATGATCTGTTAAAGGGCTCAAAAAAGGCGGGTGAAGACCAATGATGAACAAATTGATTTTTGGCCGTTATATACCAGGGGACTCTTTTATCCATACGATGGATCCTAGAGCAAAATTGATAGCTAGTTTTTATTTTATTGGGATCATATTTTTAGCAAATAATTGGCAAAGTTATGCTATCCTAGGGATTTTCACACTATTTGCTATTTTTCTTTCAAAAATCAACATTCGTTTTTTTATTCGAGGAATCAAACCATTGATTTGGCTGATTTCATTTACCGTTATTTTACAAATGCTATTTACTCAAGGTGGAGCAATTTATTTCAAATGGGGGATATTTTCGGTTACTGAATTTGGTGTGGTCAACGGGCTGCTGATTTTTTGCCGTTTTGTATTGATTATTTTCATGTCTACGTTATTGACTTTGACGACCCCACCGCTTGATTTATCTGACGCAATCGAATACTTAATGCGCCCTTTAAGAGTTGTTCGTTTTCCTGTTCATGAAGTTTCATTGATGTTGTCGATCGCATTGCGCTTTGTCCCAACATTGATGGATGAGACAGAAAAAATTATGAATGCGCAACGTGCGCGCGGTGTCGATTTTGGTGAAGGCAATTTGATTCAGAAAATGAAAGCAGTGGTCCCATTATTGATCCCACTGTTTGTTAGTAGTTTTAATCGTGCAGAAGATTTAGCAACTGCTATGGAAGCCCGTGGTTATCAAGGCGGCGATGGCCGCACGAAATATCGAGTGTTACATTGGCATTTGAAGGACACGACAGTAATGTTAGCATTTGTCGTTTTAACTGTCGTTTTAGTTTGGGTGAGAAGTTAGAAGTAAAGGTGGAAAAGAAATGCCGCGCTATAAAGCAATAATTGCGTACGATGGAACAAAATTTAATGGATTTCAAGCTCAGCCGAATGGACGTACGGTTCAAGAAGAAATTGAAAAAACATTGAAAAAAATGAATAATGGCAAGACGATCACGATTTTTGGGTCTGGCCGGACAGATGCTGGTGTCCATGCATCAGGGCAAGTTATCCATTTTGACTACACTCAAACAAGAGAGTTGGAAAGAATGCGCTACGCTCTAGATACGCAAACACCAGAAGATATTGCAGTAAAAAGTGTAGAGATTGTACCAGAGGATTTTCATGCAAGGTATCAAGTTGTAGAAAAGACGTATCAATTTCATGTAGATATCGGGAAACCAAGAAGTCCGTTTAAACGATTCTATGCTAGCTATTTTCCTTATCCGGTTGATACAGACAAAATTCAGCGTGCATTAGCTGACCTATTGGGTACGCATGATTTTACTTCATTTTGTGCCTCTGGGACTGAGATCGAAGATAAGGTACGGACAATTCATGAAGCAAGTTTAGCGGTCAATGAAGCTGGGGATGAACTGATCTTTACTTTTCGCGGAGATGGTTTTTTATATAAGATGATTCGAATTTTAGTGGGCACCTTACTTAAAATGGGGAATGGCCGGATGGATGAAACAACGATCCCTCAAATCATTGCCGCAAAAGACCGCAATTTAGCTGGACCTACAGCACATCCAGAAGGATTATATTTAGTTGAAGTGAAATATGAATGATTCACGCAAAAAAAGTTCTCAGTTTTAATAAGCTGAGAACTTTTTTGCGTATATTAGTAGTAAGAGATAAACAAATGAGCCAAAATAGTTATTCCGAACTCGTGTAGTAACTGACCCCAGCTAATCTTGGATAATATTTTTCTTTTCAAATAGTTGTTGCAGTGTTTTATACAAATCAGTTAAATCTTTATTACCATAAGACAGATCCCAGAAATACAAAGGAAGTTCTGGATATTTTTTTCTAGGAAGTAAGGACGAGCTGATTACTAAATCGTAGCTGTCATTAAGTTCTTCTTGGTAAGGAGAAGAGTCAACAAAACCTAAGTCATTTAGAAACTGATAGATCATTCGAACTAAAGTGAAATTATGTTCAAAGGCAACACCAACTTTTAAATGTTCGGAGTGTTTTGGTTTATCATAAGAAGGAAGTAGAATGCTTTTAACTGAATGGACCAAAGGTTTTTTGATCGTATAAATAAATTTATATTCTTTTTCCTGGGCTTTTTCATCAAAAAATTGATACAGTTTCAACTCGAGAAACTGGTCGGCTTTTCTTTTTTGATGAGGTGTTTCAACTAGAATCTGTAAATTTGGAAAAGGTTTTCCCAGCACATAAAAGGTGAACATGATATTGATAAGATTGCCAATAATGATTGGTTTATCCAGGATCTCAGGTTCTTTTTTGAATATATTTGCTTTTGCGTAGGTCAAGAATTCTTGAACCAATTCATAAACCGGATTAGGTCGGACTGAAAAATCATGCAGGGTTTGGAACAATGATGGATCATCATCTATTGTATAAAAAGGTGCATAATGAGCCAAGAAAAAAATAAAGCTACTTTCACCTTTACTTTGTTCAGGATCTAATGAGTGTACAGGACCTAACTCGTTGTTTAAACGCTCGAAGTCATAATAAGGATTATCCTTCATCAAAAAATCATAGCGTGTGTCATAAGAGACAAACATCTTTTTTCGTGTACGACAAAGAAAAATTGCAGCAAAGTAAGTTAGTTCTTTGGCACCTAAATAAGTTCTAGACAAAGGAAAGTATTCAGAAAAAGCACCAGCAAGTTTTTGTGCATCCTCAAGCGCAACACTCTTAAAAGGCCAGATCGTTCCTCTTGTTCCCAACCAAAGGGCATCAAAAAGAGCAACTCGTACTGAACGTTCATCGCCAATCAAGTTAGCTTCTGTGTATGTAAAACGTAAATTAAATTGTTTTACGTGCTTTTTTATAGGCAACATCTTTCTAGAAACCGTTGAGCGGCTAACGTAGTACCGTTGGCAAAAGTCTTCTATGTTAGGAGAATCATGATTTAAAAAATAGAGAATATATTGAAATGGAACAGATTTTTTTAATAAGAAATAGCGATACTCGTCAATGGTTACAAGGAGTTTTGTACTGTCGACTTTGCCAGCTCTATGTAAAATCGATGGATGCGTCGAGATTATTTTTGTTAAATCATTGTTGATTTCCGTTACTATAATTGATGTTTGTTGGTAGTTCAAAGATAATTCATCAGATAATTGCGTAATTGATACATCTGATTGATTTATTTTTGTGATTCGTTTGAAAAGCATAAACTTCGTTAGCATTCCAGAATCCATCATCAATTTCTCGTATAACATGCTAATCACTTCCTTAAGTCCTATTCTACTGTACTTTATAGGTGCTTGTCAGCTAAGACGATAAGGGCAAGATATTTAGTTATGCTTTTTTAACAAAAAGTTGCTATTTAAGGATGAGTTGAACAAACGACAATAGTGGTATGAACATTAATTCTCTTATTGAACAGAAAAATAGCCAATTAGATAAATAATTGTTTAGGAGTTTTATATGTATATAGAAAAAAATGAGCGGGACATAACTCTATGAGTTAGACCCTGCTCACCTGAAATTTAGATAAATAGTATGTTTAGTTACATCAGCGATACAGTATATTACTACAATAACTACTGCTATTTGACGTTAGTGTTAGCAGCATGCTAATTATAGTGGCTCTTTTTTGAAGGGAGTCCAGATCAAGCCAATTATGAATCCGATGGCCGCCGGTATTACCCAACCCATTCCTATGGTAAATAGCGGGAGGTATTTTTCTGCACTATCTAAAATTACTGTAACAGCTGTTTGATTTCTAACAAATTCCGGAGCACTGTTCAACGCATCAAGTAGTGCGGCAAACAACGTTACATACGTAGTCATGCGATAGACTTCTTTTCGATGATGGAATAAAGGACTGATAATCACTAAAATCATCAACGTCATTGCTAAAGGATACAGAAACATCAAAACAGGAACTGAAAATTGAATGATATTTGTTAAACCAACATTTGCAAATAAGCAAGGTAAAATACTCGCTACTGCAATGTAAAAGGCATAGGACCCTTTTGGGAATAGTTCACTGAATGTTTCAGAACACGCTGTGATTAATCCAATTGCTGTTTTCAAACACGCTAGAATAACAATAAACGCAAGTAAAATACTACCTAGATTACCCAAATAATGGTTAGCAATCTGAGCTAAAGCAATCCCGCCGTTTTCACTAAGAGAAAATTTTCCTAAGCTCATCGTACCCATATAAGATAATAGCGTATAAATGATACCCATCAAGATAATACTGATTGCACCAGATTTTATCGTATCTTTTGCAATATCATTTGGTTTTTCTACACCCATACCACGAATCGTTGAGACAATGATGATCCCAAATGCTAAAGAGGCCAGCGCATCTAATGTATTATAACCTTCAGTAAAGCCTTTGAAAAAAGGATTTTCTGCATAAGCATTTCCAACAGTAGCGGACGAGACCGAACCTAGTGGATTAATAAATGCAAATAAAATCAAAATTGCCAACAAAAATAGAAATAATGGATTTAAAAATTTGCCTACATAACCTAATAACTTAGTAGGTTTACGTGAAAAGGCCCAGGCAATCAAAAAGAATAGAGCCGAAAAGATTGCTAAAATTATTTTGTGTTGATCACTTGAAATAAAAGGGGCTAAACCAATTTCAAACGATGTCGTTGCCAAACGTGGTAATGCAAAAAAAGGTCCAATCGTCAGATATAACAACACCGTAAAAGCAACGGCATAACGCCGATTAACACGAGTTGCTAAATCGAAAACACCATTACTTTTGGAAATGCCGATGGCAATTACGCCTAAAAATGGCAAGCCAATCCCTGTAATCAAAAAGCCGAGATTTGCTAAAAAGATACTTGCACCAGCTTCTTGTCCCATATGAACAGGAAAAATCAGATTTCCAGCTCCGAAAAATAAACCAAATAGCATGGACCCTACATAAAGGTAATCACGCCATGATAATTTTTTTGTCACACTTCCACACTCCTTAACGTTATCTTTAATTAAAGTAACAGAATAAGAAAGCTACATCAAGTGATTTTTCAGAAAGAACTTGATGTTTTCAGAAAATATTAAAACTTGCTGAGATTAACTGGTAAAGTAGGCAAACTGATAGTCATCGCAGAACATTCCGTTGATAAAAAATTCATCCTTAAACAGTGCTTCTTGAATAAAGCCGTTCTTGCGATAAAATTGGATTGCTTTGGTATTAGAACCTAGTACCCGTAATGAAATCTTGTGAATTCCTTTTTTACTAGCTGTCTTTTTTACGTAAGCTAATAACTGGTGTCCAATACCTAATGATTGACTTGCCGGATGAACACCAATGCTGAACATCCATTGCTTTGTGTGGGAACGAAGTGGCGTGGGATGATGAATATCGATAAACCCTAGCACACTAGCATCAACCACTGCAACAAAAATATTTCGCCCGTCAACTCTTTCTTTATACTCATCAACCGAGTGGTAATAATGAAGAACAGGAGAATTTTCGTTTGTCCAAATACTATTTTCAATTTCAAGCAAGGCTGGAAAATCCTTTTCTTCAAGAGGTCTAATTACTATTTCTTTGTCCATTATGCTTCCTCTTTCTCAGTATTGCGTTCGCTAAAACGTTCTTCAAGTTTTTGTTTGTGAGAAGTTAAAATATCTTCAAAACGAATGTCATATTTATCTGCTAAAATAAAAATGTTATCTAAAACGTCACCAAGTTCTTCGGTCAGGTCTTGAATTAAGATTTCCGGCGCTTTTTCGTCTTCATCCGGCCGATCACGACCAATTTCTAAGGCACGAACGGCACGGGCAACTTCGCCCGTTTCTTCAGCTAAAAAGCCGACACGAGCAAATGAATTGAGCGCATACCATCCTCTTTTTTTGTAAAAATCACTAATCCATAATTGATAATGTTGAAGTTCCATATCGATCCCTCCAGTCTATTTTACTATGGTAGCATATCGATCAGGAAAAAGGAGCCCATTTAACCTTCTAAATCTTAAAACGACAATCATTTTTTCAAAGCAAAGATTTCTTATTTGTAGTATCATAATCAAGTGAAGGAACATTTCAAAAAATGGAGGGGATGAGCAAATGACCACATTTTATTTTGTTAGACATGGAAAGACTGAATTGAACCTGAGCTTGCGATTTCAGGGAGGAGAGATTGATTCTCCGTTGTTACCTGTAGGAATTGAACAAGCAATTCAAGCGGGGCGTTATCTTTCTGATATACGGTTTGATGCAGTTTCTGTTAGTACTCAAAAGCGTGCGATGGATACAGCAAATTATCTTCTTAAAGAAAATAATTTTTTAGATGGGTTGACTGTGCAATATCATGACTCATTAAGAGAAATCAAATTCGGTAAACGTGAAGGCGCCGAAATTGATCATACAGATAAACAAACTGACTACTTACGTAATCGACCAGATTTATATGATCCGACAGATTTTGGTGGTGAAACAATCGATTCTTTAGTTGCACGTTCGATTGAAACAATCGAAAATCTTAGTGAAGCCTATCCAGATGGAAAAGTGTTGATCGTAGCTCACGGAGTGTTGCTGATTACTCTGATCAACGCCTTGGTAGGAAAAGAAAAATCAAAATGGCGTGAAGGCGGACCACTGGCGAACACTAGTATCTCAATTTTGGAGAAAGACCAGAATAAAAAAGTTTATACAATCAAATCGTTTAATGATATTTCATATCAATCACAAAATGAAGAAGCGTAAATTAGGTAGATTAGGTGGGAATTCTATGAAAAAAATGGCTGTTTATTGTGGTGCTAGTGTGGGTAATAAGGCAATTTATCAGGAGCAAACAAAAGAATTAGGACAATGGATGAGCAACAATCAATATGACCTTGTTTATGGCGGAGGCAATGTCGGTTTAATGGGCATCTTGGCAGATACTCTTATTGAAAATGGTGGTAAAGCGATCGGTGTTATGCCAACTTTTCTAATGGAAAGAGAACTGGCCCATCAAGCAATCACTGAAATGCATATTGTGAGCGACATGCATGAACGCAAACGAAAGATGATCGATTTAGCCGATTGTTATTTAGCCTTACCTGGTGGACCTGGAACTTTAGAAGAGATATCAGAAGTTGTTTCTTGGGGACGAGTGGGGGAACATCAAAATCCATGCGTCTTTTTTAATGTTGATGGGTATTATGATCTGTTGGCAGAATTCTTTGATAAAATGGTTTTAGAAGGCTTTTTAACAAAAAAAGACAGAGAAAAAATTTTTTTCTCTGACTCGTTAGAAGCTATTAGCTCATTTATCAATAATTATGATCCACCAAAAATACGGGAGTATAATCACTAACGGTAAATACATTATTTGAGATAGACCTTTCTATTTTCTATTTTTGGATTGATCGATTGTTTTTGTTCTTTTAAGCCATATAGATAAGAAATCAAGGTCTCGGTATCAGTTAAGGGGAAGGTTTTTAATAACTTGCCCTTTTTGAATTGTGGAAAAGCCGTGCTCGTGTAAAGATGATTGTTGATTACGACATTATAGAGTTTTTTTGGATCTACAGGTTGACCAGTATTTTGCTTCATAGATGTAACTTTGTACGGTTGTACTTTGTTAGTAGGCTGTTTTTTGTATTGATAAGTCAGGCCAGCTAGTTGCAACACATATTTTTGATTATTTTGATATTGTATATTTAATACTTCTTCAATTTGTTTACCTGTTAATGAGACGATCTTTAATTCATTATTGTGCGGCTGCACTTTTTGAGCATCACTATAATGAATCGATTTATCAGCAGAAATGATTAAGTTTGCTTGAATGCCACCGTCATTTGTAAAAGCAAAATCCACAGGTAGGGTTTGTTGCTTGGCAACAGCTAGCTGAGCATCAGAAATTAAGTTGCCTAATGCAGATTCCTTATTAGTGTTAGAAGCTTTGCTGATTGCAGCAGTAGATTGAGCATATCCTACTATCATGGCAGGGTTAATGACTAAACTTTGGCTAGTAAGAGCCAATGAAGTAGTTAAACCACTAAGATAGGTAAGGGAAGCATCTACTTTATAAGCACTTCGAATCTTTTGATAGTCTTTGATTGAAACAGATAATTTATAAACCGTTGGGTTATTCAATTGTTGCTTGGCAACATAGTTTTTTTCATAGTTGGATTTTTTTCAGGATAGACACTTATATTGAGTTTATCAACGCTTTTTGGATGCGGAACGTTTAACACAATATCAAATGTTCCCGAAAGGACATTAACATTCGATATTTGTCTAGACATTTTGGCTTGACCGACCCTGAAGGTATTATCAGCGATTTTTTTATGTTCACCATTCACCATTGCATACGTTTCTACAACATAATCACCAGCAGTCTTATGATTGGCAATTGGAATTGTAGCGGAGAATCGGTAATTGTCAAGAGCAGTTGCTGTATAGGTTTTTAAATCATCTGTTCCGTTTTTGGTACTCCAGACCTGATAATAAATGGAGTCAACTGGGAATTTTTTTTCTTTCAGCTCTGTTGTAGCAATATAGGTAGTTTGTGTTTGATCTTTATCCAAAACAGTTGTATTTGCTGTTAACCCACTAAAAGGAATATAGTTTTTTCTATTATCGATTTTTGCATCAAGTGGCCTTTGCTGCTCTTTTTGTGTAGTCAAGTAAGCAATGAACGCTTCGGTATCTGTAGCTTTTAAAATACCTAGTAACTGTCCTTGAGCGAAAATAGGGTTAAAAACGTCATGTGTATAAATATATTCATTTACGACGACATTCACAGTTTGATTTGGTGGAATGGACGACTGATCTTTTTTGGTTATGTCTATAAGTTTGAATGGCTGAGTGCTATTTGCGGAATCTGTATAGGAATAAGAGATTCCAGCATTTTGAAGAGTATATTTTTGGTTATTTTGATATTGCTTATTCAAAACAGTTAAAAGCTGCTCTCCTAAAAGTTGTACAACGTATAAAGGATTATTAAAAGGCTGTACACGAATAGCATTGCCATAGGTGATGGAGCGGTCAGGATTAACCAGTAAATCACTTCTTAAACTGCCGCTATTTACTAAAGCTGCATCGACTGAAAATCCTTCTTGGTTTGCAATAAATAGTTGAGCATCGGCAACTAAATTACCTAACGGCGATTCTTTAAATAGGTTTTCTTTTTTAGTAATAGTATCAGTTGAAAGAGCGTGGCTGATTGTTTGTTTTGCTAGACCAGAAACGCGCTGATCTGCATCAGCAACAATACTTTCCACTGCTTGATCTTTAGTAAGTGTTTTGTTTACAGGAACGATTTTTGCGGTAGGTGTTGCTATAAAATCATTTGTTTCAGGTGTGATAGTCCCAGTAACGTTGCTGAAAGCTCGTCCATTAGCTAAACTTTGAACGATTCTTGTTTTGCCTATAGTGGTATTGACTTCTTTATGACTATGTCCATCAATATAGAGATCGATACTATGGTCTGGAGCAATGCTGTTTAGTTTATTGAGAATCGCTTCACCATTGCCAGTATGAGCGATCACGACAATTGTATGGACACCTTGGCTTTGTAGTTCTTTGCTGTATTTAGCAATCGTTTCTGCTTCATCTAAAAAAGAGTATTCTTCATGATACTTTTTTGAAACCAAACTAGGGATATTTTTAGTGACGATTCCAATCAGACCAATCCGGACTTTTTTCTGATTCGCAGTCACTTCTTTTACAGCATACGGCTTCCAATTATATGGAATCGTCTGGTCATTTTTTTCAAGACATTAGCAATCAGTATTTGCTGGGAACTAGCTTCTCGAGGATAGTTTTCTGTTTCTAAATTAAATTGCCCTTTTTTAGGAGCTGTACCTGTGAGAATTCTATTAAATTCTTCTAGTCCTTCATCGAATTCGTGATTGCCCAGTGTTCCAAAATCAAAGTTCATTTTATTCATTACCTTGATTGTAGGTTCATCTTGAAGCAAACTGGAATTCACTGGACTGCTGCCAACCATATCGCCTGCTTGAACTCTCATGGATAAGCCTTCGGGGAATTGGTTGATAAAGTTATTTTTTTCCTGTGCTAAGTTGCTAGATAGTGAAGCAGCTTCTGAAAGTGCACCGTGAAAATCATTAGTGCCTAAAAATTGAACAGAGAGCATACTCGATTTGGTTTGTTGTTCACTTATTGACTCCTCAGCCTGAACCACATTTGGTGCAAATGAATAAGCCAAACAAAGTGAAGTGAGCAATAGCAACAATTTTTTTCTAGTTTTCATTTTTATCATCTCCTATAGAGAAATATAACGTAAGTTATACTTGCTTGCTATCACAAAAAACATCCATCAGAATTAGCTATTCGTGCTAAAGTCTGATGGATGTTTACGTTAGAAAATTTTAGTTTTGAGATAAAATCCGATGTAAAAATTCTTTGGTCCGCTCTTCTTTTGGATGAACAAAAATATCTTCTGAAGTGCCTTCTTCTGCAATCACACCTTTGTCCATAAAGATCACACGATCGGACACTTCTTTTGCAAATTCCATTTCATGGGTCACAATGATCATCGTTAACCCTGTATGAGCTAAATCCTTCATTGTTTTTAATACTTCACCGACCATTTCAGGATCAAGAGCTGAAGTTGGTTCATCAAATAACATCACATCAGGATTCATAGATAACGCACGAGCAATGGCTACACGTTGTTTTTGTCCACCAGAAAGCTGTGAGGGTTTTGCGTCGATAAAACGTTCCATACCAACTTTCTTCAGATTTTCTAAAGCGATTTTTCGAGCTTCCTCTTTGCCACGCTTTAAAACAGTTAGCTGTCCAGAGGTACAATTTTCTAAAACATTCATATTATTGAATAAGTTAAACGATTGGAAAACCATCCCTAAATGTGTACGATATTTTGGTAAATTATAACCACGTTCTAAGACATTTTCACCATTGTAGATAATTTTACCGCCAGTTGGTTTTTCTAATAAATTGATGCAACGTAAAAGAGTAGATTTACCAGAACCAGAAGAACCGATGATGGTTACAACTTCGCCTTTAGTTACCGTCACATTGATATCTTTTAAAACTTCATTTTCACCGAAACTTTTTCTTAAGTGCTCGACGTCAATAATTGTATTCATCACTATTTCCTCCTATAGTTAAAAGTTAAACAAATCTGTGGAGCAGGATTTATTTGCACAGCTAACTAGCTTTCTTTTATATTTTCTGTTTCTTCTAATTTTACATAAGCAGAAGGTCCATCCATTTTTTTCTCAACGACACGTAAGATACGTGTGATTGCATATGTCATGATCAAATACATGATCCCAACGATCGTAAATGTTTGGAAGAATTGAAAGTTCGCGCCAGATGCAGAATTTCCTTGGAAGAATAGGTCAGCCACACCGATAACACTCAAAACAGCTGTATCTTTAATATTGATAACAAATTCATTACCAGTTGCTGGTAAAATATTGCGTAATACTTGAGGCACTATAACTTTACGCATCGTTTGTCCATGAGTCATTCCGATTGCTTGTGCTGCTTCAAATTGACCTGGATCAACAGCAAAGATTCCGCCGCGGACGATTTCAGACATATAAGCACCTGTATTAATAGAAACAATAAACAATGCTGCAACCGTTCGATCTAGAGAAATCCCAAAAGCTAAGGCTAAACCATAGAAGATGACCATGGCTTGTACCATCATAGGTGTGCCACGAAAGACTTCAATATAAATTGAAAGCAAGGCGTTGCCTAATTTTTGGAAGAAACGTTTCATTTTATTTTCAGATTCTGGAATCGTACGAACGACTCCAATCAATAAACCTAAAGCTGTTCCGACAAATGTCCCAATCAACGCGATAAATAAGGTTAAACCTGCACCACGTAAGAACATACCGCCGTATTGATCCCAGATGTTTTTAAAATCAGCTAAAACCCCTGATTTTTCACTATCACTTGTTTCAGCAGCTGGTTGATCTTTGACTGCTTGATCCATTATTTTGGTACGTTCTTCTGAAGAAATACCAGATAAAAGCTGGTTGACTTTGGCGATGGCTGGATCAGCTTTCCGCATACCAACTGCGATTTGAACATCTTCGGCATTTGTTTGGAAGCTATTCTCTTTAGCAAATTCCAGCATTTCTAAATCCTTATTGACGCTTGTAGCAGTCACACCTTCAGGTCGTTCGCTAACATAGCCATCGATCATGCCAGAGGCTAAAGCAGTTCTCATAGCAGAGAAATTATCCATCGCTTGTTGTTTATTCACACCAGGAATTTGATCGATCACACTATAATGGAATGTATTTAGTTGTGCCGTGATTTTGGCACCGGATAAATCGTTCAAGTTCTTTGCATCTGCAAACTTGCCTTTTTTCTGAACGACGACCACTAATTGTGATTCGTAGTAAGGATCAGTAAAATCAATTTCTTTGCGGCGTTCTGCAGTGGGGCTCATTCCAGCAATGATTGCATCAATTTTGCCAGATTGCAGAGCAGGAGCTAAACCATCCCATTTTGTTTGAACAATCACTAGTTTTTTATCCAAACCATCCGCGATTTTTTTAGCGATTTGGACATCGTATCCTCCTGCATAAGAAGAATTTCCTTGTATCGGTACGGCACCATGTGCGTCTGTTTTTTGAGACCAGTTAAATGGTGCATAACCAGCCTCCATTCCGACACGGAATTCTCCGTTTGTTTCTGCTTGACTAAATACCGGTGCACAGAACACACTTAAAATGATTGCAAATAGTAATCCTAATGAAAATGATTTTTTGTTCATTTCTTTCTTCCTTTCTTTTTAATGTAATTGGAATAATTTCTGTTGATTTACTTGTCTAATTTTCTGTCAGAGCAAAACGAGTTCGTTCCACTTTTCATAGATCCAGCTGCACGAACTAGCTCTTCGGAAAAAAGATGAATATTGCTGGTGACAAATAGCATCACAATCAATATTCCCTATTTTTCTGTCAGAGCAAAACGAGTCCGTTCCACTTTTCGTAGATCCAGCTGCACAAGTCAGCTCTTTCGGCAAATAGAGAAACTGACTTCGCAGATAAAGAGCATCTTTGAGTAAGTTTCCTAATTTGCTCAAGAGCTAAACGACTTGTTCCGCTTTTCATACAAAAAACAACCATACAAAAATGCATGGTTGCCTACTATCGTCAGGTACTCTCAACAAAAACATAGCGCAACTTAGCATCACTACTAAGACAGTCCGTAAGTTGTTCGCTTACGTCCCAACATATAACAGGGAGGCTGTTATACATTTCGGCGATTTTTCCTAGACTTGCTTCAATGTGTCCTCGCACTCCACAAGCTTAATAAAAATCGCAACCTCTACCTCAATTTGAGGTACTATTTAATTAGTTGATTCGAGTATAGATTGTACGTTATTTGAAGATAAAAGTCAACGTTAGGCTATGCAAAAGTGAGTACAATATTGTGTTACTTAAAATCTCTTGAAAATAGTCTCTTTATTAAGCTTATCATCATTATCTTGGTGCTAAAGAAAAATTTAGCTCAAAAAGCTCAAATGAGTTAAGAAAAGTAATATAAATCACTACACAAAAAATAGAGTGGAAAATCCACTCTATAAAAAGGGCCCCTTTTTTGCTTATTTCATGTTATATATTTTAAAATTGAGTACTTTTGCTAACTAAGAAATAGCCTATGACCATTTCAGGATTTTTCTTATCTACATACATGATAACAAGAGAGCTATTCTTTATTTTTCTCTCTATATTAACTGTATATGAATATTGGTACAATGGGTTATCTAATCTTAATGGTTGTAGGTTATAGACAGCATTTCCGTTAGCCACGTCCATTTCACCAATTTTTAAATCATATGATGAGTTAGCTCTAGGCATGTAGACAACAGCGTGTGCATTTACAGCATCGCCGGATTTCGATTCAAATGTATTTTTTAAAGTTAATTGAGAGAAATATTGACCTTGTTTAGCGGGAAGTGTCAATTTGATCGGTTGTAAGCCGTCTGTTACTGTAACAGTAATAACTTTCTCGATTTCACCGAAATTGGTTACTGACATTATTGAAATTTCAGTTGTGCCGGCCTTTATTCCTGTGATTTTACCATTATCATCAACAGTGGCAATAGTTTCATCGTTGGAGTCCCAGAATAATTCTTTATCTGTTGTATTTTCAGGTAGAACAGATGCTTTAAGTGTTATTGATTTTCCTAAGGCAACTTCTACATTTTCTTTTTCAACCACGATTTCTTTAGGCGCAACTTCTTTTACAATAACATCGATATATTTTTTGATTTTCCCATCAGCTGTTACAACATCAATTCTTGTAGAACCAGGGTTTTCTCCTGTGATCCGTCCGTTGGCATCAACTGTGGCGATCCCTTCATCGATTGTGCCCCAGCGTAATTGTTTATTTGTTGTATTTTCAGGTAGAACAGACGCTTTAAGATTCATAGAGTCTCCTACATTCAATTCTACTTTGCTTTTTTCAACTACGATATCTTTAGGGATTACTTCATTTGTTACCGTAACTTCAATATATTTAGTGATTTTTCCATCATCAGTTGTGACATCAATAATGGTTACACCAGAGCCTGTCCCAGTAATTTTTCCGTTTTCATCGACAGTAGCAATTAGATCGGCAACGCTATCCCAATGTAATTTTTTGTTTGTTGCATTTACTGGTAAAACAGTAGCTTTAAAGTCTGTAGTTTCGCCAATGTTTAACGTTACTTTTTCTTTTTCAACTTGAATGTCCTGAGCTTCGATAGGTGTATCTAAGTGTTCAGAGACAAAATCAAAATATTCTGCATTCAGTTTCGTACCGTAATTATAATAAGTGGAAGCATAAGCAACTACACCAATAACTTGTTGTTGATCATTGTAAATTGGAGAACCAGATTGTCCACCCATTACATCCATATCAAAATTAATTCTTGTTTTTGTTTCTCCAACGACTTGTCCAAAAGCTTCCCATAACGTTGCCCACTCTTTATCACTAGGGTAACCAGAAGTAGTAACAGCAGTACCTGTTCCAACTGTATCTGTTAAAACAAAAGGCATTGGTGCAACAACATCGCCTATGCTTTTTCCATTAGCGGGTTCAATCGTGATAACTGCGATGTCACTATCAGGACTTTTCGTATCAAGATAGTTTTGAGGAATGAAAACCTCTTTAATTTTAAATTTACCGTAAGGCAAAACGGCACCAGTTCTACCAGGAGCAACAAAGACACTGTCTTTATTCAGATCATTACGAACGTTGCTAACAACATGGGCTGCAGTCAATATAGTATTCTTCCCAATGACTGTTCCTGACCCCCAAGCTCCGTCAGCTGCGATAAATGTAGTACTTTGATAAGGGGCAAGTTTGCCATCTGTAATTTGAAGACGATCATCAGAACCGATGATTGTTCTGCTTTCGATTTCTAAAGCGTGTGTTTCAGGAGCAAAACTAACAATAGATGCTCCCAATAAAAAAATACCAAGTAAACCTAATTTTAAATTTTTCAAAATAAGTAATTCCTTTCCTTTTTGAATCTTCAGTCTAGTGTTTATAAAACAGTAGCTAGAGAAAGTATAGTATATTATAAAAATAATATCAATATAAAAAATATTTATTTGTTATAATTTTTCTTTTAACCAGAAACAAGTATACTATTTTTATTTAATTGTTGTTTAAATAGAAATAATAATTCACTATATTAATAAATAAGTGGACAGTAGAGTAGAATAGGCATTAAAAAGAACAAGTCATCGTTGAGTTTAGGACTTTATTCAATAAAACGACATAGCTGGATAAACTTAAAAGGGAAGAGTCTCTAAAAAGATGAAAACGAGCTGATAGTCGATTGTATAAAGTCCAGTGGGAAAATATAGCTCCTAATATTATCAAGGAGGAAGAAGAACTTTATATGATCAGAGATGCCATAAGTCGGATAATAAGAAAGCTCAAAAAAAGAACGTATCGAAAGTTAGCAGAAACCAGAAAATAAACAAGAAAATTCCGGTAAACTTATCAATCAAAAAAATATGTTTAATACCCGAGAAAACTACACAAGGAATTTCGATAACACGATGAAGTTGTGTTTGAGTAGGGGAATGAAGCACAATAGGCCAGTATATCTGTTTTTTAGTCCCCATTCTTAGTGCTTTAAGCAAATAAACAAATAAGGACAAATTTAAAATGATAGTCAATCTATTCAATCTTTAGCCCGAACCACGAGACCGAAACTTTGTGAGCAACTCTATATCTTGTTGGGATCTTTTGGATCGTTTTTTATGTAGATGATTCTGATGGCTGTTTTGGTTAAGAAAACAGTAATTAATTCATAAATCATTTATTGGAGATGGAATAAAAAAACATATAATTAAATGTGTTATATTTTAAAATTTTATTTTTTATATCTTAATTCAAGATATATATCGTTTTTGATGTAAAAAAACATTCACATTTTAACTTTATTTTGGTATGATTATTATGTATTATAGTAAATTGAAAAAGGAGAAGAAAATGAGAAAAAAAAAGTTGATAAAACAGTTGGTAACGGCTTCATTTTGTGCAAGTGTAATTCTGTGTCCCATGATAGGGTCGGCAGAAGACCTGGTAGCCAGTCAAGATGTCACGACAAAGGTAGTTGATGGTACTATCACCGTCAATGCAAAAAATATAAAACTATCCTTTCAAGATATTAAATATGGAGACAAGAAGACGCACTATATCTATCCAATAGTCGATAAGGAAAGTATTAGTAGATCAGATCAAGAAACGGTTATACCAACGGTAAATCCTTATAGCGGAGAAATCCCAGTAGTTCCGCCAGAACCTTGGTATCCTTGGAAAGATGTTATGATGACAGTAACGAATAATAAGACGAGTGCTCCTGATTTTAAAGTTACATTAAAACGCAGTGGATTTACTCATGAAAAATCTGGCAAAGAAATGACAGGTGCTGATTTATACATGGGGAAATTCCATGATAGTTTAGATTTTAAAGGGGAAAAACGCTCTAAAAATACTGGTGAGGCTGATAAATATTGGCTGGCTGAATATGTTACTTTAGAGAAAGACAGTTCCGCTTTGATTGCTGATTATCGAGGTGAGGCAGCAATTGGTGAACATTGGCTCTCACCGTTCCAAGTTCCTGAAACGGATGAAGATGGTTATAGAAATAATCCGTATCCTGGAGGATATATTCCGGGAGAGGAAGTCTATCAAGAAAAAAATATTTCATTGGGGATCGATGCTAATACTAAAATTCCAACAGCTGGCTCTTATGTAACAACGTTAACTTGGTCTGTGGAACAAACACCAGGATAAATTGTATTGAATAAAATATTTAAACAATAGCAAAAGTCTGTAGCGAAAATCACTGTTGATTTTCACTACAGACTTAGCTTTTGTCTAATTTAGGTTAAATTAGATGAAGAGTAAAAATTAGCGTTGTTTAACGATAAAGTAATCTTTTACAATTGTTGGATTTTTCTTATCTACGTACATAATAACCATTTTACTATTATCTAATTTGCGATCTACATTTACATCATATAGTGTTTGAATCATCGGACGACCTAATGTCAATGATTGAACATTATACACGCCAGTTCCATTAAGAAAATCTAGTTCACCGATTTTTAAATCATACATAGTATTTTGTTTATTTAAATGGAAAAGAATATGAGGTGTTCCATCTGGAATACCTTTCATTTCAAACGTCTCTTTTATATCTTGTTTAGAAAAATATAATCCGTTTGTTGCTGGAAATTTTAAGTTTGCTGCTTGCAATTTCTTTTTAACTGTAACAGTGATTTGTTTTTCAATTTCACCAAAGTTAGTCACAGATAATACTGAAATTTCAGTTGTTCCTTCTTTTTTACCTGTAATTTTACCATTATCATCAACAGCAACAATCGATTCATCCATTGAAACCCAGAATAATTCTTTGTCTGTTGCATTGGCAGGTAAAACAGAAGCTTTAAGTGTTACTGAGTTGCCTAAATTTAATTCTACATTTTCTTTGTCAACAACGATTTCTTGAGGCGCAACTTCGTTTACGGTAACATCGATATACTTAACGATTTTTCCATCTGCTGTTCTTACGTCGATACTTGTAGAACCAGGGTTTACACCAGTAATGCGTCCATTGGCATCTACTACAGCAATGCCTTCATCCGTTGTATCCCAAAGTAACTGCTTGTTTGTTGCATTGGCAGGTAAAACAGAAGCTTTAAGTGTTACAGAATCTCCTGCATCTAGTTCTACGTTGTCTTCAACAACGATTTCTTGAGGTGCCACGTCAATAGAATCAGAAACATTAACGTTCTTATCTACTGCTGAAGCTGATTCTGGCGCTAAAACAGCTAGAGATGTTCCTAATAAAACAATACCAATTAAACCTAATCTAAAATTTTTCAAAATACATAATTCCTTTCCCATTTAAGGTTATAGTCTACTATTTATAGAACAGTAGCTGAGAAAATTATAATATAAATATAAAAAAAAAGCAATAAAGAAAAGATGGAATCATCTAATGAATGATTAATATCTCAGCTAAAAACTTTTATTATCGCTGAAAAATAAATAATAATTCCATATACTGATTGTTATAAACAAGTAGGCAGGAGATGAAAATTATAAATAAAAAAGGATCAAGCAACAAGGGAATTTTGGGCTGTGTTCAACAAATTAGCTTGATTGAATAAGTGCACGATGGAATAAGTTTTGAAAAAGTATAAACCCTCAGAACCTCATTGTATTGAGTCAATTGGGAAAACTTTCGATCCAAATATGACATGGGCCACCATTCGTAAGATAACGAAAAAGCTTATAAAAAAATGCTTGATCGAAGCTACCAAAATACTAAAAGCAAAAAAGAAATCGACTTTTAGTTCACCAAACAAGGTCAAAAGGTCTTAATATTCATGAGCAACTTCACGAATTAACGAAAGAGCCAGATGATCATTGTCGATGTTCCAATACAATATCCCTATGTAGAAGAAAGTAAATATGAAAAAAGAGAAGAAAATGCGCTGAACTATCGTGACCAATTCATAAAAAAACTCGATTATTCCAAATTAATCGATGCTTATTATGAAATAACTATTGGTTCCTCAATTCTGTCACGATTGTTCCTTGTGAAAAAAACATCAGATGAGCGAAGTAAATGAGTTGTTGAGCAGCTCGATGTTACTAGAACCGACAGATGATCTAGGCAGTTTTGGTTCTGATTATATAGGATGGTGAGGATATTTTGAATGGGCCGAGACAAAAATGTTTATTCAAATATAAAGCCCGAAACAAAACGGATCTTTTGTTTCGGGCTCTTTTTTAACGCTCATGTTTGCTGAAACTGACTATTATAAAGAGATGCATACAACGAAGGTTTCGCCAACAATTCTTGATGATTGCCTTTTTCCACAATATCGCCATCTTTCATCACTAAAATCAAATCAGCATTTTCAATCGTAGACAAACGGTGCGCAATCACAAAGCTTGTTCGATTATTTGTCACTTCATCCATCGCTTTTTGGATGTGGGCTTCTGTTCTAGTATCCACACTTGAGGTAGCTTCATCCAAAATAACTACAGGAGGATTTGCCAAAATAATTCTGGCAATTGTCAATAACTGTTGTTGCCCTTGTGACAGTGAGCCGTTTTCACTTGAAATGATCGAATCATAACCGTTAGGCAATGTCCGAATAAAGTGATCACATTGGGCAATTTTGGCAGCTTCGATGATCTCTTCTCGTGTCGCATCCATGCGTCCATACGCGATATTCTCCGCAATCGTTCCTTCAAATAGCCACGTATTTTGTAAAACCATTCCGAACATTGCACGTAGATTTGTTCTTGAAAGGTCTGTGATATTTACGCCATCAAAGGTGATTCGACCACCATTTAATTCATAAAAACGCATCAATAAGTTTACTAACGTTGTTTTACCAGCACCAGTTGGTCCAACAATTGCCACCATTTGTTTCGGCTTAACGGTAAAATCAACTTGTTTCATCAATATTTTTTCTTTAGTATAACCAAACTGAACCTGATCAAAAGCAATAGCGCCAGTGGGTTGCTCGATGATTTGTAGGTTTGCTTTTTCTGGAACATCGTCCTTCGCATCTAAAATCTCAAAAATCCGATCAACAGCAGCTAGTGCTGCTTGAATCGAGTTAATGACATAAGAAGCTGTAGAAATCGGTTCAGAAACTTGATTGATATATTGTAGATAAGCTTGAAGTAACCCAATCGTGATTCCGCCTTGTAAGACTAAGAAGGCACCAATGATAGCACTGACGATAAACGCTAATTGATTGATCAAACGAATCGCTGGATAAATCGCAAAGTTCATAAATTGAGCACTTAAAAATGCTTTGTAATGCTTTTGGTTCGTTTCTGAAATGACGTTTTTGGCATGTTCTTGTTGGTTGAAGGTTTTTGTCACTAAATTCCCAGATAAAAACTCTTCTGTTTTATTATTTAAAATCCCAAGTTCGGCTTGACTTGCTTCTGCTAGTTTTTTATTTTTATTGGCAATTTTACTTGTTAAGAATGAGCTTCCAGCAATCAGTAAAACCACAATTAGGGTTAATTTGACATCAATGTAAAACAACATGATTCCAGCAAAAAGAATGGTTGAGATTGATGTAAAGAATTGATTGATCCCTGTTAAGAAAACTTGTGATAATTGATTTAAACTGGTTGTTGTTCGGCTTAGGATATCGCCTACTTGATGTTGATCAAAGAACGCCATCGGTAAAGATTTGAATTTTTTTGTGACTTCTTTTCTGACTCTTAATGTGATTCGTTCGCTTAAAGAAGCCATGACACGTTCTTGGATATAAGACATCGCGCTGCTTAGGATTGAAAAGACGATCAAGATCAAAACAGGCGCCAGCAAAGCCTCTTGAACCATTGGAAACGTGATCTGACCGACACCATGGTTTTTGACTAGCATAAGCAAATCATCAATGGCGATCCCCATAATGAACGGCATAGCGATGATTAAGGCATTTCCAACCAAACTACATAGAATCAAACCAAAAAATATCGGACGTTCAGGTCGAATCAATTGAAAGAATCGTTTTAATGTTTGTTTATTTAAATTTTCCATCATGACTGTGCTCCTTCCATGATAATCCCTTGTGAGCGGGCAAACTCTTGGTATGTTTTATTCCTTTGTAACAGTTGACTGTGCGTTCCTTGACCAACGATTTTACCTTCATCTAAAACGATAATCGTATCAGCTTGTTGGATCGTACTTAATCGTTGAGCGACAATCAGCAAGGTTTTATCGGACATTTCTTCTTTCAATGCCAGTCTTAATGCAGCATCGGTTTGATAATCAAGGGCTGAAAAACTATCGTCAAAAATATAAATATCTGCAGGCTTGATCAAAGCACGAGCAATACACAAACGTTGTCTTTGACCACCAGAGAAGTTGGTTCCGCCTTGCGCTACAAAAGAATCGTAGCCTTCTTCTAACGTTTCAATATAAGAAGTGAGTTGAGCAATTTTAGCAGCTCGATCCATATCGGCTTTCGTTGCTTCAGGATAGCCCATCAATAAATTGCTCTTAATGGTTCCGCTAAATAAAAAGGCTTTTTGAGGAACGTAACTGATTTTAGAACGTAGCTTTTCTTGCGTAACATTTCTGATGTCCACGCCATCAATTAAAATCGCACCTTCGGAGACATCGCTAAGTCTTAACAGTAATTTGGCAACTGTACTCTTACCAGAACCTGTACCCCCAACGATCGCGGTTGTTTTTCCTTTTGGAATACTGAAATGGATATCCTCTAAAACGGGCTCATCCGCTTGATCATAACTGAATGTTACGTGATTTAAATCGATCAAGGTATCTTGAGATTCAGTTTTTTCAAGTAAAACAGGCTGATCAGTATCAAGAATTTGGTCTTGGGTATTCAAGATTTCTTCGATTCTTTTTACTGAAGCAAGCGATCTAGGTAACATTACTAACACCATTGCTGCAATCATCAAATAAGCAAGTGTTAGTAAAGAATATTCAACGACGGCTGAAACAGTACCAATTTGCAAGGTACCAAGTGCCACGAAGTTTCCACCAAACCATAAGATAGAAGAGAAAACCACACCCATTAACAAGAAGGCGACTGGCGTAATAAACGCAAAAATACTATTTACGCGAATCATGCCATTTGCATAGTCAGAAAATGTTTTATTTGTCCGTTTTTCTTCATACTCTTGATTGTTAAAGGCTCGAATCATATTGATTCCAGTGAAAAATTCACGTAAAGTCACAATGATTTTGTCCATTTTAGGTTGGATCAATAAGGAAAGAGGGGTCCCTTTTTTCATCAAAATATAGACGATCACCCCAAAAGCGACGATTGCAATTAGTGGTACTAAAGCTAATGTTGCTGAGTAAGTGAATGTCATATATAGTGAGAATACTGCAATGATCGGTGCAGGTAAAATCAATTGCAGGAACAACACGATTATTTGTTGAATATTATCAACGTCATTCGTCATTCTTGTCAGCAGGGAACCTGTTCCAAAATGATCTGCGTCTTTAATGGAAAATGTTTGAAGTTTATCAAAAAATAGTTCCCGTGTTTCTAAACCAAATTTAGCGGCTACTTTAGCAGAAAGATAACTTCCAGCAATTGCTGAGAGCGCACCAAATAAAGCCATTGCGAGCATTTTAAGCCCAATCGTTTTGATAGATTGTTCATCGCCGTGAGCAATTCCCACGTCGATCAATTGAGCTACGAGTAACGGTACACCAAGTGTCCCAATAATTTGTAAACACAAACTAATAACTGTCGCTAAAATAAGTATCCTATTCTTTTTAATGAAAAACTGAATGATCTTCATATAATTTCCTCCTTTTCAAGACTCAAAGGGAATTCTACACCTTCAAGTTACTTGAATGTCAATGCTTTTTGTTTATAATTGAAATCAGAGGTGAGATGATGGAAAAAGAGAAGTTATTAACTGTAGGACAAGTGGCTGAAATCATGAAATTACCAAAATCAAAGATCCGTTATTGGGATGATATGAATCTACTGACATCCTCTAGAAATCGGCATAATGGCTATCGACTATTTGATATGGAGGATATTCTGACAATCAGTGATATTGATTTTTACCGTAAACTCGATATCCCCATCAACAAAATGACAAATCTTTATCGAAAATCACCAGAGGAATTATGGACTATATTAGATGAAACAGAAACACGAGTGGCTACAGAATTAGCTGAACTGGAGAAAAGACAACAAGGGATCAAACATAGGAAAGATCAATTGTTGCATTTGATTGAGTTGAAAGAAAAAGAATTTGTTGATGAGCCATTAGACGTGGAACGAATTATTCCAATTGATTTAAAAGATCCCAATGAATTGCAGACTTATATCGATAATCCTTCTAGTTTAGTCATCTATATCGAGGATGGTTGTGAAAAAGAAATCACCTATGGGTTTGCAGTCACAGCAAAAGAATTTGTAGAAGAAGAGACGATTTGGCAAAAAATAGAGCAACCAAAGTATTCATACAAACAATTTCTACTGACGATCAAGTCAGATAATCCGTTGGAAAATAATTTCCAATCGATGAAAGCAAAATTGGCGAAACAAGGCTATCAAACTGGCACGCTAGTTGGGCGCTATATCATGACAGCAGAAGATCAAGACGGATTTTATAGAGATTTTTACAAAGCATGGATTGAAGTGAATAGGTAAGGTTGGGCATAAAAATCGTAATCTTGCTAAGAAGGTGCTATGATTTAGCCAATCGCAAAAGGATGATCAGCCAATGGAAAAATTACAAACAATTCAAGAGGTAGTGACCTTTATCAATGAAAATCATCTTGCGTTCTTATATGTCTCGCAAGAAGATTGTTCGGTGTGTCATGCACTTAGACCTAAATTGACCGAGCTATTAAAACACTATCCTAAAATCAAACTAAGAGAAGTGGAAGCGGATAAAGTCAAAGTAATTTCAGCTGAATATTTGATTTTTTCAGCCCCAACCTTACTTTTTTTCGTCGATGGAAAAGAGTATCTTCGTGAAGGAAAGTTTGTTCAGTTTAAAAAATTAACCGACGCAATCGAGCAAATTTATTCATTTGAAGAAAATAAGGGATAGATCAAATTCAGTAAATTCAGGCGTTTAAGTAATGTGCGAGGAAGTTTGTTGTCAAAATGTAAGCGTACTATTGACAAAGAAAATAAGTCGTTGTATACTTTGGTCAACGGATCGTTACTGGTTAAGCAGGCGTGACCTCACACATTACTTTTTTTGGTGATGTTTGATATGGTCAGGTCTTTTTTCGTTTTTCAAGTCAAGAACAGGAGATAATTTCAATGAAAGTACTGAAAGTTTTTAATAATAATGTTTCTTTGGTTTTAAATGATGACAACATCGAAGAAATCATTATGGGCAAAGGCGTCGGCTTCAACAAGCGTGAAGGTGATGTGATCGATTCAGCTCGGATTGAAAAAAGATTTGTTCTTGAAGGTAATAATTCCGTTAGTAACTTAGATAATCTGCTTGCACGAATCGATATTGAAGATATTGAACTGGCCAGTGATATTATTCAATTAGGCGAAGCAGAATTAGAACAATCGATCGATGATTCCATTTTACTGACATTGTCCGATCATATCGGTTTTGTCTTAAATCGAGCCGCGGAAGGTTTACAAATGCGTTCACCACTAGAATGGGACATCAAACAGATTTACACAAAAGAATATGCATTTGCATTAAAAGCCGTTCAGATGATGCGGGAGAAAACAGGTATTGAGATTCCAAATCAAGAAGCAGCTTTTATTACCCTTCATTTTGTCAATGCCTATAACTCTACTAGCAATATGAACGAAACGATGCTGACAACCAAAATCATTCAAAGCATTATTGATATTATTAAATATCACTATGGCAAAGAATACGATGAAACATCCTATGATTTTACTCGTTTCATTACCCATATTCGTTACTTTGTCAAAAGACAGCTAGATAAAGAAGTTTCATCAAATGAGGATTCGTCCTTGATCAATCTAATTGCTGTGAAATACGAACAAGATTATCAGTGTGCAGTTAAAATCAAAACATTTTTGAAACAACAATACGATTGGACGATTTCAAATGATGAATTGATGTACTTAACCCTTCACTTAAATCGCTTATCAAGCAATCAATAGGATCGTTACTGGTTAAGCAGGCGTGACCTAAGAAAAACACTTAGTTTCTAAGTGTTTCTTAGGTCACTTTTTTTATAAAAAAATGAATCAAAGAGAGGAACTATCATCATGCGTTATGAAGAAGAAAGTAAAAAAATTATCGAACTTGTCGGCGGCAAGTCGAACATCAATAGTTTAGTTCACTGTGCCACACGTTTAAGATTTAGTTTGAAAAACACGAAAAAAGCAGACAAAGAATCATTGGAAAAATTGCCATATGTGATGTCAGTAGTCAACAGCGGCGGCCAATACCAAGTCGTGATTGGCAGTAAAGTACCAGATTATTATGCGGCAATCCAATCGCTCGCTGACTTAAACGAAGATGCACCAAAGACGGAGAAAAAACTAAGTTTCAATTATGTATTTGAAGTAATCTCGGGTGCCTTTTCACCACTGATTCCAGCAATGGCAGGATCAGGAATGATCAAAGCCGTATTAACGATTTTAGTTGAAATGAAACTTTTAGCCGATACTAGTTCAACCTATATGGTCTTAAGTGCGGCAAGTAATGCGATCTTTTACTTCTTACCTGTTTTCTTAGGAATCACGTTGACTAAAAAAATCGGCGGTAACATGTATGTAGGTGGGGTGATCGGTGCAGCATTACTAGAACCGTCATTTACTGGCATGATCGGTCAGGAAAAACTAGATTTTCTAGGGATCAATTTAAATGTTGTTGATTATGCAACGACCATTTTCCCAATTTTTGTAGCAATTTTTATTTACTCATTCGTGGATAAATTCTTACGAAAAATTATATTTAGAGACCTGCAATTATTTGCCGTACCAATGTTTAGTTTGATGATCATGGTGCCATTGACTGCATTACTTTTCGGTCCATTTGGAACGGTCATTGGGGATGCGTTATCACAAGCTGTTATGTGGTTGATCGGTAAAAGTGCGTTGCTTTCAGGAATCGTTTTAGGTGGCGGAATGCCGTTTATGGTGATGTTTGGCTTGCATTGGGGCTTTTCGCCAATCACGCTTGAAAACCTAACGGTAATGGGCGGTGACCCAATCGAAGGAATGGCTGTTGCGGCTGTTTTTGCTCAAATTGGGATCGCAATTGGTTTTTACTTGAAATCTAAAAAACATTCAAAAATGAAAGCTTTAGCTGGACCTTTAGCATTAACTGGTTTATTTGCAGGAGTAACAGAACCAATCGTATACGGCTTGATTTTAAGATACAAACGCTTATTACCGATCGTAGCGATTTCTGGTGCGATTGGTGGCGCAATTTGTGGTGTGACAGGTGTGACCATGAATGCGTATGTATTCCATAATATTTTCTCTATTCCAGTTTATACACCAAAAGTTGGTTACTTCATCGGAGTAGGTTCTGCGTTGATTGCAGGAGCAGTCTTGACGTATTTCTTCGGTGTCAAAGAAGATGAAATGACCGATTTCTTACCTGAAACAGATCAAGGGGAAGATGATTTTCAAGAAACAACTGTTGAAATGTCAGCCAATGTCGAAAGTACAACTGAAACGGTTGTTTATGCACCACTTGCAGGTACAGTAATTCCATTAAAAGAAGTTGACGATGATGTATTTTCTAGTGAAATTGCAGGTAAAGGCGTTGCGATTATCCCAACAGATAATAAAGTTGTCGCACCATTTGACGGAACCGTGGTCGCAATTTTTCCGTCAAAACATGCGATTGGTTTGAAATCACATGGCGGTAGCGAATTGTTGATCCACATTGGCATTAATACAGTTAATTTAAATGGTGAACATTTTGAAACAAAAGTTGAAATGGGCGATACGATCACACGTGGTCAAACATTGCTAGTCTTTGATCGCGAAGCAATTGAACAAGCTGGTTACGCGATGACATCACCTGTTATTTTGACGGATGCGCCAAGTATGGAAACTTTAAACATCATCAATGATAGCGACAGCGTAACGCCCGCAACACAATTATTTGTTGTAGGCTCAAGCAAGGAGGATACGAATCAATGAGAAACGATTTCTTATGGGGCGGTGCAGTAGCTGCCCATCAAGTTGAAGGCGGCTTTAATCAAGGCGGCAAAGGCGTAAGTATTGCGGATGTGATGACGGCTGGTTCAAAAGATCATGCTAGAGAAATTACAGACGGTATTATAGAAGGAAAATTTTATCCCAACCATGAAGCAATCGATTTTTATGGCCATTATCAAGAAGATATTCAGTTATTTGCTGAAATGGGCTTTAAATGTCTAAGAACGAGCATTGCCTGGACGAGAATTTTTCCAAATGGGGATGAACAAGAACCGAACGAAGCGGGTCTCGCTTTTTACGATGAGTTGTTTGATGAATTATTGGAACATGGGATCGAGCCGGTAATAACGTTGTCTCACTTTGAAATGCCCTATCATTTAGTGAAACAGTATGGCGGCTGGCGCAGTCGTGAACTGATCGGCTTTTTCACTAAATTTGCTGTAACTGTGATGAAGCGCTACAAAGATAAAGTAAAATATTGGATGACCTTTAATGAAATCAACAATCAACGAATCTTAGAAAATCCAATTTATTCATTTACCAATTCAGGTATTCTTTATCAAGCGGGTGAAGACAAATTAAAAACGATGTATCAAGCGGCACATTATCAATTTGTAGCAGGTGCGATCACAGTTGCTGAAGGGAAAAAAATCAATCCAGATTTTCAGATCGGATGTATGTTAGCTGCAACACCGAATTATCCTTTGACAAGTGATCCAAGTGATATCATTGCAGCACAACAAGAAGATGAGAAACAGTTATTTTTCACGGATGTCCAAGTAAGAGGAAACTATCCTCGCTGGGCAATCAAAGAGTGGGAAAGAAACGGCTATGAACTGGATATTACTGAGCGAGATCTACAGTTGCTAAAAGCTGGAACAGTCGATTATATTGGTATCAGCTACTATTTAAGCAACACGATTTCAACACGACCGGAAGCAGTTCGTTTAGACGATGACCTCCTTGGCGATAGCTCGCTTGTAGAAAATCCTTATGTAAGTATGACTGAATGGGGCTGGTCGATCGACCCTGCTGGCTTACGTCATTATCTAAACCTATTAAGTAATCGTTATGAACGGCCAATCTTTATCGTAGAAAATGGATTTGGCTATGCTGATACTTTAGTTGAAGAGAAAGTCCACGATGTAGAAAGAATCGATTTTCTTACTCAGCATATTAAAGAAATGAAAAAAGCAATCGAGATAGATGGAGTAGATGTTTTAGGTTACACGGTTTGGGGCTGTATCGATCCGATTTCATTTACGACAGGTGAAATGCGTAAACGTTATGGTTTCATTTATGTCGATCGTGATAATCAAGGGAACGGCTCGTTGAAACGAATCAAAAAAGATTCCTTTGATTGGTACAAACAGTTGATCCAAACAAATGGAGCAGAACTATAAACAATTCTATAGAAGTAACTCTCACTGTATTTTAGTAAATTAAAAACAGTGAGAGCTTTTTTGTGTGAAAAAGCATAAAATAGAAGGGAACAATAGAGAATGGGGAATGAAGGCATGAGAAAAAAAATCAGATTCGCTTTACTGAGTATAATTGTTGTATTAGCTGCAGTCATTTATTTGGGGCAGAATCAAGAGCAGCAAGAAGAAACCCTATTTAAAAAGGAAGCTATCGAATTTTGGGTGATCAGTGATCCACACTATATTGATAAAAGTTTAACGGATTCAGGCTTAGCCTTCAAAAAAATCAAACAGACCGCGGCAGGAAAAGAACTTGATTATCAAAAAGAGAGCTGGCAGGCCTTTATCAAAAAAGCCATGGAACAAAAACCAGATATGCTGATCATTACAGGTGATTTAACGTTAAATGGTGAAAAAATCAGTGCTGAAAAGCTGGCTGAATTACTGAAACAACTAACAAACGAAGGCATCAACGTTTTTGTGATTCCAGGAAATCATGATGTCAACGATGGCTGGGCTAGAAAATTTGTTGGTGATCAGCAGGAAAAAACGGATCCGATTTCGATTGCTGATTTTAAAGAAATATTTGCTGATTCTGGGTATCAAAATGCCACGAACTACGACAAAAATTCATTAAGTTATTCAGTCGCAGTCAATCAACAGTATAATTTTCTTTTTCTAGATTCCAATATATATCCCGAAGACAATCAACCGCAAACAAGTCCCACAACAGGTGGAACGATTCGTGGTAAAACAATGAAATGGGTCAAAAAACAATTAGAAAAAGCCAAACAAGAGAAGAAAAAAACGCTCGTTTTCATGCATCATAATATATACGCCCACAACAAACTATTATCAAGTGGTTTTGTCCTTAATAATGCGGATGAATTTAAGCAAGTCTTAGCAGAGTACCAAGTGCCGATTGTTTTTTCAGGCCATATCCATGCTCAAGATATCATGACAGAAACAACGGACGACCATCCACTAACTGAAATCGTGTCCAGCTCTTTTTCGATTGCACCTCAAGCATACGGTGTAGTGAAACTAAAGGGAAATTCATTTGATTATCAAAAAAAAGCAAATACGCATTCAGTTGCCAACTTAGAAAATTATTCGCAATACATCAAAGAACTTTTTATTAACGATGGAAAGAGCTTAGGGTACAGTCAATTGATTGATGCAGGATTATCTGATAGTAAAAAATTGGATATTGCCGCTGAATTTGTAGGACAGGTAAATTATCGCTTTTTCTCTGGGGATGATTTTATTACGGATAATGAAGTGGAGAAAATCAAAGCAGAAGCTGGTTATCAAATCATCTCTGAGAATAGCAAATTTTTAAAAGAATACATTGATTCAATCATCCAAGATAAAAATCAAGAAGATAATCGATTGAAAAAGGATTTTGACGAATGTACTCTTAGCAGATAAGGTTTGGGCAATGGCGCTTATTTTTGGGTGAGTTGCTTTTAACCCTACCGTTTATCTGGATTTTATGTGACTGGGATCTGACTCACAAGAGTGATAGCCTGGTCACATTTTTTTATTGATAGCTTTTGGTTATCATACCTGGGAATAAACTATTATCAGTTTCTGCTATTTTGTACTATCATAATAAGATAAAGAAAACGCTATGAAAATAAACGATAAAATAAAGCAGAGGAGCGGAAAAAATGGAATTAATTTCAGGGGAAAAGGGATTTGAATTGGTACATGAAAGTGGTAACTGGTTACTAAAAAAAGATATCGGTTTTTCGCCAGTTGAACTATTAGTTGCATCTATTGGTGCATGTGGAGCCTATGTTTATGAAAAAATATTAACGAATTCTCACATTGATTTTACTATTGAAAAGGTAGATATCTCTTATGAACGAGCAGAAGATAAACAAGCGAAACCTTTAAGCCGCGTTGTAATTGATTTTTCGATCCATGTTTCGGAAGAGGCGCAAGGAAAAGCTGAGCGAGCATTGAAACTGATTGGCAAGAATTGTCCAGTCATGCAATCGCTAGATCCAGAAATAGCGGTTGTTGAAAATGTGAATTTTGTTTAGTTTAGTATCCAGTATTGAGGAGGAAAGAGATGAAAAAGTTTTTTGCAATTAGCGCATTGGCACTTTTGATTTTTGTGACAGGTTGTAATCCAGCCAATAAAACGGAATCAAATGAATCAAAAAAAGCAATCGTTCATTTTACTGAGCCAGCAGAGCTACTGACACTTGATACCACACAAGAAGAAGATTTCACTAGTTTCAATGCCCAAAATCAAGTCCTTGAAGGGCTTTACCAATTAAATGAAAAAGATGAAGCAATTCCAGCTGTAGCCAAAGAACTACCAGAAATCAGCGAAGATAAACAAACGTATACGATTGCTTTAAGGAACGATGCAAAATGGTCAAATGGTGACCCTGTTACTGCTAAGGACTTTTTATATGCCTGGAGACGAGCCGTCACACCGGAAACAGCACCATCATATGCTAGTTTGTTTGTTGCTTCAATCAAAAATGCAGATGCCATTTATCAAGGAAAAATGAAACCGGATCAACTTGGAGTAGAAGCGCCAGATGAGCATACGCTAGTGATCCATTTAATCAAACCAACTCCTTATTTTACGTCTTTACTGACATTTGAAACATTTTTCCCAATCAACCAAACATTTGCTGAAAAACAAGGCAGTGACTACGGAACATCAGCTAACACAACTCTTTATAATGGCCCCTTTACTCTAGAAGGCTGGGAACAAAATTCTGATACTTGGACATACGTCAAAAATCCAAAGTATTGGGACGTGAAGAATGTGAAGGTTGATGCAATTCAAACGACCGTTGTAAAATCAACCAGTACAGCCGTTAATTTATATCAAACGGATGAGTTAGATCGAGTTATATTAGATGGAGAATTTTCTAAACAATATAAAAATGATCCAGATTTTCAAAACCAAAATGACACAAAAATGGGTTATCTACGTTTTAATCAAGGACCCAATAAACCATTGGAAAATGCTCACTTACGCAAAGCAATCTCTTTAGCAATTGATCGTGATACCTTTGTAAAAAACATTTTGGGAGATGGTTCTATTGCCGCAACAGGCTTTGTTCCTCAAGATTTTGTTCAAAATCCTAAAACAGGGGAAGATTTCCGTAAAGAAAGTGGTGTTCAGAAAAAATTTGATAAAGCCGAGGCGCAAAAAGCCTATGAACAAGCGCAAAAAGAACTAAATAAAAAAGAAATCAGCTTAGTCTATTTGGCTAAAGATACGGATACAGAGAAGAAAACAGCCGAATATTTAGCAAATCAAATTGCTGAAGTGTTGCCGAATATCAAATTTGAAATTACTACATTACCAAGCAATAACTTACAAGAACGCTATTTATCAGGTGACTATGATATTGCTTTTGGTCAGTGGATGCCTGATTTTAAAGATGCCATCACATTTTTAGATATGTTTGCTTCGACCTCTGGCTTAAATCACATCAATTATAAAAATCCAGCATATGATCAGCTAATTCAAGCGGCTACTGAAACAGATGCGGCAAATGAAGAAAAAAGATGGTCAGATTTATTGCAGGCAGAACACTTATTATTAGCAGAGGATTACGCGATTGCACCGATTTATCAGCAACAAACAGCATTATTGCAAAAGAAAAATATCAGTGGCGTTGTGAAACATAGTTTTGGCTCGCCTTATAGTTTTAAATACATTCAAGTGAAAGAAACAGACTAAATATAGACTTAGAGCAAAGCGTAAAATACTTTGCTTTTTTTTTTGCCCAAAAAATCAGTTTTTACTTGACATATGATTGAACGTTCATGTATTATGAATATATGATATATGAACGAATAATCATATGAAAAGCAAAGTGTATCTTTTCAGAAAACACTCAAAAGGAGGAAATATAAAATGGACACAACAAAAACCCATGATCACAGTTGCTCGGACGAAAAAGGTCATGACCACAGCCATGGTCACAGTCATAGCCATGGGAAATCTCCTGTCGTTTTATTTTTTACAGGATTGGCAATTTTCATCGTTGCATTTTTTATCAATGAAGGGTCATTAGTACAGAATATTCTTTTCGTTAGTGCCATGTTATTATCTGGCTATCATATTATTTTAGAAGGTATCGTTGATACAATCAGTGAGTCAAAAGAGCAAAAAAAATTTATACCGAATGTTCATATTTTGATGACTTTAGCCGCATTTGGTGCGACGATCATCGGAAATTATGAAGAAGGCGCTTTGTTGATTATCATTTTTGCAGCTGCTCACTTTCTTGAAGAATATGCAGAAGGTCGTAGTAAAAGAGAAATTACAAATTTACTTAAAATGAACCCAACTGAAGCTCGTCTAATCCAAGCGGATGGTAGCGTTAAGACGGTGGATGTAGCGACACTAAAAATCGGTGATAAATTACAAGTATTAAATGGAGACCAAATCGCTACCGATGGCACTATTCTATCAGGTCGAACGTCGATTGATGAATCATCGATCAATGGTGAAAGTATTCCTAGAGAAAAAACAGTTGGCGATGAAGTGTTCGGCAGTACCATTAATGGTAATGGTGCGTTTACTATGGAAGTGACAAAAGACAGCAGTGATACAGTCTTTGCTAAAATTCTTCAATTAGTTAATCAGTCACAATCAAACCTATCAAAAACCGCTACTAAGATTCAAAAATTAGAACCTTATTATGTAACGATCGTCTTGATTTTGGTACCGATTTTTATCGCAGCAGGTCCATTTGTATTTAATTGGACATGGAACGAAAGTTTTTATCGCGGTATGGTATTTTTAATCTCCGCATCACCTTGTGCACTTGCGGCAAGTGCTGTTCCGGCAACCTTATCAGGCATTTCCAATTTAGCTAAACGAGGTGTTTTATTCAAAGGTGGTTCATTCTTAGCCAATTTAGCTACAATTAAATCCGTTGCTTTTGATAAAACTGGGACTTTGACTAAAGGAAAACCATCGGTTACTGATTTTTATTTCTTAAGCGATACAGCACAACTAACAGAACAAAAGTGTATCGATCTAATTGTGGCAATGGAAAAAACAGCTAACCACCCATTAGCTAATGCAATTTTAGCTAAATTTAAAGCAGGAACTGAACTAACTTTAACGGTTGAAAATGAAATTGGTAAAGGGCTTGTGACAGAATATCTTGGTGATACGTATCAAATCGGTAAACCGGAAATATTCAGTCTAGTCAATACCAAAATCAATGCTCATAATGAACAATACGCGAAGGAAGGCAAAACCGTTGTCTATTTTGCTAAAAATAATGAAGTCATTGGTTTGATCGCTATGATGGATGTACCAAATGAAAATGCCAAAACCGTGATTAGCTACCTGAAATCTCAAGGTATTCATACAACGATGATCACTGGAGATGCAGAGCTAACTGGACAAGCTGTCGGGCGCCAAATTGGGATCGATGAAGTGGTTGGAAATGTTTTGCCGGAAAATAAGGCAGCAATCATTAAAGACCAACAAGCTCGTTTTGGTAATGTAGCAATGCTAGGTGATGGAGTCAATGACGCTCCTGCTTTAGTAACGGCAGACATTGGCGTTGCAATGGGAGATGGAACGGATATTGCAATTGATGTTGCAGATGCTGTTTTGATGCAAAATGATTTAACGAAATTCAGCTATGCGCACAAGGTTTCTAAACGTTTAGATCGAGTGGTTTGGCAAAATATCATCTTTTCAATGTTTATTGTGGTTTTGTTGATCACATTGAATATTCTTGGGAAAATGGATATTACGATCGGTGTTATCGCACATGAAGGGAGTACGTTATTAGTTATTTTGAATGGATTACGATTACTGATTCCATCCAAAGAATAGCGAAAATGAGACCAAGATAAAAATGTATTGCCGCGAGAACCAAGTAGAGACTGTATGTTACTGTTTCTACTTGGTTCTCGCCGTTTATCCGGGCTTTATGTGGCTAGGATGTGACTCGCAGAGTTATGTCCTAGCCACCACTCTTTTTTTGTGTTTGGGATTTTTTTAGTATTGACAGCCCTTCCAATGTTTGCTATGCTAAGCATCAAGCAGTGGATGTTATTACTTTGGGTAAGCATGCCGCAGCGCTTTAATTTTTAGTTAACTGGATGTTATCACGAAAGTGAGCAGGACCTATTTGCACCGTTATTTAGCGACGGGTAAATGGGATTTTTTTGTAATCGGGGACTTATTATGATCATAAAACGAGTACTAAACAACAATACAGTCATTTCTAGCAATAGTAAGGGTGTTGAAGTTCTTTTAATGGGAAAAGGAATTGCTTTTGGGCAGAAAAAAGGTCAAACTGTTGATCTGGAACTGGTCGAAAAAACCTTTTTATTAAGAGATAAAGATACACAAAATAAATTTACAGAGCTATTGATCGATGTGCCGATGGAGCATATCTTGGTCGCAGAAAAAATTATCAATTTCGGTAAAATCAAGCTTGGAAAAAATTTAAGCGAAACAATCTACGTCAATCTGACGGACCATATTCATTCCGCGGTTGAGCGTTATCGAGATGGAATCATCTTGAAAAATCCCTTGCGATGGGATATCGAGCGTTTTTACCCAGACGAATATGCAGTAGGGGAAAAGGCAATGGAGATCGTTCGCAAAGAACTCGGAGTCGAATTTGTTATTGATGAAGCCGCATTTATTGCTATTCATTTTGTTAATGCGGAACAGTCTAAAAGTTTTGATCTAGCGTACGAAATCGCAGAAATCACTAAAAATATCGAAGATATCGTAAAAGAAGAATACAATACAGAATTTGATGAGTCATCTTTAGATTATTATCGATTTATAACCCACGTTAAATTTTTTGCCCAAAGGTTATTAATTGGAGAACATTATGAAGATGAGGATTCTGAGTTGCTTGATACACTCAAGAAAAAGTATGAACTAGAATATCGCTGTTCATTAAAAATCAGCGAATATGTTCAAAAGGCATTTGATTACTGCTTAAGCTCGACAGAGTTAGTGTATCTTACCGCACATATCAGAAGAATCACGAAAAATTTATAAGCAAATAGGATTGTTATCCGTTAGGAGCATGACCTAAAGCAGTACCCAAAAGCGGGGCTGTTTTGGGTCTTTTTTACGTAGAAGGGATGAAAAAAGATGAACTATAAAGATTCAGCAAAACAAATCCTTGACTTAGTCGGAGGGGAACAAAATGTGCAGTCGATGACGCATTGTATGACACGCTTACGTTTTGTTTTACACAATGAAAGTTCCGTTGAAGATGCCCAGGTCAAAGAAGTACCAGGTGTGATGGGCGTGATGAGAAAAGGTGGACAATATCAAGTTATTATGGGAAACGATGTGGCATCTTATTATAAAGAGCTAGTAAAACTAGGACATTTTAGTAATCAAGCACCAACTGAAAACACTGGGGAAAAGAAAAATTTATTTGAGGCCTTTGTGGATGTGATTTCAGGTTGTATGTCACCGCTGATTCCTGCGATGCTAGGTGGTGGAATGATCAAAGTATTATTGATCCTACTACCATTAATGGGGATTTTAGATGACAGCAGCCAGACGTTTGCGATTCTATCGTTTTTTGGTGATGCACCGTTTTACTTTATGCCAATCATGCTGGCATTTACAGCAGCACAAAAATTCAATGTGACACCAATGCTGGCAGTCACAGTAGCGGGAATTATGCTGCACCCGAATTTTGTTGAGATGGTCAATCTTGGTGATCCAATCCAATTTCTAGGATTACCAGTAACGCTTGCTTCATATGGATCCTCTGTGATTCCAATTTTAATCATGGTTTGGTTAATGAAATACATTGAGAATTTCTTTGATAAAATTATTCCAAATGTAATCAAAAGCTTCACAAAACCATTGCTCATTTTATTGATTTCAGGGCTTTTGGCGTTGGTCGTAGTCGGACCGTTAGGAACGTTTGCAGGCCAATTATTGTCATCTGCTATTATTTGGATTCAAGGAAAAGCTGGTTGGTTAGCGCTAGGTTTAATGGCGGCCTTTATGCCATTGATCGTAATGACAGGTATGCACTGGGCTTTTGCCCCGATTTTCCTAATTGCTTCACCAGCAACACCTGATATTTTGATTCTTCCAGCAATGTTGGCCGCAAATTTATCCCAAGGTGCTGCAGCTTTAGCTGTTTCTGCTAAAACAAAAGATAAAAATTTAAAACAAGTGGCTGCGGCATCTGGTATTTCAGCGTTATTAGCAGGAGTGACTGAACCTGCACTGTATGGTGTGACCTTAAAATACAAAAAACCATTATATGCTGCGATGATATCAGGGGCAGTTTGTGGCGTGTATATGGGTATTACTGGGTTAGAGTCCTATGCATTCGCTGTGCCATCACTGGTCGCTTTACCTCAATTTATCGGGGGACAAGGCAATGGAAATATTATCAATGCAATCGTGGTAGCTGGGATTTCAATTGTATTAACATTCGTTTTAACATGGATCTTCGGGATTGATGAAGTAGAAAAAAACGAGGCAGAACAATCAGTTGAGATTTCAGCAGCTGTGGAAACAGGTAGTAACGACCCTAAAAAAATCTATGCACCGATGAAAGGGCAAGTGATTCCTTTAGAACAAGTGAATGACTCAGCATTCTCAGGAAAAATGATGGGAGATGGCGTTGCGATCATTCCAGAAGAAGACACGATCACAGCACCTTTTGATGGTGAGGTAACCGCGTTATTTCCTACAAAACATGCTATTGGTTTAACAAGTGAAAATGGCATCGAAGTTTTGATCCATGTAGGAATTGATACGGTAGAATTAGCAGGACAATATTTTACGGCTTTTGTTGAAACGGGAGACAAAGTAAAAAAAGGACAAAAAATTCTGTCAGTCGATTTTGCCAAGGTGAAAGAAGCTGGATATGATGCAACAACACCGATTGTTGTTACGAACACTGACTCATATATCGATATTGTAGCTAAAGAAGTAACTAAAACAAACAGTCAAGAGACGATTTTATATGTTGTATAAAAAAGAACAAAGGAGAAACGATTATGTCTAAATTTCCAAAAGATTTTTTGTGGGGCGGTGCCATTGCCGCTAACCAATGTGAAGGGGCTTATAATGAAGATGGCAAGGGACTAAGTGTAGAAGATGTTGCGCCCCATGGTTGGAAGGGGCTGCCGACAAGTGAACCAACCTCAGATAACATGAAACTAGTCGGCATCGATTTCTACCATCGATATAAAGAAGATATTAAGTTATTTGCTGAGATGGGGTTTAAAGTTTTCAGATTATCGATTGCTTGGTCACGAATCTTTCCACAAGGTGATGAACAGGAGCCGAACGAAAAAGGGCTGGAATTTTACGATAAAGTTTTTGATGAATGTCATAAATATGGAATGGAGCCATTAGTGACATTGTCGCATTATGAAACACCACTTCACTTGTCAAAAACCTATGATGGTTGGCGTAATCGTAAAATGATCGAGTTTTTTGAGCACTATGCCAGAACTGTTTTTACGCGTTATAAAGGAAAAGTAAAGTATTGGTTGACGTTTAATGAAATCAATTCGATTACACATGCGCCTTTTTTAAGCGGAGGCATTTATACACCGAAAGAAAAACTATCAAAACAAGACTTATATCAAGCAATTCATCATGAATTAGTAGCAAGTGCCAGAGCAGTAAAAGCCTGTCATGAGCTGTTGCCTGATGCTCAAATTGGTTGTATGATTCTAGGAATGCCTGTTTATCCATTGACACCAGCACCTGCTGACGTGCTAGCGTCGCTTCAAACTGAAAGAGAAAACTTCTTCTTTTCTGATATCCAAGTAAGAGGAGCTTATCCAGCCTACGCTAAGCGATTTTTCAAGGAAAATGATATTCATCTTGAAATTACAAGACAAGATCAACAAGATTTGCTAGAGACGGTAGATTTTATATCCTTTAGTTATTATATGAGTACGTGTGAATCCTCAGATCCGTCACTGGAAACAGGAGAAGGAAATATTTTAGGTGGGGTACCTAATCCTTATTTGAAAGCGAGCGAATGGGGCTGGCAAATCGATCCAGAAGGGTTGAGATACTATTTGAATATCTTATATGACCGCTACCAAAAGCCTGTATTTATTGTTGAAAATGGCTTTGGCGCAGTGGATGAGTTGATAGAGCTTAAAGATGGCACTAAAACTGTGAATGATGATTATCGTATCGATTATTTGAATGATCACTTAGTCCAAGTAGCTGAAGCACTTGAAGATGGCGTTGAGATCATGGGCTATACTTCATGGGGCTGCATTGATTTAGTCAGCTTTACAACTGCTGAGCTAAAAAAACGTTATGGTTTTGTTTATGTCGACCGGAATGATGATGGAACAGGTACTTTGAATCGTTATAAAAAGAAAAGTTTTAATTGGTATAAAGAAGTCATTGCAACAAATGGTCAAAATCTCGTTTGATTTTAAATAAGATGGACTAGAAAAGGTTATTTTACTCACACTGTCTATACGGTGGAAATGTGACTAGAAGAGATATAGCACCAACTCAATTAAGGTGAATTAATTATTTAATTACTTTATCTCTATAGTTAAGGTGGCAGAGTCCTTCATAAAATACGAAAAAATTGAGGATTTTATGTGAAAAAATGATGAATGATCAAAAAAACAATTACGAGTGTTTATTATTGTTAATTGAAATAATAACAAATGATAAAAGGTGTTAAATTCACTTTTTTGAATAATAATAATGAAATAAAAAATAAAAATAGAATTTTTAAGAAAAGTGGTTTCTTGTTTTAGCAGAAACCACTTCTTTTTTTAACATTTAACCACAGATTTTAAAATGGTATTATCCAATGGAGATGAAGGATTAACAGTGTTTATGAAGACGAGAGAAGGAAAAACTGTTTTTTTATGTTAAGGTATAAAATGAAATGGATAACCACTTTTTAAAATTCATATAATATGGTATATAAACAAAAGAAAAAAGATATTTATATGGATAGTGATGATAAAAAAACATGTTTTTAATTGGTTGTAAGTAAATATGTTTGAGAAATACAGTTGAGCATGATTTTAGTTTCCCGAAAATGAAAATAAACCGCCAATTCAGTTTGTTTGTTTAAGCTTTATCTGATAAAATAGAAAGAGGTAGGCATGTTTTTTGAGATCTATTGTACATTGTTTTTTATCAAACGAACTAGAAGGTGAATGAGCTACTGTTCATCTGCTAAAAAACACTTAGAAGTGAAGTTGATTATTTTTAGAATAAAAAAGTTACTGCACTTGTCACTATGGTTACATATAAGACAATTCACATATTTTACTTAGTATTTAGAGAGTTAGAACGATAAAAATAATCAAAAAGAGATAGCCCGATTTTTATAGAAGGAAGTGAGCATATGCTAAAAATTTTTGGCAAAGGTAAAAAAAGAAAAAAATATGAAGATTACGATGAATATGACGACGAAGATTATGATGATGAAGATTATGATGACGACGAAGACTACGACGATGATGAAGATTATGATGATGACGACGAAGACTACGATGATGATGAAGATTATGATGATGACGACGAAGACTACGACGACGATGATGAAGATTATGATGATGACGACGAAGACTATGACGACGATGACGAAGATTATGATGAAGAAGACGACGATGATGAAGAAGACGCTCGTTCGTTATTCTCACGCAAAAAGAAAAAGCCTGCACCTGCACCAGCTAGAAAACCAAAACCAAAGAAAAAGAGACCGCCAATCAATGAAGTTATTGATGATGATGAATTAGAAGAACTTCAAGAAGAAAATGATCAACTTCAAGGAGAACTTCGAGAGCTAAAAGCAGAGCTTCGCAAAAGTAAGAGAGAAATCACTCAATTACAAAATGAAGTAGAAGCAGCACGTGAAAATAGTGAATCATTGGAAAATGAGCTCTCAATGGTACAAGCTGTACCAAAAGATTACGATGCACGGATGGCTGAACTAGAACAAATAAGAAGTAAATATAACAGTCTATTGCGTGACAGTAATCGTCAAATTGATGAAACTGATTTAAACCGCAAAAAAGCGGAGCGCTTTGCAAATAAAATCAGACAATACGAGCAAGAATTATTGGCTAAACAAGAAGAAATCGACAAACTTACTGAAGATCGAATTGTGATCATGGCATCAGATATGCCAACAGATACAGGTGCTTATGAAGAGCTAGCCAAAGTTCGCCAAGAGTTAGAAAGTACAAAACGTCAGTTAGCTGAAAAAATGATCGATGTTGATCAGCAATTATCGAAAGAAGATATTGGTGAAGTGTTACTAGATGCGAAAAGACAAGCAAAAGAAATTGTCAACCAAGCGAATCAGCGTGTACAACTTATCAATGAAGAAACGAAGAAAAAAGCTGGCGTCTTAAAACGTTTAGAACGTGCTGAACAAGAATACCAAAATTATTATAAACGAATCAAAGATGTGAAGGAAGAATCAGAACAAGCATTCAACCAAATCATCAACTTAGTAAAAGAAGATTCAGATCAATAAGAAAGAGAGGACACAGAATTGAAAAAAAGAAATCTGAACAGTAAAAAGTTACGCTTATTAAGTGTAGGGTTGCTTACTTCAAGTGCTGTCCTTTCTGTTACCGATGTTCAACCAATTGTTGCAAAAGAAATTGATAATCAAGCAACTTCAGGTTCCGAAGAACATGAAGATGTAGCAATATTATCTTCAACTACGGAACATGAGACAACAGAAAGTACAGTAGAAGGATTAGAAACTAGCGCCTCTACGGAAACTAGCACAACTTCTTCGACCGAAGAATCAACAGAAGAGACAAGCAGTGACTCATCAAGTACAACAGAAGAGACTAGTTCTACAACAGATTCGACGACAAGTACTACAGATACAATAACAAGTTCAACGGATACAACGACAAGCACAACAGATACAACAACGGATTCAACGGAAACCTCAACTTCGTCGAAACCTAAACCGAGCAAACCAAAGCCAAAACCAAGTAAACCGAAACCAAAACCTGCGCCAAGCAGACCAACACCACCAGTTCAAGGACCGATCCAACAGCCGAGTATACCGACTCCGCAACCTAGACCCAATACTGGAACAACTGTTGGGATACCAACTGGGAACAATACTGGTGGAAGTTCAGCGAGTGGTTCAGATCAGGTATTCCATATCAGTCCTAACCTAACAACGAAAAGTTTTGTTAAAGTCATTGGTGAAGATGCTCGTACCATTGCTGGTGAGAACAATTTATACGCATCAGTGATGATTGCTCAAGCAATTTTAGAAAGTGCTTCTGGAAACAGTGCACTAGCCTCTGCACCAAATTATAATTTATTTGGTATTAAAGGAAGCTATGAAGGCGCCAGCGCCAACTTTCTGACGAGTGAAGACAATGGTTCTGGAAGTATGTTTACGATTCGTTCTAATTTTAGAAAGTATCCATCTTATAAAGAGTCATTAGGTGATTATGTGAAGCTCCTTAGAGGCGGAACAGATTCAAGTAGCTCTTTTTATAGTGGAACATGGAAGACCAATACGAAAACATATAAAGAGGCAACGAAGTATTTGACGGGGCGTTACGCTACCGATACTAGCTACAACTCAAAATTGAATGGTTTAATTGATGCGTATGATTTAACTCAATACGATACGCTAAAAGCGAATAAGAATACTAAAAAAGCTAAAAAAATCACATTGAACACTTCTTTTGATAAGTTAGAGAAAAAGGATGAGCAAAAAGATCAAACGTTTGAATATCTTACACATATTGTGAAAAAAGGTGAATCACTAAAATCAATCAGCGAATTATATAATATTTCTACGTTGGCAATTTTGGAGAAAAATCAATTAGATCGTCGGATGTTGTTTATTGGTCAAAAATTGAGTGTGCCAAAACAAGAAGACAAAACGACTGTAGTTCGAAAAGAAGAGGCAGTAGACCGTTCATTAGAGTTGGTTCAAAATTTATCTACCGCATTTACAGATAAAGAAACAACTAAAAAAACGGCAGCTAAAAAGACAACAACAACTAAAAAAACAACAAATGAAACAACAGCTAAAAAAGAAACAAAAGCAACAAGCGAAACAACAACTAAAAAAGAAACAAAAGATTATCAAGTAAGTGCAACTCGTAAGAAAACAAAAGAAACATATGAAGTGAAAAAAGGTGATACGTTAGCAAGTATTTCCAAGAAGACTGGTGTTTCAGTTTGGTCGTTAAAAGAGTGGAACGATCTGGATCAATACTTCTTAACGGAAGGACAGCAGCTAATTTTAGCGCCAGTTTATGATCTTCAATCGTAACCAACAAGAAAGGAGAACGGTTTAATGAATGATTATTTCGATGTGTTTTTCCATCAACAAGCAATCCCATTCACTCTAGGGACCGTTCTCTATCAAAAAGATAATACGGCAGAAATCGTTGAAGCGTGTGAAGCACTCTATGAGCGCTCAACTGGAGATTTCTTGACTTTTCGAGAGAATGAAGAACTCTCTCGGAAAGTTATTTCTGCGTCTATCAAAAAACATGTGGAAATTCAATTTTTTCAAGCTCAATTGAATTGGGATGTGTTGTTGGAAGAATTGAAAGAACTATTTCCGCAATTTATTTGGACAAAAATAGTTGAAGAAGTTGACGGTGCTTTTAGTACATACTTATGTGAATTAATACCAGTTTCTCTTAGTTCTGATGAAGAGCCACTTCAATTCATTGTTTCAGCTAGTTTAGAGCAGATGGGCTACTCCAAAGGTGAATCTGTCAGCAGTATCTTAGAAGCAAAATTGCTCTCTGTCTTCCAAGAAGAAGAAGAGCTGCCGTTATTCGGTGAAACTCTTAGCTTTCCAGTAGAAGTATCTATAGAAGAAACTGTTGAAGAACCAAGGAAGAGCAAACGCTCATTTCTAGACGATGATGAAATAGAAGTAGATGATGAAAGCTTTGACATTGAGCCGAATGATGAACTTGATACAAGGAAACTTGTTCCTCGTTCAGAGGAAAGCGAAGTCATTTTCTTAAAAGAAAGTTTAAAGCGAGAAAAAGCGTCAAAGGACCGAGTGCGGGTAGCAAAAGAAAAATTGGAGTACGAGCTGCTCGCCATCGAAAACAGTTTACTCGTTAGTGGATTAAAGAGATTTAAGAAGCATCAAAAAACGTCGATTGAGGAAGAAGATTGGTACAAACCTGTTCGGATCGACCTAATCAAGTATGACGATCTTTATAAAAAAGCAAAATTTATTGAACAATCATGGCGTTTAAATCGCCAATTGGTAACTATTACCGAAAAAATGACGGTAACAAAGGATCAATGGATCTACGAACGAGCACGAATTGAAAAAATCAAAAATAGTGTATCGGAAATGGATTTACAATCAATGATGGAACAATGTCATTTGATCAATGAGCGAGTTAGAATTCGCCCTGGTTTCTTATTTTTTAAACCAAGAGTTAAACTCTATCAAATTGATTATGAACAATTAGAGAAAATCAGTGCTTTTTTTGATATTATTCAAACCGAAAATAGGTTATTAGAATCCGTGATTGAACAAAAAGAGTTTGATGCGTAATCATCTATATGAAAAACAGGAACGCTAGGCAACTAGAATTGTTCCTGTTTTTTGCGTTTCATAAGGAAAGAAAAGAGTTGTTTCTGTGATTTTTAACAAGCTACTCTTCCTGGTTGTTACTGAGGAAATTGCTGATTAATATAGAAAAACAGCTAAAAATTTTGTAACAATTCCCGATTCTTGTAATATTACACTTGTTATTAAACGTAGCGCTAGATTAATTTCAGAAAAAATCTTGATTTATTTCATACATTGTTTTAGGTAAGAAGCCAGTACGAACAAGTGTTTCTTTCGTTGTATTTTACAAGCTGTCACGTAATGAAAACACTCGTAACCAATTGTCATTGTATCTTCACCTATGAAATATTTTTAGATGTTAAAGTATGCAAAGTCGATAAACAAACGACAAAAATATTTTTTACAAAGGAGAAACAACATGAAATCACTTAAAACGATTTTATTAGCAACAACTTTGACTGCAGGATTTGGCATTTTTATGGGAACGACTGACGCGCACGCTGATAGCTTATATACAGTAAAAACTGGAGATACATTATCTACTATCTCTCATCAATTCAGCGGAGACAATAGCATGATCGATTTAATCGCAAAAGATAATAATATTTCTAATATAAATATGATCTTTGAAGGAGAACAATTAACGATCAGAACGGCCGAAGAAGCAGTTCAAACACCAGCTCAGCAGGAGACGGCTCAACCAGTAGCACAAGAACCTGTACAAGAAACACCAGTACAAGCAGCACCAGTTGCACAAGAAGCGGCCCAAACAACTGCTGCAACAACTTCTTCAGCAAAAGAATGGATCGCTCAAAAAGAATCTAGCGGTTCTTACAGCGCTACAAATGGTAAATATATTGGTAGATATCAATTAGATGCTTCGTACCTAAATGGTGATTATTCAGAAGCAAATCAAGAAAGTGTAGCAGATAGCTATGTTGCAGGACGCTATGGTTCGTGGGAAGCAGCACAAGCTTTCTGGATGGCCAATGGCTGGTATTAATCAAAAAAATCACTATTATTTATAGAGCCGAAAGAAGCAGCCTGTTAAGGTTGCTTCTTTTTTTATGTAACAATCAATATGTTAATAGGCGACTTTATCTCAGAAGTGAGTATAATTTAATTAAATGAATACTATTCAAGAAAGGATGAAGAAAATGACTGGCTTTTATAAAAACTCAAAACAAGAGCAAGCTTCACTGCAGCAATCAAGCCAAAATCGTTATTAATATGACAGAAGCAGGTCTGCTAGATGTGAGTTCGGATAGCTATTGTGTCAAATATATCTTTTAAGAGGACGGGCTAATACCGTACAAGCCTGAGTTAGATGAGCGGCAATTTGTGAATGGAGGGGAATTTTTAAATGAAAAAACAAACGCTATTGAATAGCATCTTTAGGTTCTTACGGTTTGCTTTTATCATCTTTTTTGGTTATGTCGTTTATAGGTCATTATTTGCAGAAATTTTAACACGGAAAATCCATATTTTTTTATATATTCTTGTATGGTTATTTAGTTCTTATTTAGTTTTACCGTTTATCAATAAACTAATGACGGGTCGTTATTTACCAGATTATTTTATTGGACGTTCTCGAACAAGTGATGGACTGCTTGGCGATCCAATCAATCTAGCTTTTATAGGATCTAAAGCTGAGCTAGAGCAGCTATTCATAAATGCAGGTTGGAAGAAAGCAGAGGCTTTATCTTTACGTTCTAGTTTACACATGGTCACGGCCAGTGTGTTTAAAAAATCCTATCCAAGTGCACCCGTTAGTTCGCTCTTTTTATTCAATAGGAAACAAGATCTAGCTTTTGAAAAAGAGATCGAAAATAATCCAAGAAGAAGGCACCATGTCCGTTTTTGGCAAACGCCTGATAACTGGTATTTACCAGGAGGAAAAGCAGCAGACTGGCTTGGTGCTGCAACGTATGATAAAAAAGTTGGTTTTTCTATTTTTACTGGACAAGTCACACATAAAATCAATTCGGATATTGATCAAGAACGAGACTTTGTTTTAAATACATTCAAACAATCGAAGCAATCGGTTTCCATTGAAGTAGTCGAGCACTTTACAACAAGCTATCATGGACGCAATGGTGGTGGAGATGAAATTTTTACTGATGGTGCCTTGCCATTTATCAAGGTAAATAAATAAAGGAAAAGCGAAAGAAGAGATGATCAAAAAGGGTTCTTTCGCTTTTTTTATGATGTTTAATTTTTTTCATTGAGTAAGTAAGCCTCAAAATGAACTTTGGTGAAAGAAATGACTCCAGACAACAGTAGCAGACTAATCAGTGTGCCTTCTCTTACGAAAATCGGCAAATCATAAGTTAGAGAGAGAAGCAAAGAAATAGTCACTGAAAACAGATCAATGCCATATCTGAATTTAGCAAAGGTATAGCCCGTCAATTCTGATAAAGCAATGCAGACGCTTTCGATTGGAAATGGCAAGACACCAAGGGAAATCACGATTCCTGTAGCAAATCCAGCTAGGCAAGTGCCAAAAATAAATACAACTAATCGAAGAAAATAATTCTCCAAGTTTAATGGTGCTAAAATTGTATAAGAAAAAAAGTTGATGATACTACCTAGACACGCTATTGAAAGGAACATTAGTAGATACTTCAAGTAATGCTTGTTCTTTGATAGCAACATAGAAAAAAGCAAAAATAGGCAATTCAATAAAAACGTAATTGTACCAACCTTAATATCACTGATTGAAGCAATAGCAACATTTAATGAATTGAAACTACTGACGCCGATGTCCGCTTTTAAAGTCAAACTGATGCCAATACCGCTGAGTGTATAAAAGAAAAGCGAAAACAAAATTTTAACCATGATAATCCTCCTAAAGTTAAATCCTATTCGGTCAGCTAAGACATAGTAACCTGGATAGGAAAATACTATTTCTTAGTAGTAATTTAACGGATTTTCAGTCATAATAATAGGAGATATCTCACATTTTAAGGAGGAAAAATGAAAATATATCCTATTGACAACATAGCAGAATTAATTAACAAGCCAGCCATCAACTTGTCTGACTACTTTGCGGATACATTCTTAAAACAAGCTCAGATTTTTGTTTATGAAAAAAAAGAATACATTATTCGCGTTGATAAACCAATAGAACATCTTTTTCTTTTAATTGAAGGCAGAGCAAAAATCTATAAAATCCATGAAAATGGTGGACGTTCCCTGATTCAATTTCTTGGCAAAGGGGATTTTATAGGCGAGCTGTCTCTATTAGAAGTTGAAGATCAGGTCAAAGACGTACAAGCAATTGATCATTGTGTGTGTATAGCTTTACCCTACCATAAAATGAAAAAAGCCTTGTTAAATGACAATCACTTTTTGAAAATAATTGCTAAATATTTAGGAAAAAAAGTGTTGTTAAGAGTCGAACATTTTTCAAATAATCAAAATTATGAGCTAAAACATCGCTTAGCAACGTATATGTTGCAAACTGAAGTTCAGGGCATGTATGCTGAGAAGCAAACAGAAACAGCTGAATTTTTAGGTGTAAGCTACCGCCATTTGATGCACACACTTAATGAGTTTCAAAAAGCAGGGTTAATTGTAAAACAGGGGAAAGCTTATCAAGTGAATCGAGAGAAACTAAACGAGTTGGCTATAGGGGCATTGAATAAAAACACATAGTTTTCGTATTGCTATTGACACAAATGTATACAAAATAGTCAAAATATAAATAATCAAATCAAATGAAGTACTCTGTAGACATTACGGAGGACTTCATTTTTTACTGTGTTTCATTAATTTGTTCTATTTGTCTTTTTTTATCTAAAAAATAAATTTTTTCCTCGTTTTTTTAATAATAAAAAAGTTGTTTTTTTTTATAATATTAATGAAAGGAATAATAATAAAAAAATCCTATTCTAAATAAGAACAGGAAATCAACGTGGGGAAAATGAGAAAATATAGATACTGTTTATGTTTTATCGCTTTAAAAAGGTTTTATGATTTTTAAAATAATTCAAAAATGATTGTTAGAAGATAAAATCAACGTTAATTAGGTGTTTATAATATCTTTTTTTTATCTTTTTATAGTATAACTTATTTTTCTATCAATAACATATCAAATTTTTCGTTAATTTCTGAATAATTTGAGAAAAATCGATTTTTTTATCGCCGTCATTATCGCCGTCAATTATTTTTATGAAAGGAAGATTAATTTGGGGAGAAAAGGGGAAAACATATATAAAAGAAAAGATGGGCGCTGGGAGGGCCGATATGTCAAAGGAAGAAAGGCCGATGGACGTATCCACTATGGCTATGTTTACTGTCAATCATATAAAGAGGCAAAAATAAAATTGACGATCAAAAAAGCAACCATGTTTTCTACTAAAGAGCAATCAGAGCAGTTTTACGGAAGCCTAAATAACTGGTTGGATTACTGGCTAGAAACAGTTATCAGTAAGAAAGTAAAGCCAGGAACATTTGATAGTTATAAAAGTAAGTTGGATTGTCATGTTCGTCCGGTAATTGGCGATATGCCTCTGGGGAATTTAACTGAGGCACATATTTACAAATTTATTGATAGTACACAGAAAAAAATATCAATCAACTCCCTTCATTCTGTATTTAGAGTCTTAAAAACAGCCTTAAAGTATGCTGAAAAACTTCATTTTATTAGAAGTGCAGTTTACGAAAACATCGATCTTCCAAAAGTAAGAAAGCCTAGAATCGCTACTATTTCACAATTTGAACATAAACTTTTGAAAAATGTAGCAAAAAAATCATCTGATGGATTAGCCATATTGATGTCACTAGAAACAGGAATGAGGATTGGAGAAATTGCTGGTTTGAAATGGGAGGATATTGACTTTGCAAATAAAGTCTTATCAGTTAAACGTACACTTCAGAGGGTGAAAACTTACACGAAGAGTGGGTATAAGACACAAATTATTGAGGAGAAACCAAAATCGGAAAATTCAGAGCGAATAATTCCCCTGTCTTCTGATCTGATCACACAATTATTAAGTAAAAAAGAATTGAGTGATAGTCAGTATGTTATTTCTAAAAATCAAAGTTTCACAGAACCTCGAACGATTCGCTATCAATTCAAGCGGTTATTACAAAAATTTAAACTAGTTGAGTGTTCTTTTCATGCGTTAAGACATTCTTTTGCAACTCGCTGTTTGGAAAAGGGGATAAATATTGCTGTGATCAGTTCCTTATTAGGGCATGCATCAACCAAGATGACGCTTGATATTTATACAAATTCTAATTTAATAGAAGAAAGAATTGCAGTGGAAGCAATTGCGGCAATCTAGCATAGAGGAATAAATTCGCCGTCATATTCGCCGTCAAAGAAAAATCAAATCGTTTATAATAAACGATTTATCGATTGATTTCCTGTTCTTATTTAGAATAGGAAACCCAGATATGAATCATAAAAAGTGGCAATCAGAGTCTATTTTACTATAAAACAGAATAAAATAATAATTTTGAACTATGAGATTGTTAGTTTTTATTTAAAAGTAAATACAGGATAAATTTAAAAGGATTAGCAAAGCATTATCATCAAGAAGAAGGAGGAAACAAATGTTTAACATAGGGCTCGTAAATACAGTTGGAAATTATCAATCAGAGTACATAGTTGCTTTAAAAGAAAGAAAATGTCTAATTCATCAAATTAATCTAAATGAAATGGCTGAACGAATCCCTATCATGGATGCAGTGATTATCATAGAACCTACATTAGAAGATATTGGACTGACATGCGAATTAATTATCAAAATAAGAAGCTTAACGAATCATTTTATCTGGATTTTGTCTAGTGAACCAACAAAAGTAAATCGAATCGTTCATCTTCAACTTGGGGCAGACGGCACATTTGATCGTCGCACAGAGTCAGATGAGTTTTGCTTATTCATTATGAATACACTTGAAAGAAGATCGAACAAGAAAGGTCAGCAGACTGCAATTCTTCAAACAACGGAAGGAGCGCGGCCAGCAATCCAACTAGTCCCCAACAATTTCTCCGTGAACATCGAAGGAAAAGGTGAAGTTGGATTGACTAAATTGGAATTTAAAGCTCTGGAATCATTGATTCAAAGAAAAGGTGAAGCAATCACATATGAAGAATTGTATAAAGAAGTCTGGGGAGAGGAAAAGGGCGATAAAAAATATCGGGTAGCCAATCTAGTCTTTCATTTGAGAAAAAAACTTGAAGACGATTCCTTTAAGCCAAAATATATTCGAACAGTTCGCTCTAGGGGGTATATGTTGTCTAGTTGATGGTTACGTAATTAATCTGGTTTCCATTTTTTTATTCAAGACTGGAAAATTCAGCTTGGGTTCAAAAATTGAAATAATATAGTGTGATCCGACACACCAAAAATTATACAAATAGAGAGGAGTTGAGAAAAATAATGAAGATCGGAAAAAAATCGATATTAGTTGTTTTGTTGGTTTCTTTGTTTAGTATTTTAGGATTTCTGATAGTTAGTAATCAAACCAAGATACAAGCTTCTGAGAAGAATAAAGGCCAATATACTCTTGAAAAAATTTCTGAATCAACAGATCAAATAGAGTTTCTTTTGAAGGTTAAAAATCCACAAAAAGAAGAAATTGTATTATCTTTAGATGAAAAAAAAGTAGGTCTTTTATTTGGTGAGGAGCTAATAGAGTCTCTACCATCAAAGGTTGTAAATGAGCTAAGTATTAAAGATTACGACCAAATGAATAAAATAGCTATTCAATTTAAAGAGACTACAGGAGAATATGAACTTCCAATAATTTTAAAGGCGCAGACAGCTGGGAAAAATATAGCAGATACACTTAAAGTCACTCAACAAGATACTGTGGTTGCAAAAGCTAGTTTTGATTTGAACTATCAGAAGCAAGTAGCTGAGTCTAAAAGTAACAATAATGCAATTGCCTCACCTGTTACTTTTAATGCAAGAAATTTAGTCACTGTTGAGGACTGGGGGACATTTGTGAGTGCTTTACAAAATCCTGCAGTCAGTTCGATCAAGTTGTCTAAAGATATTGCTCGTGGGAACTCAGCGCTGAATCCAGGTACTGTAAGCAGAAGTGTAACAATCGATGGTGCTAATGGAGTAGATAATTTTAGTTTAGATTTTGGGGCTAACGCTGGTGCTAATTTTAGAATTACTTTAGGATCAGTTGGAACAGCTTCAGAACTCAGATTTAATAATGTGAATCTGAAAGGTTCTGGTAGTGCAGTTACTAGCGCTGATGCATTGGTCTATGCGGCACCTGCTGTCAGTTCAAATTGGACAGCGGCCTTTAATAATATTTCATTAATTGAAGGACATACTAAACGTATTGCATATCTGCAAAATGGCGCTATTTTGATGGATGGAGGAAACATCCACCTGACTCATAATGGGGTAGGTACTGGCGGTGCTGGTGGAACAAGTATGAATGATAGCTGGCATAAATTGTTTGAAGCTAAAAATATAACTATTACTAATGGAACAAAGATTAGTGGAACATTCTCAGATATGTTCATGGGCTCTCAAGTAAATGATGCAACGATTCTCGTCAATCAAGGTTCAACGCTAGAATTGAATAATAGTAGAACAACCATGATTGCTATCGATGGGGACCGTGCAACAATGAAATTTGATGGTGAAGGAACAAAAGCAACCATTTATAGCTCACAAACTGGGACAGATCGATTTGGGGGGATCCTTTGTATACAAGGAGTGAATTCTTTAATAGAAGTAACGAATTCTGCCCATTTTTATCTAGATTCAGAATCGCATCCAGCAACAATTCTACAAGGGAACGGCAGCATTTTTAATATTAAAAATAAAGCTGTACTGAATGCAAAAATAAGAAATGATGCAAGAGGAAATGGTTTTGGAGCAGTTATGCGTTTTAGAACATCAAGCGATATGCAGTTTAATATTGAAAATGATTCAGAATTTTCAATCATTAAGGACGCTAGTTCAAGTTCTGAAACACTGCGCTTGTCTGGTGGGAACAATGCTGTAAAGGTTACTGGAGGATCAAAATTTAAAATAATTGGTAATGGTAACCAAGAGGCAATCAACTATACAGGTACGGGTAATTCGTTTAAATTGGAAGACAAAAATTCTAAGGTAGAAATAGTTTCTACTTTAGGAAGAGGATTCAGCTCAGGAAATCAAACAGTTATTGCTGGTGATCCAGGAACAGAGTTTACAATTGATGGGTACGGTACAGGTGGTACGTTTAGTTTTGGATCAAATTCGATTTTGGAATTTCACAATATGTTGTACTACGATTTTAGAAATAATAGCGGTAGCGTAGTTTTCAATGGTAGTGGTGATTTAAAAAATGTTTACTCTGATGTCAGTGTTTGGAAGCAGGGAAATGCTGCTCAACTAGAAGGTAATCCATATAGTGCATGGACACTGATCGATATGGGACTTTATGATACTGGCTTTAGATATGATTATCACAGCTCACGTGCGGCAAGATATCGCACATTCGAAATGAGTCAACTAAATTTACCAGGGACCTTTACGACGGATGATTCAGTTCATGCTGTATTAGGAAGTACTGCCAATAATATGCGAACAATGGCACGGATTAGTGGAAATAATGCTAATCCAGTTGTCGATGAATTACGAACACCAGCGAATGCTGATAAGTATGCATTTGGCCATGTTACTATTCCAGAAGGTGTTGAGGGTTCTCGTTCTGCTTGGACAGACGAAGTAACAGTCGTTTTAAAAGTTACCAAAGCGAATACTGGCGAAACCTATGAAATCAATGGAAAAACAGTTGGTGCTGATGAGAACTCACAAGGGCTAAATATTTATGGTGAAGGTGCCCGTCCGGGGTTATTCCAAGCTGAAAATAAGCGTATGGCAAATGGAGATACTGAATTTTTTGAAACAGGTGACAAAATTGAAGTGGTAAGAGCATGGCGTGGTGGAAAAGCTGGAGATTTAAATCCTGATCCTAACACTGTCCATCTAGGTAAGCCAGGTGATGAAGTTCCTGGAGATTTAAAAGACTGGGCAGAATCAGTCGCTACGATTGATGTTACACCACCAACCAAAGCAGTAGTAACAACAGATTTAAATAACGCAACAAAACAACTATCAGGGACAAGCGGTGAAGATGGTGCAAAAGTTTTCGTTAAAGTGAATGGGGAATGGTTAAAAGGTTCAGATGGTCAAGCAATCACAACAACAGTAAATGCTGGAGCGTGGACACTTGACCTGCCTAAATATTTAGATAAGACCGCTACAGTTGACATTTATTTTAAAGATAAGGCAACGATTAGTCCTTTACCAGCCTTTACATTACCGAAAACATATACACAAGAACCAGATGGTGTATTTGGAAATAT